>DLMI01000018.1:2032-141184 GCA_002478145.1 Acidobacteria bacterium UBA7540
AACGACCATTTGTTCCTTCTTTGCGGGTGGAGAGTCAGCGTAACGGTGCCGTCCGCGACTTCTCCTTTCGTTGGGTTGCCCTCGACCTTTAACGTGACGGTGTGGGTAGAATTCTTGTTCCAACGGCCTTCATTGCCTTCGGCCTTGGCGATTTCATGCCCGTCACTGGCCTTGACATAAACATCCAGTTTGGTTTGTTGATCCTTATTGTCTGTGGTCGTGTCAAACTTCACTTCCGCGGAAGTGAGGGTTGGCTCCTGGGCTGCCGCCGGCTGCTGGGCTGGCGCTGGCTCCTGGGCGAACGCGGCTGATGTGAACACTGCCAAAGCGACTAGCGCTAGGCAGGACATGATTGTTTTCATCTGAAATCTCCTTTTCTGATTCCGAGCTGGCTAACCTGTAATGAATCACTCCTTTTATACGGCCAAGCTGACGCGTTGTCTGTGTCGTTCGGAACACCTGTTTGGTCAATAGCGCTCATCTCGGTTTACTTTGCCCTTTGAATGTCCCTCCCGAAAGGAGCACGCACATGATTCGATCTATGGAGGAGTTTGCGTCGGCGTTCCACGCTGCGCGCTGTGTATCAACTCCGCTTGTCGCAGTACGCACTGCCGACCCGGCAAGCACAACCCATTTCATCATCGAGACTCTCAAGCAAGGCCGGCAGCTTCCACCGCTGCTCGGGTGGGATGTGGTCCGCGGCCTCGATGCGATCGGTAGAGAGAGCGGCGAGGAACTGGCGCGCGTGCTGGGCGAACGTCAGGCTGCGACGATTGGGCCGGTCGATGCCCTGTTTTTGGCGCAGCAGCTTGGCGAGGACGGCCTCCTGCTCTACTCAAACGCGCACCGCTTCTGGAATGACCCTGGAGTGATGGATGTGCTGGCCGGTGATCGGATCAGCCGCAAATTCCGGTTCGCTGAGGAGTGACTCTTTCAAACGACACACCATATTCGACCCATCCACGACAAAAGGAGGCACGTGACGGACGAGCAGGCTCGTTCCAGCCTCTGCGTCCCACGGTACACATTATGTTGAACAAAGTGATGCTCATTGGATACGTTGGTGCCGACAGTGAGATGAAGTTCACTCCAGGCGGCATACCGGTGGCCAACTTCTCTTTGGCGGTGAAGGAAACCTACAAGAACGGCGACGGAGAGAAGAAGACCAACACGCTGTGGATCCGCTGTGTCGCTTGGCGGCGATGGGCGGAAATTGCAGGCGAATTTGTGAGCAAGGGGAGATTCCTGTACGTTGAGGGGAGGCTCCAGTTACGGACTTACGAGGATCGCGAGGGCCAAAAGCGCAACGTGCCAGAGGTAGTCGTCACCGCACTCAGGTTCCTGGGGCCGCCCAAGAACGGAACCGGTCCAAAGGCGGCTGAATCCTCAAAGCCTGCGGAGCCGGTCGAGGAAAGCGACAACCCCTTGAACGAGGCGGCGAGCGTGACAGCCGACCAAGATATCCCATTCTGACGGGCTCCCCCGGCAGTTCCCACAATTGAGTGGCCTCGCTCATCTCCTGACGCAATTGAACACTGGATGTTTCGCCTTGCACGGCAGGGCCACTACTATGCGTAGGGCGTTCTACGATGAAGTGGATTGCTTCAGAGGGCGTCGTGATCCAACCGGAATCCCCACTGACCCTCCGGAATCGTTGCTAAGGCGACTACTCGCCGCTGATCTACCGTTGTCTTGGCAGCAGGCATTTCTCCGATAAACCGCCTGCCCGCTGAGGTGAATTGATATCTGTGGATTAAAACGATTTCCGATCATCGTGGAGAATCCGTCGGCCTCGGTGACAAGGGGTTCAGTTGATCACGCGGTCCGCTTTACGTTCCGAATGACGTCACTCGACAGCATGTGGTTCGAAGGAGGAAGCGAATTGTGGACGAACGGCAACCTCGACAACCACGCGCGAGAACTCTTTGCACCTGTCCGACCCCTTGCGCGCCCTTGTGCCCGACGCTGCGCTGAGCAGAGCCGCCGGCAGGTTGAGACCACAAAGCGTTGCACCGTGAATCCAGGCCGGAAACCTTGGGTTTCCGTCGATGAGCCATAGCTGAGCATGACTGTCTCGTACGAACTCGAAGGCTCCGCCGCCATGCCAGGAAAGTTGGTGTACGAGCGTCTGCAATCGCGATCGCCATTCGGCCGATAGTTCCATAACAGCTCCGCTCCATGTTTTCCCTTTTGAAGTGACACCGAGCTTTCGCATCCAAACGCCGTTTAGAAATCGACCCTTGTATGCGGCGAAGGACAGTACCTCCAGCGATCCGTCGACGTGAGCTTGCAGGAATAAGTCTTTTCTGCGACTCAGAGGCTTATCGCTGGCAAACTCCCCGCTTGAGCGGATGGTTTCAAGACTGGCTAATTCCGCATCGGCAATGCGCCCCTTTTGCCATACGTGGGGGCCACACTTTTCGACGAATGCGTCCAATCGCTCTCGCCTGGCAGGGACAAGAATGGACGCCGGGCTGCGGACCTCCAACAACTTGGCCAGCACACGCGCGGGCTTTCGGAGCCTACGCAGGCATCGATCCGAGGGCATCAGTACCCGTTCGTTGTCCCGCACATTGCCCACGAGCCAGTGGATCTCCTCGTCAACGCAAGGGATCAGGTACTCATTAGAAGCCAGGTTCGCGCACAGACGCGCTAGGTCAACTCGACTGGATAGCACGCGCCAGTCATCGAAATCCGACCAGCTTAAACCGGAGCTTTGTGGTGATTGGTCCAAGGCAACCAGTTCGCATCCTGGAAACGCCAGTCGAAGCGAACGCGCAACGCTCACGCCCGAATATGGATCGGGCGTACTATCGACGCCAGAAACGAAGATTCGGAGTCTATTTCGAGGAGTTGTCCGCATCGCGATCGCCAGAAGGAGCTACCGGGTAGGAGCCTGGTTATCCAACTTTCTCGAACAGAACCAACCGGTCACAGTTGAGCACGTGAGTCTGCCCGTCGGCAGCAAATCCTTGCAAGTAGCGCTCGACCACGTCACCGGAGAACTCGCCGTACTGAGCGTCACACCAATCGATGACGTATTCACGATTCTCGCGCTCACTAATGTCACACAGCCGGGGCAGAATGTGGTCCCCTCGTTTCTGCCAGCCTTGGCTGACCAGGTCCTCGATAAGCAGTTGATGGGTATAGTGATGAATGTATGGCCGCAATACGGCGCATGCAGTCGACGCGCTGATCACGCGATAGAAGCTCGCGTTCGATGTATAGCGAAGCAGCAGCCATGTACCCGGTTTTGAAAAGCGCAAAAGATGCAAGGCAGCATTTGCGACCGCCGGTTCATATGCCGCGTGACCCATGTGAATCACTTGGCAGCGCGCGAGAGTCTCCCTACTCTTCTCTGAACGCATATTCGCGTTGTCGTAGGTCTGTTTGGTCGGGGCAGGCCATCCCTCTTTCCACGCGTTCGAAGCGGCGGTCAAGGCCTTACAGTCATCGTCCAAAAAGATAACCTCTGTCGGGAACGCTGAATCGTTCTTGTAGAGAAATCCGATCAGCTCTCGAACATTCTTGCCTGGGCCGCCGGCAAGGTCGAGCCAGACCGCATTCTTCGGAAGAAAGCTCCGAATAGCGGTCCAATTGATCCCATTGGGACCGATAGACTGAATAGCCAGGATCTTGTTCTGCCTTTCTGTTTGGTCCCTGCGAAGCCGACGCTGCGTGACGCACCTCGCCAATACGTACGCAGCAAGGGCAATGGCGATCAGGGCGTCTTTCGGCGACGCTTGCGCGTACAGCGCCGAGGCCAGTGGCAGGTCTCGAAGCACTTGGGCAACCGACGGAATTCCCACCATGGACAACGGCGACTTCCAGTTGAAAAGACCGGTTGCGCGCACGAACATGATCGTCACCAGTAAGCTTATGGTGAGATCTGTCCGCAGCATCCAATTGCTCCGGACCTGTTGAGTCGGACGTTGGCGTTCCCTAGGTGCAGACCCTGTTTCGGCACGACGCTCTCTGATTCCGTGGTACGCCATGGCATAATAAGCAACCGCGAAAGCAGCACTGCTCCACCAAACGGCCCCCAGAACTCCGTGCTGGTCTGTAGCCTCCAGATACGTGTGCCGGGCGTGCGTGATGTAGGCGAAAACGATGGCGATGTACGCGAGGCTCACCCACTGTCGCCGCTCGATTGGGAATCTGTAGACAAGGTGATGCGCCATTAGGGCGAGATATGTGGCGTGGCATAGCATTAGCAGGGAGGCGGCGAGAAGATTCGTAACGACGACTTCATTCAACGCGCCCGTAGTCCAGTCGATCCTCTGCTGTCCTTCTGAGAGCGAGCCTTCGACAACAAGCGCGCCACCAAACAGAATGGACAGAAGCGCGACAAGCACGCAGGCAGGTACGACTTTGGTTCGATAGAACTTCCACATTAGAAATGTGGTCGTCCGTGAAACGACTCGCATCTTGCCCTCCGGCTCAGACTGGCGACGGTGCTGCTTTCTTTAGATAAAGACTAGCCAAGGGCTTCGCCCTTAAAATCCCAACGACTCGCGGAGCCCATGTAACAATGTTACAGTAAAGCGGCAGAATTGTTGAAGTAGTTCTGTTTACGAATTCGCAGCCTAGAATCTAGCACCACTTCAGGGTCGGCGAGTTCGTGCACGACAGGCGCTTGGCTGTCCGCCTACTGGAAATGTGACCCCGCCCCTGCTTTCGTGGGAGCGACACGGAACAGTCCAGTCCCGCACTCCGATTCTCGGCCCGGATCGAGCCCTCCTGGCACTGGGTCCCGCAGCGAATCGTAAATCCCTCAAACCGGCCGAATATGTCCTGCTCTGGCGTCGGAAGAGTACGAGAAACTCTATACCAACCAGGGGAGAAGAACAGAAGTTTAGCTTTCCCTTGTTTCAGGGCCGGTAGTCGGTAGCTACCGGCCTCCCTCCTACCGAGGCAGAGAAACAGGGGCTAGGGGAAATCAAAATCCGTGCCGTAAGTCGATCCCATCAACAATTGACCGCATTTGGATCTTTCCCGGAATCGTGTCACTACAAGTTTGTAAGCAAAGGGCCGGAGTATCCAGCAGCATCCCGGCCCGTGGCCGGTAGTACGAACCAGCCATCTGCGCACATTGAGAGAGTTAGTGGAAATAGAATGAAGCTGACCAAGAAGCAACTCTCCGCCAGTTACGTGACTAAAGCAACGGCCGCTACAGTGGGGATCCACACCGGCGACGTAGCTAACCACAGAGATTCCCGATTAGATCCCTGCTCTGTGGCTAGCCGTGAAGGCAAGGTAGAGTCCATCACACACGTCAGCTTCTGCACCACCTCTCGGGAAAGGGTATGGAGTCCATACCAGGCGTTTATTCCAGTTCATACGTCCACGGGCCTAGAGAAGCACAGCCAGCTTAAAGAGCGGCACCCGCGTTGTACGTTGAAGAAGGCCTCCAATCGGTCAGTCTTGAGGCACCTGCTACGTAAATGGCAAGGCGTGATGGCAATGGCGGCTAATGGTGACGGCGGAGACCTCATGACGTCCATGTGACGTCCATGCGTTAGCATTAGTTAGTGTGATGTATGCCTACCCGGTGGGATTATTCTTACCGGGTAGGTGTATGCGAAGGAAGCACTAGCTATAGCTCCGTACGTTTCCTACTCTGTCCATGCAGGGCTTGCAAGCCTTTGCTCGAGGCTCCCGAGTTACTTCGAGGGGTGAGCATGATAAACACCACACCTACATGGGCATCGTATCCAAGCCTGGCCGTGAGGCCATGGCGAGTTGCTCGAGTCAGCATTTTCTTCACCATCAGCTCCACTCGTCCGATGAACGCTACATTATGGAAATAGGCTCTACCAATAGTTGGCGCCCACTCCGCTGCGGTCGGTAGCCAAGAACGAAGCATTCTGCGCGGGATCGTGGCAACCCTGGGCTCTGGGATGCAACCGCGTTGAGTTGGGGAGCGTACCTGCCGCGCCTAGTTTTGCCAGCGCCATACAATCTAGTCTTTTGCTTTGTGCTCAGATTCAATCATAACTACGCCGGAACGGACAGCTTCAGGTAATTTCAAGAGGGGTCCCAATTCTCCCAGGTTGAAGCCGTCGCGGATTGTCCCCTTCACTGCGACGCGCTCGCCCTCCCGCGGCACGCCGGTCTTCGAGATCACCCATAGTGTGCCTGTCCCGTCATCAACTTCGTAAGCCCCATGACCCAGGACCGCGTAGCTCCTGACCACCTTGCCGACCACCCCGACTTCATGGTTTGCATAGCGGTGCGGGTCGATCAATATGTGGTTGACGGTTTTCTGTTCGCAGCCAGGCAGAAACAAAACCCCTCCCGCCAAAACCAATAACGCCCACCAGTAATGTCCAAATCGCTTCCGCATGGCACCGCCTCCCGGTCCGAACTGGAATCTCCATTTTGGCCTTCCACCGCCTCTGAGTATACACACCTTCGTCTACCCGTCCAGATCAACTCAATCTTCGGTAGTGGGTCAGTTTCCTGAATGGGCGTTTGAAACCAAGGGGATTACTCCCGAGTACGCGACTCGGGAACAATCCCGGAGATGGCGGCTAACTATACAAAGGAACAAACGTAGTTACCGACAACCCCATTCTTATGCCCAACTATAGCGAAGCATCGCATCGTTTCTCCCCGCAGGTATAGGTGCAGAACCGCTGTTGAACATCTGTCTTACAGCCATTTTCGTTATTCGCTGCGCAACGCTCGGATGGGATCCATGCGCGCAGCTCGAAGCGCTGGAATGTAGCTGGCCATAATAGCCACAATCATCAGAAGAAGGCCGACGCATGAGAAAGTCGCAGGATCGGCGGCAGAAACTCCGAAAAGAATAGTCTTCAAAGCGCGTACATGGTTTCACGTTGTCAAGAGTGTGGCAAAGCTACGTCGAACCGCCGGAAAGACAGGGTTTGTCTCCACAAACGGTAGCTCGATTCTTCTCTTCAGCTTATTCAGGGCCCTATTTCTTCTTCAGAATGATGACGGTGCCGAGCTGGTCAAGGACAGCCTCCGTCACTTTTCCCGAGGCATCGCGCTTGAACTCGATCGTAACGCCGCTGAAATCTGCGAGCTGGAAAGTGGTGCCACGCTTCGGGTTTAACTGATAGTCGGGCTGCCCGGGAACGCTGGCAACGAGGGTGTGATCGCCACGGAGCGTAACTGTCAGCGGTACCGGAACTCCGGGAAGCTCGTACTGACCGGAGAAGGCCTCGACGAAACTGCGCTCGGTGAGTTGCTTATCGGGCATGCGCGTGAAGAGGATGTCCTTCACGCTGGCTTCGAGCGGCATAGACAGGCTGGAGATGTCCCCGTTGATGTCCGTAAGGAACATCACCTTCATTTTCTCGAACGGGTCGAGTGGATCCTCCGGTACTTGGAAGGCGTCGTAATGATAGTGCTTCAGAGGTTTGCTGACCTTGTTGAGCGTCAACTTGAGGGCATCGCCGTCGGGGGCGATGTTGACAATGCCATAGCCGGGATTCGAGTAATCCCCGACGTAGTCTTTCAAGTCGTGGGAGGGATGCGTGCCGTGCTTTTGCGGAGTGTAGCCTTTGTTTTTCGCCTCCTGCTCCGACTCCTTCCCTTTCTTCTCGGACTCCAGGAATCGCTGGTTCCATGGGACTTGGTCGAGCCCGAGTAAGCGGTCGAAGACGTTAAAGGCGACGATGTTCGGCAGGGGATTTCCATCGAGATTGGTGAATACGATGACGCCGATCTTGTCGGCCGGTAGGAACGATAGCTCGGCACTGAAGCCGTCAATGTTTCCGCCGTGCTCGACCGTTTTATGCCCACGGTAAGAAGAAATGAAGAAGCCCATTCCGTAGCTGCCTTCACCGAGTTCTTTGTACGCCGGCGCGCCCGGTATGGTCATCTGCGGAGTTTGCATCTGCACGGCGTTGTTTTCAGAAAGAAGCTGTTTGCTTTCCAACTTCCCCTGATTCATGTGGAACAGCAGATACTTGCTCATATCAGCGACATTGCTGTTGATTTCGCCGGCCGGACCCATGGCGCAACGGTCCGGGCATTGCGGATCGAAGGGGATATGCTTCAATTCGGCCTTTAAGTCGCGGCCTTTGCGATAGGGCTGGGCAAAGTCCGGGCTATTCTGGGTATCCCGCTCGGACAAATTCGTGCCGGTCATTCCCAGAGGTTTGAAGACGCGCTGGCTGACAGCATCCTCCCAGCTCGTGCCGTTCAGCAGTCCGGCAACGTAACCCGCGGTCATGAACATGAGGTTGTTGTACTGGAACTTGGCGCGAAGGGGCTTGCTCGGCTCAAGATACTGCAGGCGCTTGAGCAAGTCCTCGCGCGAGAAATCAGATGAGTACCAGACCAGGTCATGGCGCGGCAAGCCGGAACGATGCGTAATCAAGTCGCGCACCACCATCTCCTCGCTAAGCGCCGGGGTATACAATTTGAAGGTGGGTAGAAAATCGCGGACGGGCTTGTCCCAGTCCAATTTGCCTTCGTCCATCTCCATGCCAAGGGTGGTCACGGTGAAGGATTTTGTGATCGAGCCAATGGCAAACAGTGTATTCGGGGTCACCGGCAACTGCTTCTCCGGGTCGCGGTAGCCATAGCCCTTCAGGAGAATTACTTTATCGCCCTGCACAACGGCGATGGCTAGGCCCGGTACCTTCCAATCTTTCATGGCCTGAGTGACGAATTCGTCGAGCCCGTCGAGGCTCGGCTTTGCTGTCGGCGTGGCTGGCGCGGCGGGCGCTGGTACCATGGCCGATTTGCGCTCGAGAGAAAAAGGAAATGTTTGCCCAGCCTGAGAGAAGTTCCCGCTGACTTTGTTGCCATCTAGCTTGCCGTCGAAAACAGCCAGGCCGGGGCCAGCGGGAAGCTCGAAATGAACCTGTGGCGCCGCGAATCGCACGGCCTGGAGCGGCACTCCCTGAGCACCTTGCTGCGGGATATCGATGTTGGCCTGCCACGCTGCGCCGGCGCTCTTGAAATCAATCCGGATCTGCAAGGCCGTCCCGGGTAGTTCAATCGCGCCCTCCCAGTGGCCCTCCAGACCCGTTTGGGCCGATAGGGCAACTGGCCAAACTAGAGCGCACGCAGCCATAACCAAGGCGATCAAGAAGCCGGGTCTGTGCAAGGAAATATGCATCGGAAACCTCGTCATTTTCGATTTATTCTGCGGGCCCGAGAACATGTTGTTCGTATACCCGCTCGTCGCGACCCAACATTATAACCCATAGTTCGACTGCGTTAGAAAACTACACATTTCTAACGCCATGAGTGGAAATCAACAAGCCCATTCTTGAGGGTTTCTACGGGAGCGATTCTGGGCAGGTTTTCTAACACCGCTGCCCTAGCGGTGTGGTGGAACACCTTTCTTTCGGTCGAGTCGCCCAGCACGAGATCAAGCCGTCGCGACTCGCCCGGCAGCAGAAGTATAGTGCCAACTCCCTAGTGGTCACCGACTCGGAAACTACATACCGTAGCCCCTTTAGCTCTTGCGAACAGCCACATGGACGAAGCGACACTTCTCGCAAACTGACCCACTGCCCAATCCTCTTCCCAATTAACAACACGCGTGGTGCCTGTGTCACGAAAAGGAGGTCCTGTGTTCGTTGAACTCATGCCGCTTCTTGCCGGCCGCACTGTGCTCATCACGGTGGCCAAGGTGGATGATCCCGCTTCGCGGGGCTGCGCGTCAATGTTATCCCCACCCAGGCAAAGGCCGACGAGAACCCTACTCTAACCACCCCACTTACCTACACCGGCCCGCCCGAGGAACTCGATGCGGAACTCGGGAAGCATCTGGCCGGCTATGTCCAAACCCACCAGCAAACCGCCAGCACTCTGGCCGAGGCCAAGGCCACCATGGAGGCTGCCGCCAAGGCAGCACAGGAGGAAGCGAAGCGCAAAGCTGAGGAGCGCAAGTCCACACGCGCTTCCAACGCTGGCGCCCGCGCGACCCGAAACGTCAGGGCGGAGTCTGCGAAGGAGTTTGTGTGGAACCCCCAGCGCCGTGTCTTACGGAAGCGCCATCGTCGTCGCCTCCTCGATCTGCAACTTAACCTCCTGTGCGCCCAGGGTCGGGTGTTTCGCGCGGAGCAGCACAGCCCCGGGCGTTTCTTTGGCTCGAATCCAGACTGCTCCGACTCCTCCGGAGAGAACAAAAGGGTTTTCCCCCAGGATTTCTGCCGGCCCCTCGATCTCCAACGCGACCGCGCCCGTGGCGAACGGCCGCACTGCGCCAAACTCATCCGTCACGCGGAGCACGACGCGAGTTGTGTCCGCTCCATCTGCGACCAGAACGTTGTCGTCAGCGCGAAGCTCAAACTTCTGGTCGATCCCCTTGCCGGAATACGACTTCGCAATGACCTTCTTGCCCGCAATATAGCCTTCGATGCGGAGATCACCCCACTGATGGTCCGCCCTGTAAAGGTTCACCAAGAACGGAGGATGTGGGAGGTTCCCATATTGTGTGTGGTCCGGATCACCCTCGGCTATAAGGTTGTCGCCGACATAGAATTTCAAATGGTCACAGTTCGAACAGACGACCACTCGATTTAACCAATCCAAATCGTCGCCTCGTGACCAATAGAACGCCGGCTCTAGGACGATTTCTTCCTCCGCATCGCACTGTGACTTATAAAAGTACGCAGCCGGCTTCGGCTCGCGAAAGATGTCGGACACGCCGTGGTAGCAGATGCGATCTCCCGAACCGAAATCTCCATGTGTGTCGTAATCAAAGGCGCACCAGCCAATTCCCCCGGAGTATGACGGGCTGGAGGCGAGCTGGCTGTGAACGCGCGCGTGCCGCAGTGCGTGCTCCATCAAGCGCGTGACGTTGTCGAATGACTTGGTCGGGAAGGTGTGGCCGCAGAACTCCGTGTTCAGATAGCGCGGGTGATTCGGGGCCTGCAGCGGAAAGCCAAAGTCGTTCATAGTGAAGACGTCCTCCAGGAACTCAGATCCCTGGAAGTATCGAATGCCGCCGGTCTGGCGCGTCGGATCGAGAGAGTGGGCCACGGCGTTCGTGCGAGTATAGAAGTCATGATCGTCTAAGGACTCGTTGATGCGGACGCCCCAAAGAATAATCGAGGGATGATTCCAATCGCGCCGGATCATGCGCCGCACGTTATCAATTGACAGCAGCTTCCAGGCCTCGTCGCCGATGTGTTGCCAGCCGGGAATCTCCTCGAGCACCAGGAGGCCGATCTCATCGCAGCAGTCGAGGAAGTGGCGCGACTGCGGGTAGTGGGAGGTTCGGACGAGGTTGCACTTCAGCTCCTTTTTGAGGATAAGCGCGTCGCGCCGCTGGACTCGTTTTGGCATCGCTTGCCCGACAAAAGGAAATGTCTGGTGCCGACTCAAGCCGCGGAGTTTGACCACCTGCCCGTTCAACTTGAAGCCTTCCTCGGTGAACCGAGCTTCGCGAAAGCCGACCCGGCGCACGTCTTCATCGATGACTTTTGGACCTTTGCGGAGGTGCGCAACGACCGCGTAAAGATGGGGCTGCTTCAGGTCCCAGAGCTTGACCTTGCCCAGCCCAGTCAGTTGGAGCAAATGCGAGGCTGGCTCGGGAGAGACATCCGCCGCGGGAATGTTCTTCTCCGCGCGGGCGATAACCTGATCGCCATCGCGCAGCTCTGCTTCAAGGGTCAGTGACTCGCGGCCTTTCTCGAGGGTCCCGACAAAGCACTCGACTTCAACGCTCGGATGATCGCTGAGAACGTCTTTCGGCTTGGCGAAGATGTTCTCAATGAAAGTTCCCGGCGCCACGCGCAATGCAACCTCGCGATAGATGCCTCCGAAGGTCAGGTAATCGATTTGACCACCGAAGGGCGGGATATCCGGCCGTTCGGTTGAGTCCACAGCGACAGCCAGCACGTTCTCTCCGTCCCAGTCGAGGTGGGGCGTGAGATCGAAAGAGAAGGGAGTGTATCCTCCCTTGTACTCACCCAGCCGTTGCCCGTTGATCCACACGGTTGAGGCGGTCATCACACCTTCGAAATCGACGAAGACGTGACGCCCTCTGGCTTCGGACGGAAGCTTGAACCGGCGCCGATAGGCCGAGACAAACTCGTAAGCCTTGTCATCAAAGCTGTGCCAGGGCAGGCGAACGTTTGTGTGCGGAATCATGACTTGCTCGAATCCCGAATCGTCGAACTCACGCGCCTGGAATCCCTCGACGGCGTGGTTGCTGTATCGCCAGTTCCGGTTGATCGGCAGCAGAAGCCGCCCGCCCGGACTCGACGCTGCGCTGTCCGGTGAGAGCGCCTCGGCAAGTGTGTTCGTGCCCAGGGTCGCTCCTGCGATCATCGTGCCAGTGTTCTTCAAGAAGTTGCGGCGGTCCATGATGGCTACACCCCCTATTGCAGATCTCGGTAATGAATCCGTCACCTTCCTCCGATGGTGGACGGAGTCGGAACATTAGCAATAGGAATTGCCAATTTCAATTGGAATCTCTATTTTGGCCTTCCAGCAGCTCCGAGTTCACACCCATTCGTCTTCCAGGGAACCCTTCCATTTCCTGTTTCGTCCCCGGATTCTGGCCGACTCGGAAGCTGGGGTCTCGTGGTGAGCCTGCACTCTGGTGCCTGCCTACCAGGGAATCGAAATAGTGGCCTGAAACCCCCTTCCTCTGGGAGAAATGGCTGGCATCTGATCCTGCCGCGAAGGATATCCACCACACTCTCTCCCCCATCTGGCTGCCTGAACCCCATTTGAGAAGGAAGAGTCCCAATGATCTTCTCCATGATGATCCTACAGGGTCTTCAGAGAAAGGAGGTCCCCGGTGCGCTTTCAGGGCAAAAGTCGACTCGGCTTCACACGCAGGGCACGTCGGGCTCCTGGCATGTTCAGGGCTTTTGAATGATATCTCTGGATCCGGAGATCAGCGCCATATCTCCTTTTGGCAGGCCGTCAAGTTGGTGGAAAAAACAGAGGAAGAAGACGAACAGGGCGTAGTCACGGTAAGGGAGAAAGAACGCTTCTCGAACGAGTTGACGCTGGTGTTTTCAACGGGCCAAGTGACGATACTGAAATAACCCTGCCAATCCCACATGATTGAGAATCGCAATCGCTGCAAGAACCAGTTAGAGCAGCACTCGGTATGAATCGGAACTTCTGCTCGAAATCGGAGTTCCGGGCGGTTGGCCGGCAAACCGCACCTTGCCCCAGCGGTCACCTCAAGAAACGGCCCCTCCCGGGCTGGCCGAAGGTCGGATCGGTGACGGATTGACCTCTAGTGTTCACCAGCCTGGCTCGTGGCCTGCTGCTTCACAAAATCGAACGTGCAAGGGCGGCCTACGATGCCGAGTCCTTGGCTCCTGGTGCCTGTGCCCTCTGTCTCTTTGAATTGGGCCTTGATGTCGTAGCTATAATCCTCGCCCTGGTGGGCGAAGACTCCACGGGCATATTTCCTGGACGCGACTGTGCCGTTGGCCGACAGCTTGGCGCTGCCGTCCTCCTTGATCTTGCCTTCGATCAGCAGGTAACCGGGTTGCCCCGCCGTGCCGTGCTCTCCGTGAAAATTGCTCTTCTGGATGACGCTGGGAAACTCCCAGGTGTAGCCCTCAGTGTTCCCTTTTGCAGGGCAAGTGAGCTTCGTGAGCCAATTGCCGTCGAACCGCTCCTGTGCAACCAAAATCCCTGGCAACAGCACCAGGGCGCAAACCACCACCAGCCGGACCGTTTTCCGCATTTCCTTTCCCTCCTTGGGGGCACAAACTAGCACAGTTCTTGCGCAACGGTCAACAACCTGAGCCCGGTTCCAACGGCTTCGGAATGTCCGAAGGGACGAGCATTCGACCAAGGCGCGGGGCGCATTCGCGGTCCAATCGCAAGGGTATTCTCACGAATCCCTGGAGGACAACCATCATGAAGAATGCCCACGAGCGCTTTGGGGTGTTGGAATACACGAAGCGAATGAAGGACACCACCACGCGAATCCGGCTGCGGTTGGATCGCTTTATTAGAGAGGTCGAAGACGCACGGAACGGCAAGGCCCACCTCATATCTGTCTTAGGTGGCGACTCCGATGTTCGCGCCATCTGGGCAGCCGTCATCGAGCAGAACCTCTTTACCGTGGAAGCTCCAGGAATCGATCCTCTAACCGTGACCTTGGGTGAGGATGCCCAATGCTTCCGCGGGACTATCACTATCGCCGGCCGCAGACCAATCCGCCACTTAGTCGCAATCTCGGCGGAGCTGGCCAAAACGCGACCGGGAGCAGACCCACAAGGCAGGCGCACCATCCTCTGTGATAACGACCCGACGTTTGTGCTGTATCGCACCGCGCAACGGTTTGGGTTGCCGGTGGTGCCAGATTGGGCCGGCTGGTTCAACGAGGAACTCAAGCGGCATGGGGCGATCAAACCGCTGCTCGGGCTGGGATGCTCTCCGGTGCACGTCAGCGGCACGAAGAAGTTGTTCCTGAAATGGATTCGACGCGCCCTGCGCCAGAAGCGGATTGAGGTTCCTGACCGCAATGGGCCGGTCCGCTGGAACCTGGCCCACAGTTTCTTCCAAATCAACCAGAATGACCTGGGGGAGGGGAGCCGTCAGGAGCTAGGCGAAGACAGTCCTAACACCCTGGCGGAGGAGGATACACAGTTATGCGAATCATCTTGAAGGTTTCAAGCAACAACGAGTATTGCGATGGGGGATGTGAGTTCGCCCTCGTGGATTTGACCCCTGAACTTGCTGCGCTAGCCCTGCGAAGGATCGACACACTTCGAGAGGAACCTCGACCCGGATATCGATGAGACCTATTATCCGGAATTCCTATTTTGAGGTTCGAGTACCTTTCCGGTGCGGAGCGTGCGACCGGGTCCTACTTTTTCTATGCTGGACCGCCGGTTTCTCTGGAGCCGGCAGCGGAAGGTCAGAGTTGAACATCACGCGCGCAATCTTCCACGACCCGTCGGCCTGCTTGCGGTAGATGGTTAGGTACTTGCCGCGGTCCTCGATGGGTGCCGCCCCGGGAGGGGTAACGGTCATGGAATAGGTTCCGCGATCGTAGGCCAGGTCCGCTTGCCCCTCGATTTCCAAACTCTGCTCCTGGAAGTTGGAAAACGGCGGGAAAGCCTCATACCAGGCCTGGATGGCGGCCTTGCCCTGGAGCGCCGCCTGGTTGGGCGGCAACTGGATGGCGTCCTCGGTATAAAGGGCCAAATCCCCCTTCCAGTCTTTGGCTATCATCATCATCATATCGGTCTCATCCGCCTTGCGAATCGCCGTTCGATCGGCCTCGGACAGTCCGGTTGGTCGCTGGCATCCGACACTGAAGCCCAGGCAGATCGCCAAGCCTATCGTCACAATGAGTCGCTTCTCCATTGCATTTGCCTCCTCTCCGAGTGCTCCCTCCCGGAGCCCTCGGCGGCTACGAAGATACACCCGGAATTAACTTTTTGGCTCTCGCCGGTGTGAAGTGTACTCCCATTTGCGTCCAACGGAGCTCAATTCTTTCTTCAATCGGCATCATCGGCTCCGAACTGCCCATCCAGAAGTCCCTCAAACCCGTTCTCGCCGCCTAAGGAGGAGACTTTGCCTCTGCTGGAGACGATCGCAGATTACTTGCGTGCCCATGCCCAAGAGTTAGGGGACAGAATCCTTGAATCCTACCCGCCCCTTCACGCCATCGACGACCCACCGTCACCCCTTATCAGCAAGCTCCTGCGAAAGCCTTACCCGGCCCAGACGCCCGCCATCATGGGCCTAGTCGGGCGCTGGCAGCAGGCGCGAGCGTCTTGCTTTGCTCGCTGAACGACAGCGAGCCGAGGGGTGACGGGAGCCGGCATGTCAAAATAGCGCGCGGGGAACCGTGCCCCGCGGCGCTCCTCGAAGCGTGCATTCGACCGCTGGCGCGCCTTCGCGCGTCAGTCTCTACTGGCCGCCGCCCGCGCGGACTTTGACCACCGGCGCCACATAGCACTGATGAGCGACGCCAAGTGCCCATCCGCTTCCAGATCGACTTCCCACACGCTACGAGACTCGCACTGCGAAACTTGACCCCAACCCGCTAGCGCTTACGTACGGGCTGCGGACCGGTAGTCGGTGGCTTGACTACGGCTCGGAATTTCTCGGTCACGTCCTCCATGCGAAGCTTTTCGTACCCCTTGCGTCGGACTATGACTCGATAGTCGAAAGCCACATTCGACTTGCCCCCTCCCAATTCACGTACTTCAAAGGATGTAGGCAACTTCTGCGCCACGTACAATCCATTGCAATCCCCGCCGGGAGTAAGGAAGACGTGATAGGCCAGGTTCGCATTCACGGTCTGAAGAAAGACGGGATCGAGCGCAATGGTGGCGACCCCGCTTTCGAGCTTACCGGAGCCGAAGTCCTCAAACCAGACGTCAGGGGCCTCGACGGCATAGAGAGCCACCTTCCGGCCGCCGACAATGGGAACGACGGCTGACTTGGTTCCGGAACAATCCAGATTCCCGTTGACGAAGATGGTACAACCATAATCACTGTAGTTCGGAGCTATGGCATTCAATATGGGCGCGCTTGCAGACGTTGAGTTATTGTTGAGGACTAAGGTTGGATAACTAGCGCTGTTGTTTACCCCGGTTATGGCTTCGCCGCCTCCTGCATTCACTCCGAGGACCCCGGAATAGCTAGTGTTGCTGCTTACTCCCATAACTCCGTTGGCACTAGTGTACCCTTCGCCGTAAACACCGGCTGGATTCGAGTAGGTACTAGTGGTCGTCCCTACGAGCCCCGCAGAACCTCTACCACCCGAGGGCGCAGTGCCCGCGACCGCCGGGTACGCCGTACCATAAGTCTGCCCCCAGACCCCATTCCCGGAATTACTGCCCCCATAGATTGCAGTGTAACCGCTCGCGGTGGTAGTAGCATAGATTGCAGTGCTAGCCGAGGCAGTGACGATCTGCTCGCCGGTGAAGGTGTTGGTGCTGGCCGCCAGCGTCGGGACTTTGGTCGTGTCCAGGTTGAGCGTCACGTAGCCGCTCGTGCCCCCGCCGGTCAGGTCCGTCCCCGCCGCCACGCCGGTGATGGTGCCACCACCGCCGCCGCCGCTGCCGCAGGGCGACGCCGTGGTCATTAGCAAACCGCCTGCCCCGGCCTGGACGCAGTTGCCTGCGGTCAGACCCGCGACCCACACGTTGCTGTCAAACTTCCCCGTGCCGTTCACTTCCAGCGTGGCGGCGGGCGTGGTCGTCCCGATGCCCACGAGGCCCGACCTTGATATCATGAGCATGGCTGTGGGAAACCCCAAATCGTTATACGTGGAAATCGCGAACTGGCTGGAGGTGAGGGTGGCATCCGGTTGGTTTTCGATGGCCCAGTCGCGGTTGTTGGCGGTTGCCGCCCCCCGATTCAACAGGACCCCCGCGTAGCCGTATTGTAATTCCGTGTCAGCAGTTAAATAAGTGCTCGCCCCGGCTTGCGCGGCATCAAGCAGCAGAGATGGGAAATAGTGTCCGTTGAGAGTTCCGGGCGTCGTCGTAGCGATGCCCAGTTGGGTGCCGATCTGATACAGCGTCGAGTTGCCCATGTCCCCGGAATTGTCGGTGAAGATTGGGATGTAATTCTGCGTGCCGGTGATGACGTCGGGCCTAATCACGGTCGCGGCGGTCAAGATCGTTCGAAGGGAGGGAATTCTAGGGGAAGCCCACCCCCTCTCAGGCTCGCCATTGGCCACCTATACAGGCTCAGCATCTAATGTCGCACCAAGATGCTGCGAGGGTACTCTTGTCAAGTCGGCCAGCACAATGACAAACGCCAGGTTCTGGAAAAAATTCGTGTAAGTGGGCCGGTGCGGCGGACACTATGACGCTTGAGCCCTTCGGACTGGAGCTCTGGCGATACAACAGGAAGGCGAGGACATGGGCTGCGTATGACATGAAGGAGGGTCAAAAGCATTGGGTTCCTGCACACCCCGCAGTACGGAAACCCAAGTGCTCTGGCAGACCGACATAGGCATGCACCAGAAACGTGCCGACACCTATTCCGCACGCCCCTGTCGGCCGCGGCCGGGATTACTCCCCATAGGCCGCAGGGTTTTGGGATTGGCCAGCAGCAGCACCGGCCCGGTTGGCGAGATTTCTGTCCGGAAGTCCCCTTCGGGGACCCGAACCCCGTTTCTGGACCGTGAGACGAAGCGTTGAAGGGCCCCGGATTACATCCGCATTGCCGACTATTCGAGAGTTTAGTAACGAGAAGCGCGTTTTATCAGTACTAACCAAAGGTAGAAAGCTAGCGTTCCTCGCCTATATGTCTGGGATTCAAGGGGCCAGAGAGCAAATTTTCAACACAAGAATGAATGCGATAACCCGAGAACCAGTCAGACGAGGGAGCTGTGTTGTACAGATTGCTCGTCCTTTGCGCGCCTCGATTGAGCTGTGCGGCTAGCCAAAGAGTTCGCGCTCGATGCAGTGCAGATCGCCGTCGTTGAAGTAGGCCACCGACCAGTTATCATCGGTGTAGAGGAACATGCCGGCCTGAACCGCTGCTTCGTGTTTCGATCTGGGCTGGTTTGAGACGAGCGGCTTTTTCTTTGTGGACGAGGACGCAGCGGGCTGTGCGGAAGCCGGAGCAGCCTGCTTTACGTCGGCGGGCTTCTTCGCTGCGGCGGCCTTCTGTGGGGTTGTGTGCTTCTTCATAGGCTCAACCTTTCTGACAGGGGTGGTCATCGTCTTCGGAACTTTCTTGCCGCGCATTTGCTGTGAGCGGGCGCGACCGTCGCGGCTTGCGATGCGCACGCTTACGAAACCTATTGGCGGGACTTCTTTGCGGACTTTTTCTTTGTTTGTGCCTTTTTAGTCGGAGTCTTCTTGGGGGGAGCTTTTGCAGCGATCTTGACGGACGTCTTTTTTGCTGCGGTCTTCTTGCCAGGAGTTGTCTTGGCGGGTTTGGGTTTCTTCGGAGCAGCATAGCGGTCGAGGAAGGCGTAGTGATCGACCAACAGGAGCGCTTCGATCGCGAAGGCCGTAGCCACATCTGCATCGTGGATCTCGAGGAGATTGTCTCCGTTTGATTCTTCACCACCGGTAGCGAGGTTGGAGGAGCCGCAGTAAACAACCGGATCCGCGCCGTTGAGACCGCAGACAACGAATTTGTCGTGGATTTCATGGCCAGCGATCGAGTGGACCTGATCAAACGGCGGCGGCAGGGTGACGCTGCCGGGCTTGCCCGTGACCAGCACACCCGTCTTCGTGCCGACCGTGTGGAGGTAGGTGCCCTCGGGGGCGTCGGAGATACCGTAGCTGAAGATGGATTGCGTGGCGTGGATTTTATTGAGCTCGTCGTAGACGGGGGTCTGGCTGTTGGTGAGCTGCATGACGGCAAACAGCACGCTGCCCCTCGGAGCGGAGGCCTCGGCATTGATCCGGGCCGAGATGTTGCTAAGAATGGTATTCGTGTCGCTTGCGCTGTGCGGTGAAAAGGTGATGCTCATCTTCGGGACGGTCGGCGACTGGTCCTTGAATGGCATAGTGGCCAGGGGTGTACTGGCGAATGCGGCTGCCGCCTGCCTGCTGGTCTTTGGAAACTGCGTCAGCACCTGCCAGCTCTGCTGAAATACTTTGGCGTACTGCTGGGCGACGGTCGCATCGTTAAAAACGAGCACATGATTGGCGTTGACGTACAGCCCCGTTACCGAAAAATTGGTCGAGCCGGTAAGCACCTGCGTTGCCGAGCCGTTCTTGGAGACGATCAAAACCTTGTCATGGGAGTAACGTCCAAAGGAGCCGCGCAAGATGTCGCCCTTGTTCTTTCCCTGTTGTTGAAAAAGAGCGGTGAACTGGTCCTCGGGAGTCGGCTTGGCTTTATTTGTGTGCAGTGCAGCGTTGTCCAGGATGATGCGAACCCGACCGCCTTTTGCGAGCTGGAGAAGAATCTGGAGAATGTCGGGCTCGTTCAGATCATAGGCAAACATATCGAGGTGGAGTGTGGTGTCATTCAGCACCTCGTTGAGCAGCTTAAACACCTGGACACGGGCCGTGGAGCCCATCCATAAGTACTCATCGGCGTAGGTAAAACTCTGGCCCTGGGCGTTGGTTCCAGCCTGCTGTGTGGTGTTGTAGAGAAGGACATGGCCCGTCGGCTGGAGCGACGCCTGGGGACCGAAGTGGTGTGCGAAGGCTTCGGACTGCATGTAACCGCGGGTGAATCCGAGAGCGAGCGAGCCCTTCTTGAACGGGCCGACCGGGACGGTGACCGGGACGGTCAGCGAGGGGTCGAGGGGCTGCATGGACTGGTTGGCATCGAAGTATCGGGGCGTGACGCTGTAGATGTAGGCGCCGGTGACCGGCTGAAGGCCCTGGTGCGTCGAGCCCGGGACGTGCGTCCAGCGGTACTTCTGAATGGGCGCGTTAATGGTGGAGTTGGCTGGCGCAGTCGAGACCTGGGCGTGGTTGCTGGGTGTCTGGAACTGGAGATCGTTGAAGAGATAGTACGAGGGCTGGCCGGGCGGCTGGCAGGCGATGGTAAAGCCGGCGAGATTTTTGGCGCTCGCCTGGCTCACGAAGTTAAAAGCAAGGAGAGTCTTGTTGTCCCCCACGTAAGCTTTAACCGTAAACGAGCCCTTGGTTGCGGTTACCACGGCCATTTGAACCTCCGGAATACTTGCTATTTCACGAATGGCGAAGTTTACCAGTTCTCCTCTGGGTAGCCAAATTAATTTTTCAGCGGTGGCGATACCTCCTCCGGGTTACTTTGGCCAGACAGTCACTCAGTAGGAGCGGGTCAGCATGCGCGCAACGTCGACTAAGACTTATGGTATCGAAGCCCACTTGTGGATAGCTTCCGTGTCGCCCGGCGCTTAGCGATGATTAGGTGCATCGGTTGCTCGACGCGCCCGGGGTAGATCCTTCTAGGGCAAGCGTGATCACGTTTGCGTTATCGGTCTTCGATTCACCGGCCTGTGTGACCGTGGACGCATTGCCCCACTTGCGTATGAGCCCCGAAGATCCGTATGACGTTTACAGATCAGATCTATAGCCCACCGGGGTCATGGTAACGGGCTGACATTCCAGGCCAGAAGCCGGCTTCTGGGAGAAGTGTGCTGCTGAATACCGCTACCCCGATCTCCGAGAACCCCGTTTCGGGACCGGGAAGGTCATATCTCCGGTTAATTTCGGCTAACCGTCAAGTGAACTGTGATATGTAAATCCTATGCCCTCAGGAAGGACGTATTGCTGATTACTTGTGGAAAGGGCTGTTCTCAACAGGTATGGTATTCAACCCCGCATTGGAGTAAAGTGCTGGCAGTGAGACGCAAATTAATTCTGCCCACCGCAATAGTCCTGACGGCTCTTGTTTCTGCCGCTTTACTTCCTCTTTCCGCGAAACAGGACTTGCCGGTGTACTTCGACCTCGGCCCTCAATTGGTTGAAGAATTTCACGGTACTTATGAGTTCAAGTACAAACGTGTGGAATTTGTTCGCGATGATGGTGCTGCGTATATCGTAAGGTCGTCCGGTAACGAGTCGCCCACCAAAGACAGAATTGTCGTGAAGGACGGCTACGTTTACTGGGTTCTGGGCTGGTCTGGAGAGAAATGGATTGCGCTGAAAGTGACTTTGCGGACAGGAGACCAGTGGCAACACAGACTGCGCGGATCGAGCCAGCGATATCGAGTCGTCAACACCGACCTGACAGTTTCCGTACCAGCGGGAGATTTCCAACATTGCACGAAGGTCGAGGTTTCGTGGGTCGCTCACGAACATGATGACATCGGGCCTCAAAAGAATGTCATCTACCTTGCCCCTCACCTTGGCATCATTAAGGAAGAGAAGTGGTCAAATGGCGAGAAGTGGCACGAGGAGGTTCTCACCAGCTACGGGAGAACCAACGCTCAATGAAGCGAAGCCATGTGCGGTGTTAACGGAAAGCTGTTGGGAAATCCCCTTCTCACCACCAAACGCCCCGGAAGTCCCCTTGGAGGAAGTTTGTGCTGGCATAGCACTCGTTGGAATTGATCGCGAGTGGCGCCACAGCGTGTACAGACGGCATCCGCAGTGGATTCCTGGTGGCAAATCCCCGTGTGTTAAACGATAGGGACGAAACTCAGCGCGACTCGCGCAACGCACACGGTATTTGCCAAACCACCGTTTCTCCACTTGCTAAATCGACGTTTTGTGAGGCGAGCCTTCTTCGGCGACGTGTGGGCCAAACCGAGGCTCCCCCCACATCCTCACGCGGAGAAGGCTAGCCGATGAATCGCTCTACGCGCTAGGTCTGGCAAGTTTCCTTCCCCTGTCAATCCCACCAGCTCGAAGTATGCCGAAAGACTCCCATGGATTTCTTTATGAAGTGGCTTCAAGATCATCTTGGGTTGACCCGGCTCGTTGTTTTGCTGTTCGTCGGTCTCAACCTCTTTTCCGCCTTTTCTTTTTGATCGGACTTTCTCGTCGCCCTGCGCCTGCTCCGAGAGCCCTCCAACTCGGCGCGCGGCGCAGATCTCGATGCACTGGGGTCTGCGAATGCTCGCAGGCCCACCACGGACTGCGCACGGATGCGCGGCAGCGATTGCGCTGATGGCTAAATCGCCGACGTGCCACAGGGCGTGATATCTGCGCCACCCGCCGGATAAAAGAGAGCGGTTCCCTCATGCATGGGCCAATTGGTGGAAGCTCGGCCAGACGATGTCGACAAAACTCAGCGCCTTTATCCGCGACATGCGGGCGCACGGGATTTCCGTTTATGGCTGTTTCAAGCTGAGCGAGTAGGATGGGGCGGGCGACACGAATGGACCGGCTGGGGCACGTCAGTGACCGAGTAAACCTCATCTACTCTCACTCTGAAGACCAGTCTCAGATGGCGGCATCGGAAGCTATCGAACGCAGGTTGGATGCTGCTCGCACGGGACTTCAAGAAAAGCGGAAAGCGGGGTCACAAGCCCCGCTTTCGCTCTTATCTGTGACGCTATCTGTGACGCCAATCAAGGGCTGCCGCTAAGTCCCAGAAAAGATGGCAGGCGTGGAGGGACTCGAACCCCCGACCCACGGATTAGAAATCCGTTGCTCTATCCACCTGAGCTACACGCCCCCAGCATCTTACAAATGAATAATATCGGCGGCTTCGGCCCAAGTCAAATAAATGGACCATCGGGTAGTGTCCTGATATGGGGTGGGTGACGGGATTCGAACCCGCGACGTCCAGATCCACAGTCTGGCGCTCTACCAACTGAGCTACACCCACCACAACTGCGGGGCTTGCTTGCAGGTTGCTCTCATACCTTTGTAACACCGGGGGTGAAGGGTGTCAACTAATCGGGCGGTCGGGTGAACAAAAAATCGCCCAGGTCGGCTCTCATGTCATTCCGAGCGTAGCGAGGAATCTCGCTCTGGGCTTGGGCGTATGTGGAGGCAACAATCAAAGCGAGATTCCTCGCTACGCTCGGAATGACACCTGGGGCATTCCACTTGGGGCATCACGCCATCTTTTTGTTCACCCGATCGTCAGATCACCCGATTACCGGGTTGAGTCGTCGGCAGGGATTTCTTGCAGCTCGGTAGGATGCTGGCAGCAGACGCAATCCCCGGGTTCAAGAGCCTCGATGTTACATACTTTGCAGAAATAACGCACTCGGTAGAGTTTCCCATTCCTGACCGTGTAAAGCCGCTCGACCTCGAATGTTCCATCGGCTTTCATCGTTCCTTCGAGCCGGACCTCGCGGTTGGCCAAGCGTTTGTCCAGTAAGGTGTGGAACAGGTAAGTGGTGGTCGCGGAGAGGGGCTGATCCTTTTCATGTGTTCGTAAGACCGGCCCTTGCCCAGGGATGGAGAGTAGCTTCCCTTCCAGGACTGCCAAATGAAGTGTTTCGCCTTGGGCCGCGTATAAAGGGGAAGCTGCCAGCGCAGCCGTCCACACAATCAGGCCAATCGCCATCACTTGCATTGAGGCGCTCGAGCAGGTCTCGTGCTGTTGTTTTTCTGAGGAGTTCATCAAGTCAATTTCACCCTTGCTTCAGTGAGTCATTGATTCATTGACAAAAAAACTCGAACCGCTTTTCAATGACTCAATGACTCAATGCTCTTCGTTAGCCCTCCCACTTTCCGACCACCGTGAACGCTATCGGAAGATCGCCGCCTGACCCGTGAACCTTCACCTGGAGGTCCCAATGGCCCTGATCATCTTTGACGACAGCCGGGAAGCTATCTCCATTCACCTGCGCTCCCACGAGGAAACCAGGGTGCGGCGTGCCCGACGATTGGCGGCCCAACTTTACGAGGTCATCAAATTTCAGGGCCGTGGCAAGATTGTTGTCCACAGCGACGGGGCAGAGGACCAATACGTCCCGGGTGGGATTCACCCCCATATGATTCCCGTCCTGAGGAATCAACCCGTAGCGCAAAGTATAAAACCCCGGCTTGATGGCTTGGCCGCGGAAATCAGCTCCCTGACTAGGGAAGTGCAGCACGCCAAGGAACACTCCTTCACTCAGAGAAGCATAGAGAAAGTCTGAAGAACCGCTGGCGCTGGAGCTGGTGGGCACGCCCTTGCGTAACCACACCTCCAGCAACGTGCCTCCCTGGTCGTTTACCACCCGCGTTCCCTGTGATTCCAATGCATCTTGCAAAGGTTTGGAAAGGTCTGCGACTGGCGGCGCTCCGGCGTTTTCCACTTTGTAGGTCTGTCCAAACGCCATACTTGCCAAGACAAGTTGCGAGGCGAGAATCAACACCTGCGCGCGATGCAGTTTCATAAAATGGCCCTCATTTCTTAGATGCTCTGAACACAAAGCCGGGAACGCCGGAACAACCGGCTTCCCGTTTCTATTCTATTGTGCGGCACGCGACCGGGAAAAATCTATCAGGTTGCTGAAAAATGGTATTGGGGAGCAGGAGTCAGAAGTCAGGGCTCAGAAGTCAGGAGTCAGAAGAAGAAACCAAGTGCCAGCACCGATAGCGCAAGTCACGCCCTCTTGATCTGGGGATTGCCAGGCACAAAATGCAGTAACCATCGGGCAGCCGGCAATGAAGTCAGTGGGATGCGGGCTGGAAGCTTGCAGTTGACCGGTGACCACGGACCACTGACAACTGACCACTGACGAACCACTGACAACTGACCACTGACCACTGACCACTGACAACTAACTACTAGAGCGAGACCGAAAAGCTGCCCACAAAGGCGCTGCGTTTACCCATGTGGTTCCAAACCACGTTCAAACCCTTACCTTGGAAGGAGTCCTCAAGGGTGAACGCAGGCATGGCGTGAGCCAGGTGAACGAGCGGCGGATAGTATACGAACTCGTTCCCGCAGATGTCGTCGCCATGGCACAAGCTGCGCGTTTCAATGCGCGCCAGGTTCCCGGCCACAAGGAGGGCAGTGCCGTGCTCTTCGCCCTGAGCGAAGGCCAAATGAATAGGGGCTGTTTCAACGCGAACCACGTGGCTCAGGAGCTTCCCGGCCATGGCAGCAACAAAATCCTGTAGGGCCAAGCGTTGCCGGGGGGTGGCCCGTTGGTCGACAATCAGTACGGACTCGGCTGGATAAGGACTATGGTAGGGATCACCTAATGTGGCATGGGCCTTCACGACCGCCACAACGCCCAGGCCGTTCAAATTGGTTCCCTTCCAGTCGCCTTCTTTGATTCTCCATGCCAGGATCGCCTCGTTTCCAACCAGGCCAACTTCGCCGTTGGCGAAGCACGGGCCGGTGTAAACGTCTGCGCTTCGAGCTTCGATATAGTCTCCCTTGATCGCTGCGCTGCCTGGGACAGCCAACAGCACCATCAGAGCTAACCCCACAACCGCGTGAAGACAAAGCTTCCTCATGATGTACCCTCCTTCGAGCAAATTATCCAGATAGCTCCACTCAATTCGATGTACTAGGGAGCCGAAAGTTACTCCGTCGGCGCGTCGCGGCGAGTTCATCGCGCTGCTTGCGTCTGGTTCCGAAAGCTCGCTTGCCTACGGCTGAATCGGAAGGGCGGAGTTTTAACCTGAATGAAAGTTGGAGTGGGCTCTGTGCGCGTCTTGTAGGGGCACGGTCCCGCCCGGCGAGGCGGATGAGGGGCCTGAAACGGGAATAGGAGTTCCGTGACTGAGGTGCCAATCTTGCGGCTAACAGCGGGGTCGCATATTCCGCCCCGGGTTCCTTCAGGACGTGGATTCTCGGGTCGCGCTCAGGCAGATCACATCCTTGGCTTCACAAGTGCTTGATAGACCACGGGTTGGCTCAACGCCTCCACATTGGGCTCCCCAGGGCCGATCCTGCGCTGGGTCATGCCTACAAAAATCAGATCGTTGGTGGGATCGACCCAGAACCAGGTGTCCGCTGCTCCCAACCAGAAGAAAGTGCCTTTGCCCACCACTTCGTCGGCCTCGAGGGGGTCCGTGTAGACCGCGCAATCGTAGCCCCACCCCATGCCGGGCCGGATGATCGCTGGACCAATTGAGAACTCGCCCGTCATAAGGCTGGGGGCCAGATGGTTTGTGGTCATGAGCCGTACGGTGGCCGGCGCCAGGATGCGCACGCCGTCCAGTTCGCCGCCATTCAGGAGCATCTGAGCGAAGCGCAGATAGTCCTCGGCGGTCGAGACCATACCGCCGCCGCCCGAAGGCATCGATGGCTGCGTTGCATAGTCGTCGGCTGTTGCGCCGGGCGCCGCGTTCAAAACCAGTTCGCCGTTCTGGCCCGATGCATAGAGCGTGGCAAACCGGTTCCGCTTTTCAGGGGGAACGAAAAAGCCGGTGTCCTTCATGCCGAGGGGCCCGAAGATGTGCTGCTGCATGAAATCGGGCAGGGACTGCCCCGACAATTTCTCAACGATATAGCCCTGGATGTCCATCGACGCGCCGTAGACCCAGCGAGTTCCCGGCTGGTAGAGCAACGGGATTTTCGCGAGCTTGTCGATCATTTCTTGCAGGGATCGGGATTGCCACACCTGCTGGTCCAGGTACATCTTATCGACCAATGTATTGCCGAAGAACCCGTAAGTGAAGCCCGCAGTATGGGTCATCAGCTCGCGCATGGTCGGGGGATGGACGGGGTCTTCCACGATCATGTTGCCGCTCTGATCCGCGCCCTTGAAAACTTTCAGATGGGCGAACTCGGGGATGTACTTCGAGACTGGATCCAAAGGATCCCATTTGCCCTCTTCGTAGAGGATCATCATGGCAACGCCGGTGACCGGCTTGGTCATGGAGAAGATGCGGAAGATAGTGTCCCTCGTCATGGGAGCGCCGCTCGCGATGTCCTTCTTGCCGTAGGTCCTCTCCTCGACCAGTTTGCCGTGGCGCGCCAGAATTGTTACAACGCCGGCAAGCTGCTTCTGGTCCACTTCCCGCTGCATCGCCGCATGGAGCCGCTCGAGTCGCTCGGACGAGAAGCCGAGCGCCTCCGGCTTGTTCTCGGCAAAATCGGGGGCCTTCTTGTTCGCTTGCTGAGCCTGGGTCTGAGGCGCCCCGGCGACGAAGAGCAGTCCGGCGAGGAGCGATAGGGCGAAACGCGAGAGTCGTGTATTTTTCATTTGCCTTAGTCCTGTTTGATTTGCGGAGCTGCTGCGGATGGTCGGATAACGTATTCTCGCCTGAACCTAACAGAGCAATGCTGGCAGGGGCTTCTAAGCACCTTGGGCGAGTCTTCACACGCTACCACGCCCCCGCACGGTCAGAGGGATTCGTAGCAAGCACGGCCAGGTTTGCAGTTCTCCATACTGGCTATCTCACCATCCGGCCCAAGGCAATTCTGGGTGTGGACGCACCAACAGATGCCGCTGTCGGAGCGGGGGACCGTGGGGTCAGGTTCAGCTTCGATAAACATCCACTTGGAGCGCAACAACCGGCAACGCTCCTGGGAAATGCCAGGCTGAGGAGTGGGTTCAGGCATAATCACACTTCTCCTTTCACAGCGCGCAACAAGGCGCGCTTGACCGCCACTCGGGCCAGTTGGACCTTGTAGGCATTCTTTGACAGCGGGGTGGCTTTGCTCACGGCGGCTTTTCCGGCTTCGTCCGCCAGTTCGTCAATAAAGGTCTTTCCCACCAAGGCTTGTTCCGCCTCCGGTGACGGCCAAGGCACGGGCGCCACATGACCGAGCACGACGCGCGCCCTTCTGACCGCATCACCGTCGAGGCTGAGCGCAACCGCGGCGGCAGTCAAGGGCCAGTCCAGCGCCTCTTTTTGGCGAACTTCGTACACTGCCATCTTGATTCCGTCGGCAGCGGGCACAACGATCTCAGTGAGGATTTCGTGCGCTTTGAGCGCGTGCTCGCTTTCACTCTCGCTTGCCGGGGTGACAAAGAACTTCTCGATTTCAAGCTCCCGCGCTCCCTCGGGACCGTGCAGCCGAACCCTCGCTCCCAGGGTGAGCAGGGCAGGCCCCAGACTTGACGGACTCACGAAATAAGCGGGTCCAGAATTGCCCATGATGGCGTGGTAGCGGTTGTCGCCCTCCGGCACCAAGGGCTTCCCCTTGTAAGTCGCCAGCAGGCCATATCCCGCCCGGTAGTACCAGCAGCGCGGCCGCTGGCAAAGGTCGCCACCCACAGTTCCTACACTGCGAATCTGTGGGCTGGAGACGCCTTGGGCAGCCTGGACCAAGGCCGGATAATGCTGTCGCACCTCCGCATTGTCGATCAACTCGTCCAAGGTGACCAAAGCACCCAGGCGCAAACCGGACCCCGATTGGAATTCGATTCGCTTCAGTTCCCGGAGTTTCTGCAGATCGACGACACGCGTTGGACTGACAATCCGATCCTTCATCAGGCTCAGCAGGTCAGTTCCCCCTGCCAGGACCGCAGCTTCGCCCTTCGCTTCGGCCAACAATTGGACGGCTGCCTGTAAGGTTGTGGGGCTTACATATTCGAAGGCTTGCATCAGGCTCCCCCTCCTTTCTCGAGTGCGGCTAGAACCTTTTCCGGAGTGATCGGTAAGGTGGGCACGCGCACACCAAGGGCGTTGGCCACGGCGTTTGAGATGGCGGCCCCGGGCGAAATCACAGGCGGCTCACCCAGGCCAATCGTGCCGCGTTCGTCATATCCCGGTCCAGTCATCATGTGGACCACCAATTCGCCGATGTCCCCAATGCCCGCCAGCTTATAAAACTCCATGTTGGGATTCAGCATACGGCCCGTGGCATCGTCCATGATCTTTTGCTCGAACAGTGCGTAAGAGATGCCCATGATCAGCGCGCCGTAGCACTGGCTCTCCGCAGTCTTGATGTCGATGATGAGCCCGCAGTCCTGCGCACACACCATCTTGTTGATCTTCACGATTCCTGTCTCGGTGTCCACAGAGACATCCGCCATTTCCACTCCGCCCACGCCACTGGAGCCCAGCGAGCAGGGACCGGGGTTCTTGCCAGTCACCTGAATCATCTTCACACCCAGCTTGGCGCAGGCTTGCTTCCAGGTAAGGCTCTTAGAAGAGTCGGCCTTCGCCTGAATCTTTCCACCAGCGGCTACGAGTTGGTCAGCGGGAACCCCCAGGCTGGGGGCCACGGCAGCGAAGAGTTGATCGAGGGCGTCCACGCAGCCGCGACGAGTGGAAGCGCTCACTCCGCCCACGGTGGTGCTGCCGCCGGAGGCGCCATCGATCGGATACTTGCTATCTCCGATATTTACCGCAATCGCCTCAAGCGGAAGACCCAGGGTCTCTGCCGCCACGATGTTGATTACGGTCCGCGTCCCGGTGCCTAGGTCTTGGCTCCCCAGATTTACCTCCACGGAGCCATCGGGATGAATGTTCACATTGCAATTGCTGTTGTGCCCACGGCCACCCCAAGTGTGGAGGCTGATTCCCAGGCCACGCTTGATGGAACTGGGAGTCTGGTGGCCGCGCGGGTGCCAGTTCTTCTCCCAATCAATCAGCTCAGCAGCCTTGCGAAGCTCCTGCCGGTACACGTCCGCGCGCTCGCCCGCGAGGTCGGCGTTCTTGGTGAAGAACTCAAGCGGGTCCATGTTCAGCTTCGCGGCAAGGTCTTCAAGAGCAGCCCACGTGAGCAGTGCCGCTTGAGGGTGGGTCGGAGCCCGCCAGGCGCGCGCGGGACCGGTGTTCGTGCTGACCGAGGTGTGGCGAGTGACCTTGTTGGGTATGCCGGTGAAGACGTAGGGAATGGGAGGCATGGTAGTGCCCGCCGGGCCCCCCGTGCCCCAGGAACTCGAATCCCAGGCCACGATAGTTCCATCTTTCTTTGCCGCCACTTTGATCTTTGCGAAGCTGGAAGGTCGCGCCCCGGCCACTTCCAAATCCATGTCACGCTCGAGCAGCAGTTTGACGGGTTTGCCAGCCATCTTTGCCAGCCGCGCGTTCTCAATACCCCAACGGTCGGCACCGAACTTGCTGCCAAACCCTCCGCCGATGTATTGGCAGATGGTCTCAATGTTGTTGTTCTTGACATCGATGCCTGCCTGCCTTAGTGCTTCACCGACTTCACCCGGTATTCCGGATACGTTCTGAGTGGAGAAATAGGTCTTCAAGGTGTCCGGACCCGTCCACTCAGCGACGCTACCGTGCGTTTCAAGGCAGCAGTGTGTGATCGCCGCTATGCCGTAGTAACCGTCGGAAATGACCACGTCTGGGTCGCTGAAAGCCTTGTCCGGGTCACCGGCTTTCTCCGTGCCGGCCTGTTTAGCGTGATCGCCAGCTCGGCTCAAGTCTTCTTCATGAACCAGGAAGGGGAGTTGCTCATATTCGATCTTGATCTTATCCAAGGCGTCTCGAGCAATGTCTTCGCTTTCCGCCGCCACGGCCACGATTTCATCGCCTGCCCATTGAATTTCCTTGCCCACGTCCTGAATCTTGCGAACTGCCTTCACGCCAGGTGTGCTCTCAGCGGCGGATGTGTCCAAGGCGGTGATTTTGGCATGAGCATAAGGTGAGCGCAGAATCTTGCCATAGAGCATACCCGAGAGGTTCATGTCGTAAGTGTACTTGGCCTTGCCGCTCGCCTTGGCGGGCCCGTCAATGCGGCTGATCCGCTTGCCGATGAGTTTCCTTTCTCCTTCTTCCGGCCAGTCGTATTTGCACTTAGACATGTGCTTTTCCTCCCTTCATCGACTTGGCGGCCTCCAGCACGGCTTGCCGAACGCCGACGTACGTCCCACAGCGACAGAGATTCCCCCCCAGTCCTTCTTCAACCTCATCAAACGTGGGGTTTGGATGTTTGTCCAGGAAGGCCTTGCACGCCACGACAAAACCGGGCGTGCAAAAGCCGCATTGCTGCGCGTCGTGTTCGACAAAGGCGGTCATGACGGGATGGAGTTGGCCATCGTGCGAAAGTCCTTCGATGGTCACGATGTTATGTCCCTCCGCCTGTATGGCGAGCAAGTTGCAAGCATAGACTGGTTTGTCATCCAGAATGACCGTGCAAGCGCCACAGACCCCTCGATCGCAAACCTTCTTGGCCCCTGTTAGGTCCAGATGGTCCCGAAGAGCATCGAGCAGTGTGACGCGGGGTTCGAGATTCAGTTTGTGAGGCTTACCGTTAACCCTCAAAGTGATGGGGACAGGCCCTGGGCCAGCGACAGCACCCGACGCTGTTGGAGGAGAGGCCGCGTGCGCTTCCGTAATCAGCAAGCCGCTGGATACGGCGACACTGGCCCCTTTCAAAAAGTCGCGCCGGGTTAAACTTTCTTTCCTTGACCCGGCCTCTTTTGGCTTCTGCTTTTTCCGTTTCATGCTTTGCTCCTTCGATTCCTGAACGCGACAAGACGCGCAAGTATGAATCGCCCCGCTTGCGAGCTCATCAGCAGATGAAGCCCAACCGTCTCAATTGATTTGTAGCAAACCACCATTATAGCACTTTTTTCTATGTCCGAAATGTAACTTCTTGCGCGAGTAGTGGGTCAATTTGATGTAGAGGCGGCTTTACGCCGCCATTTGGCGAGATAAACTCGCCGCTACAGCATCAAATTGACTTGCCCTGGTCAATCCACAGATGATGCAGATCATACAGATGGTCATTCTATTGCAGTCTAATTGTGTTTGGGGTCCGCTGCCGAGTGCAAGTCTGTAGTCAGCTCTTCGCCCTCTGGCGGCAGACGGGTACATCGTTTATACTTCGCTTCGTTTCAGTTGGATTGGACTAAGCTGGAAACACGCGGGCTTGACAGTCTCCGCCGGGGTGATCGTAGGTGAGAGGGAGGGAATAGTTCTTGATGTTTCAGCATCTCTCGAATGGAGACTTAGCGGCGGGCTTGGCTGAAAGGGCCCAAAGCCGCATCGAACCGTTTAAGGGAATCGGAGGCCGTCTCGTTCTGAGCCTGCGTTATTTGTTTGCGACGGAGGTGCACGCGTACGCGTTCTCGATAGCCGCGAATGTGTATCTCTCTTTCTTTCCGTTCACACTCCTCTTGCTCACAGTTTGTCTCCGATGGCTGCACTGGGAGGGCGCCTACCGCGTGATCCTGGAACTTTTGCGGATTCACTTGCCTGCGGGGGCGGATTCCATCATTCGAAACCTTACCCAGCTCGCACAAGGGCGTCCCAGGCTTCAACTCATCTCCGTGGTTATGCTCTTTTTCACCAGTTCGGGGGTCTTTCTGCCCTTGGAAGTCGCGCTGAATCATGTATGGGGTATTCGGCGGAACCGCAACTTCCTGAAGAACCAGGCTATGTCCTTCTTTCTGGCTGTGGCGACGGGTCTTATGGCGTTTCTTTCGATTCTCCTCTCCACCGCCGCGCAATGGGTGCTCACCTTCACCCTCGGATGGATCCCCTCCCCGGTGGTAGTGGCGGCGGTCTCTCGTGGTGTTATGGAAATGATCTCGGTCCCGCTCGCCGTCTCGATCTGCTTCGTGATTTATTTCTTCCTGCCGAACGGCCGGGTTCCGGTCAACCGGGTTCTTCCCGCGGCCATGATCGGGGGTATTTTGACGGAGCTGGGGAAACTCATTTACGAGCAGACATTGCCGCTCTTTCGCTTCCGGGAGGTCTACGGGCCATTCGCTATTTCCGCAACTCTGTTGCTCTGGGCTTATGGAGCAGCTTTGATCCTGCTCTTTGGCGCCCACCTCTGTGCGCATGGTTCTGGTATTTCCGCGGAAGCAGGGATGCCTGGCGTTCCAAGAGCGGAAGAGTTGCGTTGACGAGGAACCAACCGGTCCCCAAGGTGGCCGCACATGGAAACAAGAGCGAAGATCCTGGAAATCCCCCGGCTTCTCCGTGAGACGCTCGAAAAGGGCGTCCGCGAATACGAAACGCTTATCCGCCACGTCCGATGGGGTGAAGCACCCATCTACATTTGCGGCTGCGGCGCATCATTGCCGGTGGGTATGGCGGGGGCTTATTTGTTCGAGTGGCTGGCCGGCTGGCCGGTGCTGGCACGCTCCGCGAAAGTCTTTGAAGCGTACACGCTTTCCACGCTGCGTCCCCGATCGGTGGTGGTAGTGATTTCGGCATCGGGCGAAGACCCCGAGGGGCTCGAGGTCGTCCGCATCGCGCGCTCCCGAGGCGCCGCACTCCTGGCATTGACGCGCAACCCCGATGGCCCGCTGGCCAGGGCGTGCGAGGGCGTTTTTCTCACGCGGGATGAAGGCGCTGAGGATTCTGCGTCCGCCGCAGTTTGCCAGCTCGCTGCACTTTCCAGTATTGCTCTGATTGCGGCGCGCGTCCTTAAGCACTCCCGCGCAGGGCTTGAGTTATTCGAAGACGAACTGACGCGATTGCCGGGACAAATGGAGTGGTCTTTTACCCAGCTCTCTGACGCGCTTCGCCCGTTGGCGCAGGAACTCCGAGCTACGGACCGGTTCTGGCTGGTAGGAGGCGGTCTTTATCATCCCGTGGTTGTTCGCGGCGCCCGGCGGCTAAGCGCATTTGGGGGGATTCATAGTGAGGGAATTGAGGTGTCCGAATTCTGTTCAGACCCCCTGTTACATTTGCGGCGCGGGGACGTCGCCATGTTTGTTTCCGGGTCGCGTTTGAGGATCAAGCGGGAGGTTCATCAGGCCGCCGCCCAAATCAAGCTCAAAGGGGCAAGGCTGTTTACGCTTACCGACACTAACGATCGTGAGCTTGTTGATCGTTCGGAGATGGCGATTCTCATGCCCCCTCTTAGCGAGGTGGGGGGCTCGATACTCGCTTTGGGGCTCCTGGAGCTGCTGGCTTCGCAAGCGGCGAGGAACCTCGAGAGCAACCATCTTAAGTAAGTCGGAGACTATATTAACTCCGCGTGATTGACACTTGTGCTCAATTCTGATTTAATAACCGCATGGAACTTGGAAAAAGATTAAGAGCGTTGCGCGAAGCAAAAGGCTTGTCGCAAGGTGACATCGAAAGACGGTCCGGTCTCTTGCGTTCCTACATATCCCGTGTAGAAGGCGGGTATACCGCCCCCTCCCTTTCGACCCTGGAGAAGTTTGCGAAGGCACTGGAGGTCGAACCGTATCAGCTCTTGTTTCATGGAGAGGGCAAGCCCAGTGCGCCCAAGGTGCCTGAGCAAGTCGGCTCGGGGAAACCTGTTAAGCGGTTGGTGAAGGAGTTCGAGGGTATGTCGAGCGCCAATCGCAAGCTGCTCCTGAGCATGGCTGCCAAGCTCGGCAAGCACTAGTGCAGGGCGAGTTCGCGCAAAGCAATCATCGGGTCTCTATCGGCGGGGAGACGGGGGTGGTCGTGTACCCCGGCAGCACGCCGAGCCAACGTAGCGCAGACCTTCTTCTTTATGTCTTTCGGCTCTAGTTGAGATTCCTGTCCCTGGAGACCCTGAGCCTCGAAGCGGCGCGTTCTCATGAACGCTGCCTCCTCCTCGTCGGTTCGTGAACAACTCAGTGGATGTGCTTGACCTTCTTTTGCAGGTAATCCATCAGGCGAAGATCTCACAGCCGGCGATGAAGGGGATGCAATCGTCGAGAAGCGTGACCAGCGAGCGAAGAATATAGAACTCCGCCCGGCATTACTCTGTTAGGTTCAGGTGAGAATACGGTAGTGGGTCAGTTTCCGGCAAGGGCGCTACGGCCCGGCGGCGCCCCGCTGCTCAGAGAGTGGCAAGGTTTCATCCGGGCGCGCCGTCATCCGTCCGTAATCTCCGGCGCTGCAGAACGATCAGTAAGCACATGGCGACAAGGCAGGACCGATCAGCGAAATCTAAAGCAAATCCTCGGGGTTTCAGAGACGTTCTTCGGCGGCGATCCGCGACTATTTGATAGGCGAGTCCAACAGTGGTTGCGCCACCGCCGACAGTTGTCGGGAATAGCTGTTTTTGGCGGTGATCGTTCAGAAGCTAACGACAGGAGCCGGGCGCGCGGGTACCGCGTCGCCTGCACTCCTTGGTTCGCCAATCCTATTCCTTCGGCCCATATTTCGCGATGGTAGCGGCGACTTCATCGCACCACGCAAGAAGCTTGCCGATCTCTTCGTCGGTGAAAACCCGGTCTATCGAGCATCTCAACTCGTGCCCAGCGGGCAGGAATAGCCCCGTCGCCTCGGCCTTGCTCCACAGTCGCGTGATTTCATCACCTGGAAGCTGAGTCTTCGTGCTCACGCCGCCTTGACCCTTGAGTCTCGTGTAGATGGACTGCTTGTACATCGAGTCGGGAGGGTAGCAGAAGTAGACAGCGACGTGATTTCCTTCCAAGTCAACGTTCAGGGAGAATCCTTGTGTTCCCCACTGGATGGGCATCGCACGCGCCTGAGCGAATTCAAAAACCTTCTCGAAAACGGCCTTGCCGTTTTGGTCCAAGGCTCGAACGAAATCCTCATGCTTGACGGGGCTAAACTTCTTCTGCTTGCGTCTTCGTTCCTCTTCCATTTCCTCGGAAATGATCGTGGTCTTCGTCAGCAGTTCTTCTCCGCCCTTCGTCTTGACGTAGCTGATGACAACGGCGTTCACATCGACCTCGTAGGAGTCAGACAGCCACTCGATCATCCTTTCGAGGGATGCCTCAATGGAAAACCCGAGGAGGATGATCCGTTGAGTGCTATTGGGATTGACTGTTTCAAGATCGACGTCGGGGAATGTCTCGTTGAATGCGTCCTGGAGCGTCTTGTTTGTGTATTCCAGACAAACCTCTCCAAGTTCCTCGACTGTCCATTCCGCAACGTCCGACGCGTAGTCGATAGCTTGTGCGAGTGACTCGCGTGGTAGTTCGGCACGTTTGATTTCGATGATGACTGTGTTGCCGGATTTGTCGATTCCGAGAAGATCTATTCGTCCGGATCTCGTCGGAACTTGGCGCCCGATAAGCATGATGTCTGTACCGATAATTTCGGGGTTCGACCCCAGCCACGGTTCGAGGTCGTACGGCTCGGTGCGGCCTTCATCCGGGAGTGTGGTATCAATGGGGGCGAGCTTTCCATCGATGATCTGCCATGTCTTGATCTCAGTGCCCATTCTTTGCTCCATCCATCCGAACGCTGCCGTTCGGGCGCGGCGTTTGGCCGTCGCGTGCAACGGCAGCCTTAGCAGTTGTTCAGAAGTACGAAACCATTTTCTTCCGCGTCAGCCCTCTCTCGGGCTGTAAGTTCGTAAGCCACCGTCGTGTGACCCAGTCGGAGAAGTTCGCCTATGTCAGCAAACCTGTTGAGCCAAGTGGAAACAAGGAATGCATCACAGCGCGTGATGCCAACGATACCTTCCAATCTGGACCAATGGTCTCCAAGTCGGTAAGTGATGCATTTCCGGTGTTGAAGGTCAGAGACCAGAATTGTTCCTCCGTAATGCTTGTCATTGGCAGGAAGACGGGATACCAGGATCTCGTAATGGTTGACGTCAATACCGATTCTTATCAGCTTCCCGGGTGAATCACCGTCAACGATTTCGTCTTTCGATTGGTCTGTCATGACTGTACCGCCTCCTTTTCTCCCGTGCTAGAGGGCTTAAACGCCTCTCTCACCCATTCATACCGCTCGGGGCCTAAAATTCCCAAGTGACAACTCAAGACTTTTTGACGCCGATCGGTTGCCGGGTACACTCCCTTCGACCCAAGCTCCAACAACTTCTGGCGCAGCCGGATATCCGAATCCAAGCGCTTTATCACCTGGAAGATGCCAATACGGTGCAGGTTCCTTCCTGTTCCTGGCCGCGCAGAATCTCCGGTTAATCCTCGCTCTGCCAGTCTTCTACCTTGCCCGAATTGTCCAGGTAAACGAGTAGCTTGCCGCCAAAATAGATGCGCTGCTTTCCTCCACGTCCCCAATCGTTCTCCTTCTCGCAGAAGCCGATTGCGGAATCAAGAGCGTTCTTGCTCATTCCTCGGAACACCTTCATGCCTTTGATTGCCTCAATCTCCTTGGGAGTAAGGTTTGGGGGAATGGCGGTTAAGAGAGTACCAGCGACATGCGCGAGAAACTCTTCCTCGAGGTCATCGAAGTGAAAATAAAGGGAGGGCGTGTACGCAATACCCTCTGTGCCATTAGGAAGGCTGAGTTTCATTACAACAGCATCCACATCAGGCAGGTACTTTGCCTTCGCGATCGTGAGGGGTTCAAGGAGGGGCACGTCACTGATTGAAAGTCTAGCGCGGATTTCGTCTAGGCCGCTCAAGTCCTCGATTGTTGCCGTCGGCTTATAGAGTTTGGAGTAACCCACCGCGTACAACTTCCTTCCAATCACTGAGGGTAGTTTTGATTCCATGTCCTCTCTTAGCAACTGTCGTTTGGTCGCAAGTTCCATCTGATCAGGGACTAGGGTTCTCGCGTATCCCATACCCATCGCTAATGTCCCGTCCTTAAATCTGACAACAATCTCCATGATTGGATCGTCGATGTCATCTTCGCTAACACTTTCTCCAAAAGGATTTGCTCCCCCCACGCGGGTGTGTTGAACGAGAGATTTCGCGAGCTGAACTGCAACAACTGTTCCGGTTTGGCCCCTGTACCCAATGCCAAGATGATCCGTTAGGAAATGTGTTTGCTGATACGTGCCGTCTGGCATCTGTCGAGCGGTGTACCAATTTAGGCAATGGCTTTCGTCATATGGAACATCGTAGACGATGACACCTTGGTTCAAGAACTGTCGCTTGAAAGAGCCAAGTGTCTCTGGAGCTTCTTTAGGCGCGCTGGGAACCGCTACCGATTGACTCCGGACTGACGTTCCGGGCGTGCTCTTCGTTTGCGGGAAGGCGACAACAGAGGATAACAAGAACAGGAGAATTGGTACAGGTGGCTTCATTGTGAGCCTCCTTCAAGAATGAACGAGCGAATTATGAACCTCGCGACTCCCAATGTCCAGCCAACGGTAGCCCAAGAATACTACGTCCGGTCAACCTGCGAGTCAAAGGAACAGCACCTCGCCCATCTGTTTTCGCGCCTTGGGTGCTGGGGAATACCACCTGTCACCGGAAATGCCGGATAGATCCCCTGTAACGCCGTTGTGTAGACCGAAGCCCCTCAACTCCTGTGTCGTCGCCGACTCGGAAACTATCCCAGCCTCCTGCGGCTCCTCCTCTGACGTCGGTGGTCACTTGGCCGTGTAGCCGGCTAACCGGAAACTGACCCAGCACCGGGAATACCGCTGAATTGCCATTTTGATCGAGACGAATTGCACGGACTTCCGTAAAGGCCAAGAGCGTGATCCAAGGGTCATTGTCATTAGGGTTCGCCTCGTTCCAACCTGACCGAATGTAACAGAGTAATACTAGCCAATTGGTCAGGAGGGCCAGAGGGGCGGTGTCTAACGCCGTATGTTACCGTTCCCCCCGGCCTTATCGCGGGCTTCTTGAACGGCGTCGATTTGGTGGATCAGTTGGTCCATCGAGTGGACCACCTGCTGAAGTCGCTCCGGTTCATTTCGCAGCGAAAGGAGTCGTTGCTTGAATTCGAGCGCCACAGGAAGCGACGCAGCGAGACGGAAGGATAGCTGGCGGTAAGCCTGGGGCAGGTCGACCGGCATCTCGGATGCCTGGTGCAACCGTCGCATGATTTCCCGGAAAAGTCGGATGGCGTTTTCAGCCTCTGTCTCTCCCAGCGTGTCTGGACCTTCGTCGTCGAAGAACTCGACGGAGGCGCGCAGGTAAGATTTCTCCTCGTTGGTCAACAGTATCTCGAACCGGCGTTTGCCCACCGTCAGGATATCCATGCGGCCGTCATCGTATTTCCGCGTGACAGTCACGATCTGTGCGCTGCAACCGACATTTGAAATCTCCTGGCCCTTGGCCAAAACCACCCCGAAATCCTGCCTGCCGAAGCCGGAAGTCTTCGCCCGGAGGCACTCGCCGATCATTTCACGGTAGCGCTCTTCAAAGATGTGGAGAGGCAATGGTTCTTCAGGGAGGAGCACCAGCTCGAGAGGAAATAGCGGCAGGAGAATCTCTTCCATGGGAGGACCTCGCGGAGTGGCTGAGAAAAACTGAATCAGGGATTACGAGAACGAAAGCTGCTATCGAAGCTTAGCAGCTCGAGTCAGCGCGATTATAGCACAGCGATGGTGGGGAAATGCGGACGTTACAGAGGGGGCAGGGGTTGGCGGCGCGGCCAAGATATCCCTAAGGTGACCTTGGGATGAGCAGACGGCGTCAACTACTGGAGCGGCTCGAACTCGGAACCATTCCAGGCACACGCCTTGGTGACTTTTACTGAGTTCAGAGGTTTGTCTTGCCCGACGGCGCGGAACTCCACTGTAGCTTTCCAGACAGGTATGTATATGTTCCCGCGGGGTTGAAATTCCACTTCAGCTTTAGTCACCGTGCCAGGAGCGCCGGCATTCTTCTCGAGGGGGTGGAGTATTTGCAGCTCGGAAGGGAAAAAGTCGAGGTTTCGAGACTCGAGGGGAGCTGACCAGAGGGTTCTGAAATTGCCGCGCTCGAGCCGGCGAATCACGATGTTCACTCCAAAAACCTCGGGGCCCTTGCGGAATGGCTCGTGCGTGATGAGGCACTCGATTTCGTCCCCGAGGAGGTCGCGCACTTCCGCAGACAGGATTCCGGGCTTCATTTCGGAGAAAGGGAACTCGAGCCAAGGGCCGCGTGTGAAATTCCCCCCGCGCGGCAGGAAAGCTACCAGTCGCGAAGCTGGAAGCGCGACCGACGCAACCAAGCAAACCAGCGCCGTGCCGGAATTCCCTTGTTTGACCAGCCAGCGCGCCAACGCTATCTTTGATAACGTGAAATCGTCCCGATATTCGCTGCCGAGCTGGCGCAGGAGCTCTTCGTCACTGGGAAAACGATCGATTGGAACAATCTCCGCCTTGCTAGAATCCACCCAGCCATCGACAGGTTCGAGCGTGGAGAGGTCGGTAACACGGACCAGGGCCCGCTCCCTTCCGTTTTTTGACTCGGTTTTCAGCACGGGCGCCAGCGTGCCGTGGCCCACACTCAGTGGCTTGGTTCTTCGGCCCAGCGCCCTCTGCATAAGCTCGAGCGGTCCTTCTTGGACATAGCACCATGCGATTGGCTGACGACTATCCCTGTCTTGGGCGGAGACAATCGTGACGGCCATGATACCGGTGACTGTGAGCCAGCCGAGAACTGCCAGTGAAGATCGCATGTTGTCCACTATTGTTCATACCTGACGGGAGTTTGACAAACAAAATCGTGCGCCCTAGACTGTGCAGTCGCCCTGCTAGGCGCTCCGGCCGGAGGCGTCCGGAAGATGGGCGCGCATTATGACGAGCGCGGCACAGATTTTGGCAGGCATCAGCCCCGCCCTCGTCAAGCGTGCGCGGGGCTTGTGTTTTTTATGGTCACATACGAGATACATTCTGCTCGAGCGGGGCGGGAAGGGCGGGCGAAGCCTGTCCCGATGGTTATTATCGGGAGGCCTGCCGCAAGTGCCACGCACCCGCCCTCCGGGCGCCGTCCGCCCTACGGGATGAGGGATGAGATAAGGGGGGAGCGCCCGATGGCGGGATTCCCGAGCAAATCATCGGGACAGGTTCCATCCCGCCCCTCCGGGGTGAATTCTCTGGGCAGCGCAACGGTTTTGCTCTGCGTCTTGGCTGCAACGCTTTCGATTCTGCTGCCGCCTGCGGTGTCCGCGCGCACAGTTAAAGATCAGACTGGCCGGAACGTAGATGTCCCGACCAACCCTCACCGCCTGGTTTCCCTTGCTCCCAATATTACCGAGATCGTTTATGCTCTGGGGCTGGGCGACGAACTGGTAGGGGACACGGATTACTGTGATTTTCCACCTCAGGCCAAGAACAAGCCCCACGTCGGAACGATGGTGAATCCCAGTCTGGAAAGGATCGTCGCGCTGAAGCCTGACTTGGCGCTGGGCACGCCGGAGGCCAATCGGCGTGAGACAGCCGACCAGCTTGAACGGCTGGGTATACCCCTTTACGGCGTGACGGCAAGCAGTCTGGCAGGGACTCTGGCTTCGATCGAGGACCTGGGGAAAATACTCGGGCGCGCTTCCGAGGCGAGGAGTCTTGTGGCCGAGATGCAAGCCAGGATTGACCAGGTGGAAAAACGGATTGAAGGTCAGCCCAAGCCCAGGGTGCTCTTCGTCGTTTGGTATCGCCCCCTAATTACGGTCGGCCCCAGTACATTTATTGCCGACGTTATCCGCGCCGCAGGCGGGACTCCTATCGGAGAGAACCTGAAGGGTGAATGGCCACGATTAACCCTGGAGGAGTTGCTGCCGCAGAATCCCGACGTGATCCTCTTACCCAAGACCGAGTCTTTTTCTCCCAGCACGGAGGAGTTCCAAAGCCTCCCCGGTTGGAAGGATTTGCGGGCGGTGAAGGAACGCCGACTGTTTTTCGTATCTGAAACCGTCATGCGGCCCGGCCCGCGCCTCGTCGATGCCCTGGAAGAGTTGGCAGGTGTCCTACACCCTACGGTGGCCTTCAAGACGGGAGAGCGCCAATGACCTTTCCGGCAACACCCAGGAATGTGATTGTGGTTGCGGGGGTAATGTCCTTGCTTCTTGTCCTAACGGTGTTGGTTTCTTTGACGATGGGCGCCGTCCACTTGCCGTTGTCGGAAGTCTGGGCGGCGCTGGTATCGCCGGGGACGAACTCCGAGGCGGCGGTCATCGTGCGGGGGATTCGACTCCCACGAATTCTCCTGGCCATTCTGGTGGGTGCTGCGCTTTCGGTTGCCGGCACGGGCCTCCAGGCCTTGCTGCGCAACCCTCTGGCCGACCCCTACGTTCTGGGAATCTCCAGCGGCGCAGCGGTGGGAGCCATTTTCGCTCTTTGGATTGGTGGGCGCGTTGCGGCTGCCTCACCGCTAGCGGCTTTTGTCGGGGCAGTGATCACCATGGTTTGGGTTTACTTGCTGGGAAGGCACGGCGGACGCCTGTCGAGTTACACGCTGATCCTGGCCGGCGTCATTACTGCCTCCTTCTTATCCGCCGTAATCCTGTTCATGCTGACGCTGCTTTCCACCCGGGATGTGCGCGGCATCGCGTTTTGGCTGATGGGTGACCTCAGCGTGACACCTGTTGCGGAGCTGCGTATCCTGGCTCCGGCAATCATCCTGGCGATTGCGGGTTTGTATGTGTTTGCCAAAGATCTGAATGTCCTGCTCCTGGGCTCTGAAGAGGCAGCCCACTTGGGAGTAAATGTGGTGCGCGTAGAGCTGGGCGTCTATATCCTGGCGTCGTTGCTGACGGGCATTGCGGTCTCTGCCAGCGGCGCCATTGGCTACCTTGGCTTGCTGGTGCCGCACTTGGGCAGAATGCTGGTGGGTAACGACCACCGCATGCTGCTGCCCACCGCGGCCCTAGGAGGCGCTATCCTCCTGGTGCTGTCAGATACACTCGCTCGAACCGCTGTGGCGCCTGCGGAACTTCCGGTCGGCGCCGTCACCGCCGTGGCGGGCGCGCCGGTGTTCATCTACTTGCTGAGAAAGACCGCAGGGTAGGGAATTCTGAATTGTGAATTCTGAAGTGTGAAGTCTGAAGTCTGAAGTGTTAAGTCTGAAGCGTGAAGTCCGAAGTGTTAAGTCTGAATGATGAGTCTTGAATCTTGAATCTCGAATTTTGAATTGCCTTCAACTGACCACTGACGACCACTGACGACTGGCAACTGACAACTGACTGCTAGCTACTTACCTCGAACAATGGACGAGCGTGCTTTGCAAGCCGATATTACCGAATTAAGTCCAGCACAAAAACCGCGCCATCATTTGCGGGTGGAAGGAGTTTCATTCCGTTACGCACACTTTGAACTGGCGTCGATAAGCTTCGAAGCGCATTCGGGGGATGTCGTCGCCCTCATTGGCCCCAATGGCTCCGGCAAGTCAACGCTGCTCGAAATTGTCAGCGGGCATCTGGAGCCACAGACTGGAAAGGTAACACTGGACGGTGCGGACCTTCACCGCCTCCCACCTCGGCCGCTGGCGCGGAGAGTGGGCTTGGCCCGTCAAGAGACCATCTTGTTGTTCTCGTTCGAGGTGCGCGAATTCATTCGACAAGGACGCCACCCTCACCTCGGCCATAGTCTCTTCGAGTCCCCCGAAGACGAACGCTGGGTTGACTGGGCGATGGAAAAGACGCGCCTGGCGGAGTTCGCGGGACGACGCGTGCTGGAAATGAGCAGCGGGGAATTCCAGCGGGCGGTTCTGGCCAGAACTCTCGCCCAAAGGCCGCAACTGGTGCTCCTGGACGAACCCACTGCCAACCTCGATATCGGCTACCAGATTGAGATGTTCCGGCTGCTGCGCAATCTCGCCATCTCGGAAGGGTTCATCGCCGTAGTGGTCACCCACGAGTTGAACCTTGCCTCGGAGTTGGCCGATGAACTGATTCTGATGGAGCGCGGCCGCTGCCTTGCTAAGGGAACGGCGGAGCAAGTTCTCCAGCCGGAGTTGCTCAGCCGCGTCTTTCGTACTCCTATCCTCGTCGACCACAACCCTTCCAGCGGCCGTCCGCGCGTCAACTGGGTTGCAGCCCCGGCATGAGGGTGGGATGCGTTCTTCCTACGAACTAAGTGCTGTGTATTCAATGACATTCCCGCTCTTAGCGTGTAAGTATATTTGTTTTCAGCAACATTCCCGCTTCCACCCCACTTGCGGAAGGCTCATCCTTTATTTTCATAGACATTCGCGCGTCATTCGTTCACTTTTTAAATTTACTAGATTCCTTCAGTTGCTGGCATCGCGGACGGAATGTCAATTCCCAGGTCTTCTTGGGCGTACTTTGGGGTGATTTGCGAAATGAGATGGTCCCTCCTGGGGCGGGGTGTCAGGTCAACAAATGAGTTCCTCGGGGTTGCAGCTTTTCACATTAATAGGCTACTATAATGCCGGGGCCTTGTCAAGAGACATTGTGCCCACAGGCATAGCCCAGGACTTCCTCAGTTGAATCATTGAGGAGCACTTGCAGGGCCTCTTTTCAATGACTCAATGATTCAATGGACCAATGGTTCAATTGCATGATTCACTTAACCAATGGCCCAGCCGACGGACTCATGGAGTCACTGAAGGGCGGCTGAGGGCTCAAGGATGAAAACTCGCTCCGCAATCCGTTATAATGGCCCGGTAAGGGAAAATTCGCCGGTTCGAGAGGGAAAATGCCTGTCGCCACTGAGGTTCGTGCCAAATACGAGGCCATAATTGGTTTGGAGGCGCACGTCCAACTCCTGACCAAATCCAAGATCTTTTGCTCCTGTTCGACGCATTTCGGCGACCCACCCAATACGCACGTCTGTCCGGTGTGTCTTGGCTTGCCGGGGGCGCTGCCCGTCCTGAATCGTGAGGCAGTGACCATGGCCATGAAGGCTGCTATGGCGCTGAAGTGCGCCATCAATGCGCGTTCACGGTTTGCGCGCAAGAACTATTTCTATCCCGATCTGCCCAAGGGTTATCAAATCTCGCAATACGATGAACCGCTTTCCCAGGACGGCTGGATTGAGATTGAGGTGGACGGGGCGCGAAAACGCGTCGGCATCACTCGCGTGCATTTAGAGGAGGACGCCGGGAAATCGCTGCATGAGGGGTTTCCCGATTCGGACCGCAATTCCTATATCGACCTGAACCGTTCGGGAGTTCCCCTGGTCGAGATTGTCAGCGAGCCCGACCTGCGCACTCCCGAGGAGTCTTATGACTACCTCACGCGCCTCAAGACGCTGTTGCTCTATCTCGAGGTTTCAAATTGCAACATGGAGGAAGGCAGCCTGCGTTGCGATGCGAACGTCAGCGTGCGGCCTGCCGGCGCCTCGGTTTTCGGCACGAAGACAGAAGTGAAGAATTTGAATTCCTTCCGGTTTCTAGAGAAGGCGCTCGAGTACGAGATCGAGCGGCAGATTGAAATTGTGGAAAGCGGTGGAACGATTCCACAGGAAACCCGCCTGTGGGATAGCCGCGAACAACGGACCTACGGAATGCGCTCGAAGGAGTTTGCGCACGACTACCGATATTTCCCGGAGCCCGACCTGCTGCCCGTGGTGATTACCGAAGAGTGGAAAGAAGAGGTCCGGCGCTCACTTCCCGAACTTCCCGAGGCGCGGCGGGAACGCTTTCTGCGTGACTACAGTTTGACCGATTACGATGCCGCTCAGCTTACTTCGTCAAAGGCCTTGGCGGACTATTACGAAGTGGTTGCGAAGGCTGGTGGGGAGCCGAAACTGGCCGCAAACTGGGTGCTGAGCGAGCTTCTTTACCTGCTCAAAGAAGCCAACAAAGAGATCACCGAATCGCCCATTGCGGCGAATGACCTCGCTAACTTGCTCAAGGCAATCAGCAAGGGAAGTGTCAGTGGCAAGATGGGGAAGGACATTCTGGTGCAGATGTTCACTACGGGCAAAACTGCGAGCCAGATCATCTCCGAGCAGAGTTTGGAACAGATTCAGGACGCCGAAAAGATCGCGGTCGTGGCGCGCGATATCATCGCCGCCAATCCAAAGCAGACGGAGCAATATCGAAAGGGCAAGACCGCAACGCTGGGCTGGTTCGTTGGCCAGGTGATGAAGGCTACGCGCGGCCAGGCCAACCCGCAGTTGGTGCAGGAAGTTCTAAAGAAGGAGTTAGGGTAAGGCGGGGGCTCTGCATCTTAGAGCGTCCCCTCACTGTCATGCTGAGCGAAGCGAAGCATCTCGCCGTGCTGTTTGTCGGCGGAAAAGTCCAGAGCGAGATTCTTCGCTCCGCTCCGCTGCGCTCAGAATGACAGGCTGGCAGATGAGGCCGCATGATCGAGGGAGTCGAGTACTTGAATCCATTCAAGGTGGAATTGTTAGGAAAGGAGTAGTCTATGCTTAAGATTGGTGACGAGGCCCCGGATTTTTCTCTGCCATCAGATTCGGGTGCAAACGTGAGCCTGAAAGATTTCAAGGGGCACACCCTGGTCCTCTATTTCTTCCCCAAAGCCGACACCCCGGGTTGAACCAGCGAGGCGAACCAGTTCCGTGACGCCGAGAAAGAACTGGAAAAGCTGGGAGCAAGAGTCCTGGGGATGAGTGGTGACGCCGTCGAGGCGCTTCAGAAGTTCAAGGCCAAGTACAAGCTGAATTTCCCCTTGGCCGGCGACACCACCCACAAGACCCTGGAAGCTTATGGCGTGTGGCAGGAAAAGAACCTCTATGGAAAGAAATCGATGGGTATTGCAAGGACAACGTATGTTATCGACGGTAAAAGCAAAATAACGCACGTCTTTCCAAAGGTAAAAGTTGATGGCCACATCCAGGAAGTCCTGGCGGCGTTGCGGCCATGCGCCGGGGCCGTGAAAAGATTTTGAAGAGCCGCAGGTCCAGGCGACCAGTGGTCACCGTCGAATGGTACCTGCGCTACCAAGCTCGGACCTACGCGCTCGCAGCCTCGGTCGGAATGCGACCGAATCTGCCCCACCTCCGTGGCACGCCTCGTCAGAAAGTGAAGACCGGCCGGTACAACTCGGCGAGCAAAGTGGTCCGCGAGGCACTGCGGCTTTTTGAAGAGAGGGACCGGATTCGGGAGCTCCAGATCCAGGAGCTCCGGAAGAAAATCAACAGGGGCGGGGCTTCTCTCGAACGCGGTGAGGCGTTGGACGGAGAAGAATTCTTCAGGGCTCTCGGGCGAGAAGAACGAGAATTGGCGCGAAAGCGCAAACCGGCATAGAGACTCACCTGCGCACTGGCCTCTTGACAATGTGACACAAAATGTGTCACGATGGCATCATGCCTAACGTAAACATTCGCCAACTCCGGGACACCCGGCGGCTGAAGGCTTGGCTGCGCGCCGGCAAGACCGTTGAACTGCGGGAGCGAGACAAGGTTATCGCTCGCATCGTTCCGGTGGCTTCGCCTGCACAACCCCGCAAGTATCCAGACTTCGCCGCCATGCGCCGGGAGATTTTTGGCGACCGCATCCTTCCCGGGGCGGACTTGCTGATCGAGGAGCGGGAGCGATCACGCTATTGAGCACCTACGCCGATACGAGCTTCTTGGTTTCGCTCTACATCCCAGACCGGCACTCACCAGAGGCCGAGCACCGTATGGCTTTCGGTCCGGTCGTGTGGCTGACACCCTTTCACGTGGCCGAGTGGACCCATGCCATTGAGCAGCACTTTTTTCGGAAGCTGGTGTCGCGAAGCGAGGCGGACCGGTTACATGAGCGGTTTCAGCGACACCGGGAGAGCGGCTTGTGGGTGGAAGTCGCTCTGCCGGAGTCGGCCTTTGACGTTTGCACCCAACTGGCCCGCCGTCACGGAGCCCGGCTGGGCCTACGCACTCTCGACACCTTGCACGTGGCCTCGGCGCTCGAGCTGAAGGCCGAGCGCTTCTGGACCTTTGACGAGCGGCAGAAGAGGTTAGCGCGGACCGTGGGCCTGAAAACCGCCTGACACGGGGAAGAAGGACTGGGTGCGGGTTTCGGGTGTCAAGCAACGGGGGCTAGGGGCTGGGGTCTGGGTGCTGGGGCAACTTTGAATTCCATGGTGAATTCTGAATGGCCTGCTTCCTCTTCCCCACCGCCAACTGCCTTCTGTATAATGCCGGCTGCTGCCTGCCTTCAGCCCTTCCCCATTCCCTGGCTTCCGGTCCCCAGCCCCTAGCCCCCAGTCCCTAGTCCCCAGAATATCCCAGCAGGTGGCGCTTTGGCTTTTTCAGTGGAGGTTACAAGGGAACACCTTTCATGGAATAGGAGCTGAGGACGCGCACATAGTTAGCCCGTTGGAAGGCGGCTGGGTCGGCCACAGCGCGTTGGCTCATGCTGCCCTGCATTTGACGTATGGATTCGTATTCGTGTTCTTCCATCCAGGCAAGCATGTCTTTGCGCAGGGTGGCGAGGTGGCCGATGCCGTTCCGAAGCAGTGCAGAGGCCATTGCCACCACGCGCGCGCCAGCCATCATCGCTTTCAAAACATCCGCAGCGGTATGCACGCCGCCGGTGATGGCGAGATCGGCCTTGACGTGCCCGAACAGGATGGCGACCCAATTCAATCGCAGCAGCAGTTCGTGCGAGGTGCTGAGCAGGAGGTTGGGCACCACCTCGAGGTTTTCCAGGTCGAAGTCGGGCTGGTAAAAGCGGTTGAAGAGAACCAGAGCGTCGGCGCCGGCCTGGTCCAGGCGCTTGGCCATATTGGGGAGCGAGCTGAAGTAGGCGCTGATCTTCACGGCCACCGGAATGTGCAGGCTGGATTTCACCTCGGAGACGAGGTCGCAATACAGCTTTTCGACTTCCTCCCCAGTCAGCTCTGTGCTGGTGGGGATGTAGTAGATGTTCAACTCGAGGGCATCCGCGCCGGCCTCCTGAATCTTCCTGGCATATTGGATCCAGCCGCCGATGGACGAGCCGTTGAGGCTGCCGATGATGGGGATTCCGACCGCCGCCTTGGCGCGCCGGACGTGCTCACAATAGCCGTCCGGACCAAGGTTGTATCCTGTCATGTCAGGGAAATAGGTGAGTGATTCGGCGAAGCTTTCCGTGCCTTGCTGGAGAAACAGGTTGAGTTCGGAGCTTTCGACATTGATCTGTTCCTCGAAGAGCGAGGGCAGCACGATTGCCGCAGCGCCGCTATCCTCCATCCGCCGGAGATTCCTGAGCTCTTCGGCGAGTGGGGAAGCAGATACGACCAGGGGGTTTTTCAAGTTGAGCCCGTGATAGGTAGTGGAAAGGTCAATCATTATTTCGCCTCCTTCGCCGCGCCATTCATCGGCATAGCGGCCATGTTTTGGTAAACTCGCCAGCGGTTCCGAACGTCTTCCTCAGCAAATTGCAGCAATAGCTTGGCAGCCTGGGGATCGCTGAGTGTCAACATGGTGTAGCGCGTCTCGTTGTAGATGTATTTCTCCAGCGGCAATGCCGGGGGCTTGGAATCAAGCTGGAAGGGGTTCTTCCCCAGCCTGGCCAAGTCCGGATTGTATCGGTAGAGAGGCCAGTAACCCGACAGGACGGCGGCCTTCTGCTGGTCGAGGCCATGGACAAGGTCGTAGCCATGAGCGATGCAATGACTGTAAGCGATGAGCAGTGACGGGCCATCATAGGCTTCCGCCTCGAGGAAGGCCTTGAGCGTGTGCATGTCACTCGAGCCCATAGCGACCGCCGCGACGTAAACGTTGCCATAGCTCATGGCCATCAAGCCCAGGTCTTTCTTGGGTCGGGGTTTTCCCCCCGCCGCGAACTTCGCCACGGCGCCGCGCGGAGTAGCCTTGGACATCTGTCCGCCCGTGTTCGAGTAAACCTCGGTGTCGAGCACCAAGACGTTCACGTTGCGGCCGGAAGCCAGGACGTGATCGAGCCCGCCGTAGCCGATGTCATAGGCCCAGCCGTCCCCGCCCACAATCCAAACGCTCTTCCTGACCAGGGCGTCGGCAAGGCTCGCGAGGTCGCGGGCTTCCGGTGTCTTCATCCCGGCGAGTTTGGCGTGCAGCGCCCTCACTCGCTCGCGTTGCTGCTGGATGCCGGACTCCGTCGTCTGGTCGGCGCTCAGGATTGACTTGACGAGCTCGTCCTCGAGGTTGGAGGAGAGTCGCGTCAGTAACTCGCGCGCGTACTCGGTTTGCTTGTCGAGCGCCAGCCGCAAGCCCATGCCGAACTCGGCATTGTCTTCAAACAAGGAGTTCGTCCACGCCGGGCCACGTCCGTCAGGGTTCTGTGCGTAGGGGGTAGTGGGCAGGTTGCCGCCGTAAATGGACGAGCAGCCGGTGGCGTTGGCGATGAGGGCGCGGTCGCCGAAGAGTTGGCTCATCAACTTGACGTAGGGCGTCTCGCCACAACCGGCGCAGGCCCCGGAGAATTCAAACAGCGGTTGCAGCAACTGCACGTCCTTGACCTGCCCCAGGCTGAGGGTGCGCCGGTCAGCTTCCGGTAGCCTGAGGAAGAAGTTCCAGTTGTCGCGTTCGGCTTCGCGGAGCGGCGGTTGGGGGGCCATGTTAATTGCCTTGTGCTTGACCTCGCTCTTGCTCTTCACCGGGCAGACTTGAACGCACAGGGTACAGCCGGTGCAATCTTCCGGCGCCACCTGGAGCGTGTACTTCAATTCCTTGAATTCCTTCCAGCGCGCCGCAGAGGACTTGAAGGTCGGGGGCGCGTTTTTCAGAAGCGCGGGATCGTAAATCTTGGCGCGAACCACGGCATGGGGGCAGACCAGGATGCACTTGCCGCACTGGATACAGATCTCTTCATCCCACACCGGAATATCGAGCGCGATGTTCCGTTTCTCCCACTGGGCGGTGGCGCTGGGGAAAGTGCCATCGATCGGCATAGCGCTCACCGGCAGGTCGTCGCCTTCGCCGGCGATGATCTTGGCAAGCACTTTCTGCACAAACTCCGGAGCTTCTTCCGGCACCGCACGCCGCAAGTCAAAAGCGCTGGACACTCGATCCGGAACCTTGACCTCGTGCAAGTGGTTGACGGCGTGATCTACCGCGGCAAAATTCTTCTGTACGATGGCTTCGCCGCGCTTTCCGTACGTTTTCTCGATGGCGTGCTTGATGGCCTGAATAGCCTCGTCGCGCGGAAGGATGCCGCTGATCGCGAAGAAACAAGTTTGCATCACGGTGTTGATGCGGCCGCCCATACCGGCGTCGCGAGCCACCTTGACAGCGTCGATCACAAAGAAGCGAAGTTTCTTCTTGATGATTTCTTCTTGCGTGGTCCGCGGCAGGTTGTCCCAGACTTCTTCCGGGCCAAAGGGGCTATTGAGCAAGAACGTGGCCCCGGGTTGTGCGGCCTTTAACATATCGAGCCGCTCGAGGAAGCTGAACTGGTGGCAGGCCACGAAGTTGGCCTTGGAAATCAGGTAAGTGGAATGAATCGGTTTGGGACCAAAGCGCAGGTGAGAGATGGTGACAGCGCCGGATTTCTTCGAGTCGTATACGAAGTAACCTTGAGCGTAGTTGTCCGTATCCTCGCCAATGATCTTGATCGAGTTCTTATTGGCGCCGACCGTACCATCCGCACCGAGGCCGTAGAACATCGCGCGAACCGTCTTTGGATCTTCGGTCGAAAAAGCCGGGTCGTATTCGAGGCTGGTGTGGGAGACGTCGTCCTCGATGCCCACGGTGAAGTGGTTGCGAGGCTTCTCCTTGAGCATCTCGTCGAAGACGGCCTTGACCATTGCCGGTGTGAACTCCTTCGAGGAGAGCCCATAGCGTCCGCCAATGATTCGCGGATAGGTCTTGAAAGGTGTCTTGCCAGTTGCGATTCCTTCGCTTACTGCCGTCGCGACGTCAACATAGAGTGGTTCACCGGGGCTGCCGGGTTCCTTTGTGCGGTCCAGGGTGGCGAGGGTTTTCACGGTCGCGGGGAGTGAGTTGACGAAGTGCTCGATCGAGAAAGGACGATACAGCCGCACTTTCAGGACACCCACCTTCTCCCCGCGCGCGGTGAGGTGTTCGACGGTTTCCTGAGCGGCTTCGGCTCCCGATCCCATCAGGATGACGACCCGCTCGGCATCCGGCGCGCCAACGTAGTCGAAGAGATGATAGGCACGTCCCACGAGGCGCGCGAATTTATCCATCTCTTCCTGGACGATGGCCGGGCAGGCTTCGTAGAACGGGTTCACGGTCTCACGCTCTTGGAAGAAAACGTCGGGGTTCTGGGCGGTGCCGCGGATGAACGGGTGATCCGGCGACAAGGCGCGCTTCCGATGCGCCTGGACGAGCTCTTCGTCAATCATGGCCAGCATATCTTCGTTGGTTAACTCCTCGACCTTGGCGACTTCGTGCGAGGTTCGAAAGCCGTCGAAGAAGTGCAGGAAGGGCACGCGAGCCCGCAGGGTGGCGGCCTGCGCGAGCAGAGCAAAATCCATCACTTCCTGCACCGAGTTTGAGGCGATCAGGGCGAAGCCCGTCTGGCGGGTCGCCATCACGTCGCTGTGGTCTCCGAAGATGGAGAGCGCATGCGTTGCCAGGGTCCTTGCGGAAACGTGGAACACGGTGGGAGTGAGTTCCCCAGCGATTTTGTACATGTTGGGGATCATCAAGAGCAGGCCTTGCGAGGCCGTAAAGGTGGTGGCGAGAGACCCGGCTTGCAGTGCCCCATGGAGAGCCCCCGCGGCCCCGCCCTCGCTCTGCATTTCGACCACGCGAGGTATAGTGCCCCAGAGGTTTGGTTTACTTTCTGCCGACCATTGGTCCGCCCACTCGCCCATGGGGGAGGACGGTGTGATGGGGTAAATGGCAATGACCTCGTTGACCCGGAAGGCCGCGTAGGCCGCTGCTTCGTTGCCGTCTATAGTTACTTTGCTTCTTGTCATTAGCATTGCTCCATTCGGTTCTGAAATGAACAGGTGATTGTTTTCAAACTTAGCGCCAGAGCGAGATTCCTCGCGGAGTTTACCCTGAGCGGGCATACCGAGATCCTTCGCTGCGCTCAGGATGACAGCGAAGGGCTCGGAATGACAGCCTGGACGGGTTTTTCAGCAGCCCGCTAGGACACGGCCACACCTCCTTGACTTGCCAGGGTCTTCCCAACCCGCAATGCCGCTGCAACATCCTCGCGGCGCTCGACAGGAAGCGAGGCAACCACGGCGTCCCACGCCGCGCTGGGGACGACTGGTTCCATGCCCAGCCAGAATGCAAGCGCAGCTAGTGCGGCGCGCTTAGGCGTCGCCTCACGCCGGAAGGGTTGCCGGAGCAGCCGGCCCGTTACATTGGAAATCTCAAGCTCGGCATCAACGAGCAGAAGTGTCCTTGGCGTCAATTGAGCCAACGTCCCGTTAGCCCGGAGCTCATTCCATCCGTCCTGACTCACTCCGATGACGACATCGACACTTTCCATCCCGGTGTACTCAATGGGCTGTGGGCTCAAGCAAATCTCGGAAAGGGAGAATCCGGAACCCTGCGTCACTGGGTTGTCGTTCTTTTGTGTACTGTAGAGCCCCACGGACAACGCTGCCCGGCATAAGAGAGCCGCCGATGATTGCACTCTTTCCCCCGCCGTGCCCGCAATCACGATGTGCAGCGGGTTGGCGAGGCCACTTTTGACAGATAGCTCTGGGACCTGGGGGCGAGACTTTGCCGGGGGACGGGATTCCATTTCGTGGCGGTAAAGTGCGCCAAATGTGGGGCGCTCCTGCTGCGCTTCCATCCGCCCGATCGAGTACCCTTGACGGCTGACGACCTCGCGGAGTGCGTTTCCCGTTGCCTTGTTCCTGAGTGTGCCATAGCCCGTGCAAGTCTCCAGAATCTCGACCAGAGAGAATCCAGGAAAATCGATCGCCTCGGCAATAACCGCACCCAGGTTGCTATCCGTGGCAAACTGGCGGGCCAAAAACCCGGCGTGCGCGGTTCGGAGAAGCGCGAGGAGATCGAGCGGCGGGATACAGTTTCCTTCCGGCGTAGTGGCCGTAATCCAGTTAAGGGGTGTAAAGGCCGAATGCTGGCCCCCCGTCATCCCAAACAGGAAGTTGTTATGAACCAGTACCGTGACGTCCACATTTAACTGGGCCGCATGAACCAAATGCAACAAGCCGATCATGGCCCCGCCGTCGCCAATCATGACGATGGGCTTCAAGCCCTTGGTGGGGAGCATCATCTCAGCCAAGGCCATGCCTGTAGCTATGGCGGTCGAACGACCGTGAGTAGTGTGGACAGTATGCAGGTAGGGGAAGAGACCGTCCGCTAGGCCCACGCAGCCGATGTCGGTGGTGAGCACCACCGAACGAGGTGGCAGGCCGAGCCCTTCGAGCGCGTGGCTCAGTTGACGTACCACCAGCGCGTGGCCGCATCCCTTACAGTAGGGAAGCTTTGCGTCGCTCGCCAGGTAGGTGGAGTTTCCCATCAGACCCTCACCCCCCTGATGGCGCAAACAATTTCACCCGGCGAGATCATGCTGCCGATCTTATTGATTCCCAAGAGGCGCTTGCCTGCAAGTAAGGGCGCCAGAACTGCGCGGTATTGACCGCCAAGGTTTTCTTCGGCGACGAAGACGGTGCGTATCCCAGCGCACGCCCAATTGAGCGCTTCAGTGGGCACCGGAAAGAGGGTTTGAATCTGCAAAAAAGAGATGGGAAATCCCTCTCTGCGCAGCAGGCCGACGGCCTCACGAGCGGCGCGCGCCGTGATTCCATAACTGAGCAGCAGACAGGAAGCGTCAGGGTCCAGGTCGGGGCGCACCAAGGCCATTTCGGCGGCGTGCGCTTCGATCTTGCGTTGCAGGTGAAGAAGCATTTCGACGACCTCGGGTGAAGCCTTCCTTAGCCGGCCGAGGCGATCGTGAGCCGATCCCGTCACCGTGACTTTGACTCCTCCACCTACCGGGGCAAAGGCCGGCACTTCCTCAGGTCTCTCGATGTCATATGCGGCAGAGGGGGCTTTTGCGTCGACCCAGGTCCGCTCGACAGTTGCCAGCCTGGCCAGAGCGGCTTCTTCTACCACCTCGGTTGTCATTCCCACTTCCTTGTCGGAAAGCAGTACGACAGGCGAACGCAGGCGTTCAGACCAATTGAACGCGTGCTGAGCAAGTTCGTAGCACTCGGCGGCGTTGCTGGGGGCGAAAACCGGTATGGTGTAGCCCCCCGAAGTTGAAAATTCAGCGAGGAAAATATCTCCCTGCGCTCCCTGGGTTGCCCCTCCCGTGCTCGGACCAAGCCTCTGGACCAGTGCGATCACCACAGGCGTTTCGGTCATGAGCGCATACTGGACGGTCTCGGTCATTAAAGCCCAGCCGGGGCCGGAGGTCGCTGTCATGGCCTTGAGGCCCCGAAGGCTCGCTCCTACGCAGTAACATAGTGAGGATATCTCGTCCGGCGCGGAGAGTGCCAAGCCACCCTGCGCGACGAGTTCCTGCATCATGACTTCGTAGATTTCCGAGGCGGGGGTAATGGGATAACCGGCAAAAAAACGGCAGCCTGAAGCAAGCGCGCCTTCGGCCACCATCCGGTTTCCAGAGCAAAGCCTAAGTGACATCGGTAACAATCCATGATTAGGTGAAGCAACAGTAGGGCCAAGAGTCGGCTGCGATTCTGCCGAATAAGTCCTTTATTTGTAAAATGCTATGAGGACCTCTGCGGTGTCTCACGTTTCCACAGGCAAGCCAAGTGCCAGAATACACGTCGGTGGGTGGAAATCCACGATTCTGTCCACCCCTCACCGTCCAGACAACAAAACGTGAGGGATGGCCACCGTCACGGCGCCGGGAGCGACGAGGGTAAAAATGGCGCTCTTGATGAGGCTTTTCGTCGCTCGAAGTCGGCCGTTAGGAGCTAGGAGTCAAAGCTCAACCGCGAGACGGCGAGACATTCTAACTTCTTGCTTCTGTTCTATGGCTTCGGAGGCTGCTGCCCGCCGCTCGGCAGCGGCTTTGCCGGGTTCACAGGATTGGCGGGCGGAGGCGCCGGCTCACCTTTCTTCTCCGCTCCGCTTTCCGATTCCGGCGGCGGCTGGAATTCTTCGGGGCGGATCGGTTTTCGCGGCATCATCTCATCGCGCATGGCGGCGTTGTAAACGAAGCAGGCCACGATCACCGCGGCCTGCTTCAGATCGTCGGCGCGGATGTGCTCGTAGACGTCCAGGTTCGAGTGATGGGTAATAGTGCCGTAGTCCATCGGGTCCTGGATGAACTGGAATCCCGGGATGCCCACGGCGTCGAACGAGAGATGGTCTGTGCCTCCGGTGTTGCGCATGGTCAGCGTGGTCATGCCAAGGTCGCGGAACGGTTCCATCCATTTCTGAAAGATGGGCGCGACCAGCGCATTGCCCTGGAGGTACACGCCGCGAACCTTGCCGGTGCCGTTGTCCAGGTTGAAGTACACCGAGACCAGCTTCTGTTCCGGCTTCAACTGCAACGGGCCGGCAGGCCGGCGCATGAACGAGGGCACGTTCTGGTCCCTCGGATTAGTGGATTCCGGCCGCCCTCCAAAGTGGTTCTTCACGTATCCGCGCGAGCCCAGCAGTCCCTCTTCTTCACCCGACCACAGCGCAACGCGAATGGTCCGCCGTGGCTGGACGCCGAGCTTCTTCAGCAGACGCACGGCCTCCATCGCCACCACTACCCCCGCGCCGTTATCGGTGGCGCCTTCGCCGGCGTGCCACGAATCCATGTGCCCGCCGAGCATCACCAGTTGGTCCTTGAGCTTCGGATCGGCGCCGGGGATTTCGGCAACGGTGTCGTAAGCCTTGTCGTCATCGTCGTAGAACTGCGCTTCCACGTTCACTTCCACTTCTACCGGCACTTTCTTGGCCAGCAGGCGCGCCATGCGGCCGTAGTGCTCGACCGAGAGCGTGATGCGCGGAAAACCGATGGTCTTGCCCTTTTCGTAGCTTCCGCCGGACTGAACGAAGATCGTCCCGTCCTCGCCGGGCTGCCGGGTGATATCCAGCACGGCCGCCACGTGCTCATCGGTGAGGAACTTTTCCAAATCCCGCTGAAACTGGAAGCGCTGCGCAAACTGCTGCCGCATGGCGGGAGTGCCGGGACCGCCGGGGCCGCCGGCGGGAATCTGGTATTCCGCGGTCTTCGCCAAGTCAGCGTCGTCGTCGCGTCGGAAAAGCGGCTTATCGCTGGGGTCGGGGACGCGCGCGTCGCCGATCAGCACGATCTTGCCCGCCAGTTTGCCCTTGTACTTCTCGAGGTCAGCGGACGTTGAGGCCACCAGTTGGCTCACCTCGCCCCGGATCGGACCATTCGTCCCCGGGGTCCAGGCCTCTGGGAGCGCCAGGAATTGCATGATGTCGGGCGAGAGCATGCGAACTTCGCAAAGTTGGTACGCCCAACCGCGACCGAAAGTGCCCCAGGCCTCCAAGTGCGCATTGACGAGACCCCACTTGGTAAACTCGTCGCGCGTCCACTCGTTCGCCTTCTTCATGTTGGGCGAACCCGTCAGGCGAGGGCCGATGTCGTCCGTGAGGTGGCTCATAATCTCCATCAGCTCGCCGTGGCCGAATTCCTCCTCCCGCAAGCGCGTGATGAACTCGAGGTCCGGGATGTCCGGCTTCGGAACAGTAGGCGCCGCGGCCTCGCTAGGCGGAGTCGCTTTTGGTTTCTTCGCGCCAACGAGATTGCCGGCGAAGAGCAAAATTGTAGTCGCTACAAGGGCTGGGGCCAGTGGACTATAGCTTCGAAATCGAGTTTTCATGGGATCAGTTGCGCCTCCACGCGAAAAAAGTCGCCCCTGAGAGTACGCAATCGCGCCAAGAGATGCAAGCTCGAACCACAGTCTCCGCAGCGAATCCTGCCCTTCATTGTTCCGGCACTGCGCAAGTGCATCCAGCGCATGGTTCTTCTCTGGGATGGTCCGAACGACTCTCTTCTGCCCTCCGCGAGTCCTGAATAGCAGCAAGGGCCGCCTCTGCAATGCTTTTTCTAAGAAACAGCTTATCCGGAAGGTCGGGTCGTCGGCCCACCGCTCGGTCCCGCCCTGCGGGATTCACATCCTCGTACCCCGCCAGCCGCTGCTTGCGACGTCATAGGCAGTATAGAACAATGCAACAATGTTGGCTTGAGGCAACTCGGGGTGGAGGTTGCGGCCGCCAGAAAATACATTGTCGCCTTCCAGGGGAGTGATTTCCATTTGCGCCATTAATCCCGTTTTCTTGAAGTCCTCTGCGCCCACAACATCTTATCTTCGTGTGTTTTCAATGGGTTAGAACTGTCTCGGGGGATATGCAGGAAAGTACATATGTGTATCGTTATGACACACTTACGGGCTTGCCCGCTTGATAGTAGCCGACATGCGTAGCGTATCGACGACGCCTCGCGCGCCACTACGCGCTGCTTTCCGCTCCTTCCGGTAGCTGGCGCTATGGGATAACGGGTGTCGCCCCCCGGCGCTGCAAAAGAGTACCTGGCCCACCTCCTGATATGTAGTGAAATATACTGATTCCTTGAAGATCATTCTTGTAATGAACCGCTGGCTCGGCCGTACTCGCCCCGATGGCAACGACTATTTTTCAGGACATCAAGGGTTCTCTCCGCCAGCTCTATCTGGAAGACGAACGCCCCTGGCTGGTGGGCTTCAGCGGCGGCAAGAGCCTGCCCTGAGCGCAGCGAAGGGACAGCACCATGCTGGCCTCGCTGATTTTTGACGTTATCCTGTCCATCCCCGCCGAGCAGCGAACGAAGCCGGAAAACTATGCGGTGAGCGCGAGGTAGGCGCGAGCGGCGCTCGGCCTCCCATTGATCAAAACTTGTAGGGGCGAACGGCGTTCGCCCTTGGCCGAGCGCCGCTCGGCCCTACAAATGCTCGAACGGTCGTAGCGGCGACCCCTACCAACGCCGGACGCGGTTCTGCCCCATCAATGAAATACGACGCGAAGATCCATCATCGCCGTTCCATCCGATTGCACGGTTATGACTACGCGTTACCTGGGGCATACTTTGTCACGCTCTGCGCGTTCCACAAGCAATGCATCTTCGGCCGTGTGGTCGAAGACCGCATGTATGAAAATGATTGCGGCAAGCTTGCGCGGGAACAGTGGCTCGAATCCGCCCAAATCCGGCAGGAATTTGCATTGGATGCCTTCATTGTCATGCCCAACCATCTTCACGGAATTCTTTGGATTTTGGGGCCGAAGCGCGAGCGCCTGCTGATGGGTAGCGGGTTCGCGCAACCAATTGTAGGGGCGGACGGCGCTCGCCCGCCCGATGCCCAAACACCCGTAGGGGCGAGCCGCGCTCGCCCCTTGGCCGAGCGCCGCTCGGCCCTACAAACCCCGCGGAACCGGCGGGGTCCCATCCCGCCCATGCGCTCCCATTCGTTGGCCTCCTGGGCGGCGGGGTTCAAATCGGCGCTTACGAGTCGGATTCGAGAGCTTTGGAATCGACCGCGCGCCGCCGTGTGGCAAGAGGATTATTTCGAACATGTCATTCGCGACGAGGATGAATTGTTCAGGATTCGCGAGTACATTCTCTCGAACCCTGCGCGCTGGAAATTGGATCGGGAGAATCCTGAGGCGGAACCAGGGTCCGAAGAGGAATGGCCCTGGAACCCCGGCGATGATTCGTAGGGGCCCGCCGCGCTGGCCCACGCGGGCCGAACACAGTTGTTTGTCGTAGGGGCCAGCCGCGCTGGCCCACGTGGGCCGAACGCCGTCGTTTGTCGTAGGGGCCAGCCGCGCTGGCCCATGTGGACCGAACGCGGTTGTTTGTCGTAGGGGCCAGCCGCGCTGGCCCATGTGGGCCGAACGCTGTCGTTTGTCGTAGGGATCAGCGGCGCTGGCCCATGTGGGCCGAACGCCGTTCGGCCCTACCCCGCATGAACAGACCTGACTACTGGCTTGCGAAATTCTCGAAGTTGCGGGTCGACCGCGCCCGGGGCGACCCGGCTCCGCACAAACCGCTCCTGCTTCTCGCACTGTGCGACCTTGCGGAGCAGGGGGATCTGCCTCTCCCAAAGCGCGTCGCCGGGGCCGAGGGCGCTCCTGAGTTCCTGCTTCAAGTTTTCGAATTCTTGCGGGTCTTCGCCCAGCGCCTGCATGGCCAGGCAGCGATTTTCCTCGCTGACGCGTCCGCCGTGCTTCAAGGCATTGAGCTTGGAGTTCTGCTTGGCGGCGGGGCTGCGCGGCCCGGTGGAATGCTGGGCATTCTGGCGCGCGGCGGCGAGCAACGCGGGCGTAAGTTGCGGTGATTTGCGTAAAGACATGGTTCCTCCTGAGACGGGTTGTTAGGATAGCGAGGAAAGGACTTCCCCGCGGATTGGACATTCACATGAGTAGGCTACCACGGCGGCGGGGTATTGTCAAGAGACAATATGCAAACAGGTGTAGCCCAGGACTTCTTCAATTGACTCATTGATTCGTTGCATCATTGAATCATTGAAGGGCGGCTGAGGGGCAAGAGCAATTATGAATTGTGAGTGCCGGAATGTGAATTGCCTTCGACACAAAGCCATCACTCTAACCTCTCTCCAATGGACTTCTCACCGCATTCGCTGGGTTGACCCGAATTCCGTCGGTGTACTTCATTGACGAAGGGATTTGTGTCACTATGGAGGATAGTAGACACGGTGTTCATTTTAATTTGCGCGGTGGCGAATTTGGTGTACTAAGATGACCTGTCGCGAATAGATTTGAATGTGTGGTAACTTAACGCCATGGTAGCCGCTCGCTTGCGCGGGGTTCAATCCGTCATTGTGGATCGCGCTGTCGTCCGCGCAACCCTTCAGGCGTTACAAAAGTTCGGCGCGCATGGGCTTGAGGGGCTCATCCTCTGGTTAGGTGACATCGAACCCGACAGAGCGCACGTTCTTCGGGCGTACGTCCCCGACCAGCAGCCACTCTCCAGCGAAGACGGTGTCGGTTACTTCGTGCGCGGCGAGACGCTCTTCGAGTTGAACCAAGACCTTGCGGAAAGTGGGTTGCGGCTGATTGCACAGGTGCACAGCCACCCTGGCGAGGCTTACCATTCTCGTGCCGACGACCGATACGCGATTGTGACCGCTGAGGGCGGATTCTCGCTGGTTGTTCCAGACTTCGGCCATGCACCGGCTGACCCGACTGCATGGGCCGTATACCGACTCGATCGGGGAGACTGGCGAGAGTTGAGCCTTATAGAAGCTCGCGCGATATTAAAGGTAGGTAAATGAGGCAATGAGCATCCAAGCTGTTCGATTGCGAAACTTTCGCGGCTTTCAGGACGCAGGTATCCAATTGAAGCCGCTCACGGTTCTTCTGGGGCCCAACAGCGCCGGTAAGTCCGCATTTGGACACGCACTTGCGGCAATGGCCCACGCCCAGTGGTTTCACAGCGGTTCGGGCCAAGCCTCGCTAACCCCCGCACAGAAAGATGCAGATGATTGGCCGGTTGACCTTGGAAACCTCCCTGATCTTCGGACGGATGGCGTCGTCGATAGGGTGTACATCGGACTTGAAACGAATGAGGGATTGGTTGATTTGGGATTCGGATTTGAGCTGCCGTTACCTAGCGCGCGGGACCTGCGCCTCAGCTATGTGGCGCACCCAAGGGGACTGGATGAGAGCGCTGCAGTCACAACCACTGTCCGGGCACAGGGCGAGGTGCCCGGAGCACAAAGTGAGGTCGTCTCTCTTGGAGTTTCAGAACCGCAGAAGTCCCCTGGACGACTCGTCCTGCGACGCATCAATGAAAACATGTGGCACGATGAAGGCGAAGACTCAGCCTGTCTTGTGGGGCTCGACGGCCTAATGGTAATGACCGTGCAGCACCAGCCAGGGGGAACTTCCCGTCAGCTAAGTGGCGCTGCACGCGATGAAGTTCGCACCTTCCTCAAGGGTCTCACGTATTTGCGCGCGACTCGAAAGCGGCCATCCAGGAGTTATAGAGCAGACACAGGCCCGCGACAAGCGATTGGATACGCAGGGGAGTGGACGGCCACGATTTTGAGCGAACGGCGTGATGAAATTGTACCTTTTGTCAGGCCCCCCCAGATCCCGAACACCGTCGATGAGGCAGCGGCCACCCTCGACGCGCCGTGGGACCAGGGCACTATGAAACTGCTCAGTGCGGTCGATGAATGGCTCCAGCTTCTGCATTTGGCCACTTCAATCGAAAGCACGGCCATAGAGGGAAGCCGGGGTCAGCTCCAGATTCGGGCGACACTCCCTGGCCAGCAGTCGCACAACATAACCGAGATTGGTTTCGGCATAAGCCAGATAGTTCCTGTTCTGGTCGCCGGGCTCTTGCAGCCCGAGAACGGCATCCTCATTGTGGATCTTCCAGAAGCACATTTGCATCCGCGCCCACAGGCTGTGCTCGCGGACTTTTTCTGCTCCCTGGCGCTGTCAGGGCGCACAACCTTGGTCGAGACCCACTCAGAGATGTTTTTCCATCGACTTCGACTAAGGGCAGAGATGAACCCAGAGCTTCTTGGCAAAATTGAGGTTTACTTCATTGATGAGCCAAAGGATGGGGATTGCTGTCAGCCCAGGTCTGTCGGGCTAACGTCAAAAGGACAACTAAGGTGGCCAATGGGTTTCCTTGCAGAAGCTTGGGACACAGAAAAGCACATCAGAATCATGCGGGAAGCCCGGAGGGGGCGAGCGTAATGGCGATGTTGCTGCTTGATCACCCTTGGCCGATAACAGAAGCCGTCCCCCAAAGGATGGAGGCCGCCGGGGTCCTAGAAGACTTTGATCGCATGTTCAAGGAGCGGGAATCTCTAACCCCTGTCCCTTTTATCAACCTCGAACAATATTCAAGTCTGTGTAGAGAGTTAGATAAGGATGAGGTCTCCCGTTCGTATGGGAGCTACTTTATTCGACTCGTTGAGGCTTACGTTCGCTGGAATGAAGACGGCGGGAATTCCATCGCGTCACCCGATCCGGAGCCAAGTGGCATTCCCTTGCCACACACATGGAAGAAAGCACTGCGAGAGGCAATGACGGACCTACGAGATTGGCGTAATCCGCAGATTGTCGTTCCTAAGAAACGTCTCGAATGCTGGGAGCGCAAACCGGAAGTTGCTATTGCAATTGACGGCAACCCCGCTGGAAGCCGTGTACTGGCTGTGCTTGAAGAGTACGATCTGCATCCATATGCAGTTTCAGATTTCGACCCGTGGGATCTGCAGCGTTGTCATCTTCCCGCCACAGACAGTCGGGTGGGAAAACACCCATGCCGCGTGCCTAAGCACCCAGCGCTTGAGAACGTCCCACTTGATGAGCTTGACGTGAAACTCCAAGAGCTTCGTAGAAAAGGCTGGCACTATCTAATTGGTGGCGTGGACAAGTACTATTACATTCCTCCCGACGACTGGCACTTGGCAGCCGTTGGAAAGGAAGATTGGAGAAAAAACTGCAAGACGTTTCCGCGAAGTGAGGCGGGCGGTGGTCAAGGGACAGGCCCAGTAGACCATTGGGGAAGGGTGTGGATCTGGGACCGAACCGGAAAAAGACATTGGGATGTCCAATTCCCCGTAAGGAACCCAGAGGACAAACCTGACTATGTTGTCATAAATCACGAGGGCGATCTGATACGCGATCCTTAGGGGAGCGTGTTCTTCCATTTTTCCCGGTAGACGGTCTGATAAACTTCGTCTCCGCAGATGCAGCCGGGTTCACGCGGCCTAGGCTTCCGCCACATCGCAGGAGGGGGGCGCAGTACATCGTCCCAAGACACCAATGCCTCGGGCTGGGAGAGGGGCGCCAGCTCCGGGCGAGTTCGCTTTAAGAGTTCAGCCGCCATCAGAATACCAGCTAATGCAGACTGATGGGCGAGAGGAACTGTTTCGACGCGGCCAACTCCCGTGACATCAAGCGCGACGGCTCCGCAGACCACGTCAGTGTACAGCTCGCCGAGTGGTTTACCCCGCCAAGGAGCAAGCCTCGCTTCGTCCACTCCCAGGGCACGAGCAGCTTGGCTCAGATCGTCGTCGGAAAGCGGCTTTCGAGTAACCCACAGGGCGGTTGCTCGATCCAAGGGTAATCCGAGTGCCCTGGCTGCTTGCTCCGTCGCTGAGGGCCCCTTCCCATGTGGATGATAAAGGCAAGCCAAACACGCCGCCTCGTTTGAAAAAACGTGCCAGGAGACCCCAAGCGCTCCTTCGCCGGTCCACCCATTGACCACCAGCCTGGGAAGCAGTGCCTGGGCTGATCGGCGAGCATCCACGTTATCGACCGATATGCAGATTGTCGGAATGTCAATGCGGCCTCGCTTTGCCGCAAACTCCTCCAGGGTGGCTTGGCAAGCTTCAGTCGATAGTCGAGTTCCGCGAAGCGGCCGCTCCGCCAATGCCACTTTCGATTGTGATACGTCTGCGAGTGTCCCCAGCACATATCGCTGTAAGTTGAAAAGCGTTAAATCTTCAGCATCGACAAACCACAGCCGTCCTTCGGTTTTTGAATCGCGCGCCAATCCCCACACTGCGGCATTGCCCACCGCGCCGACGCCCACGAAAACTACATCACCGAACCTACCAGGCGTGAGTTCGAGGCTGCCGCCGGCTTCGGGGCCGAAATCGAGCAGGGACAAGGAAATGTCACGTTCTGGGGCAGACTTCAAGAATATGCGGCGGAACAGCTCGGCACACGCGAGCGCAGCGGCGGCTCCGGCAGCGTAGGGGTTCGCAGCGCCTCCCCGGCGTGGGCGCGAATGGTGGATGCGAGCAACCCAACCACTGGCAGATGGATAGATAGCGCCGTCGAACCTCCCGGATCCCACGGCGATGGTCGTGGTGTCCGGCGCGTCTTCGGCCAGCTCAATGTTTGGGTTGATGTTTGTGGCCAGGTCACGGAGGGCCGAGAAGTGAGGCTCCGGTGCCGAAATCGCAAGCCGTGGATAAAGGCGAGCGAGGAGATTTGTTGTCAGCTCTGCGATCCAGACTTCATTCGCACTCGGCCGTGGTCCGCATCGAACGCCGACGGAACAACTTTCTAACAAGCCAATAAGGGACTCGCGCGAAACCGATAGGTGTCCACCCAATGCTCCATAAACGCGCTCAAAAAAGGGTGCGAGAGCCACTCAGACCTTCTCCTCGCTGATCCACTGCACCTGCACCTGATTCGGCTGCATGATCACTAGAGGGTGAACCAGATCGATGCTGACTCGCCATATCGACATCGCGATCGAGAACAGGTTCATTTCCCCTCGATAGAGGAGCCAGTCGTCGCCAGAATGTTGCGGATGCTCGTGGTACTCCCTGATTCCGCGAATGCAAAGGAAGGGCTTGTGTGTGCTTGGGTGATCGTCAAGGAGAACCACGTGCACCTTTCGGTCCGCCTCAAATTCGAGGGCCCGAAACATCGTTGGGTACGGCAGGAGGTTATCGTTCCACGGGTCCCGAAACTCCAGCGATGGAGCCCGCAAGTCATAGTCCGTGAGATCAAGATGGGCCTTGAAAGCACTTCCCGCAAGGCTGGGAACCTGCACCATCATCAGTTGCACCTGGGGTAATAGGATGCTGCCAGCCTGGGTCATCGGAACTCCCGCTTGCATTGGGTGACGAGGCACAAAGAGCAGATCCACATACGGGTAGGATGTTGAACTGAGCATCACTATCCCTCGCGACTCAAGCGTGGGCCTTTGATTGACGAGGACACCCACCTCGCGGTCGAACTTCAGCCGATTCACTTCTGGATCTACTCTCATAGCCGCCCGATACCACCCCCAGCGCCAACTCGTAGACTTAGGAAGAGCCGAGCGCCATTTTTCAGACCGAGATGCTCGATAGTGCGGCCCATCTCGAGCAGGACGCCATTGGAATCTCGCACCTCCCACTCGTCAGGGGGACGACCTGTATTGCCGCTCTCGCGAAGTGCTCGCTCAACAGCATGTCGGAGCGTTGCATCATCGCTCGCCTCGACGGAAAAGTTCTCACCGTTGATTATGAAAATCAGTTTGACCCTGTGTTCGTGCTCTGCCACCTCGGAACTCCTTCCTGATTTCAATCCAACTTGCTGACTTAAGGCAAAACCTCCGGAGGTCGGGCCGCTATGCTTTTCATCATCATTAATTATCGGCCGGTAGCTGCTCATTATGCAATGGATGGGCACAAAAGTGGTGAGAAAAAAGCGAGCAAGTCCGGAAAGGCCCCTGGTTCGCGGCAGCCCCAGCGGGGCGAAAGAAAAGGTTTCGACGCGGGAACTCTCCCCCGTTCTGCCGCCCCTTACGGGGCTCGGGCGCGGTCGGGGGCTGATTTTCCCACGGCGCGCGCCGTGGGCTACGGTCTTTCGCCCGTCGGCTGACGGGCTGGCGGGTGGCGAATTCATGGTGACGCAAGCGACCTCTCGCAATTGGGTTAGAATGCGCTGGTGCCCCGGAAACGGCTCTGCAGCGCGCCATGATCGCATACATGCCGAACGGCGGCATGTATGCGCCCCCGCCGCGTAGACCAGATCATCCTTTGATCCTTCATGACGGTGCACCTCTTTCCCCGACGAAGCGATTTCTGCAAATCTCGGGGGAGTGGGTCAATTTGATGTAGAGGCGGCTTTACGCCGCCACTTGGCGAGGTAAACTCGCCGCCAGGAAATGGCGAGGTAAACTCGCCGCTACAGCATCAAATTGATCCACCACCAATCTTGGAGGGGTCTTGGTTGCGCGTAACAATTGGCGTACAATCTCCTCGGTGGGCAAGTCCGCCAAGTTAGGGCCACCCATTACTTCCACAAGCAGGAGCAACCCATGCCGAGCCGCCATTCATTTGGTGAGATTCATCTTGATGTGACTGCGGGTCGTGAGCAGCCACTAGTCACGCCGGGCTCCGAGACCCCTTTTCGAATCGCTATTCTCGGGGACTTCAGCGGGCGCACAAATCGAGGTTTGTCTGAAAGTGGGGGTGCCCTCGCGAGCCGGCGTCCCCAGATGATCGATCGCGACAATTTTGACTCTGTGCTGGCAAGAATTGCGCCTCGGCTTGAACTGGCTCCAGGGGGAGAGGATGCCTTCCGCATCTCATTGAAGTTTGGTGATCTGGACGATTTTCATCCTGACAGGCTCTTTGAGCAGGTTCAAATGTTCCAGAAGTTGCGGGAGACGCGGCAAAAACTCAGCGACCCGGCGACATTCGCCAAAACGGCTTCGGAACTGGGTCTTGTAGGGAAGCAACCCTCGTCACAAATCGCCCCTGCAGCGCCTGCGCACCGAGTCTCCGGGGCGGATATACAGCGGGTGGTTGCGGGTAGCCTTCTGGATGAAACGATCGAAGCAACCGAGGGCAGGGCAGCAGAAGAGTATCCCTCCAAGCCTGCCGACGAATGGACCACCTTGTTAAATAAGATTGTCGCTCCCCATGTGGTCGCCAAAGCGGACCCTCGCCAGGCAGAACTGGTTGCCCTGATAGATAAAGCCACCAGCGCCCAGATGGCGGCTTTGTTGCATGCTCCCGACTTCCAAGCGCTCGAAGCTGCGTGGCGCGCCGTGTTCTTTCTGGTTCGAAATATCGAAACGGATACTCAGCTTAAGTTATTTCTGATCGATGTCTCGAAAGAAGAACTTGCCCAGGACCTGTTGGCATCCAGCGATTTGAGCTCGACGGGAATCTACAAATTGCTCGTGGAGAAGACAGTGGGTACGCCCGGGGCGGAACCGTGGGCCGTTATGGCAGGGAATTTCAATTTCGGCCCTACCTTGAAAGATGCCGAACTGCTTGGTCGGATGGCGAAAGTGGCCGCCGGGGCCGGCACCCCATTCATTGCCGGCGGGAGTCCGCGCCTACTGGGTTGCGACTCAGTCCTCGACTTGCCTGATCCGCGGCAATGGAAGATTCAGATGTCCGAGGAGGCTGCCGCCTCCTGGCAAGCATTGAGGACCTCACGCGAAGCTCGTTTTGTTGGATTGGGACTTCCCCGTTTTCTTTTGCGGCTACCCTATGGGAAGGATACCGAACCCGCTGAACTCTTTCAGTTCGAAGAGATGCCTGATCCCGCCGCCCATGAGAACTACTTGTGGTGCAATTCAGCTTTTGCCTGTGCTTTATTGCTGGCGCAGTCTTTTGCAGAGCAGGGGTGGGAACTACGGCCAGGCACGATTTCGGAAATAAGCGGACTGCCCATCTATATCCACACGGTGGAAGGCGAGCTCAGGAACCTGCCTTGCGCCGAGGTTTTGTTGACGCAGACGGCAGCGGAGAAAATGATGGAAAAGGGTTTCATGCCGCTTGCCTCGTTAAAGGATCAGCCGACGGTCCGGCTGGTGCGATTCCAGGCAATTGCCGAGCCTCTCAGTGCTTTGGCCGGACGCTGGAGAGCCTGAGGCGGTGATTGGCGGCAGTATGACAAAACCCGAGTTGACCCCTTACGATGAAATTGCCTACCCGACATTTCCCATTTCATACACACATCCTGATCGCCTGGCGACCGTAGCGACGCACTTCGGCATGAGGCCTGCGCCTGTCGAGCGATGCCGAGTGCTGGAGTTGGGGTGTTCCGCTGGGGCCAACTTGTTGTCCATGGCAGTCATGCTGCCGGAAAGTGAATTTGTCGGAGTCGATTTGGCAGGAAGACCGATTGCCCAGGGAAAGGCCAGGGTGGAGGCTCTTGGGCTGAAGAATCTTGCTTTCCGACAGATTGACCTGCTCGATATGGCCCCGGACTACGGCAAGTTCGATTACATCATCGTGCATGGTCTCTATGCGTGGGTTCCGCCGGGGGTTCGTGATCAGATCCTGGCCATCTGCAAAGGCAGCCTGCAACCGCAGGGAATTGCCTATGTCAGTTACAACACATTTCCAGGGTGTTATTCACGGGTAATGATCCGTGAGATGATGCTCTTCCACAATCGGGATTTCCATGATCCGCAGCAGCAGATGCAGCAGGCCATCACCTTGCTCAAGCTGCTGGCAAATTCGCGCGTGGGACCCGACAACTATACGAAACTGCTCCAGGAGGAGTTTGAGCGAACGTCCAAGCGGTCAAGAGAAGGTCTTTACCATGACGAGTTGGCAGAAGTCTTCCGGCCCGTCTATTTCCACCAATTCATGGAGCACGCTCAACGCCATGAACTCCAGTTCCTGGGGGAAGCCGACTTTTTCGAGATGCACACAGGAGGCCTCACGCCCCAGGCGAAAGAAGTGCTCGATAAGATTTCCGATGACATCATTTTGAGGGAACAGTACCTGGACTTCATGCGCGGCCGGGCCTTCCGGAAAACGCTTTTGTGCCACAAAGATGTGCGGCTCGACCGCTCGGGGAAATCCGTCTCAGTCAGGTCATATTACGTTTCGTCTCAAGCGCGGCCGAACTCACCAGCTCCGGACTTTTCTCCGGGAGCAGAAGAGACTTTTCGTAGTGGCAGCGGAGTAGAACTTATTACCGCCAACCCGTTGGCGCGCGCCCTGCTCTGGTACTTGATCGAGTCACAACCACAGCGAATTGCTTGTGAAAAGCTCCTGACCGAAGTCGAGTCTCGGGCCCGCCAAAGGCTGGGTTTTGTTCCGAAACCCGATCAGGATTTCGCCTCTGACCTTTTGGATTTCGTATGGCAGACATACTCGGCTGGACTGCTCGATCTGCACGTCTACGTTCCGCCTTTCGCGACGAAGGTCAGCGAAAGGCCTGTGGCAAGCCCCCTGGCTCGATTAGAGGCTCGAGACAGCGATGTCATAACGACACTGCACCACAGAAGCTTGCGTCTAGGTGATGCGCTGCAAAGAGGATTGGTTATGCTCATGGACGGCACCCGCGACCACGATGCTCTGAGAAAAGATCTTCTCCAGCTTTTCGAGTCAGGGGCTCTAACGCTGCTTGACGGTGACAAACCAGTTAGTGACATGCAGACGGTGGAGAAAAGGATTGCCGCTGAGACCGAGGACGTGTTGGGGAGCCTCGCGCGCCTGGCTGTACTGATGGAGTGAGTGTCAGTCGGGGGTAATGGCAGCAGTGGTTTTTTGAACTTGTCAAACAGCGCGCCTGATGGCCGCAACCAAAAGGGGATTCTTTGTGTCCTCCGTGCCTCTCAAGCTCTAACCCGGCGCAGGCTTTGGCCCCAAGCTAAGACGCAGTGGTTGTTCCCTCGTCCCCCGATTAGCCCGCGCAGCGGGCGGCATATCGTAGCCCACGACGCGAGCCGTGGGGAAGGAGGGCCGCTGGAAAAGGGCCAAGCCCCGCAAGGGGCGACAGAAGGGCAGCGCAGATTCCTGCCCTCTGTTCCCTGCATGGCGATGTCGCCCCTGCCGGGGCTAAGAAGTCTTATCGCATGCCCTTTATCCCACGGCTGTCGCCGTGGGCCACATGATGTCGGCCCTGACGGGCCTATGCGGGTTCGAGGAAATCTTCGCGGGGTGGCAAGGGCGGCAAACTAGTGGGGCAGCGCGGCCCATCGCCGTAACCAACCGCATCTTGTAGGGCCGAACGGCGTTCGGCCCTCGGGCGAGCGCCGCTCGCCCCTACTACAGCAGGAGGTCAATTTGGGGATACGACAGGAAGGGCCGGCAGGCGCCTCAGCCATGCGATTGCGGCTCGAACAATCGCCACATTTCGCCTTTTTGCGCGATTTTCTGCGCAGCTCGGAATTCAACGAGAAGTCAATTTGTTGCCGGGTGGGTATGGCAGGTCTCAATGAATTCTTCTCCAATGACCGAGCGCGGGTAACTCTTTCGGGCGAATCGGATGGGCTGGGCTTCTTGATCCGCCTGTTCCTGATGGGAGAGCCGCTCGGGGTAAAGGCCTTGGAATCCGTGATCCCGGCACGCGCATTGGAAGCTATGAGAGATCTGGGCTTGCTGATTGAAGACTCTGCGGACCACGCGCGAGTATGTGCCAGTGTGGCGCTCTATCCTGTGGGGCGGTTATTCATTGTTTCGGATCGATGGACTACGCCGGAGGGCAACGCCCCTGATTTGCCAGATGATTTTGTTTTTCCGGCGATTACGGCAAACACCTCGCAGTTCATGGCGACTTTGCCGCGGGATCCTTGCGAGAGTTTCCTCGAACTTTGTTCAGGCACAGGCGTGGCGGCGTTGGAGGCCGCACGGCACGCGAACCACGGATGGGCAGTTGATATTACCGAGCGGTGTACGCAGATGGCGGAATTCAACCGCCTGCTCAATGGGCTAAACAACCTCACGACGATCCAGGGAGACCTTTATGAATGCCTCGGCGACCTGACGTTTGACCGTATCGTCGCCCATCCACCCTATATGCCCGTGCTGAACCGTGCCCAGATTTTTTACGATGGAGGCTCGGACGGAGAACAGGTGACGCGCCGCATCGTGATGGGGCTACCCCGCTACCTGCGACCGGGTGGGTGCTTCTATTGTCTGGCGCAGGGATCGGACCGCGAAGGCGCGCCTTTCGAGCAGCGTGTAAGGGCTTGGCTGGGCGAAGAACAATCGGAATTTGATGTCATGGTCATTATTAGGCAGCCGCAAGACCCTAATGATGCGGCAATGCAGTATGCCGTGAAATCAAAGGGAGGTGGCCAGGCAGCCCATGAAATGAGAGAAGCGTTGAGGGGTCTCGGCATACAATTGATGGTTTACGGATGGATGATCATCCAGAGAAGGGAAGATGCCCGTCCGGTCTTCACCACCCGGAGAACCGTTGGCCCGAATACGGGGCAGAAGGAGATTGATTGGCTCCTGAAGTGGGAAACCGCTGCTGTAAAACCTGAGTTTATTGAGATACTCGCTGAAACGCACCCCGTCGTCGCCCCTTCCCTTGAACTTCACGCAGTCCACCGGATGAAGGAGGGGGATTTGGCGCCTGAGCAGTTCTCGTTGCACACTGAGTATCCTTTCAGTGTGGACTGTCGAGTGCAGCCCTGGGTGGGGTTCCTGCTCCCGCAATGCGACGGGAAATTGACGGTGCGGCAACTCCTTGAGTTTTGCAAGCAGCACAATTTTGTCCACCCTGAGACGCCGCTGGCAGAGTTTGCCAGGCTGGTCATGGTTTTTATATCGGGAGGATTCCTTGAGGTGGAAGAGTTCAAATTGCCTGTGAGCGCAGTAGACGGCGGGCAGAAAGAAGAAAGCAATTCAAAATTCAAAACTCAAGATTGGGTTAGCCCTGTTTCTTCCATGGACGGAGAAATGCTTTCTTGAACTCACGTTTGATCTAACCCACGTTTTTCGGCGTATTGGGGCCGATTTCTCGTTGGATCTTCTTGACGATTTTCCTCCAAGTTATCATTTCAGAGTTTAATCAATCATCAACCGGCCCAGGTTAGATTCTCACCGCCAAACACTGGGATTTCCTGAGCCTCTTCTTGCCTGATAAAGTCAACACTCTGGTCGGTGCTTTTGGGCACCCGGACAAGAACGATGGCCGCTGGACGGACGACCATACTAGGAGTTACAAGGGCGGACCCAACGGAATCGGCGGCCCTGGGTATGTGGAGCCCGTTCCGGCGTGCGCAGTCAATTTTCTGCGAAAGGTCGACGAAAATAAAAAAAGCGCCAGCTGAGGCAGTTGGGTCTATACTAATGGGAACGTGGGTTCCAAAATGGAAATCCTGACCCTTAGGGCTGAAACGGAAAGGCGCAAAGATTCACTTTTATCTCGGGAGGGTAATTGATGCCCAGTTCCATGCTGATTCACGATCGCCGCTTGGCGGGAAATCCCCCCGGGGACATGGCGGACAATACGTACGAAGTAGATGAGAACATTCCCATCACGCACGCCCTCGGGTGGATCGCCGAGTATTCCCGGCGTAGTGGCGGCTTAAGCGATCTCTACGTAATGTGCCACGGTTACGAAGGAACTCTCGACTTACGGCACCTCACGTGCGTTAATGAGGAGCATGGCGGTTTCGGTCTGCAGCTCTGTGACGAAGGACTCAGCCTGGCCAATGCCACGCTGACGGCGGTCTTGAGAGGCAAGGTCACGAAAATCACGATCTTCTCCTGCGCCACCGCCGACACCGCGCCCTACAACAAGGACACCGAGGCGGATGGCATGCGCTTCTGCGGCGAAATTGCGCTCTGGACCAGAGCGGAAGTGATCGCCGCCGTGGAGACACAGAAATACAACAGGCGTCGCACCATCTGGCAATGGCTCACATTCTCCAACCGGGCGGGCGCCATCGATTTCGGCGCATGGGAGGGGCCGGTGTACAGCTTCACGCCGGCCGATCCAGGCGGGCGCAAGATTCTCTCTTCCCCCAAAGGCGAGACGAATTTCCTTCAGGTGCCGGAGACAGCCATTACCGGTGGGTTCACGGTCGAGGTGCGCGCCGGCGACCCGGACAAGTCCTCCCTGTCCGGCATCGCCAAGGCCCAGTATGGCGACTTCAACCTGTGGCCGCTCATCTTCGATCTCAACAAGGGCAAGATCGGGCCCAATCCGAACCGGATAGGGCCGGGAGCGAAGCTGCTGCTTCTGCCGATCGACCGTTACACGCCTGCCGAACTCGCCGATGCTCGCAGACGCGCTCCGGCCTGGAGCAAATATCCGCATTGATATGCCAAATACTTCTCGCCGCGGATACGCCGCCGGGAGGAACCCCACTAGCGCAAGATGCCTGCCGGTTCGGCCCGGCCGGATCACCTTCGTGCACGAGGCCAGCGCGGCTGGGCGGCGAGGTTTGCCGCCAACAAGCTCAATGCCTCCCGTAGCTTCCTCGCTATGGATCAAACCCTCAGTCGGCCGGCGCGCGTGAACTGCCGAGTCAATCAGCTTCGACCACGGAATGGATTCACTGAGCGACGCAGCTTGCGCCGGGCAAGGAAAAGTTTGCCAACTGCCGAGTGGTCTTGGCAGCCCTCATCGGCGCCCCCTTTTCGGAGAGAGTACAGTGAGGCTGATAAACGCTCGATCCTACACGTTTTTAACTATCTCGTGTTTTTTCAATGGGTTTGGAGACTTCCTGGATAAGACTTCTCCTCTGTTATCACAAGTTGCCCATATCACACCAAGAGAGATCGCGACTTTCTAAGGAAATTGTAGCCCCCTGTTTTTGCATTGACAAACGTTCCGCGATTTGCTACAAAGGCTGTGGGTTCCGGACTTAACACCACAATAAATTTGAATTTTCGGAAGGAGTGCCCCATGGCACAGAGCGTGCAAAAGAAGCTTGAAAGGGTACGTCCTCCACGTGTCCACGTTACGTACGACGTGGAAACCGGAGGCGCCATAGAAATTAAAGAGCTCCCATTTGTGATGGGAGTTATGGGTGATTTTTCAGGTCAACCCGTAGATCCTCTACCCCGGTTAAAAGACCGGAGGTTCGTAGAAGTAACCCCCGATAATTTCGACAACGTGCTGGAAAGCATGAAACCTCATCTGGCATTCTCGGTGGAAAACAAGCTCAGCGAGGATCCCGATGCAGGACAATTGAAGGTCAGTCTCGATTTCAAGAATATGGATGACTTCGCGCCGGAGAACGTGGCCAAGCAGGTCAAACCTCTGCGCGAACTGCTTGACCTGCGCAGCCGCCTCAACGATCTAAAAGGCACGTTGCAGACGAACGAGAAGCTGGATGAAGTTCTGCTGGAGGCGGTTAGTAACACGGAGAAGTTGAACAAGTTGAGGGCGGAACTGGGCGGAAAGAAGGAGGAGAAAGAAAAGGAGGGGTCAAATGGCTAAAGAAGAAAGGGCAAAGGCGCCTGCACAGGCGGCGGAGCAGGTCGCGGAAAAGGGATTGCTGGATCAAATTGTTGAGGCCGGCAGGGTGGGAACAGACGTTGCCACCCGTGAGCGGGGCAAAAGCCTGGTGAAAGAATTCATCAGTCAGGTGCTGGAAGGGGAGGTCACCGTTTCGAAAGATGTGGAGGCGATGATTAATGCCCGAGTGGCGCAGATTGACCACCTGCTCTCCATCCAACTCAATGAGATCTTGCACTATCCCCAGTTTCAAAAACTCGAGGCAACCTGGCGCGGGTTAAAGTACCTCATCAGCCAAAGCGAGACCAGCGTCATGCTTAAGATTCGCATTATGAATGTTTCGAAGAAAGAGCTTCTGCGCGATCTACAGCGGGCTCCTGAATTCGATCAAAGCGCGCTGTTCAAGAAGGTATACGAAGAAGAGTTCGGGATTTTCGGCGGAGATCCTTTTGCCGCTTTGATCGGTGATTACGAGTTCAGCAAGAGCCCGGAGGATCTGGAACTCCTGGAAAAGGTCTCTCAGGTTGCTGGGGCGGCGCACGCGCCATTCCTGACGGCTGCTTCCTCACAACTACTGAATATGGAGAGTTTTACGCAATTGGATCAGCCGCGGGACATCGGAAAGATTTTTGATACCACCGAGTACGCCAAGTGGAAGTCGTTCCGCCAGAGCGACGATGCCCGTTATGTCGGGCTTTGCGTGCCACACGTCCTGATGCGTCTTCCTTACGGTAGGGATACGGTCCCTGTGGACGCCTTCACTTACGAAGAGGGCGTGGATGGGACCGATCACACCAAGTACCTGTGGGGCAATGCAGCGTATGCCATGGGAGCGCGGTTGACGAATGCCTTCGCCTTGTATGGGTGGTGCGCGGCAATCCGGGGAGTGGAAGGCGGAGGTCTGGTGGAAGGGCTGCCCGCACATACTTTCCGAACGGACGAAGGGGACGTGGCGCTGAAGTGCCCCACCGAAATTGCCATTACGGACCGACGTGAGAAGGAACTGGCGGACCAGGGGCTGGTCCCCTTGGTGCATTGCAAGGGCACAGACAAGGCCGCGTTCTTCAGCGTGCAATCCGCAAATAAGCCCAAGTTGTACGACAGCGATGCGGCCAACGCCAATGCTCGGCTCTCCGCGCAGTTGCCCTACATCATGGCCACGTGCAGGTTCGCCCATTACCTGAAGGCCATGATGCGGGATAAGATCGGCAGCTTCACTTCCCGCGACGAAATCCAGATGTTCCTCAACCGCTGGATTGCGCAATACGTGACCAGTGACGACACAGCAACCCAAGCGACGAAGGCGAAGTACCCATTACGGGAAGCGCGCATCGATGTGGAAGAGGTGAAGGGCAAGCCCGGCGTGTACCGCGCGGTGGCCTTCCTTCGCCCGCACTTCCAGCTCGACGAGCTTACGGTTTCGCTGCGGTTGGTAGCATCGTTGCCGCAGTCTGCCGCCAGAGCTTAGTTACTTAGCGGCTTGGGGCGGACTTCGAGCACGAGTCCGCCTCGCGTTCTCTGGAAAATCCAAATTCTACGAGGAGAGAAGATATGGCAATCGAATACCATCTGAAAATTGGCAACGTTAAGGGTGAGAGCGGCGCCACGAAACACAAGGACGAAATTGAAGTCTTGTCCTGGAGTTGGGGGGCATCCAACCCGACAAACATCAGCGGCTCAGGTATGAGCGCGGGAAAGGTCTCGATGTCCGATCTCAGCTTTACAAAGAAAGTGGACAAGGCGAGCCCCAAGCTCCTGGAGCTTTGCGTCACCGGTAAACACGTGGACGACGCAACGCTTTATTGCAGCAAGCAGACCGGCGGGAAGACTCCCGATGACTTCCTTACCATCAAGTTGAAGGAAGTCTACGTTTCGAGCTTCCACGTCGGCGGCTCGGAGGGCGAGGATGTGGGCACGGAGTCGCTCTCGATTACCTACGGTCAGATCGATTACGATTACAAGGAGCAGAAGCCGGACGGAACGCTGACCTCGGCGGGGAACGTTCAATACAATCTCATTAAGAGGGAGCAAACGGCATAGTCCAGGGGCTGGCCCCGGAGTATTGCTCCCGAGGTAATATGGAAAACGCGAATCAACTCTTTCAGGCCGGAAGGCTCAAAGAGGCTGTGCAGGCATTGAGCGCCGAGCTGCGAAAAAACCCCTCAGACACCAGACGCCGTACCTTCCTCTTTGAGTTGCTCTGCTTTTCGGGAGAGTATGGACGGGCAGAGAAACAACTGGACGTGCTGGCGGAAGCCGGCCCAAACAGCGAAATCGGGGCACTGCTCTACCGCAGTGCCCTTCAAGCTGAAAGGACGCGCCAGGATCTCTTTCAAAAGAAGGAGAAGCCTTCCGGAGGGACATCCTCTGGCGCGGAAACCATCACCGGTACGCTAAACGGCAAGCCCTTCCAGACGATTACGGACGCCGATCCGCGGATTGGACCTCGCCTGGAGGTTTTTGCCGCCGGGAACTATCTCTGGCTCAATTTTGAACATTTGGCTTCAATCCAAATTCCGCAGCCACGCCGACTTCGAGACCTGATCTGGACTCCTGCTGTGGTTCGGGTTGGACCTGCCTTGAAAAGCACCGAGCTTGGGGAGGTCTTGTTGCCGGTCTTATCCCCATTCGCGTGGCAACATTCGGATGATGCGGTTCGCCTTGGCCGTATGACGCTTTGGGAAGAAGGCGAGTCGGGCGAGGCGGTCCCGGTCGGTCAGAAGATGTTGCTCGTGGATGGCGAGGAATTCCCGCTGCTCGACATCCGCCAACTGGAATTCAATTTACCTCAGGCTGCGGCATAGGTCAGAATGCCTCTACCGGATAACCTACTCAATCCGATCCCAGGTGAGAATCCCAGCGGGGAAGACCTCCGCTACACGCCCATTTACGATCAGATCAAGGAAGCCCGCCGGGAAGAGGAAGAGTCTGAACAGGGCGATTGGAAATTCGAGATCAAGAAGGCGGACTACCCTCTGGTTGTAAAGCTGGCCGCTGAAGCCATCGCCACCAAGAGTAAAGATTTGCAGCTTGCCGCGTGGCTTACGGACGCTTTGCTTCGGACGGAAGGATTCGGCGGTCTGAAACAGGGTTTAGAACTGTTGCGCGGTCTACTCGGGACCTTCTGGGAAACCTTGTACCCCCAACTCGAGGATGGCGACGCGGAGTTGAGGGCGACGCCGCTGGAATGGGTCGGCTCAAGTCTGATTCTTCCCCTTCAAATGGCTCCCGTCAACAAGGCCAGACACGGTTGGCTGGAGTACACCGAGTCCAGAAAAATCGGCTATGAAGAACAGGCCGACACCGAGGAGAAGAAAGCTGCCCGGACAAAGGCCCTCGGACAGGGGAAGATAGCGCCTGAAGACTTCGACAAGTCCTTCAACGAAACTCCAAAAGCTTTTTACGTCAGTACGGAAGCTGTCCTCGACGAGTGCAACGCGACGCTCCAGGCTCTGGATTCTTTTTGCCGGGAGAAGTTTGGTGATGTCTCACCAAGCTTCGGGGGACTAAAGAAGGGCCTCGAGACGGTTCGCCACAGCGTGCATCTGCTCCTTCAGAAAAAGAGGGAGACCGAGCCGGATGCCGTCGAGGTTCAAGCGGAGGGCGCGGGTGCTGAGGGGCCGGCCGCCGCCGGGGAGACGGTTGGGCGAGCTGCCGCAGGGGCGGCAGGAATTCTAATACCGCTGGCAGATAAGGAGCCTGCCGGACGCCGGGAGGCTATTGCCAGTGTGGCGCGTGCCGCAGCGGCTCTTCGGAAGCTGGACCCTTACAGCCCAGGCCCTTACCTGATGATGAGGGGCTTACGATGGGGTGAGCTTCGAGGAGCGTTCCACACATCCGACATGACTTTGCTCGAAGGTCCGCCTACGGAGCTTCGGCAGCACATCAAGAAACTGGCGATTGAAGGGAAATGGAACGAACTCCTGGAAGCGGCGGAGAATGCAATGTCGCTTCCGTGCAGCCGAGGCTGGCTCGATTTGCAGCGCTTCGTGGTCGATGCCTGTGTGGGACTGGGAAGCGAATACGCGGCGATTGCTATGGCCATCCGTTCAGAACTGAAGGCATTACTGCACGACCAGCCGCAGATCCTGGAGACCAACTTGCTGGACGACACTCCGGCTGCGAACAGTGAGACTCAGGCGTGGTTGAAAGAGCTGCTGGCCGAACCGGGGGCGCCATCACCTGATGCCACTTCCCCGGAATACCGGATCGTGGAGAATTATTCTGCCCCTGGATGGCACAGGAAGTTTGTTGACAGCTACGATTTGGCCCGTGAGGCTCTGCGCGCCGGACAGGCGGAAAAGGCCATTGACTTAATGCAGCAAGAGGTCGAAAGGCAACTTTCAGGGAGAGGTCAGTTCTTGCGTAAGATGCAACTGGTCGAGGTCTGCATCTCTGCCGGGAAGAGCCAAATTGCCCAGCCGATTATTGAGGACTTGGCCTCCCTGATTGAGAACAATCATTTGGAAGGCTGGGAGGATCGGGAAGTTGTAGCCAAAGCGCTGGTAATGATTCTGAAGAACAGCCAAAGGGTACAGGCGGATGAAGCGGAAAAGCTCCGGCTTTTTGAAAAGGTCGCCCGTCTTGATCCCGTCCAGGCTATTTCCTGTCTTGAAACCTAATGCCGACAACAGAAAGGGAAGGCCCAGTTACATTGTCGGTGCTTGATCGACTCATCGATCAGGAGCCGGAGCGCAAGCTGGAGCCTCCTCTTACGAGAGCTCGATCCTTGCGTGAGTTGAAGGCCGCGCTCCGGCGCGACTTGGAATGGCTACTCAATACCCGGCGGACGATCGAAGAATCCCCGGCGTCTCTCAAGGAGTTGGAACGCTCCCTTTATAACTACGGGCTGCCCGACGTTTCGAGCCTCTATCTTCGATCATCCAACGACCAGGGTACCCTGCTCAAAGCGATCAGGGTAGCGATCAATTACTTTGAGCCCAGGCTTCTGAATATCAAGGTGACGCTGGAACCGGCGGCCGACGATACGCGCGTCATCCGCTTCAGCATTGAAGGATTGCTGCGCATGGATCCTGCTCCCGAGCATGTTTTCTTTGATACCATGCTGGAACCAATGAGCGGCCAATACCAGGTGAAGGGTTCGTAGAATGCGCGATGATCTTCTGGAATATTACGAGAGTGAACTTAGCTTCCTCCGGCAGATGGGAGCGGAGTTTGCCGAGAAGCATCCCAAAATTGCGGCGCGCCTGCAATTGGATGCCAACCGTTGTGACGACCCGCATGTCGAGAGGCTGCTCGAGGGTTTTGCATTCCTCGCTGCCCGCGTTCACCTGAAAATCGACGATGAGTTTCCCCAGATCACGGAGGGGTTGCTCAGCGTTCTCTACCCTCATTTTCTCAGGCCCATCCCTTCGATGACGGTGACGGAGTTCCATCTGGATCCCGAGCAGGGTAAGCTCACCACCGGCTTGAAGATTCCCCGCGGCTCGATGATCTATTCGCGGCCCGTGGAGGGAGTGCCCTGCAAATTTCGCACGGGCTACGACGTGACCCTCTGGCCCATTGAGGTTGCCGACGCGAAGTGGTTGACCCCTGACAAGCTGAATCCTCCCTTGCGCGCCCCGGAGGCGGTTGCGGCCTTGCGGCTGGAACTTCGCTGCCTTTCCGATGTCAGCTTTGACAAACTCCAACTCCAGTCGTTGCGCTTCTTCCTGAATGGTGAAGGAGATATTGTACAAACTCTCTACGAATTGCTCTGCAACAATTGCACGCAAATCGTGCTGAGAGACCCTAAAAACAGCCGCAAGCCTCCGGTCACACTGCCCGTGGACTCTTTGCGGCCCATGGGGTTCTCCGAAGAGGAATCCATGCTGCCGTACCCCCGGAGGTCCTTTGTGGGTTACAGGCTTCTTCAGGAGTACTTTTCGCTGCCAGAGAAATTCTTCTTTTTTGAACTCCAGGGGCTGGATCGACTAGCGCAAGCGGGCATGGGCGGACGCGCCGAGATCATATTTCTCATTGCGCCCTTCGAGGTCAACCACCGGCAGCAAAGATTGGAAGTTGGTGTCAATGCCAAAACGATCCGTTTGGGATGCTCTCCGGTCATCAATTTGTTTCCTCAAACGGCGGAACCAATCCTGTTGACCCAAAGCCGCTCGGAGTACCCTATCGTGCCGGATGCGCGGCGCAGGAATGCCACGGAGATTTTTTCGGTAGATGAGGTCCTCAGTTCGAATCCCCAGACCCATGAGATTACTTATTACCAGCCTTTCTATGCTTACCGGCACCGGACTTTAAAGGACAAGAGTCAAACCTTCTGGCACACCACGCGTCGGCCCTCGAAGAGGAAGGGTGATGAAGGCTCGGAAGTGTACCTGCACTTGGTCAACCTCTCCTCGCGGGCTTCCTTGCCTGATGCTGAGACCATAACTGTCCGGTGCACGTGCACCAATCGTGACATCCTGGCGCGCTTGCCATTTGGGAACGAAAGTGGCGATTTCGAAGTCGAGGGACTTGGATCTATCAAGGGCTCGGTGGCCCTGCGCAAGCCCACCGCAACCGTTCGGCCCCCGATGGGGAGGGGCGCGCTCTGGCGCCTTATTTCGCACCTGGCCTTGAACTACCTTTCCATCGTGGAGGAAGGGAAGGAGGCGTTCCAGGAAATCCTCCGCCTGTACAACTTCTCGGATTCTGTTGACCTTGAAAAACAAGTCGGGGGAATCGTGCGCCTGGATAGCCAGCGTCACTTCGCGCGCATCATTTCGGAAAATGGCATATCCTTCGCGAGAGGGACACGGGTTCAGATGGAGTTCGACGAGGACGACTTCGTGGGTGGAGGAGTGTTCCTATTTACCGCGGTGATTGAACGTTTCCTGGCGTTGTACGCATCGCTCAATAGCTTCAGCCAGCTTGTCGTCAAGACGCGCCAGCGGAGGGAGGTGTTGAAAGAATGGCCACCCCGAGCCGGCCAAGCGATCTTGATGTAAGCAAGTCGCCGTTGGAAGAGCAGCTCCGCAACGAGCCTTATCTCTTCGAGTTTTTCCAGGCCGTGCGCCTGCTGGAGCGCTTCCTCCCCGACAAGGTGGGGGTGGGCAAGTTCGCTCCGCCCTCGGCGGAAGTGGCCCGCTTCCAGGCTAATTCCACACTTGCCTTTCCGGCCAGCGAGATTCAGGCCCTGACCTGGCCAGAGAAGGGCCCCGTGAAAATGAAAGTCAACTTCATGGGGTTGACTGGGCCGGAAGGCGTGCTGCCGGCCAATTATACGGTCTTGTTGGTGGAAAGGGCGCGGGCGGGCGATTCCTCGGCAGTCGATTTATTCGACACTTTCAATCACCGGATCATCTCCCTTTTCTTTCAGGCCTGGGAAAAATACCGCTTCTGGATCGCCTATGAGCGCGGCGAGCGCGACCAGTTTTCACATCACCTGCTGGATTTGATAGGCCTCGGCACCCCCGCCCTGCAGGATCGGCAGGTGGTGGCGGATGACTCTCTGCTTTATTATTCGGGTCTGCTGGCGCAGCATCCGCGCTCTGCGGTGGCGCTCGAACAGATTTTGAATGACTACTTCGAAGTCCCGGTTGAGGTGGAACAATTCGCGGGTGGCTGGTACCGGCTTGATACCAATACCCAATGCTGCCTCGAAGGCAGGAGCCGTTATTCCGAACAACTGGGAGTGGGCGCGGTCGTGGGCGATGAGGTCTGGGACCAGACAGCACGCGTCCGCATAAAAATCGGGCCCTTGTCGCTGGCCCAGTACAAGGAATTCTTGCCCACGGGTTTGGCCTTCGAGCCGTTACGCGTGCTGACGCGCTTCTTTTCGAATGACGAGTTTGATTTTGAAATTCAGCTTGTCTTGAACCGTCATGAGGTCCCGCGTTGTGAACTTGGCGCCGACGTGGAAACTGCGCCTAGACTGGGCTGGACTACCTGGGGCAAAACCAAAGAGATGACGAGAGAGGTTGCAGACACTATATTGCAACTTTGGGAGACAAATGCATATGGCATTGAACCTAAAATCGTTAATCGGAAAGCTAAATGAGTTAACGCGCAACGCACTTGAGTCGGCCGCCGGCTTGTGCTTGTCCCGGACGCACTACGATATCGAGGTGGAGCATTATCTGCTGAAGCTTTTGGAGCAGGCGGAGGGCGACTTTGCTCGCATCACCCGACATTTCGGCGTCGACAAGTCCCGGCTCTCCACCGAGTTGAACTGGAGTCTGGACAAGCTCAAGACCGGCAATGCTCGGACCCCTGCCCTAAGCCCTTCCGTGGTGAAAATGATGACAGAGGCGTGGACCATCGGGTCTATCGATTACAGCGCCGGGCAGGTCCGGACCGGTTTCACCATCCTCGCCCTTACCACCAACGATGAGCTGCGCAGGCTGGGCCGTGAGATAAGCAAGGAGTTTCAGAAAGTCGACGGTGATGTTCTACGCAAAGACTTCCTCTCGATTGTGGAAGGCTCTGCCGAACAAATGGCGACAAGTGTGGCGGCGCCAGCCGGCGCTCCCGGCGGACCCCGGCCCGCAGGCGCCGGCAAGACGGTAAATCTCGATCAATTTACCATCAACCTCACCGAGAATGCGAAGGCCGGCAAGATTGATCCGGTACTCGGAAGAGATATGGAAATTCGGCAGATCATTGACATCCTGATGCGCCGCCGGCAGAACAATCCCATTCTCACCGGCGAGGCTGGGGTGGGAAAGACCGCGGTCGTGGAAGGCTTCGCCCTGCGGGTCGCCAAAGGCGATGTGCCGCCCCCGCTTCGTAATGTCATGATTCGCTCTCTCGATCTGGCCCTTTTGCAGGCGGGCGCGGGCATCAAGGGTGAATTTGAGAATCGGTTGAAAGGATTGATCGAGGAGGTCAAGGCTTCGCCGATTCCCATCATCCTCTTCATCGATGAGGCCCACACCATGATCGGCGCGGGTGGCCAGGCCGGCCAGAATGACGCCGCAAACCTGCTAAAACCCGCCCTGGCTCGCGGCGAATTGAGGACCATCGCTGCCACAACGTGGTCCGAGTACAAGAAGTATTTTGAAAAGGACGCGGCCCTGGCGCGACGTTTCCAGGTCGTCAAGGTGGAAGAGCCCATCGAAACCCAATGCGCGGTAATGTTGCGGGGAATAATTCCTGCCCTCGAGAAACATCATAAGGTCCGCATTCTCGACGAGGGCTTGGTTGCAGCCGTGAAGTTCTCGCATCGCTACCTGGCTGGCCGCCAGCTTCCCGACAAGGCTGTAAGCGTTCTGGATACCGCTTGTGCGCGCCTTGCACTCGGCCAGAGTGCTATGCCTCCCGCCATCGAGGATGCTACCCGCCAATTGGACGACTTGGAAGTCCAGCAACGAATCCTGGAACGTGAGAGTGCCCTCGGCGCAGACCACACGGAACGCCTGGAACAGATTGCAAAACAGAGGGCGGAGGTTGAGGGCTGCCTGAAAACGCTCCGCGAACGGTGGACCAAAGAGCACGAACTGGTGTCGAAGATCCGGGAGCTGCGCGCCCAGGTCGAGGCGGCGGTTTCCGGCGACGGCCATGGTGCGGCGTCTACGGCCAAACCTGCACCGGAGAGTGCTGCTCCAGCCTCCCCAACCGCTGCGGCTAAGCCTCCGGCCGGAGCTGCCGCTCCGGCCCCCGCGACCGCTGCCACCGAACCTGCCCCGGCTCGCGACCCAGAGGCTTTGCGAGCGGAACTCGCGAAATTGGACGCGGAACTGGCAGCATTACAGGGCGAAACGCCGATGATGAGGGTGGCTGTCGACGCCCAAATTGTGAGCGAGGTGATCTCCGCGTGGACAGGAATTCCGGTGGGCAAGATGCTCAAAGATGAGATTTCGACAGTCCTGACGCTCAGTGCTCACCTCGGAAAACGGGTGATTGGCCAAACCCATGCCCTGGATATCATCGGCCAGCGGATTCAGACCTCGCGGGCCAGTCTGGATGATCCCAATAGGCCGATCGGGGTCTTCATGCTTATCGGGCCGAGCGGCGTGGGTAAGACGGAAACCGCGCTGGCCCTTGCGGATCTGCTTTACGGGGGAGAGCATAACCTGATCACAATTAATATGTCCGAGTTTCAGGAGCCGCACACCGTTTCGACTTTGAAAGGCTCGCCTCCCGGATACGTCGGCTATGGTGAGGGTGGGGTGTTGACTGAAGCTGTCCGCCGCCGGCCGTATTCAGTCGTCTTGCTGGATGAGGTGGAGAAGGCGCACCCCGATGTCCTCGAGCTTTTCTATCAGGTGTTCGACAAAGGCATGATGGAAGATGGCGAGGGTCGCGAAATCGACTTCAAGAATACCATCATCATACTGACCACCAATGCTTTAACGGACCGAATGATGAAGCTCTGTGCTGATCCGGAGACCATGCCAAGCCCTGAGGGCGTTGTAAAGGCGCTGAAGCCGGATCTGAATAAGACCTTCAAACCGGCATTTCTGGGCCGTATGGTGGTGATCCCTTACTACCCGATCCGCGATGAATCGCTGAAACAGATCGTGGTCTTGAAGCTGGGGAAGATCCAGCGGCGTATACAGGAAAACCATAAGATCCAGCTTACCTATGACCCGAGCTTGGTCGATGCGGTGGCCAGCCGCTGCACTGAAGTCGAGAGCGGGGCTCGAAATGTGGACAATATTCTCACTAACACGTTGCTCCCGGATATCTCGCAGCAGTTGTTGGGACGCATGTCGGAAGGCGAGAAGATAAGCGCCCTTCACGTGGGCGTCGGCCCGGATGGCGCGTTTGTGTACAACTAAAACGTGTGAGGATGAACGGCGAGGGAGAGTCAATCTATGAGCAATTACACTCAAGATGGTGGGCTGTTTAAGATCGACACTCCGCTGGGGAAAGATGTCTTGCTGCTGAGAGGTTTCAAGGGCACAGAAAGCGTCTCGCGCCTCTTCAGGTTTGAGCTCGACCTCCTGTCCGAGAACTCCGCAATATCTTTTCCAGATATCATCGGCAAGAACGTGACCATCTCTTTGAAACAACCCGATGAATCCTATCGGTACATCAATGGCGTCATCAGCCGCTTTGCACAGCATGCGACTGAAGAACAGTTTACGTCGTACAGTGCCGAAATGGTGCCCTGGCTTTGGCTTCTGACCCTAAATGTGGATTGTCGCATTTTCAAAAACAAGACCATTCCCGATATCATCACCGAGGTGTTCAACGATCTGGGTTTCAATGACTACACGAACTCACTGCAAAGTTCTTATGATCCGCGAGAGTATTGTGTCCAATACCGGGAGTCGAGCTTTAACTTTGTTTCCCGGTTGATGGAAGAATACGGAATTTTCTACTTTTTCAAGCACCAGCAGGGGAAACACACACTGGTGATGGCGGACTCTCCAACCGCCCACAGTTCCTGTCCCGGGCAAAGCAGTGTTCGCTATATGACAGTTTCGGGGGGCCCCCAAGAGGATGTCATAACCGGGTGGCAAATCGAACAGGAACTGCGCACTGGGAAATACTCTCATACGGACTACAATTTTCAAACACCAAGTACCAGTTTAATAGCCAGCGAGCCCACCGTTTATGAGGTCGGAGGAAACAGCAAATTCGAGATCTACCATTACTCTGGAGAGCATTTGACCAAGGGCGCTGGACAGTCTCTGAGCAAAATTCGCATGCAGGAGGAAGAAGCTCAACACATTGTTGCGCATGGAACGAGCCACTGCCGTATGTTTGTCAGCGGCTGTAAGTTTACCTTGGAAGAGCATCCTCGCAAGGACATGAATACCGATTACGTCCTGACGGAGATACAACACACCGCCGTGACCGACGCCTTCCCTTCGTCGGGAAATCCAGAAGGGGAGTCTTACTCTAATGCCTTCACGTGCATTCCTCTTTCAGTTCCTTTCCGCCCTTTGCGCGTCACCGGGCGGCCCAAGATCAACAGCCTCCAGCCCGCAATTGTCATTGGCCCGAGCGGTGAAGAGATCTCCACGGATCAATTTGGACGGGTTCAGGTTATGTTCCCCTGGGACGCGGACACGCGCGGAACCGGCACGGCTTGGTGCCGCGTCTCGCAGGTTTGGGCCGGCAATAACTGGGGAGCGATGTTTCTTCCCCGGATTGGCCAGGAGGTCCTCGTCGACTTCATGGAAGGCAAACCCGACTTGCCTGTTGTTGTCGGTCGGGTGTACAACGCCGAACAGATGCCGCCGTGGCCCCTGCCAGACAGACAAAACCTCAGCGGCTTCCGGTCCCATAGCACCAAGGGAGGAGGAGAGCACAACGCCAATGTTCTGGCTTTCGACGATACGATAGGCGATGAGGTTTTCTATATGCGCGCCGAAAAGGACATGGCACGGCGCGTGGAAAACGATGACGACCTCGACGTGTTTAATGATCAGACCATTACGATCGCCCGAAATCGTACGGAGTCGGTGCTTGCAGGCAACGAGACGATTAACATTAAGCAGGGCAATCGCGCCGTAACCGTCAGTCAGGGCAACGATTCCCTGGAGGTCAGCATGGGAAGCCAAACCACCACGGCCATGCAGTCAATCACACTTAAGGTGGGCCCGAGCAGCATTGTGCTTACCCCGACGGGAGTGACCATCAAAGGCCCGATGATCGATATCGAAGCTGACGGGATTCTGACGTTGAAGGGTGGACTTACAATGATCAACTAGTGCGTCATGAGGCATGCCAGAAGCCCTAACTCCGGCGATAGAACCGAGAGGCGCCAATTTGGTCAGTTGTTAAGTAAAGTCAACGAGGAGAGGAAGTTGGCATCATGGACAACGCTGAGCCAGCCACAAAATCGGGGACAACCTTAAGAGACCTCTGTGAGCGGGCCGAGCTCAAGGAGGATGCCAAGGCATTGCTGAAAGACGAGCATACGCCGCGGCAGTTTCTCGAGCTTCTTATTGCGAAGGAGCTTTTCCTGGATGCTATCCGATTCCTTGCCTATGCCCTTCCAAAAAGAGAGGCAGTGGGGTGGGGATGCCTTTGTGTGCGCCATAGCCTCGGGACAGAGGATGCGTCAAAGATCTCGGAAGCCCATATGGCAGTGGAGAAATGGGTATCCAATCCTGATGAGCCGAATCGCCGGGCTGCCAAGATTGCGGTTGATAAAGAGGGATTGAAGAACCCTTCAGCCTCTCTGGCACTGGCGGCATTCTTCAGCGGGGGCAGTATCGCACCGGCGAATCTCGCGCCCGTCGCCCCCGCGGACCATTTAACGCCGCAGTTTGTGGCTGGGGCGATAATTATCTCGGCGGTCAAAAACCAGCCGGAGAAAGCGCCTGAAAAGTATCGCGTCTTTCTGCAAAAGGGTATGGCGTTGATGGCCAGGATGCAGTCAGGTCCTAAGCCCGTCTGATTGAACTGGGAGGCGAATAATGGGAATGCCTGCTGCCAGGGTAAGTGATACGCACGTATGCCCCATGGTGACCGGAGTTGTGCCTCACGTCGGCGGTCCCATTCTTCCACCTTGTTGCCTGACAGTCCTCACCGGGAGCCTGCCTCAGGCCCGCGTGACTGACTTGGCGACTTGCGTTGGCCCGCCCGATATGATTGTTTTGGGGTCATTCACTGTCCTGGTAGGTGGAATACCCGCTGCCCGTCTCGGTGACTCGACGGCTCACGGTGGCGCCATTGTGCAAGGCCTTCCAACCGTGCTGATTGGGTAGGCATCACGAGCTGGCTCTTTCCCCACGTCCTGGCATCTGTTCGTCCCGCATTTTTCGGCGCATATCCTGGCACATGTCCTTGTTTCCAACTCCGGGAAGTGGTAAGATTTGGTCATCGAGCTGATAACAAAAGAGGGGAAAAGTGCGCCGTATGGTGCCTCCCACCACGAATTCCGGTCCTTGCAAGGGATGGGAGCTGGATTTCGAAGCGAGGCTTGCGGCCTGTTGGCAGGAACAAACGGGGTGCAGGAGTTTTCCCTCGTTGACTAGGCAACCCATTCGGGCACTGGAAATGCGTTGATGGAGGAGGGCCAGGCTCAGACCTTTCTTGAGCGGTGCGGCGCTTTTACATTTGTACTTCCTCGCCTCTGCATCGAAACGCGGGGGGCGTCTGATCTCACAGCCAAGCTTGGAGACGTGACGATCACCGAAGTGGAAGAACCTTCTTCGACCGGGACATATGCGGGAAAAACCACCAAAGTGGGCGACGCCGTGCGGAATTCTCAATAACGGAATCTGGTCGCAGGAGGCGAGCCATGAGTTTTCAAGTTGGCGACAAGGTTGGGGACTATCAGATCATCGGCGTATTAGGCGCGGGCGGCATGGGAAGGGTATACAAAGTCAAGAATGTGATATCCGACCGCATCGACGCGATGAAAGTTCTGCTCCCGGACCTTGCCCACGAGCCTGATCTGGCCGACCGCTTTGTCCGCGAAATCAAAGTGCTGGCGAGTCTGAATCATCCCAACATTGCCGGGCTCCACACTGCTTTTCGCTTGGAAAATCAACTTCTGATGGTCATGGAGTTTGTGGAGGGGATTACGCTTGAGGACAAACTGAGAAACGGGCCGTTTCCCCTCCATGATGCGATCGATTATGTCTCCCAAGCGCTATCCGCGCTCGGGTATGCGCACTCGCATGGAGTCATTCATCGGGACATCAAGCCTGCCAATATGATGCTGACTCCTGAAAACGTCATAAAGCTGATGGACTTTGGGATTGCGAAAACGAAGACTGATCGCAAGCTGACCATGACCGGCACGACCTTGGGTTCGCTTTACTACATGCCTCCCGAGCAGGTCCAGGGCACTGACCTCGACCCCCGATCGGATCTCTACTCGGTTGGCGTGTCGCTCTATGAGATGGTGACTGGATCTCGCCCCTTCAAAGGCAATAGTGATTACGACCTGATGGTGGCCCAGTTGCAGAAAGCTCCCTTGCCCCCGATCGATATTCAACCCGGATTGCCCAAAGCACTGAATGACATCATCATGATTTCGCTTGAGAAGGACCCGGCAAGACGTTTCCAATCGGCGGAAGCCTTCCGTTTCGCATTGCAGAGTGTAAAGGGTGGGCTCACCAGCTTACCCATTGCATCTGCCCAGGCTGTTATGCCAGGCTTGGCTGGACAGCCTGCCACGCCGAGCGCGGCGCTTTCCGCGACAGGCGTTTTAGGGGCGTATCCTGGCCAACTGGCCGGTGCGCAACTCCAGCCTACGAAACCGTCCCAAGCTGCCATGCCGCCGTCTCAACCTCAAGTGGTTCCGCCTCCGGCAACCTCCAGGAGCTATCGCGGCCTTTACATGACCGTAGGGGTACTGGTCGCGTTTGTTGTGGTCGCGCTGGGGGCAATGCAGTTGCCGCGCCTGTTCAAAGCAAAGGCTGGAGGAGCCGAGCAGGCTGCGCAGCCGCCCGAGAAAAGCACAGAGATGCCAAAAATGACGCCACAGGAGGAGGGCTTGCCGAAGGCTGGGAACAGCCTTCCTTCAAGTGCAGAAAGCCCCAATGGACCTGAGGTGGGCGGGCCAGGAGCGCCGGCCGCGCCAGCCTTAACCGCTCCCCCGGCGGACCACAATCTCCCAACTGCGACTGCACAGGCCACGGTGCCATCGCCCCCGCATCCGACTCCTAGGGGTGTGGCTCGTCCGGCGCCAGCTATCAGCCATCCGCCCACGCTTTGGCTTGACCCCGCCGGTCGCCTCTTGGTTGCGCTGAGTTCGGTCAGTCCCAAGCCGGACGGAAGTTTTCAATTCCACGGGACATTGTTGCTTCCGGTCGCTCAGCCTGGACCGATTCCTCTCGACCGAGGCGCGGAGGTCATCGGGGTAGGATCGAGGAGCCAAGGCCGGACCTCGCTCGCAGTTACGGACCTGGTTATTCAGGGAGTCCGCTACACATTGAAGGATGGACGCGGCATAATGAGCGCCCACACGCCGGGAGCCGGAGGACGGGTGGATTTTAGCCGCAGCCAGCTTCTCGATATGTGGCCTACGGCTACTGCGGTTTATGAGAAGGCGTCCGACCAGACGGGACGACCGGAGTCTCAGAAATAAGAAGTCCACTACTATCAGCATGATATTATGGAATTTCTAATTCAATTACGTTTTGGCCAGTGAAGTCGTAAAGAAATGACTCAGACGAACAAGAGATCATGAGGAGGTTAAACATGCCAAACAAAAGGATCCTGAAAAACTCGGTGGTACTTTTGGTCCTGCTAATCTTTTCTGCGTTCGCTTGGGGCGACCAGAAGAAGACCAGCGCGCCGGCCAAACCCGCCCCGCAAGTGAAAGCTGCCCCGGCACCCAAGTCGGCGCCGAGCCGACCTGCCCCGGGACTTAACAGACCTGCCACAGGGATGGGCAACAAACCCATCACAGGGCTGGGCAACAGACCCGCCACAGGGCTGGGCAACAGACCCGCCACGGGGCTGGGCAACAGACCCGCCACGGGGATGGGCAACAGACCCGCTACGGGGATGGGCAATAGACCCGCCACAGGGATGGGCAGGAACCTCAGCGCAGGGGGTGGCATGGGGCATCCCGGTTCCAGACCCACCACCAGAACCTTCACCGATCGCTCCGGACACCCCGCCAGCGCCACTTTTCGCTCCGGCGGGCGGGTGGCAACGATCCATGCCAATGGGATGGCGATCAATCATGGACTTCGCGGTGGGCGAACCATCGTGGCCGAGCGCAATGGCCGCACCATCGTGAGCACGGGGCGCCGCGGGGGCTACGTGCAGCGTCCATACTTCAACCGCGGCGGCAGGGCGTATTATCAGCGGACCTACGTGGTCGGCGGGCGCTCTTATGCACGGGTCTACCGTGGGTACGATTACCGCGGCGTGCGTTACTATGGCTACGCACCGGGCTACTACTACCATCCGGGCTTTTACGGTTGGGCCTACAATCCGTGGGTGGCGCCGGTTTACTACGGGCCGGCAGCCTGGGGCTGGGCTGGCACGCCCTGGTTTGGGGTCTACGGCGCCTACTTTACGCCGTATCCCGTGTACGCCAACGCTTCGCTATGGCTCACAGACTACCTGATCGCGGCTAATCTGCAGGCTGCGTACCAGGCCAGACTCGACGCCAATGCGGCCGCGGGCGGCGGGGCGGGCCAGGCGCCAGCCGACGAATCCGGAGCGCCGCCCTCCGGCGGTCCGGCGGCCAGCAACCAGACCCCACTGAGTCCGCAAGTGAAACAGATGATCGCGGACGAGGTGCAACAGCAACTCGCGGCCGAAAAGGCCGCGGCTGGCAATCCCCAAGCCGCACCGAGCAGCGCTCAAGTGCCGGACGCGCTGAATCCGGCCGAGCGTGTTTTCGTGGTGGCGACCAATCTCGACGTCACGGCGCCCGCGAGCGGCCAGGAATGCAGCCTGACTCCTGGTGACGTGGTGATGCGGCTCGCGGACACCCCGGACGATAACCAGAACGTTACCGCCAGCATCCAGAGCAGCAAGAGGGGGGATTGCGCCACCGGCCAGACCGTGGCGATCGGCGTCCAGGACCTCCAGGAAATGCACAATCAGTTCCGGGAACAGCTTGATTCCGGACTGAAGACGCTGGCCGACAAGGGCGGCACGGGCGGTCTGCCGAAGGCTCCCGACACCGCTACGACGAACGGAGAGGTTCCACCGCCGACGCCGGACTCTGCGGCAGCGGACCAACTCCAGACGCAGCAGCAGCAGGCCGATCAAACTGAGGCGCAGGCCGCGCAGAACTATCAGTAACCTGGCAGTAGTCTGGCAGCGGCCTGGACCTTCCTTGCTCGCCGAGCGGCATGTGGATGAGGAAGCAGGTCCACTGTTCGCATACGGGGAGCGGCCACGCCGCCGGCGCTCCCCTTTTCCGGTCGACCACGCGCCCCGCGCGAGCATCGCGCGGAGGTTTGAGGTACCAATCTCTCAAGGAGGACATAACCATGCAACGGAAACTTGACACGACCATTTCAGTAATCTCCTTGCTTGTCACGGCGTTGATTCCGCATTCCCTCGCTGCCGGACAAGGGGCCGCTCCGCCTTCGTTGCAGGAGCAGCTTCAGGCGCAGTACAAGCTGGTGAAAATGGGCTCCGACTCCAACGGTCCCACGGTGCTCGAGGAGGGTACGGTACTCGCCATTCAGAAGGGCGGGATCCTGGGGGTGCCGTCGGGGAGCCCCAAACCCTGTCCGTCAAAATATGAGAATGCCAGCCTCAAACCCCCGAGCGGTTGGTGCACGACGGGAAGGGGCGAAGGGGGGAAACACGGCTTCGGCATCCTGAAGAGCCACATCCCGGGCGCCAGTAGCGTGCCCGATTCCAAGACCAACACATCAGACACACGATATTTCAAGGTAGGAGAGAAGGTGTACCCCTCGATCATCGCCGTCGACGTGAAGAATGAGAAAATCTCGTTTGGCGTTGTGGCCTGCGACACCTGCAACCAGACCGATCCGCCCACGTACTACAAGTCCGAGGTGGACTTCCAGTTTGCTAAGGGATACCTGGAGACGGCCGACGTCTCGAAAGTCGAAGATACCATTGGCGAGGTCTTCGCGATCGACACCTCGAATTCCGGAACCGAAGCTCAGCAGCCCGCGGCCCAGCCGGAGCAGCCCGCGCAGGCACAGCCGGCCCCGGCGCAGGCACCGCCCGCGTCAATCCAGTTGGGACAAACAATCGATGAGGTGGTCGCCATTCTTGGCCAGCCGGAGAAGATGGTCAATCTGGGGTCAAAGCAAATCTACGTTTACAAAGACCTGAAAGTCACCTTCGTTAAGGGCAAGGTCTCGGATGTCCAATAAGGTCCGCCTCGGGGCGGGCGGTGCGGGCTACTGCTGCCCGCTTCTCTCAGGCTGCCTGATAGTTCGCGAGATGATGGCTTTTCACTTCGTCCTGACATTCCAGCGTCGCTGAGCTGCATGGAACAGTATACGGGCCAAGCTGACGCAGCACTTAAAGCTCGTTCCCCTGAGGCCGCCAAGAAGTATATGGATCTGGCGGAGCGAGAAATCGAGAAGCTGGAGAAGTTCTTGGGAAGATAGGGGCGCTTTGGAGTGCGGCAGCTTGCTGCCGCTTTTGCGTCTCGAGCTTGCTCGAGCGGCTGCTGTAGCGCTGACCCCGCATCCCGGGGTCAGCAGGATGGGAAAGCAAGAGAATGCCGACCCCGCCTTGCGGGGTCGGCGCTACAAAGCGGCAGCAAGCTGCCGCACTCCAAAGCCCGCCTAGGCGGGCAGAGCAGACTGAGATCCACAATTCTTTGTCGATGTGGGTCCCGCAAGCGCCTAACGGGTAATGGGTTTCTTGTGCGGGGTAACGAAAAATGGACACTCCAACGATTATTAAAGGGCGATATCAGATAAACGAGATCCTCGGCAAGGGCGGAATGGGAGTGGTCTACAAGGCCTTCGATTCCGTCTTGCGGCGCGATGTGGCCATCAAGACCTTGCTGGATGTCTCCGATCCGGAGGCTCTGCAACTCTTCCACCGTGAATACGAAGTTCTTGCCCACATCAACCATCCCAACATTGTTGAGATCATCGACATCGGTGAGTTTGTAGTCGAAGGGGCCGAGAGACCCTACTTCATCATGCCGCTGCTGCCGGGATTTTCGTTGGGCCAGTTGATCAAGACGGCCAGCCATCGCTTGACAGTGGAACGTGCGGTCGACATCATTTCTCAAACTTGCCGGGGACTGCACGCCGCACATGAAAAGGGACTCATCCACCGCGACATCAAGCCGACCAACATCATCGTGTTGGAAGATGATTCGGTGAAGATTATCGACTTCGGAATGGCGCATGTGGCGGACAGTCACTCGCGCACGGGCTTGAAGGGCACGTTGCTTTACATGTCGCCGGAACAAGTCGAGATGAAGCCTCCTTCCCCTCTTTCCGACATCTTCTCGCTGGGGGTTGTGGCCTTTGAGACTCTGACCCGACGCCGGCCATTTGAAGGTGCATCGGACCGCGACATTTTCCAGGCCATTCTCCACCACATTCCGCCGCCTGCCTCGGATCTCAACCCCATGGTCAGCCCCAGCGTGGCAAGAGTCATCCATAAGGCTATGGCGAAACAGCCGTATCACCGTTTCCCCAACGCGCGCGACTTTGCCGACACCCTGCAGCGGGCTCTGCGCAATGAACCCATTGAGATTTTCGACCCCTCAAAAATCCGGCCGCGGCTCGAGCGTGCGATGAAGGCCTTCGAGCAGGCGGACCACCAATTTGCCGCTGAAATACTGGGAGAGCTCGAGGCGGAAGGAAATATCGACCATGACATGACGGTGCTTCGTCTCAAAGTCGATCAGGCCCTGCGCCAGAAGCGTATTCAGCAACTCCTGGAAAGCGCCCGAACACGCCTGGAGGGACAGGAGTACCCGTTGGCCTTGCAGAAGGTGCAGGAAGCATTGGAGCTGGATGCAACCCACGCCGGCGCGCTGAGCCTGAAGAGCGAAATCGAGGAGGAGAGGAGTGCGGGCAAGATCGAGGATTGGCTTAATCTTGCCCGCCAACACTTGACCAACCATGCCTATGGTCACGCCCGTGAAGCGCTGAAGAATGCTCGGCAACTGAAACCCAAGGACAGCCGTGTGGCCCAACTCTTGAACGACGTCGATTGGCAGGAGCAGGAGTACCAGCGCATTCACGTCGAAAAACACCAGCTTTACCAGGCGGCGGTCGAGGCCTGGAGCCGCGGTGAAGTCAGTGCGGCGCTCAGCAAGCTGCAGCACGTACTGGAATTGGACCAGCGTGCCCCGGACACCTCTGCGCCCGAAAGGGCTGCGTCTTACCAGTCGCTCTACAACCAGGTGCGGTCCGAGCATGACGCCATGAACAGTGCTTACGGAGAGGCCCGAAAATTGCTTGAGGAAGCCAAGTTTTCTGCGGCTCTCTCGGTTTGTGACCAATATCTCGCCAAGTACCCAGGGCACGCGCTGTTTCAGGCGATGAAGTTTGACATCGAGGAGAAGCAACGACAGGAACTCTCCACACGCATTGCGGAGGTTGACCGGCGTGTCGAGGCTGAGCCCAACCTCGACAAGCGATTTGACATCCTCAAAGAGGCGCTCGAACTCAATCCGCGCGAGCCCCACTTTGAGCGCGCCCTCCGCTTCACGCGTGAGAAGCGCGATCTGGTTAACTCCATCGTGGCCAAGGCGCGCCTGCACGAGGAGCGCGGACAGTTCACCGACGCCGTGGCTCAATGGGAGATACTGCGGACCATTTACAGTCCATACCCGGGATTGAGCTTCGAGATCGACCGCCTTGGCAAGCGGCGTGAACAACAGGTTCGAGGGGAGGCCAGGGCACGTTGGGTGAAGCAGATTGACCAGCACATGGCCGCAGGGGACTACGACCGGGCGCTTGATTTGCTGCGCCAGGCAGGAAAAGAATTCCCCGATGATGCCGAGCTTGCAGAACTCGAGAAGCTGATCCAACAAGGGAAAGAGCGAGGGGGTGAGGCCCTGCGCGCGCTCGCGGAGGGCCAGGAGATGCTGGCTGCGGGGCGCTTTGAGGAAGGGTTAGAGGCTTTGCGCAAAGCTCATCGCCAGGATGAGCGCAGTTCGGATGTACAACGAGCTCTTCTGGATGCGCTGGTGGAACGGGCGCGGACCGTTTTGGAGACTGACTGGCGCGCTGCCGAGCCCCTGCTGCAAGAGGCCTTAGATCTTGATCCCGGCCACAGTCTTGCCAAGAGTCTGCGAACACTCGCCCAGGACCGTAAGAAGGAAGAGTTTATTCAACTTTGCGTCGCGCAAGCGCGGCGTGCCCAGGCCCGAGGGGACATCGGTGCAGCTCTTACGCAGGTCCAGGAAGGGATGAGTTCATATGCCACTGATCCACGCCTGTCGCAACTTTACACGACGTTGAGCACGGAACAAGAGGAAACGCGGCGCCGTCAGGCGCGCCGCCACGACCTTGACGAATTGCACCGGCTTGATAATGAAGCGGCTTCGGCTTCGGCTCTCGACTTACTGAGATCGGCGGCAGGAAAGATTCAGGCGATCTCTGCCCCCTACGAGGGGGATACTGAGTTCCAATCAGCAGTATCAAGTGCCATTCGCCGTGTTTCCACCCGGATTGAAGCCCTGGAGGCAGCGAAAGCTATGCCGCCCATCCCGCTTCCAAGTGCTCCGCCGGCTGCAACTTCCGCTGGCCAGGGAATTCCGCAGATAAGCCAGCCGCCTTCGCGTGCTTCCATTCCCCGAAGTGAGCCGGAATCTCTGTGGGGACAGCGTACTGGAATTCCGCAGCAACCTGCGCCTGCAAGTCCTGAATCCGGTGCCGACATTCTTAGCTTGGCTAGCGGAGTCGTTGGCGCCGTGCCCTCTGCCGGAGGTGTAGTTCCCCGAGCACCAACTGTGACCATGCCCCCACCCCCCGCCCCCGGAACGCTCCCAATGCAGCCTGTGCCGCCGGAACCAGTGCCTCCGCAGGAGGTGTCGGCCCGCCCACCAGCAGGCAAGAAGATTCTCTGGATTGCAACTGGAGTAGCCGTGTTAGTTGTCGTGGTGGCTGCGGCTCTGCTTGTGCCCCGCTTGCTCAAGAAACAGCCTGCTTCAGGAGGGGCCGCGAGCGGCGTTACGGCAAATCTAACGCCAACTCCGCCCCCGGTGCTGCCGCCACAACTGGCAGGATTAAGGGTTTACACGGACTTGGAAAACGCGAAGGTGACGCTTGATGGGACCGAAGTGGGCGCACTGGAGGGAGGGCAATTCAACCTGGACAACCTACCCGATGGACAACATGCGCTGGAGATAGGTGATGGTACCTCTCAGGCGAAGATTTCTGTTGCGAGCCCGCACGATTCTATGCCAGTCGTTCAGGGGCCTCTTGAAGCGAAAAACCTCAAGGTGATCGTGGTTACCAATGGCCCACAGCAGGGCCAAGTAGTGCTGAGCTATGGCCCCGTGCAAGCTTCGATGGACGGCAAGGAGATGGGCACGATCGGCTCCGCCCCGCTGGAGCTTCCTAATCTCTTGCCTGGAACTCACGATTTGGTCTTGGGCACAGGAAAGGACGAAAGAAAAGTGAGCTTTCAGGTGGGTACCACGCCGGCCCTGACGGTTTTCCTGAGTGCCGACCGGAATGTCGGCAATCTGCTGATTGTAACGGGTGAGGACGGTGCGACCGTCCTCTTGAACGGGAGGAAATACCCGCGCACGACGAGGCACGGCGAGCTCGTGATTGCCAACCTTGAACCGAAGCGATACACGGTGGCGGTGGTCAAAGATGGGTTCCAGAAGGCGGCTCAACAGGAGGTCAATATTCAAAAAGGTCAGGTGGAGAAATTGGTCTTCGCGCTCCAACCTGCTCCCACAGTGGCCTCGTTGGTTATCGCCGGGGCGACACCCTTGGCGGAAGTCCTGCTAGACGGGAAGTCCCTGGGCAGAATTCAACAGGATGGCAGTTTCAGCGCGGCTAATGTCCAACCGGGGCCGCATACCATTGAACTGAAGAAGGACACGTTCAAGCCTAAGGGTTTGCAGAGGCAGTTCGTAGCAGGGGGAAGTGTGCACTTGACTGCTAATGAAGTTGCCCTGGAAAGCGCCGCGGCGCATCCCAACCCCGCCTTGGCCCCTCCTAAGCTGATCGTGCAGACGGTTCCGGGGGCACAGGTCAGCATGGACGGTCGGGCCGTTGGCCAGACGGATTCCAAAGGGCGTTTGGAAATCACCCAGGCTTCTACCGGTGACCATACCGTGGAGGTCGCAGCAAAGCCTTACAACAATTTCAAGGAAAAGGTCACCCTTTCCACCGGCCATGTTTTGACCATCACGCCAAGTCTGCTGGCTTCCATGCCCGTCGAGCACAAACACGTGGTGGGAAGTTGCAACGGAATTCTCCTCGTCGGGTCAGGCAGGATTCAGTACCAAGCGAGTAGCGGGAAGGACTCGTTTGACTATCCCATTGCCGCGGTCAAGAAGGCAGGCTCCGCAGATTCTGGGAAGGGGTTTTATCTCGAGATTACCGGCGCCAAGCGCTATGTCTTCCACGCTCCTGCAGCCGCAGAAGACTTGCAGATTCTTCAGAATGCCCTGCCCAAGCAGTGACAGAAAGAGTCCGCCTTGTTGCACAATGCAAAGAGCGGATCACAAGCCCCAGCGGACACGGACAAGCCGCTACTCGCTGCCTACATCGAGCACCCCCGGTCTGTCATCCTGACACGTGGCGCCGGGACAGCTCCGTGCGCAAGCGGGAATCCAGCTTGGCTGCCACGGTCGGTTCGGTCGCCTCGGCGACAATGAACTGTGGGTTGGCCCGAACCTCGAAGATGATCGAGGGCGTAATAGTGCTTTAGCGTAGACACCCGGACATTATATCCTCTGGGTCGCATACATCCCGACAAAAACCGTCGGGACGCACGCGCCACCCGCGGGCGGAGAGCATGAATGGCAAACAATTGTTCAGAAGCGAGTCTGCGCTTCGTTTTCGAGTAGCTTGCGGATGTTCGGCTTCACGCTTCCTGGCAGCAGGGCCGGCAGCAGCGCCAGGCCTTCTTTTGCTGTTGTGCGGCTCTTCTCCATCTGGCCGGAGGCCCGATAGGCCTGGGCCAGGGTCAACTGCATGGAAGGCGTCTTTCCATGGCTCATCGCTACCTCGCGCTCGGCGCATGAGATGGCAAACTGCGGATTTCTGAGGGAGATCGGCTCTACCGTCAAGAAGGCATTTGCCGCCTGGTCGAGAACCATCGGGGAAGCCTGATCCTTCTCGGCCGTCTCCTTCAGGGCGGCGAGGCCTCTCCTCGATAACTCGTCTGAAGCTCCCCGGGTGTGCAGGATTCTTCTGATGGCGCCGATTCGCACCTGGATGAAGCCAAGGAACGACTCGCAGACATCGTTGGCCGGATCCTGTTTCAGCAGCCGCTCAAGGTCGGCGGCGGCCTGCACGAGCTTCTTCTCCGCAACGACTAGGTTCACGCGGCGATCGCCGGCCTTCGCAGCCAGAACCGGATCGGCTGCATCCTCATAGCTCTTTGCTTCATCGTCCAGTACGGTTGCTACGTCGAAAAGAGCGCGGAAATCCTTCGGGTCCTGGGCGGCAATACGCTGGCTGATCTCAAGGGCTTGCTCGAAGAGCGGGACCGCCTGTGCATACGCTCCCAGTCGCTCGAGGGCGTTTGCCAGCTTGCGCAGCAGCATGGCGCGCAACCGCACGATAGGAAGGCTATCTTGCTCTGATCTGGGCAACGCATCGGCGCTCTGCAAGGCAGCCTGAAACTCCTTGAGCGCCTCCGCTGGATCGGTCGTCATCTCCACGCTGCCGATCTTCATCCGATTGATCGCAAGACCCCGTTTAGCACGCAAGAAATTCGGATCGACGCTGAGGGCGCGATCATCCAGCGCCAGAGACTGGCGATAGGCGGCGACCGCCCCAGTAGAATCTGCCAGACTGGCTGTGCCGCTTTGACCCAGCTCGTCGCCAAGGGTGCCATAGGCGGAAGAAACCTCGTAGATCAGCGCGGCAGATGCATGGGGGTCCGCGGCCAATGCGTCAAAGCTCTTCATAGCCTCCCTCATGACGGAAACCGCCTCCGGCGTTTTGCCGGTTTGCCACAGAATCTCGCTGCGCGATTGCTCGACGAGGGCAAGCGCCCGGATCGCTTCGCGGTCCTTGGAATCGGAGGCTGCGAGCGGCGCGGCGATGGCGAGAGCCTTACCGAGGCTGACAAACGCACCCGCGGGATCGCCCAGATTCTGGTCGTAGGCATTGCCTTGAATATTCCCCAGCCGTGTATACGCATCAACCAGATCGAGCTGGGTCTGGCGGTCGCCCTGTGCGTCCTTGGCCATGCGGTCCAGGTGTTCGAGCACGCGCGTGACCAGCAGCTTCTGTACGCCCGTGGAGCCGGGCAGTTGTTTGATCGCCTCATCCAATTCGGAGAGCAGGCTGTTGCTCAACTGGCGCAGGTCCGCGGAGCGCGCCTCGGCCTGGCGCCGCTCCTCATTGGCCACTCTGGCCTGCCACAACACGCCTGCAACGCCCGCAACCAGTGTGGCGGCCAGCAGTGCCGCTGCCGTTAGGCCCCACCGGTGGCGGCGGATGAACTTGCTGGCTCGATACCGAAGCGTGCCGCGGCGCGCCGCAACCGGCAGCCCGTCAAGGTAGGCACGAACATCGGAGGCGAGTTGCTCGGTGGTGAGATAACGCTCTTGGGGTTCCTTGCGTAGAGCCTTCAGCAGGATCGCCTCCAGATCGGCATCGAGCCGTCTGTGGGAGCCCGCTGCTTGAGCCGGCTTGCGAGGAGGTTCTTCGCAGATCACGCGCAGCATCTCTGCTGTAGTAAGTTCCTTGAGTTCATAGGGCAGCGTTCCAGTCAGCAGAAGATACAACAGAACGCCGAGCGAGTAGGTGTCCGATGCAGTGGTGATGGGATTGCCTAACACCTGTTCCGGGCTGGCGTACTGCGGAGTAAAGGACAGATATCCTTCACGTGTAAGTTTGCTGGCCGGCCCGGCGAGAGACGGAGAGAGCAGTTTGGCCGTTCCAAAGTCCAGCAATCGGGGAGTGCTGTCTTCGGCCACCAGGATGTTATCCGGCTTTAAGTCGCGGTGGACTACGAAGTGCTGGTGGGCAAACTGCAAGGCTTCGCAGACGCGCATGAACAGCGCGAGTCGTTGGGGCACAGAAAGACGCTGCTTTTCACAGAAGCGATCGATGGCAACTCCATCCACATACTCCATCACCAGATAGAGATCGCCATTATGGGTAACGCCGCCATCCAGCAGGCGGGCAATGAAGGGATGTTGCAGCTCAGCCAGAATCTGCCGTTCCTGACGAAATCTCTCCCGGAAGAGGTCGGTCGCAAGGGGCAGGTCAATCAATTTGATGGCGACCTTCTGCTCGAACTGTCCATCGGCGCGATGCGCCAGATAGACGGCGCCCATGCCGCCGCGTCCCAACAGGCGATCCAGCAAGAAGGGACCGATCTGCTTTAATTCGGATAGGGCCTCTCGGCCAGTTTCTGGTTCCACCCGGCGGGATGCCGTCAGTTGCTCTTCCGCCTTGTAGGCATCGAGCAGCGAGCGCACCTCGGCTGCGAGTTCCCGGTCCCCGTTGCACCGGGTCTCAATCAATTCCGTCCGAGCTTCATCGGGTGCGGCGAGAGCCTCGTGGAAGATCGCCTCAATCCGCAGGAACCTTTCCGTCGTTTGGTTCATCTGAGCGACAACCCCGTGTGAGGTTTGTAACCCTAATATCAGACTGCGTGGGGCGGGGCCAAAGTGAATCACAGTCTCACTGCATCGTCGACCAAGCCTGGGTGGATGCGCCGGTACAGCCAGCTTTTAGTCAATCTCAAGTCGCGATCGACGGTGGACTCGGACCTGCATCAGGCTGAATCCTCGACGATGCCCGGGTGGATGCGCCGGTACAGCCAGCTTTTAGTGAATCTCAGGTCGCGATCGACGGTGGACTTGGATACGTGCATCAGGTCCGCTGTTTCCTCGGCAGTGCAACCAAGAAAGTAGCGCAATTCGACGAGTTGGACCTTGTAGGCATCGAGCGCGCCCAGTTCGTCTAACGCGTGGTCCAGGTCCAGCAGTTCCGGGCTGCCGATATTGACCCACAAGAGGTCGTCGCTGAGAGGGATGCGATCATAGCCGCCGCCCCGCATCTGGGCTTGGCTTTCGCGCGCGTGGTCGATCAGGATCATACGCATTACCTTGGCGGCGAAGGTGTAGAAATGCTGGCGGTCGTCCCATGCGGCCTTCTTCTGGTTCAAAAGACGGAGGTAAAGCTCGTGGACCAGGGCCGTTGCCTGAAGAACGTCTGGATTGCGCTCTCGGCGAATATAGGCCGCGGCCACCTCCCGAAGGTGGGGGTAGACGAGCGGCATCAGTTCCTCAAAGGCTGACGGATCGCCGTCCTTCCACTTTGCCAAAAGTAGAGTGATTTCTCCCCTGGCAGGCTGCACAATCCCCTCCGCGCGCTACGCCTGAATCGCCCCCACTGCCAGCCTACCACTTTTTCCTCTGTTTTCACATCCTCTTGGATAGGCCCTTCCCCTAAGCAATTCACATTTGCAAAAAAATTGAGTCATTTTCCCTCTCCTTTACGCAGTCTGGGTGGAGTTGAGAAGCGGAGTTCGTGGAGAGGAAGACCCCAGGTTTGTCATTCCGAGCGCGGCGAGGAATCCCGCTCTGATGCTCTTCTTCAGGCTAGGCCTCCTCAAGCTCCGGCCAGCGCAGAGCGAGATTCCTCGCCGCGCTCGGAATGACATGGGGTAGGTCTTGCAAAAGGCCCTAACCGTTGATGTCCAGGAGGCAACGTAATCATGAAAAAACTTATCTTGATGTTTTCAGTCTTATCGTTCTTATGCGGATGCGGCGGGGGCGAACAATCTAAATCTGTCATCTCTGTCATCTCTGTTTCTCTCACTCCGTCGGCTCAGACAAACATCGATCAGGGGCAAACCTTGAATTTCACTGCCCAGGTGGCGAACGACTCCAGCGGCGCAGGGGTGACTTGGAGCATGTCCGGGACGTCGTGCAGCGGAACCGCTTGCGGGACCTTCTCCAACCAGACAACGAGCGCGGTGACTTACAACGCTCCGGCATCCGTTTCAGGAAGTATGACGGTGACGATTCTAGCAACCTCTGTTACCGACACAACAAAATCGATGTCCTCGACCGTGGTGGTGACGCCGCCGCCGAGCATTACGACGACATCGCTCGCCAGCGGCACCGTAGGCACAGCCTACAGTGCCACTTTGCAGGCCAGCGGCGGCGCGGGCACGCTCACCTGGAGCTTGGCCTCCGGCTCAACGCTGCCTGCGGGCCTTTCCTTGAGCAGTTCGGGAGCGATTTCCGGCACGCCCACCACACCGGCGACTACGTCCTTCACGGTGAAGGTAACCGATTCGTCGGGTGGGCAGCCCGGGCCGGTTTCGGCGACACAACAGCTCAGCCTCACGATCAAGCCCGCCCAGTTGATTATCACCACAACTTCGTTGTCCAACGGAGTTGTGGGTACCGCTTACAACGCTTCGCTGACGTCTTCGGGCGGCACCGGAGCCATCAGTTGGAGCGTGACCAGCGGAAGTCTGCCGGCGGGACTCAATTTAAGCGGTTCAGCCATTTCCGGCACGCCCACGGCTGCGGGCACAGTGCCTTTCACCGTCACGGCCACAGATTCAGGCACCCCTCCGCAGACCGTGAACCAGCCACTGAGCATCACCATCAATCCCCAACTGGCCATCACCACCACGACCCTGCCCAACGGCGTGGTCAGCGCCCCATATAGCGCCAGCCTACAGTCCAGCGGCGGCGTGGGAACCATCACCTGGAGCGTAACCAGCGGCACTTTGCCGGCGGGATTGTCCATGAGTGGCGCGGGCGCGATCTCCGGCACACCGACTGCGGGGGGGACTTCGAATTTTACGGTGACCGCCAAGGATTCAGGCACTCCGCAGCAGGCCGTGCAGCAAGCGCTCAGTATTACGATCACCACGGGGTTGTCAATCACCACCACAACCTTGCCCAACGGCACCGTCAATTCGGCTTACAGCCTCACACTACAGAGCGCCGGAGGCACAGGAACGATTACCTGGAGCGTTTCACAGGGTAATTTGCCGGCCGGGTTAAATCTGAGCACTTCGGGTACGATTTCCGGAACGCCGACGACAGCGGGGGCAGCGAATTTCACCGTATCTGCTACTGATTCCAGCAGCCCGCCACAGACCAAAACTCAGGCGCTCAGCATCACGGTGAATCCCGTGTTGAGCATCACGACGACCAGCTTGCCCAGCGGCACCCTGGCGACCTCGTACGGCCAGAGCATCGCGACCAGCGGCGGCACCCTGCCCATCACCTGGAGCATATCGAGCGGCAGCTTGCCGGCGGGGCTGACGCTGGCAAGCGGCGCCAAGGGCGTGGGCGTCATTTCCGGCACACCCACAGCGTATGGCAGCTACACCTTCACGGTCACCGCGACGGACTCGAGCACTCCCCCGCAGAGTGCAAATCAGCAGTTCACCATCGTCATCAATAACGTGCCGCTAACCATCACCACCACCAGCTTGCCCAACGGTACGATGAATACGTCTTACAGTGCGCCGCTGCAAGCTTCCGGTGGCACGCAATCGTATACCTGGACCGTGGCGGCCGGCACGCTGCCAACGGGGTTGTCACTGAACAATTCCGGGGGGACGTGGGCACTTTCCGGCACGCCCACCGCAGCGGGCACCTTCAACTTCACACTCCAGGTTGCCGATTCCAGCACCCCGCCTCAAACCCAAACCCAGGCTTTCAGCGTCACCATCACCGCCGTCTTAGCCATCGCCACCACGACTTTACCGCAGGCCTGGACGGATGTTGCCTATGACCAGATTATTCAGACGAACAATGGTGGCAAGCTGCCGATCACTTGGAGCATCACCACCGGCACGTTGCCTCCGGGGTACACACTGCAAAGCACTGCGAGCGGTTCGGGACTCATCACCGGCACTTACACCACCTACCCCACAATCGGCTACTATAACTTTACGGTAAAAGCCACCGACTCGAGCAGCCCGCCAGAGACCGCGACCCAGCCGCTGACGATACTTGCCCAGGGCGCGCCTGTATACCTGTCCATCGTCACCGCCACGTTACCGAACGGGACAGTGAATACGGCTTACAACGTGCCACTCCTAGCCACTGGCGGTATACCGCCTTATACCTGGACCGTAACGAGCGGGTCGACCTTGCCCTCTTGGGTGACACTGAGCGGTTCCGGCACGTCATGGTCACTTTCCGGGACGCCCACGGCGGCGGCTACCTCGAACTTTTCGCTCACGGTGAGCGATTCGGAGTCGCCACCCGCGACTGCGACTGCAGCACTGAGCCTGGCGATTGTGGCACCGCAGGTTTGCAGCACAGGAAACGAGTCGGCGCTCAAAGGCCAGTACGCCTTCAGCCTGGGTGGTGATGGCACCTCGGGTTTTCTGGCTGCGATCGGCTCCTTTACGGCGGACGGCAGCGGACACATCACCGCCGGCACAGTCGATGCCAACGGTGACACAAATAGCACCGGCAACGGCTTGGGCTACCAATCCGGCAACATCATCGCCGGCAGCAGCTCCTACACGCTGGGTTCAGACAACCGCGGATGCGCGACCATCACAACTTCCTTCTACACCTTCATCACCCGCTTCGCGATTCAGCCGAACCCGGCAGGTAATACGCAAGGCACGATCGAGGAGTGGGACGCGGGTACGGAGCCCTATATCGCCTCCGGTCGCATCTACCAACAGAGCTTCCCCGCGGCCGTGCCCGATGGCGTCTGGGTGTACTCGGAGAGCGGCTCCCCGTCTGGATTCCGAACTACTCTCGTAGGGACTAGAACGGCCAGTGGCGGTCTCATTACGGCCGGCGAGTATGACTTCGGTGGCGAGGGGGGCCAAACCTACCAAGGCCTCATCGGCACTTACACAACCCCAGACCCGACCACGGGCCGATTGACAATCGCTACCACCGCCAACGGCGAAACCGTAACCCGCGTGGCCTACCAGGTGTCGGGCACGCAACAAATCGAAATGACCGCGTCTCCAGACGACCAAGACGTCTCCCAAACCGCATACATTCTGTTGGGAACTGCACGACTCCAGAGTGGAGCCTTAACCTTGTCTGGCAACATGGTCTACTACGCGGTAGGGTACCAGGGCGGAGCGTTCGCGTACGTGACCTTTGCTACCATTAACGCCAATTCCGGCACATCCAGCTATACGGGAAACGACTACGAGGATTCCGGCGGGCAGTGGGGGATATCGACACCCGGCAATCCCACCTGCGCTTACACCACCGACTCCTACGGCAGGGTTGCCACGAGCGGTACGAATTGCGGGATCTTCAACTATTACGGTCCGTGGAGTTACCCACCGATCTTTTACCTGACTGGCCCGAATACGGGCTTCCTGCTCGGAATAGACCCGTCAGTTTCACTCGGGGTGCTCGCCCCGCAGTCGGCCACGGCGATTACCCCGGGCACTTACACCTTTGGCACGTCTGAGGTGGTCATCCAGGACGTCTACGAAACGATGATAGGGAGTGGCACTCTCGCCAGCAGCGGCAACTTCACGGGCACGGGCGATAGCACGTCAACGGGTTATTTTAGCACGGCCCAGCAAGGCGATGAATCGATCAGCACCACCCTGACCGTGAATTCCGACGGGACCTTCAGCGCTTCGGACTATCCGGGGCTCGTCGTGGGCGTGATCATGTCCGGTTCACAGTTCATCAAGATCGACGGCCCATACAGCCCGGCGAACACGCTGCTGATCTTCAACACCATACCCACGCCGTAGGTGTTAACTTCGAGGAATTGGGCCTTGCCTGTCAGCCGGCGGGCAAGGCCCTTCTGGCGAATAACCGGATTGAACTTGCGCCGAGAAGCAGCTATCCGTATATTGGCCGCTCAATCGCGCAGGCAGAGTTTGGATTGCTGTTCAAGTTTCACATTTTATGAAAGTCATGCTTAGCAGGAGGCATGCACTGAATAGACTCAGAGTGGTGGTTTTGATGTCGCTTACCTTCGTGGTGGTCGTGCGGCTTGTACCGGCGCGCGCGGAGCGCCTGAATAGCCCCCACTGCCAGCCTACCACTTTTCCCTCTGTTTTCACATCCTCTGGATAGGCCTTTCCCACACGCAATTCGCATCCGCAAATAAATGAGGCATTTTCCTTCTGCTTTGCGCTGTCTGAGTGAACTGGCAAACAGAAATCTGTCCCTACGGAGGAGAAGCAAATGCTCAAGAAAGGGTTAAATTACGCGCAGAATCTGCTTCGCATTTATTTCAATCCAACGGAGGAATCCTTGATGCCAACCGAATCGAAGCGAAAATCAGCTTTGATGGGAGTCGGATCGATCATACCGGGCCTGCCCGGTACAGTTTGTGTTTTGGGAATCAGCTTGAGCCTGCTGATGGTGATGGTGGGTTGTGGTGGTGGAACGACGAAAACGACGCCCCCTGCAGTGGCGGTTTCCATTACCACGCCCACGAGCGCGCAGATCGTACCTGTGAATGGAACCTTGGCGATTACTGCCGCCGTGGCTAACACGACCAATACCGCCGTTACCTGGACCGTGAACGGCGTCACCAATGGCAACTCGGCGTACGGGACCATCTCGGGTTCGGGCTTGACCGTGACTTATAACGCGCCGCCTACCGTGCCTGGGACGGCCACGTTCAACATTACGGCGACCAGCCAGGCGGATTCCACCAAGTCGGCTTCGGTGAGTGTAACCATTTCGGCCGGAGTGGCGGTCTCCATGACCACCCCGACCGGCCCGCAGAATTTGGTGGTCAGTTCAACCTTGGGCTTTACCGCCTCGGTGACCGGAACCTCCAACACGGGCGTCACCTGGACCGTGAACGGCATCACCAACGGCAACGCGACGTACGGGACCATCACGGGTACGGGCTTGACCGTGACTTATACCGCGCCGGCTGCCATGCCGTCGCCGGCCACGTTTAACGTTACGGCCACCAGCGTGGCGGATACCACCAAGTCAGCCTCGGTGAGTGTAACCATTTTGCCCCCAGTGGCGGTCTCCATTGTCACGCCCACCAACTTAACGCAGAACATAGCGGTGAACGGAACCTTGGCGATTACTGCCGCCGTCGCTAACACGTCCAATACCGCCGTTACCTGGACCGTGAACGGCATCACCAACGGCAACGCGACGTACGGGACCATCTCGGGTACGGGCTTGACCGTGACTTATACCGCGCCGGCTGCCGTGCCGTCGCCGGCCACGTTTAACGTTTCGGCCACCAGCGTGGCCGATAACACCAAGTCAGCTTCGGTGAGTGTAACTATTTTGCCCGGAGTGGTGGTCTCCATCACCACCCCGACCGGCGCGCAGAGCTTGGCGGTCAATGCGACCTTGGGCATCACCGCGTCCGTAACGGGAACCGCCAACACGGGCGTCACCTGGACGGTAAATGGCGTTACCAACGGCAACGCAACATACGGGACCATCTCGGGTTCGGGCTTGTCCGTGACATATGACGCGCCTGCTGCCGTGCCGTCGCCGGCCACGTTTAATGTTACGGCCACCAGCGTGGCGGACACCACCAAGTCAGCTTCGGTGAGTGTCACGATTACGCCTCCTCCCGCCGTGGCGGTCTCCATTACCAGCCCCACCAACTTAACGCAGAGCGTAGTGGTGAACGGAACCTTGGCGATTACTGCCGCGGTGGCTAACACGTCCAATACCGCCGTTACCTGGACCGTGAACGGCGTTACCAACGGCAACGCGACGTACGGGACCATCGCGGGTTCGGGCTTGTCCGTGACCTATGACGCGCCGGCTGCCGTGCCGTCGCCGGCCACGTTCAACGTTACGGCGACCAGCGTGGCGGATAACACCAAGTCGGCTTCGGTCAGCGTAACGATCGTGGCGATCGGGGCTTGCACGGACACCGGGAGCGAGTCGCTCCTCAGCGGCCAATACGCCTTCATCCTGAGTGGATATACCGCGGAGTCGAGCTTCCTAGCTGCGGTCGGTTCCTTCACGGCCGATGGCACAGGCAAGATCACTGCGGGGGTAGTCGATAGCAATGGTGCCCTCGTCCAATCTGGCGCCAGCATCGATCCTACTCAGAGCTCCTACTCGGTGGGTTCGAACCACCTTGGCTGCGCCACCATCGTAACGAGCTCGGGCACCTTCACCACAAGGCTCTCCGTCGGCGGTATCACTTCGGGTGTGGCGACAGCGGGCCGCCTGGTCGAGTGGGATAATGCCACCAACATCAACTATCTCACCGCGGTGGGTCAGATCCTGAAACAGACCGTTCCCACCAACCTGCCCAGCGGCAATTATGTTTACCAGAACACCGGCGTCTATGGAAGTTCAAGTCAATACCGCACCGGTGTTGTAGGGATGATAACCATCGAGGCCGGTACCAGCGGCGGTACCGTTACGGGCGGCGAATATGACGTCAACGTGGAGGGTGTCATCAACGATGGTAATGGTCTCTCCACACCTTACTCAGGCGGTACCGGCACCTACACCGCCCCCGACCCGACGACCGGCCGGTTTACCGTCGCGATAACGGGGAACAGCGTGGGCTACCTGGTGTCCGGTTCGCAATTCCTGGAAATGTCGACGGATGCCCTAGCCAGCGACACTGCGGTTCTGGTCGGCATGGGGCAACTCCAGAGCGGATCCTTATCCTTAACCACTGGCAGCAATCTAGTCTATTATGTGACGGGGACGGAGAGCGCCGAGCTTGGACTCATCAACGTCACTGGATCCACCAGCTTTACGGCCAACTATTACGAGGATGTAGCGGGCGGGCCGGAAAGTCCTCAAGCTCCGGCCTGTACCTACGCCACCGACACCTATGGCCGGGTGGTAACCAGCGGCGCCACTTGCACAATGTATCTAACTACCTATAAAACAATGTACCCTCCGGTTTTCTACCTAACCGGCCCCAACACGGGTGTCATGCTCGGAACGGGCGCCGGTGTTTATGTTGGCCAGGTCGAACCGCAGGTGGCCCCGAGCGGCAGCTTCTCCGCCACCTCTCTCTCAGGCACTTTTTATGATGGCGATAGTGAGGTGGTCAACGAAGCCGTAAGCGCCGAAATGATAGACGTAGAGGTGTTAACGTTCAACGGTAGCGGCGGCGTCGATATAATCGGTGACTATATTGGTGGCTATATCGGAACCTCAGTCAACCAGGAGGCCGATCAGACCAATAACACCTCGCTCGGAACGGTGAATTCCAATGGTACCTTCAGCACCAATTCTACCTACGGGCAGATCAATGCCATCATGATCTCCACTACCAAGGTCGTGGATATCGACAATGCCACACAGCCTTACCCCATCATTTCGGTGGTCAAGCAATAGCAGTTAACTTCGCGGGAAAGGGCCTTGCCGCTTCGGCGGCAAGGCCCTTCTGGCAACGGTGGCCAGATGAGATTGAACTTGCGTCGAGAAGCGGCTGGTTGTATGTTAGCAGCCGCACCGCGCAGCCGGAGTAAGAATCAATATTCGAGTTTGCATTCTTTGAAAGAATTACTTACCAGGAGGCATGCAATGAATAGACTGAAAGTGGCGGCTTCGACGTTAATGCTATACTGCTCACTAGATTCCGAACCTAGGGAAAGGAGCGCTCCCATGCGTAACAATGTTTTGAGTGGCGTCACAGCGTTTTGCCTCAGGGGAGCTTGCAGGTCACTCGCAAGCTTTCTGCTCGCATTCAGTGCGATGGCATTTCTCTTCACCGGGCCCATCTCCGTTGCACAGGATTCCAAAACTATCTCCGAACTGCCCGCGCCATCCAGCGGCAAAGCCATCGTCTGTATCTACCGCACGTACAGATTCACCGGTTCGTCCTCACACGACGAGATTTTTGTCAACGGCAAACATCTCGGCAAACTCCTCAGCAGCGAGTACGAATTCACGGAAGTGCCGCCGGGGACTGTTGTGATTTCCGGATTCCCCAAGGAGTACTACGGAAGCGTCATCATGTCCGCCATGGCGGCCGCCAATCAAGCCAGGCAGAAAGAAAACGAGCGGGCCCGGTTTGAGGCGGAGGCGGGCAAAACCTATTACTTCAAATGGACCGCCGGAGTCGCGGCAACTGGGATCAAGGTCACGCCTGAGGATCCCGAGAAGGGAGCCAAAGAGATACGCAAACTCCATCTCTCCAAGCCCCCTGACGACAAGGAAGAAGCGAAACCCGGAACGAAAGACGCCGACAAACCGCCAGCGAACTAACATCGCTCCGGCTGATTGTGAGCTATCGGTGAACGTGCGTGACCTGATTGCGTTGATAGCGTCGGTCTGAGGTTACCGACAAGTCCTCAACTGCGGCCCGTGTCTATACTCTGGACGGTGAAGTCCTGGAGTGGCACAAAGGCAACACGGCGGAACGGATGCTCATCGCCGCCGGTTCGGTGGCGGGACGCGAAAACGCCAAGATCCACTTCTGGCTGACGGACAAAGATGGGAAGACGGTCTTCGAGACAACCGACGTTATCCGGTCACTCTGGATGCGCAACAAGAAGATGAAATCAACCGGGATGCTCGCGCGACCGTTCAGGGAGAAAGTCGCTGAGCGCTTGAAAGAGGCGAAGCTGGCGACCTAGGGTGTCCCAGTACAATAGTTGGGGCGGGCGGGGTGGCGCATACGTCCCGACGGTTCTTGTCGGGATGTATGCGAACACCCGTAGACATTCCGTCCCTTGACAGGCGGCGGGTGTCATGATAGCCTATGTGTGTGAGCAACTTTGTTGACGTATCACGCCTCGCTCTCTTGTTTCGCATAGTGGCGAGCCATGGCCCTCATGGGCGCCCCAGCATCACTCGCTCAATTGTCCTGCAGCTCAACAAAGCCTACCAACCTTGAAAGGAATTCTTTTTTTTGACGGAGCAATGCGGGAATGTCATTGAAAACAAAGTACCGCTGTGGAAAACCCCGGGGAGAAGCGGGAATGTCTATGAAAACACAGGAGATAGGAGCAGAAAGCGGGAATGTCATTGAAAAGAAAGGAGGTAGGTCGTAGGTGAGGAAGGGCAGGATTCAGGAGCCAGGAGGCAGAATGAAGGGCACCTGCTCTCCGCCGACTGCCTTCGGCTCACTGCCGACTGCCTAGCGGGGCAATGAGAACTCGGTCTTTGGGTTACGGCTAAGGGCCGCGCTGTTGGACTCCAGTCACTCGTGGCTCTGTGCCCATTACCTGGCCACGCTCGAAACGCACTGCATCGTGGAAAGATAACCCTTTTGCAGAATGGGTGGGGCGCCCAGCGTGTCCAGGTCAAATTGCACCGTCACAGGCTTGCCGCTGGGAGCGGTAACGGGCCTTCCGCCCGCGACGCGCAGCACCCACTCAATGTTGTAAGTGGTCCCGGTTTGCTGCCACCTGTCAGCATCGGCAAAGAAGTGGAAGACTCCCCAGGTTCCATCGTAGCTCGGGAATCCCAATTCCGACCCACCTGAGATCTTCACCGTCAGGCTAACGCCCTGTGAGGTGGTGCCCGGCCACATAAACTGCTTGAATGCTGCGTTTCCGCCTTTGTAAGTCATGGCCTGGCCGTCGATGTTCATGGTCAGGCTGCCGACGCTCTCAGTCGGATGGGGGCGAAGCGCGTACTTGAATTGGATCTGCCCGGGTCCACCCGTGTAGAGAGCCCGCTGAAGGCTCATGGCCCGGTTGAAGAAGCTGAGGAATGCGGGATTTACCTGCTGATTGCCTGCGGGGTTTGGAGCATACCCAACCCCCTGAGGAAGCAGAAGGTTCTTCAGCGAGGCATTGTAGAACTGAGAGAGCGCGCCGTTGGCGGGATCAAAAAACGCTGCAAGTTCCTGCGGCGAGGCGTCCACGGTGGCCTTGGCGTTAAAGGGAAACTTGGCTGCCAGAGGGCTCATTTGCGCGCACAAGCCTGCGCCACTCACCGGCCCGGGGCGCAAGACCGCTGAGACCCAGGCGATGGGAGCAAGCAGCAGATTCTGAACCGTCCCGTCCACATGCGCTTCTTGGTCGATTTTGAATCCCTGGCCAATCTGCCGGGCAGCTTGCTGCGCCATCGAGGCAGGGCTCATGCACTGCTGTTTCGCAGCCTCCTTCTGCTCGGCGGGGCTATTGTTGACCTGGTCCAAACAGGCCTGGATTCCACTCAGACCGGAAACGTACTGGGAATTTTGGGGGCCGATATATTGGTCCTGGCAATTTGGTGAAACCACGACCTGGACAGGTTGGAAAGCTTTTGCGATGTCCGGCTGGTCAACGGCCGTATTCTGGGCTGCGGTGCAGAACAGAGCTAGCAGGGGAGACTGATTGCTCGAAGTCTTTGCGAGCTTTTGCGAGGCGTCGGGGAGGCTGTTGTAACGGACTACGTTCGCGCTCTTCAAGAATGCGCGCCATTGAGTGATATAGTCCTGCTGGTATCGAACTTGGAGGTCCTGTGCGAGCTTTGCGGTGTCCACATTCTGGGCACTCCCCGGGCCTAGTACCCACTCTTCTCCACTGAAATACCTGGGCAGATTCTTGAAGGCGTCCTGCATGAAGGCCCAGCCGGCTTTGGTAAAGGCGCCTTCCACTTCCTTTCCGTCAATGACGACTTCCGCAGAGCCGGGGAACTTGCGGTTAAAATTGATCGAGGGGTCGGCTTTTGAGGCTTCCGCCAGCATGAAGCGATATACGCGCTCAGCGCCTGAGAACTGTGAGAGGTAATTGCGAGCGCGCGCCACCGCGAGCGTGTCGTTCTCGGATGAATAGGGATTCGCCTCCTTGAGTTGGTCGCTATAGAAATCGAACTGTTTCTGTGCCAATTGCACCCGATCCGGGTCAATGTCCCGGCCCGCAGCCCAGGCCTTCAGGAGCACGGGGGAGAGGAACAGGCGGGTGCTCTTGTCGTGATTGGAGGTTGTAATCAGATAAGCTTTCAGAGTGTCGTACACCGGGCCGTACTGATCGTTTGGGCCAGGTGTGCCGGGAAGGGCAGAGAGCGTCTGCACAAGGGTGGCTTGCGTCTGTCCAAAGAGAAGCTTCCGGAAGTGTTGAAAATAGATCTTTCGGACATCCGGGTAAAGCGAACTTCCAGTGTATAAGCCCCAGCGCATCCCGAATGGCGCGCCCTCCCGTTCGTACTGGGCCAGAGTCTCAACCGACTGACGGAGGGTCTCAAGCCGGTTGAGGGCATCGAGGGAGGGGAGTTGCTGGGCCGTCAGTTGAACATTCGAAATCCCCTGAGCGGCATTCAGCACCTGCGATTCCAGGTTCTTGTTCTCAACGAACGAAACAATGAAACCAACAATGAAAATGAGCAGGAGCCCCGTCGCCGCGGCCAGCAGCACCCTTCTCCATAGGCTCGTCTTGGTGCTGGAAGCGCTCGCGGTGAGGGCGGATGTATCTTTCAGAAGGATGTCATTAAAAAAATGGGGGAGGAAGGTCCACTGCGCCACTCGGCGGCTCTCGCCCTTTTCCTCAGCCATGGCCGGTCGGGCAGGCTGGGCGGCGAGCTTCTGGACGTCGAATAACCCTGTGGCGCGGAGCGCCCCTTTGCCAGCAGCGGGATGAGTGAGCGGTTCGTCTCTTACCAGAGTGGGCGCGGGCGCACTAATGACAATGGGGCGAACTCCGCTGAAGTAGAAGCCGCGAAGGAACGGCCCGGTTCGCAACTGGCTAGGCCGGCAGAGGTCCACGAGCAACTGGACAAGCAGGGGCCGGAGTTTCCGGAATTCCCGTGGAAACTCGTATACGGAGGGGCGCTTGGTCGGGTCATATTCCCTCGGAAGGTACATGAGACGCTTTTCGGCCAGGGAATAGAAGAGATTATCGAAGGCGGCCGAGACTCGAGCCGTTTCCTGCTCGGCGTAGACTTCCCCGGCGTAGGAGACCATGGGCAGCGTGGCGCCCATGACCAGAGTCGCCTCTTCGTTGGTCAAATTGCGAACGTAATCCTGGAAGAATTGCAGTCGGTCGGCTCGCGTGAAGAGGACGTAAACCGGAAGGCTGATTCCCAGGAACTGAGAAATCTCGCGCAGCCGGGTGCGGAGCCGGTCGCTACTGGCGCCCATGGCTTCCGCCGCACCTGGTTTCATGAAGCTTTCACAGTCAACGCAAACCAAGGCCGCGCGCGGCGCCTGCGTTCCCTTGCCAAACACCGAATGCAGCCGGCCGGGAGCAAGCTTCTTCACGAGCTTTGCCCATCTAGCAGGTTCAGAGAGGAGTTGGCCGCCCGCCTCGGCAAAGATAGACTGGCGCGTGAACCAAAGGTTCGCAGCCCGGGTGGGAATCGGGACCTTGTCCTGCCCGGTATGCCCGGCCAGCAACTCAGGGTCGAGACCTGAGTGCAGAACCACGCTGGTTTTTGCCGAGCCGCTTTCACCCACAACGAAGAACACCGGCAGATTGCCGATCCTCGCATTGCGGCCAAGTTGGGAGCCCTGGAGGCGGGACTCGGCTTCGCGAATCAGGACCTCGATTTCACCAGTCCCGCCGCTTGCCCCTTGGGCCATTTCCGCAGCGCGTTCTTTGTCCCGTACCCTGAGCCACCACACGATGGTGATGAACGCCGCAATACCGATCAGGGCCAGGACGATGCGCAGTATCCAAAGGCTGTTCCCCTGCAAGTGCAGCCAGGAGGCGATAAACCAGGATAGGACCAGCCAGACAATAAGCGCCAAAGCGGCAATCCAATACTTTAAGGTGTTATTCACGGCAACTCCCTACTGTGTTGTGATGGAGGCTGTGGAGTGCAAACCGGATGCGCCCGACATCAAGGCGAACTTGAAGCCGACAAACAATAACAGAGCCAGAAGAAGAAACCCCACCGCCCCGAAGGCCAGCCTGCGCACCCAAGGGTCGTAGGCCCTTGGCCGCACCGCATCCCGTGGAGGCGACCAGTTCGGTGACAGCGGGCGTACTCCTCCACGAATGCGCTGCATCTTATCCGCTATCGCCTCCAACACTGCATGTATGCCCTCTTGGCCGCTGAGGCTGTAACGGCCGCGGTACCCCAGCAGGAGACACAGGGCAAAGACCTCCAGCGTATCGGCGAGCTGGGGGGAATCGCTACGGGCAAGAAGGCGGTCAATGCACTGAAAGAAAATCTCTCCTGCTGTATGCCCGCCGAACAATTCCTCCTGCAAGGGCATACGAGGCCAATCGGCGAAGACAGGATTATTGGAGTTGAGAATAGACTCGTCCAGGAACGCCACGATGGCAAACGTGGCTAGCCGGGTGTCTTCAACGGGATAGCCTTTTGACGTAGCCTCCGACTCGGCCGCGCTAATCCCTGCCTTCATCTGCTTGCGGAATGCGCCTGCATCCGTGGCGGCCTGGCGATTTGAGCGGAGGCGCGTAATTGCCGTCAGAACCTCCTGATAAATCAGGGCCAGGTTTTCACGGCCTTGCGCCGGGGAAGAGCCGGGGCTTTGAGGAATTGCTGCTTGGGACGGATATACACCCACTTTGGACCTCTTATGGAGAGCTGTAAAATACGGCGACATTCATTCTCCATAGTGTCGCTCTGTGAGCGGCGAACAACGCCGGTCGCAGACCGGGGCTATAAGAGAAATCGTCGCACCATCTTGCCAACCTCATTGGTTTTCCAAGACGACCAGGAGTTCGACCTGCGGGCTGGGGATGTCTCCCGGAATGTAAATCCCGACGCGGCGGGTTTGAACAATATGATCCCAGCAAGGACCCGTCCTGCTGATGGCGAAGTATTGACTTTCCACTCGCGCGGATACCGCCGAGGGAGGTACGGACATGTGCGTGAGCGCCATGCCAGGCAGTGCTCTTTTGACCAGTTGTGGCACAAACTGAGCGGAACAAACTTTGACCAGTTGTATCGTCCTGGTAATCACTTCTGCGTCACCGATGGCCGAGTGAACGGAGAGGAGCCAGCGGGCCCGGTCCAAGCAGCGTTGATCGGTGACATCGCCCTCGTAGAAGTAATTGGCGACGGAGCGGAGCGGAATGGGAATGCAATTCGACGGCGCCAGCAACTCGAGGTGCGCCCGGATGTGCCTTTCGATGTCTGCAAAGCACTTGTCGAGTGCGAGGTGATTGTAAAGTGGAAGATTCGAGGGGTGGGAGTCCAAGGCGAAAGTGCAAAGCGCACCCCCCAGTCGGAGGAGCTCTGTGAAGAGCTCGGCAGGGTGCCCGCTTTGTGAAACGAACATATGACGCAGCGGGCCCAGACTGGAGTTTATGGCGTGCAGGAACCAGAAGCGGCTGACCTCTTGAGCCGAAAGCCCCGTCTGAAACTTCCCGCGCCCCCGATTATCAAGGGAAACCGTCGCGCTCTTCTCCTGAAGAATGTCGATCAGGCGGCGGGTCATCATCATCAGTGTTTGACTGGCGCTGATCTGGAGGCAGGGCGGGATGAAGCCTTCGTCGTAAACGTAGTTGCCCGATCCGTCTCTTTTGATGCGTCCGATCGGCAAGGTCTGCAATTCCCCGGCATCCTCCGTATCCAGGAGCAGTCGTATGTTCTTTCGTCCCAGTTTGAGCGGCTTCTCATCCAGGCCGGTATTCTCATCAGGAAGGATTTTTTCTTCGGCAATATACCTCGTCCGCCCTTTGTCTTGCTCATCGGGAAAAGAGCAATTCGCAGCCCCAAGCCTGTGTGGCGGGACCGTCAGGAGCACCGTCAGGTTCTCGCGAATGGGCGGGAAAAGGTCGCTAATATTGCGCGGCGAGGGAACGGGATCACTCTCCGGAATATTGAAGGTGAGCCCGTCCTGAAAAATGCCGCGTGCATGCACTAGGGCTACCGTGCCGTTGCGAAGAGCTTCCCCATCCAGTTCGAGCCCGACCAGTCCATAGGGCTCAAACCATAAGTTCGAGATCTCGAAATGCGTGACTTCTTCGAAAAAGCGACCCTGCACTTGAAAGTGGTGCGGCCCCAGATACATGCCCTCCGACCACACAACCTTGGAAAGTTGCTTCATAGAGTTGATCCGATAGCTCTAAGATTTCCTTTATCTTTGCCTGCCGCAGCCCAAACGACTACCTAAAGTCTTCTCCGCTGCTTTGCGGGTTCGTTTCCTCAAGCCCGAGTGGCAGCCCCGTTTCGAGACCATCAATCACCGTTCCTCGTGGCAGGAGGAACGGAGTGCCGCCTGGAGGTGAGCATAACATAAATTAAGCTTGGCTTCATGCTGGCTGCAACGTTAATATTACAACATCTCAGGTCAAGGCAGAACTCTTTCGCGATTGCGTGCCCATGATGCAGGAGATGCGGATCACAATTCTGACTCATGAATTGGCCCCTTCCGTTTCCTTACGGCTTGCAGCCAACTCCTTACTGCCTTCCGTTCTTGAAGAGCTGCAAGTCTCCTGCCACCTTGCCCCTGAAACCTGACACCTGTCTTTTCGGCGGAGTTGCTAAGGTTGTACAACTAATTTCATGATAATATAAATATCAAACGAAGATGGTGGATCAGCCATGGATTTTCAGGGAAGATACCAGATTCTGGAAATGCTGAGTGACGGGGAAGCGAGGACCTTCAAGGCGCTCCAGACTTCGTCCGGCCGCATCGTACTCCTACACCAACTTTGGGAGGAGCGGACTCCTCCCAATCAGCCTGATTTGGCCTCACTGGTTTTCGGGTTCCTCCGACGCGCGACTGCCGAAGAAATGAAGAGTTTGGTCGACATGGGCGAAGAGGCGAACCGCGTGTTCGTCGTGACCGAGGATCTGCCTGAGTGTCAGGACCTTCGACAATGGCTCCAATCAGCGCCAGGGACGCTGGGAACGGCAGGGAAGGCGAGTGTGCCCAAATCTGCTCCAAGTGGTGATTCCAGCGCAATCGCAGCAACCAGGGGCTTGGTCTCGCACGCAAGGCAAGAGGATTTGGCTTCGCCTGGACCCACGCAGCTTTTCACAACCCCGAAAGTTATTGCCGACCAGACGTTATCTGCATCTGAAGAAAAACCTGCGAGCACCCCGACAACACATCCAGAACCTGCCGTTGAACCGGGGACTTTTGCGAGCCCTGCCAAACTCGCGGGAGACTTAGGAGGGCTCTCAGAAGGCGAGGTTTTGAAGGCAGCGGAGCCCCCAGTTGCGCCACCTCCACCCTCGAGGGAAAGGGGTGAGGTCAGCGAGTTCACAAGGGCCTTCTTCGGCAAGGACATGCCGGCGCCGAAGGCGGCTAGGCCCGTTTCCTCCCCACCTGAAAAGCCGAGCGCACCCCCAGCCCGGACCGCGGAAAAGCCTCCCGACCGCCAGCTTCCGGCTGGCTTCGAAGTGGTTTTCGAGAGCCGCAAACAGCAGCCTCGCGTTCCCGCACCGCCGGCACGTAAGGAGCCTCTACCGCCTCCGCCCCCCGCGCCGGGTCGTGAGGAAGGGGCGCCGGGAGAATTTACACGAATCTTCTATGGTCGGGACGAATCGAAGGGCATACCACCCAGCCCTGAACCCGCCGCCGAGAGAACGCGCTTGCCTTCTCTAGCCCCTGCCCAACCATCTCAATCCGAGGGTTCTCGGGAATTCACGAGACTCTTCAAGGCTGCGCATGTGAAGGAGCCGCCACCTGCTGCGCCCTCTGTCGAGGCCAAGCCGACCCGTGAGCGTCCGCCTCAATCTCCCCCACCTCCACCCTCTGCCGTGGAATCTGAAGGTCCGGGTGAGTTCACGCGAATGTTCCACGCTGGCCCGCAGCCGACCCGGCCAGCGGGACCTTCGATCCCCACCAGTTCGCCCAGGCCGCTGGTTCCATTGTCCGGTTCCTCGAGCCAGCAAGGTCCCGGGGAATTGACGCAATTGATTCAGGGGTACCAGCCGCAGAAGAGTGGACCGACACTTCCAGTGGTCCAGCGACCCGAACCAGTGGCCCCGCCTCCGCCCCCGGCGGCCGATAAAGCAAAACCTGGCGCATTCACCCTGATCTTCCAGCGGCCGTCTGAACCGACAACCCCGCCGCCTCCTGCTGTACTGTCACCACCGGTTGTACAAACTCCACCGACTGCCCCGCAATCACCCGAGGAGGATGAGTACATGCGCATGTTTGAGCTTCCCGGTGGAGGTGCAGGCGCGCCACCGCAGGGTGCTCCGCAGGCGCCACCTCCGGCAGTACCACAACCGGCCGCAGGGCGTGCCGCGCCGGTGATCCCCATGGTGTCTGTTTCGCCTCCTGTGGCTCCCAGCATGCCCTACGTTCAACCACCTGTGGTGCCTCAGCCGCAACCATACCAGATACCCGCCCCGCAGTTTCAACAGCCTGCCGTGCCTTCCCCATTCGTTACGCCTCCACAACCTGTGATGCCGCAGATGCAGCCGATGGCCGTTCCCGTGCCCGTGGCGCCTCAGGTAGCGCCCCCCCAAAGCGGCAAGAGCAAATTCCTTGTACCGCTCATCATTTTGGGAGGACTGTTCTTGATTGCGGTGGTATTGATTCTTTTCTTTGCTCTTAAACACTAGCCAAACGGATTTGAAATTCTCCGCCCTCCTGAGGCAGTCGAGGGTCGAGAGTCGAAAGTCGAAAAGCGCGATACCGCGAGAATGTGTGCGACAACCCGCGCAGAGTTTGGCGGTAAGGATTTAACCCGCATTTCTCACCACGGGTCCGGAAGGGCGGGGCTTCAGCCCCGCCGTCACAAGGCCTTCCTGATTATTGCAGTGTCCCGTGCCCCGCGCAGTCCCGCAGGCGCGGGACTGCGCGGGGCACGGGACCAACAGAGGGGGAGAGCCGCGATTTCGGCGGGGCTGAAGCCCCGCCCTTTCGGCAGTCCCCTAAGAGCGTCCAAACGTGGTGACAAATCCGGGCTAACTGGCCAAGGGCTCCGGCCTTTATATCCTGGCGGCGAGAAGCCAGGAGAGTGATCTCAGCCGTCAGCCCTCAGCAAGAGCACCCCATTCTTGTAACTGAAAGCTGATGGCTGACGGCTGCCTTAACGGCAGAATCACTCGGCTTGAGGCAGGAGAATGATGAGTTCGAGCTGCGGGTTCGCAATCTCGCCGGGAACATATGCGGCGAAGTTTCGAGCACGCCCCACGGCATCCCAGCAAACTCCGGCCTGATTCAGGCTGAAATATTGATAGTTCATCTTAATGGGAATCGAGCCCGGAGGAGAAGGGACGTGCGTTAATTGTAAGCCGGGAAGAGCCTGGCGAATGAGTGTTTCAATATGCGTGGCGGAACAAACCTTGACGAGTTGAGGCACCCTCTTGAGAAGGTCTGCCTCGCTCAAGTCCGCACTGATGGCCAAGTACATGCGCGTATTCACGAGGTATTTGTCGTTCGCAAGCGCCGTGGAATAAATTGAGGGCTGGGTGAGTTTTAATGGCAATGAAACGAAGTTGCTGGGCACAACCGTCTCGAGGAGCGTCCGCAGCTTCTCGTCGAGGTCGGAAAAGCAGGCGCCCAGGTTATCGTGGTCGTAAAGGGGGAGATCGCGAGGCTGTAACGTGGTCGAAAAGGTTGTGAGCGATGCCGCCAGGGCAAGCATCGTTGTGTACAAACCCTCCGGATGGCCTTTCTTGGATTCAAAAATGTGGCGCATGATGGGGAAATAGCTGTTTGCCGTATAAAGCAGCCAGAAGTTGGCAATGTCAGACGCCGTAAAATCCGCCAGGCTCTGGTTCTTCTGCCTGCGCGTTCCCGAAAGGGTGCTGCCCTTGGCAGCCAGGATCTCAACCAGCCGGCGCAAAATCGCCACCAGATACTCGCTCGCCGAGATATCGAGCAACGGTGGAATAAACAGCGGATCTAACTGGTAAGTGCCGGCCGCGGTCTTTTTCACACGAGCCATACGCAAACAAGTACTGCCCTGAAGGGGTTCTCCCTCCACAAGTAGCCGCAGGTTCTTCCTGGCAATTTGAACTGGTCTTTCCGCCAGTCCGGTGTTCTCGTCGCGCGTGAGAGCAATTTCGGCTTGGTAGCGAGTATCTCCATTTTTCTGCGCCACGGAAACATTGAAGCCGCGATCATGGTACTGAGGAACTGCAAGGAAGACCTCAAGGGCACTCTGATCGGGACCAAAGGACTGCTCAATCGGCCTTGCTCCCGGGGCGGCATCCGAGTCAGGAATCTCAAATGCCAAGCCATCGGGAAACAGCCCCACCGCGCGCGAAAGCGATAAGCTGCCGGCGGAAAGAGCCTCATGGTCAATCTGCAGCTCTGCAAAGCCCCAGGGGCAGAACTTCAAGGCACTTAACTTGAACTCCAAAACATTTTCGAAAAATCGGTCCTGGAGTTGCAGATGCTGGGGCGTGAGGAAGGTCCCCTTGGCCCAGATCACCGGTTGGAGTCGCCTCATACAGTACCAAGCTAGCAAGAGTTTGCAATCAAAGTCAAACAGGAAATCGGCGGGGCGCCTGCTTCGGACGGCGCCGCTTTCGGAGCGAAATTGTCAGCGGTCCCGCCCGGGCGAGTCAGCTTTCAGCGCTCAGCTATCCCGCCGTGGCGAGTCAGCTTTCCGCGTCCCAGAAAACGGGTCTGGGTGCAGGGAAGTTTTGGATTTTGAATTCCGAGTACTGAGCATGCATAGCCGAAAACGGCTATCCGTGATGTCAGAAACGGCCTGCCGCGAGGTGAGACCGAAGGGTAGGTTTTTCGTGCCCTGCAAGGGCACAAGATAGTAGCCGGGGGCAACGCCCCCGGAAGGCGCCACGATCGTTCCCCGACCCTGGAGGGGTCGTATTACCCTGAGCCGCGGGACGCAAGACCGGCGTGACGCCACCCGAATTCGACCCTTTCAGGGTCGGACCTTGTTGGGGGCGCGTTTTCCGGGGGCGTTGCCCCCGGCTACTGTATCGATCCCCTCCGGGGATCAAGGATGGACAGTGGCGAGGACGTTCTGCGGGCGCAAAAACCAGGTAAAGCGCCTTCCGGTTCGCTCGGCCTGAATTGCTCAACTGAAACGACTAGTCCATCGAGTTTCTGGAGAGTTGCCTCTTCGCTTCTCACCGCAGCCTCCTGTCTTCTGACTTTTCCACGTGACTCGCCACTACTCTTGTCAGTCAATCGTACTAGGGAGTGCTCACAAAGGCTTGCAATTTCCAAGGTATCGTATAAACTGTAATTGTTCAGGGTCCTCCGTGAGTGAAAATTGAGGTTTTTGCGGTAGAGAGGGAATCGTAGGCGTGGCGTTCTACTCCCCCCAACCCACCTCTGAGAACATCCAAGACGATGCAGGTGTCCGCCTTTGCGCTCATGTCGCCCCGCTCAACGATACGGGCCAAAAGCGGAAGAACAATGAAGACAGTCATCTGATCTTTCCGTTGGATGACAGTGTTGCCCCGCAAAACGGAGAGGAAAACGTCTTAGGATTGTCCCCTCCGGGTTTGCTGCTGGCCGTGGCAGACGGAATGGGCGGCCACATTGCAGGCGAGGTGGCAAGCCGGATGTGCGTTGAGAACCTGGCGAAGGAGATGACGGCGCAGTTCCTCGTGGCGGGAGCGACGGCGCCCGATTTGTCAGTGGCGCTCCGGAAGGCGGTCGAGGCGGCTCACCAGGGCGTTTATACCCACTCACAGCAGCATGCGCAAGGCTCGACCATGGGGACTACGTTGACTGCGGCGGTCTTGAATGGGAGTCGGGCTACCGTTGCGCAGGTCGGTGATTCTCGCGCTTATCTATTTCGTGGTGGGAGCCTGATTCTCTTAACGCAAGACCAGACCATTGGCAATTTGCTCCGCAGCCGCGGCGAAGATTCCGACCGTGTAAGCAGCCAGATCAAGGAAATGCTAACGCAAGCCGTCGGCGCGCAGCCGGACATCGAAGTCATCATGAGCGCTGTCGACTTGGAGCCTGGCGATGTACTGTTGTTGTGCAGTGATGGCCTCTATAAGGCTGTTTCGGCATCTGGCATGGTGGAGCCTGAAGATCTTGCAATGGGCGTGATCTGGCCACTCCAAGGAGAACCGGCCGCTAAGCCGAAACCAGGGCTCAAGCCGAAGCCCAGGTCGATGCGCATGGCCCCGAAAGGGCTTTGGAGCGAGCCGCTGCTAACCGGCACGGTCCAACCGAACGCCTACCCTGCCAAGTGGGGGCCGAGCTTCACCTACGCCGATTGCTTCCACGATTATGTTGTTTACCCGACAGGTACGGCGGGCACTTCAGGCGCAGCAAGCATCTTCGCCTTCTACACTCTTTATACTAATTGCCCCAGCCAGGTGATTCCGTCCATCTATTGGGCCTTTAACACGGGCGGCACGGTATCAACTTCTCCAATAATCTCCTTAGACGGCTCACAGGTAGCGTTCATTCAGCAGGTTAGCGGCGATTCAACAACAGCAAGCCTCGTTCTCCTGAAGCCGTTTTTAACGGTCCAGGGAAACATTTCTGACAACTCTGAGACTCTCACTGTTACGTCGGGAACCGTCACCTCGGCGGATGTAGGTATGCTGATTCTCGGTCAAGGCATAGGCCCTGGCACCACCGTCACCGACGTCAGCGGGGACGGTTCCACCATTACAATGTCAGAGGGGGCCGCGAACGACATGACCGGAGTAACGCTCGCCTTAGCAGAGCCTGGGACGCTCAGCTCGCCTTGGTCCCTTACGAGTCAGGCGTCGGGCGCCGCTTATCAGGCCTGTGCGGCCCCTTGCATGCTCACCCTGCCCTTTTCCGGCGCCGTCAACGACACGCTCTCAGCGCCGTTCTATGATTACACCAACGATGCGCTTTATGTCGGCGACGACAGCGGCAATCTTCACATGTTCACAGAGGTCTTTAATGGGACCCCAAGCGAGGTGACGACAAGCTCTTGGCCCGTTAGTCTGGGCGGTAAGGGCCTCGCGTCCCCTGTGTACGACCCCGTCTCTGGGAACGTTTTTGTGGGTGACGTGGCAGGTTACCTTTATTCCGTGAGCTCAGCCGGGTCAGTTGCTAAGTCGGCCAATCTGGGGGATGTTATTATCGACGGCCCACTGGTTGATTCCTCTGCGGGGACGGTCTACGCCTTTGTCACCACAAATAACGATGCCAGTGGTCAGCCCGCCATTCCCGGTTATAACGCCGTGTTTCAATTTGCTACCAACTTCTCCAGCGGCAGCAACGGCAACGGGACCGCAACAGGCACAGAACTGGGGGCAGGCGGCGCGGGATATTATCTTCAATCAGGTACCTTCGACAATGTGTACTACCTGACGTCGGGTTCCGCAGGGAACCTTTGGGTAGCAGGAAACACCGGCGCGACGGCCGGTCCAGGGAAGCTGTACCGGATACCAATCTCCATTTCTGGCATGGGGACCCCCGGTGTAGCCGTTGCGAGCCTCACCGGTAGCAGCCTACCTTCGTGGTCATCTCCCCTTGTCGAGTTCTGCAACAACGGTAAGAACCCGTGCAGCACCGACGGAACGAATACCATAGGGGGGGGAATAGACTATCTTTTCTTCAGCGTTAACAGTGGGGATTTAACAGTTACGAATAAATGTACCAACGGCGCTGGAAACGGCTGCGTTTTGGCCTATGATATTACCACTCCATCGAGCCCCGCCCTCTCCGGCAGCTTGAATGTTACAAATGTTGGTTCTAATGGCTGTTGGGCGACGGGTGGGTTGGTGATCGACAATTCCGATGACTACCAGCCGGCTAACCAAAACCAGGTTTACTTCATAGGTTTAAATGGCAACACCGCAGGTGGTCCTGGTGGTCCCACTAGTAAGGCCTGCACGAGCGTTAGTGGAAAAACCACTCTGGCCTGGCAGGCGTCGCAATCGGATTTACAATGAGAGTGAGGACCTGCGGAGCCGGAACATTGAACAACCCGCCCTGCGCTTAGGTTCGAGGAACCGGCAGGAGGTCAGGAGTGTGGCCCGATCCACGCTTCGCCATGCGGTGCCTCGGTCACCTGTCCAAACCAACAGAAACAAGGTTGCAACGAGCCAATCAGAACCGACCAATCGGCTACCGCATAGAGTGGAGGCGGGGCGTACCCCCAAGCGGCCCTACCAGAAGCCGGCGGTGCGCCACGAGCAGGTCTTTGAAACCAGGGCGCTGACCTGTGGGAAGGTGAACACCACGCAAGGATCGTGCAGATTAAGTAGAAAGAATTTATGAGCAAAGCGGTCACAGCTTGCGGTAGCACACCCCGGCAAACGCTGGGATGTGATTTGGCAGCGAAGGTGCTCTGCTCCTCGGGGAGACTGCGCCTGCGAGCCACCGGAGCCAGCATGCCGCCCGCCGTCTGGCCGGGCGATGTCCTTTCCGTGTGCAGGGGCAGTGCCAACCAGGCGCTTCCGGGCGGTATCAGATTGTTTGCCCGGCAAGGGCGCCTGTTCGCCCACCGAGTGGTCCAGAGGACAACCCACCTATTTTCACAAGCAGCTTGACATCACCGTTACATGAGCTTCTTTGACAATTACGCACGGCATGTGAGCCGTCCCTACGTTGACTTCCTCCGTCGTTTTGGAATGGACTTTGAGGCAAGCCGTGCGAGTGGGGCTGTGGTGGAGGACCGCAGCGGCCGGAAATACATCGACTGCATCGGTGGCTACGGGAATTTGAATGTCGGCCATAACCACCCTCACGTGATCGAAGCGATGGTACGCGCTTTGGAAGCTGGCCGACCTTTTGGCTGGCCGTTTATTTCGCAAGCCCACTGCCAATTGGCGGAAAGGCTGGCTGAACTGGCGCCGGGCGGGCTTGACTGCTGCCTGATCGTCAATAGCGGCGCGGAAGCTGTCGATAGTGCTCTCAAGCTGGCCCGACTCGCCACCGGGCGATCGGGCGTCATCTGTTGTTACGGCGCATGGCATGGATTTACTCTGGGTGCCCTCAGCGTTTCGGAACCTGAAATGTGCCGGAGCTTTGAGCCGCTTTTGCCGGGAGTGCGCCGCGTACCTTACGGCGACGCGCGCGCGGCGGCAGAAGCAATCTCTCCAGAGGTTGGAGCGATTATCGTGGAGCCGATCCAATCCGAGAGCGGGGGAGTCGTGCCACCGGCGAGCTATTTGAGGGACCTGGCGGCCACTTGCACTGCGTCCGGCGTCTTGTTGATCCTTGATGAGATCGCGAGCGGCATGGGCAGAACGGGTAATATGTTCGCTTGCGAGTTTGAACAGGCAGAGCCGGATGTGCTGCTGGTAGGCAAATCGCTGGGGGGGGGCGTAATGCCGATCGGGGCGATGCTGGCGAAGCGGAAATGGTGGAAGAAGTTTGGCCTGAGCTTCGCCATGACGTCTTCATCCAGCGCGGGTAACGTGTTTGCCTGCGCGGCAGGACTTGCCACGCTCGAGGTCATCCAATCCGAGAACCTCTGTGTGAATGCCGAAAGACAAGGACGGCGCCTGCGACAGGCGTTGGATGGCCTGTCTTCCCTCCATCCCGAACTGCTGCGGGGTGTGACCGGGCGAGGTCTTTTGTTGGGCCTCCATACAGCCAGCCAGAAGGTCGCGTACGAGATCGCCGCGCACTGCGTGCACGACGGCGTACTGATGATGCCGGCATTCCTCGACCGCGCGTGCATACTGATTGAGCCGCCGTTGTGCATCAACGACGCTCAAATTGATGAGGTCCTAGGGGGAGTCCAGCAAGCTTGTGAAGCAGTCAGCGCACGAAACTCGTGAAGTCCTGCTGGAACACCGCACCGCTTGACACCGATCAACTGCGCCTCGGAGCATCGCTCGTCCACAAGACGGAGGGGGCCTGTGACTCAATGGCAGGGGAAGTGGGCGCTGGTGACGGGCGCCAGCGCCGGCATCGGCCGGGAGCTTGCCAAACAGTTTGCGGCGAGAGGCGCGAGGGTGGAGCGCCGCTCCGGATATGGAATGTAACTTGATTCATGGTTCTGCTTGAGAGAACTGGAAATGCCGCTGCCGGAATGTTCGACCCTTATCCCTGGTTGCTCCCTTCTGCTATATAAATAAACCACTCGCCCAAATCGACCGGCGTGCTTTCCCTCCAGGCTCGACATGCCGGCCAGGGGACAACTTCGAGGTGCGCTTCCGGGGTCAGCAGTGTATGTTCGAGAAGTGGCTGAGTTTGGGCTCGGCCCTGCCACCGGACATACGCAGAACTGTTGTGCGGGATTTGCGAGCCGTTCATAGTTCCTGGACAAACTGGTATCTGGAAACAAAGCGATATGCGGAGGCGCGTCAGGCAGTATGCAGGGTTCTAAAGTATGAACTCACATTTGGAGCGGCGGTCAAGTGGATGCTGACTTGGCTTGCACCAACTTTAGCCAGGAGAATTACCCCAAAATCCAAACGTTGATCTTTAAAGCGTGGGGGCTTGTCCCTGTGCCGCGAACTTGTGCCCCCCAAATTCGCAGCGGCTTACGGCCACTCTGCTTGGAGAGATTGTTCCGTTTCTTTTCAGGAAAGAACTTATTCGATTCCTATGAGAACACGGGGTAGAATAGAATCAGCGGCAGATTTAGACGTAGCGGGGCATGCGACCCCGCTCTGCGGGGCCGGGGTGCTCTGCGCGTGGTTCGCCTTTCCGGGGGCGCTACCCCCGGCTACTTTACCCGCGCCCTTTCAGGACGCGTTGTGTAGGGAGTGACGCATGAAGTGGGTCAGCCGAAGCCACGTTGGGTGCGCCGTTTCAGGGCGCATTCGGTCGGCTGGCACGTGGATCAGGGGCGCTCATTTTCATTCCCTCCGGGGACGGAGGAGGCGCTATCAGCGCATTAAACGCGGCAGTCCATGAGCTCGCTATGGACATCGGTGCGATGCCGATTCTGGTCCGCGCCGATAGCCCCGAGTTTGCGCGTCTGCTCGGGGGGCGGAATCGCCGCTGCGCACTCCAATGAAGTACGGGGAGTCTACCGCCGTCTTTGGCTAGGTCGGCGGAGGCGGCGTAGCAAGGGCACATCACAGGCGCAGCGGGTGGAATAGCTCGAAGCGCCCGCAACACTAGAGGGGAGGAACAAACTATGCACCGTACTTTTTCCAAGTTCGCAATCCTCGGCATGGCTTTCGCCGTAATCATCGGCATTACTGTTTTGATTACCGGGCAACCCCCCTTGAAGCTTAGCCGGCAACCTGCCTCGCAGCATCACGTCGGGGTGGTGGACGATTGGAGTCACCACCACCTTGTTTTCTCCAACCCCGGCACCTACGCGCAGGCGGTAAAGACCGCTGCGTCGTACGCCAAGTGGCTTACGATCCGCTACGATACCCGTTTCATTCTCCAGCAAATGAAGCGACACGCCGACGCCACCGGGGGGGTCTCACGCGAGATGAGGACTCGAGGCGAGGAAGCCGTTTCGCCATCTGGCATGGTGGAACCTGAAGATCTTGCAATCGTCGTACTCCGGCAGTTCCCCGGAGAACCGACCGCTAAGCCGAACCCAAAGCCCACGCCGAAGCCCAAGCTGAAGCCCAGGCCGAAGCCCGCGGTCCTGAAGCGGGATTGGAGCGAGCCGCTGTCAACCGGCACGGTCCAACCGAACGCCTACCCTGCCAAGTGGGGGGAGAGCCTCACCTGCATCAGTTGCAACGAATATGTTGTTTACCCGACAGGTTCGGCGGGCACGTCAAGCGCCGCAAGTATCGTCGCCTATTCCAAGCTTTATAAGACGGCATGCACCGGCGACCAGACGCCTCCGTATATCAGTTGGGCTTATGACACGGGCGGCACGATTTCAACTTCTCCAATAATCTCCTTAGATGGCTCACAGGTAGCGTTCATTCAGTCTAATGGCACTACAGCAAGCCTGGTTCTCCTGAACCCCGCTCTTATGGTCCAAGGAAACTATACAGGCGGCTCGACGACTGTCACTATTACGTCGGGAACCGTCCCCGCGGCGTATGTAGGTCTTACTGTTTCCGGCTTCGGTATGCCCGGTGGCGAGACCATCGAGAGCGTCAACGGTTCCACCGTTAATCTGACAGAACAGGTTACGAACACCTGCGATACCGGTTGTACGCTCAAGATAGGAGGCGGGACGCCCACCACGCCTATGTCCCTTACCAGTCAGACGTCGGGTACCAACTATCGGAATTGTACGGCCCCGTGCATGTATACCCTGGCCTTTAGCAACAGCAATAACGACACGTACTCAGCGCCGTTCTACGATTACGCCAATGATGCAATTTATGTGGGCGACGACAGCGGCTATCTCCACATGTTCACAGGGGTCTTTAATGGAACCCCAGGCGAGGTGACGACGTGCGGGTCCGCCCCCTGTTGGCCCGTGCAACTGAGCACTAACAAACTCACGTCCCCCGTCTGCGACCCCGTCTCTGGGTACGCCTTTGTGGGTGACACGGGAGGTTACCTTTATTCCGTGGGCACGGGGACGGGGACTCCGACCACAACATCCGGGTCGAAGCACGGCATTTCGAGCAAGTTGGGGGATACTATTATCGACGGTCCCCTGGTCGATCCCTCTGCGGGGACGGTCTACGCCTTTGTCACCACAAGCGGTGGCTATAACACCGTGTATCAATTCCCGACCAGTTTCACCAGTGGTACCGGCAATGGGAGCGTAGCGGTAGGGACAGGCGGCACTGGATATTACCTTTATGCCGGTGACTTCGACAACGTGTACTTCGGGTCGTTGACCCATGCAGGGAACCTTTGGGTAGCAGGAAACACCAGCACGGGGGGCGGAGCGACGCTGTACCGGATACCGATCACTTCCACTGGCGCCATGGGGACCGCCACGCCAGCCATTAGCGGCTTCAACAGCACCCTTGTCCCATGGGAGTCTCCCCTTACCGAGTTCTGCAACGAGCCGGATACCATCGAGGTTACGGGCGCGTGCCGCACCGACGGAACGAATACTACCGCCGGGACAGACTATCTTCTCTTCAGTGTCAACGCAGGGGCTGTGGGCACCTGTACCAACAGTAGTGGAAACGGATGCGTATTGTCTTTTAATATCACCACTCCAACCTCACCCACTCTCTCCGGCAGCCTTAATGTTAAAAATGTTGGTTCTCCTGGCTGCTGGGCGACAGGTGGGATTGTGATCGACAATTCCGACCTCACCGAGCTAGGCGGTTCTCAGGTTTACTTCATAAATTTAAACGGCAATAATCCGGGTGGCCCTACTGGTAACGCCGTCACCAGTAGCGCATGCGAAACCGGTACCGGAAACATTATTCAGGCCGTGCAGGCGTCGCAAGCGGCCCTGCAATGAGAGTGAGGACCTATTATGGAACCGGAGCATTGAACAACTCGCCCTGTGCTTAGGTCCGAGCTACCGGCAGGAGTTCAGGAGGGCGGCCTGATCCAGGCTTCGGGATGCGCCGCCTCGGTCACCTGTCCAAACCTAGAGAAACAAGCTTGCAATGAGCCAATCAGAACCGACCCGTCGGCTACCGCATAGAGTGGTGGCGGGGCGTAACGCCAAGCGGCCCTACCAGAAGCCGGCGGTGCATTACGAGCAGGTCTTTGAAACCAGGGCGCTGAGCTGTGGCAAGGCGCAGACCACGCAAGGATCGTGCAGATTAAGTAGAAAGAATTTATGAGCAAAGCGGTCACAGCTTGCGGCAGCACACCCCGGGAAACGCTGGGATGTGAGTTGGCGGCGGAGGTCCCCCGCTCCTGGGGGAGGCTGCGCCTGCGAGCCACCGGCGCCAGCATGCTGCCCGCCGTTTGGCCGGGCGACGCCCTTTACGTGTGCAGGCGCAGTGCCACCCAGGCGCTTCCAGGCGATATCATATTGTTTGCCCGGCAAGGGCGCCTGTTCGCCCACCGAGTGGTCGAGAGGACAATCCACCAAGGCGCCCCCTTTTGGATCACCCGGGGGGATAGGCTCGACCATCACGATCCGCAGGTTTCCTCCCACGAACTCCTGGGCCGCATTACTTCCATCCAACGCGGCCATCGCCGCATCATCCCGCGTCTGACTTTCCGGGGGCGGATCGCTTCCTGGACCTTGCGCCGCTCAGAATTCTGCACCAGGGGTGCTGCTGCACTTCAGCCGGAAACAAGAGTTACCTTCCGTAGCGCCCCGAAAGAGCGCGGATGACGTAGCCGGGCAACGCCCCCGGAAAATGCAGCAAGAGCATGAGGATCAAACGCGCCCTGAAAGTGGGCCCCTCCCGCGGGGCGGGGCGGGACGGGGTGACTGCCGTCGTATCACCAGTGCATGGAATTGAACGCGCCCTGAAAGGGCGTGGGTAACGTAGCCGGGGGGAACGCCCCCGGAAACGCGTATCGCCCGTACATCCGATCCACCCTGGAGGCTCCCCTAATGTGTGGAATCTGTGGTGTTGTGAATCTTAAAGGCGCGCCCATTGACCCTGATTTGCCTGCTCAGATGATCAGCCAGATCCGGCACCGCGGCCCCGATGAGGTTGGCGTCTATGTCGATTCTCAGGTGGGATTCGGGCATGCGCGCTTGAGCATTATTGACCTATCGGGCGGCCACCAGCCGATGCCTGATTCGCAGCGCTCTCTTTGGATTACCTTCAATGGTGAAATCTTTAATTATGTTGAGCTGACGGAAGAGTTGATCAGGAAGGGCCACCAATTCGCCACTCATTGCGATACGGAAGTGATCCTGCACCTATACCAAGAGGAAGGTGAAAGGTGCGTCGAGCGTCTCAACGGGCAATGGGCCTTTGCCATCTGGGATACAACTCAACAGAAACTATTCCTTTCCCGTGACAGGCTAGGGGTAAGACCGCTTTTTTACACCCAAACCCCAGACAACCTTCTTTTCGCCTCCGAGATAAAAGCGTTACTGGCCTGTCCAGAGGTCAAGCGCGAGATTGACTTGCACGCGTTGGATCAGATCTTCACGTTTTGGGCGACTCTCGCACCGCGTACGCCATTCAAAAATATCTGGCAGCTTCCACCGGGACACTCGATGGTCGTCGAGCGCGGGCAGGTTCGAGTGTGGCCCTACTGGCATCTTGAATATGCGCCTGACAGCGAATTGGGTCAGGGTAGCGAGGAGAAGCTTGCCGACGAGCTACTTGCCTTGATGCTGGACGCGACACGCATTCGGCTGCGTGCGGATGTTCCGGTTGGAGCTTATCTGAGTGGGGGACTTGATTCCACCTTTGTCACTGCCCTGGCGAAAAAGCTGGTGGGGCACAGGCTGAAGACGTTTTCGGTCAGTTTCGACGACCCCCAGTTTGATGAGGGTGCCTACCAAAGAGAAGCCGCGGCCTTTTTGGGAACAGAACATTACGATGTGCATTGTGTAAACGACGACATTGCCAGAGTGTTTCCGGAAGTGATTTGGCACGCCGAGCAACCCATTTTGCGTACCGCACCGGCGCCGCTGTTTGTGCTGTCGAAGTTGGTCCGTGACAATGGCTTCAAGGTCGTCCTGACAGGCGAAGGGTCCGACGAGACCATGGGGGGATACGATATTTTCAAGGAGACGAAGATCCGCTGTTTCTGGCAACGCGAGCCACACTCCACCAAGCGGCCTCTCCTGCTACGGCGACTTTACCCCTACATGGATGGTATCCAGCAACAGCCCTCAGCTTATTTAGAGAGCTTTTTCCGAATCGACGAGCAAAGTCCCGGTCCCTTTTTCTCCCACCTGCCGCGCTGGCAACTGACAGCCCGAGCGAAGCTGTTCTTTTCGGCGGCTGTCAAGTCAGGGCTCGGCGCATACAACGCCATGGACGAATTGCAGGGACTTTTGCCGGAGCGCTACAATTCTTGGGAAGCCTTCTTGCAGGCACAGTTTCTGGAAACAAACTATCTTCTCCCTGGCTACATTCTGTCTTCCCAGGGCGACCGGATGGCAATGGCACACGCTGTGGAAGGCCGGTTCCCCTTCCTTGACTATCGGGTGGTCGAATTCGCCTCGAAGCTACCGATCCGAATGAAAATGAAGGTGCTTCAGGAGAAATACTTACTTAAACGATGCGCTGAAGGTCTGATCCCGCGCTCAGTTCAGTCGAGGCCCAAACAGCCCTACCGTGCGCCAGACGCTTTGTGCTTTCTAGAGCCGGCGGCTCGAGAGTATGTGGATGAATTGCTTTCGTCGGATTGCATCGGGCGTTACGGCATGTTTGAACCTGGACCAGTGGCGAAGCTTTTCGAGAAAGTGCGCTCGGGCAGGCCGATCAGTGTCAGGGATAATATGGCCCTCGTGGGAATCATTTCGACGCAACTGGTTATACACCAGTTCGTAAATCAAGTCAGTTGGAGATCATGGAATGCAGATCAGGCAAGAGTTGAGACAGTTCGTCATTGACAACTTCCTCTTCGGCCGGGAGGGGGACCTGAAGGATGATGCCTCGTTTCTAGAGAACGGCATCATCGACTCCACGGGCGTCCTCGAGCTTATCGCCTTTCTCGAAGAGAGGTTCGGGCTGGAGTTGGCGGAGACCGACCTCACCCCCGAGAACCTTGATTCCATCGACAAAGTGGCGAGGCTAGTCGAGAGCCGATTGGCGGCGCCGAAAGAAGTAACCTAATGCAAGTCGAATCATTCTTGGAACAGAGCGCGGGACGCTCTCCGGAGAAGACGGCGATTGTCTGCGGGGGCACGCGATTCACCTATCGTGAGGTCGAGGAGCGTGCAAACCGCCTGGCGCGCTCCCTGATCGCCGAAGGGGTCGAGCGCGGGGAACGGGTGGCCGTTTACTTGGATAATTCCATGCAAGCGGTGGTCTCCGTTTTTGCGATCCTGAAAGCAGGCGCCGTCTTCCTGGTCGTGAACCCTACCACCAAGGTCGATAAGCTCACCTACATTCTGGACAATTGTCGGGCCAAGGGCCTCATCATGCCCGACCGCAAGTTCAGGGCAATGCAGGAGGGGCTCGCCAATGCCCAACATCTTCAGCGGGTATGGCTCGCCGGAAGTGCGCGTGACGAAGAGTTTCCACCCCACGGGCGCCTGATTGCCCTAGATCCGATCCTGGAGGGGCCAAACGGGGCGGTAGAGCCGCCGCCGAAGAAGTGTATTGATATCGACTTGGCGGCGCTCATCTACACGTCGGGTTCAACCGGCCGGCCCAAAGGGGTCATGCTGACGCACCTCAACATTGTATCCGCCGCTACCTCCATCACAACGTACCTCGAGAACACGCCCGATGACATCATCATTAATCTTCTGCCCTTGTCATTCGACTATGGACTGTATCAAGTGCTGATGGCGTTCAAGGTTGGCGGCACCATTGTTCTGGAGCGGTCATTCACTTACCCCCACACCGTCATTGAGACGATCATTCGCGAGAAGGTCACCGGACTGCCGATCGTACCGACCGTCTCGGCGGTGCTCTTGCAGCTCGACCTCTCCCCCTACCAATTTCCGGCCCTGCGATACATCACGAACACGGCGGCTGCCTTGCCCACGCACCACATCGTACGCTTGCGTGAGCTTTTCCCCCAGGTGCGAATTTACTCAATGTACGGTCTGACGGAATGCAAGAGAGTTTCTTATCTGCCCCCTGACCAGATTGCTATCAGGCCGACCTCCGTGGGACGAGGCATGCCGAACGAAGAGGTATACATCGTAGACGAGAATGGCCAGCGGGTCCCGCCGAACGTCATCGGTGAGCTGGTTGTCCGCGGATCGAACGTGATGAAAGGCTACTGGCAACTACCCGAGGAGACCGAAAAAAAGCTAAAACCGGGCCCATTTCCCGGTGAAAAAGTGCTTTACACGGGCGATCTGTTCCGAATGGATGAGGAAGGGTACCTCTATTTCTTCGGCCGGAAGGACGACATTATCAAGTCGCGTGGCGAGAAGGTCAGCCCGAAAGAGATTGAAGATGTCCTCTACTCGCTGCCGGGCATTGCGGAGGCCGCCGTCATCGGAGTACCTGATGAGGTGCTAGGGCAGGCGATCCGTGCGGTCGTCACCTTGCGCGAAGGTGCGGCATTGACGGAAAAAGACGTATTACGGCATTGCGCCGAGCGCCTTGAGAACTTCATGGTGCCACAATCGGTGGTCTTTATGGCCGCGCTGCCGAAGACTGGCAGCGGAAAGATCAACAAGCGATTGGTAGCGGCGCAAACAGGGGAGGATGCATGAGTGCGACAGAAAAGTTTTCCCAAGACTGCCTACGTATTGACGCGGCGGCCACCGCTGCGGATATTGAATCGGCCATTCGAGAAATTGTCTTTGGCAAGCTGAAGCGGAAGGGAGCGGTGGTCGCAATCTCGGGCGGGGTTGACAGCAGCGTCGTAGCGGCTCTCTGTAGCGGGGCTCTGGGCAACCAGCATGTTTTGGGGCTCATGCTGCCGGAGGCGGGTTCGTCACCGGACAGCCTGCGCCTGGCCCACCTCCAAGCCTCCACGATCGGCATCCGGACGCAGGTTGAGGACATCACTCCCATCCTGACGGCGGCAGGATGTTACCAACGTTGCGCCGGAGCAATTCGTAAGGTGATTCCCGAGTTTCATGAGGGTCTCAAATTCAAGATTGTCCTGCCGAACTTGCTGGAGGCCGTTGCTTATCCGATCTTTTCGGTGGTCGTGCAACTCGCAGATGGCTCGCAGAAGAAAAGCCGGCTCACTTACGAAACGTACTTGGGTTTGGTGGCGGCGATGAATTTCAAACAACGCACGCGAAAAATGATGGAATACTATTATGCGGATCTGCTTAACTATGCGGTCGCGGGGACTCCCAACCGCCTCGAGTATGACCAGGGTTTCTTTGTCAAGAACGGCGATGGAGCGGCGGACCTGAAGCCCATTGCGCATCTCTATAAGTCCCAGGTATACCAATTGGCGGCCCATCTGGGTGTGCCTGAGGAGATCCAGAAACGGACACCGACGACCGATACGTATCCACTCGAGCAATCACAAGAAGAGTTTTATTTCACGCTCTCCCTCGAAAAAATGGATTTCTGTCTATATGGCAAGAACCACGGCATAAGTCCCGCGAGCTTGGCTCCCGTACTGGGAATGGAGGAGGCGCAGGTCGAGCGAGTCTACGCCCTCATCGAGTCCAGGCGCCGGGCTGGTCGTTACGTCCATGCAGCTCCGATGCTTGTGGAACCGCTTGACGGAATCTGAACAACGGACTCACCCTCGGTGGGTTGACGCGGGCTGTGGGCAGGCGAGTTATGCACGAGACCCAATGGACAGTTGACCGCTTCAGATGAATAGCGATCTCGGGACCCTCACAATCCCCCTATGGACACACGTGGGAGGGGGGAGTTGGCCGCATTCGTTTGGCCCTAGCCGGAGCAGACTCCTCGGTGTTCGAGCGCTGTCCCGTCGAGGGCACGCCCAGGCTCACGGTGTATCGAGAAAAGGAGCGTTCCTCCTATCTCGACTTGCCGATGAGAAACCGCTAGCACCCTCACATTCAACTCGATAGGGGGTTGGAGCAGACAGTCAACTGGTATCGTGGGCATGCAGATTGGGTGGAAGCTGTGCGGCGGGGCGAATATCGCACCTATTACGCAAACCACCCTGCCGGAGACTGCACCGCAAGTTGAGGAAAACGAGATAAAAGAGCCGTGACGAGCTTTTTTTGTTGCCCATAACCGATAGCTTTGTTAGGCTATCGGCATGACTCTCCACCAATTGGAACAACGGATCAAACAGATCAAGCGCAGCTTGGCCAAGCTGGGGCCGACGCATCCGGGCAGCTTGAGTGAACAGTACAACGTCTGTGGCACACCGGGCTGCCACTGCAAAGACCCCAAGAACCCGCGCAGGCATGGACCGTACTATCAGCTCAGCTACACTTGGCGGGGCAAAAGCAGCAGCCGTTTCGTGCGGCCCGCGCAGGTGGCGGAGATGCGCCGCAAGGTGGAGAATTACAAGCGCTTCCGGGAACTGGTCAACGAGTGGGTAGATCTGGCGGTGGAACGGGAGCGGGCCGAGCGGGCCGCGAGAGAGCCGCACGCTGGAGATTGATCAAAACCGCCTGCTGGAAGACCTCGCTGCCTTGCGGCCGATGGTGGTGGCTTTGCTCGAGGGATTGGATGCCCGAGAGTGGTGGCTCCAGCAATTGCTGCGCTGGCGCTATGGGGGGACGCGCGAACGGGTCAATGAAAATCAGTTGTTGCTGTTTGCAGTGGAGATGCTCGGCCGCGGGGCAGGGAACCGAGACCGCGCCGGACGAGGCTAAAACGCGGAAGCCTCAACGCCCGGGGCATGATCGGCAAAGTCTGGCGAAGACGTCGGGGCGGCGGCGGGTGGTTTGTAATCCGGCGGAGCAGAAACGGTAGTGTGGGCAGTGCCGGGGGAGAGCCTCAGCGCCTCGGGGAAGAGATCGGTGAACGATTGGAATATTTGCCTACGTCGTGGCACGTGATTGAGGAAGCCTGTGAGAAACACGCCTGCGCACAGGGGTGCGTGGCGCTCACGGCACCGCGCGCCTCGCGTTTCGAAGAAAAGCCGATGCGATCAGCCACGCTCCTTCGGCCGACCCACCTGGGACGGCTTGGTCTTCAGGACCCGCGTCTCTCCCCCCCTGACCCTGTTTAGCACCGAACGATTTTCTCGCGATGTTCCTGCACGTTGCGCGTGGCATTGCGCGTGTCAATGACCAGGCGCGCGTGCCGCACAATGGCAGGATAATCATATGTGGAATGGTCCGTGGCAATGACTACCACGTCGTATTTCGCCAGGGCTTCAGGTGTGGGTTCCACGCTTTCGAGGCCGAAATCGTGTTTTCGCATTTTGGGGAGACGCGGAAAGTAAGGGTCGTGGTATTCGACGCGGGCCCCTTTGGCCTGAAGAAGTTCCATGATTTTCAGACTAGGTGACTCCCGCGGGTCGTCAATGTCCCTTTTGTAGGCTATCCCAAGGACGAGCACCCTGGCACCCTGGAGACATTGTTTGCGCTGGTTCAGGGCGTCCACCAAAGATACCACCACGTGTTCGGGCATGGACGCATTGATTTCCCCGGCCAATTCAATGAACCGCGTCGGAAATTCGTATTCGCGCGCTTTCCAAGTCAAATAGAACGGGTCGATTGGAATGCAGTGGCCGCCCAAGCCCGGACCCGGATAGAAGGCGGTAAAGCCAAAGGGTTTCGTCTTGGCGGCCTCGATCACTTCCCAGATGTCGATACCCGCCCGCAGGCACAGCAGTTTCAGTTCGTTGACGAGCGCTATGTTTACGGCCCGATAAGTGTTTTCCAGAATTTTGGTCATCTCCGCAGCGCGCGTGGAACTAACCAGGTGTATTTGTTCGAAGGCCCGCGAATAAAGCGCCTGCGCCCCCCGCGCACTGGAGGCATTGACTCCTCCGATGATCTTCGGGACCTGATGGGTTTGGAATTGCTTATTGCCAGGATCCTCGCGCTCGGGAGAGAAGGCCAAAAGGAAGTCAGTTTCCGGCTCTTCACCAGCCGTGACGTCGCGCCCATCCGTGAGGTAAGGGCTTATAGGGCATTGCATGCCGGATTTCTCCAGAATCGGCAGCACAACCTCCTCGGTGGTACCGGGATAGGTGGTGCTCTCCAGCACCACCAGTTGGCCGCGCCGTAAATGAGGAGTTAGGACCTCCACCGTGTTGCGCACAAACGAAAGATCAGGCTCGCGGTGAGGATCCAATGGAGTGGGGACGCAAATGAGGATGGCATCCATTTCCCGTAGGTGGGAAAAATCCGTCGTGGCTTGGAAGCGTTTGTTATGTATATGCTCCGCGATGACGGTTTCAGAAATGTGGCGAATGTAACTCTCACCACGCTGGAGCATTGTCACCTTGCTGGGATCAAGGTCAAAGCCTGTCACCGCAAATCCGTTGCGAGCGAACAAGAGCGCGAGGGGCAAGCCGACGTAGCCCAGCCCGACGATGCCCACCAGGGCCGCTTTCGCCTCGACCTTGGACTGGAAATTGGCCAGCGCTTCACACGTTACAACATTCCCTTTGTTCATATTCATGGTTTCCTCTACCTGCATTGGATGAGTCGATCAAAAGCCATCGATTATATCATTCCTGCCCTCAGGACCACCATTTCCGGGCTTTCTTGGCATAGCCCTGGTACATCGTATCCCCCCTGTGGGATTGAAGTGTGTGAGTGAGTGGAGGAGGAGAGAGATGGCTGCCTTGGTGGGGG
>DLMI01000194.1:0-2211 GCA_002478145.1 Acidobacteria bacterium UBA7540
TTTGTCATGGACGATGAGGCATGGGCTATCCGCTACATTGAGGTGGCAACGCGGAATTGGTGGCCGGGCAAGAAGGTACTGGTATCACCGGCGTGGATTCAACGCGTAAGTTGGATAGATTCCATGGTTTTCGTCGGCCTTTCCAAGGAAGGGATCAAAGCGGCCCCGGAGTTTGTCGAGTCCACGCCAATCACTCGTGATTACGAAAAGCGACTCTACCGTCACTACGTCCGGCAGCCTTATTGGCTGCACGAAGCGGACGAGAGAAAGACGGCTTGAACCAACGTCGGGCTGCCTGTCGGGCCGGAAGTACAAGTAAGGGATTGTGCTTTGCTCACATGCTGCAGATGCATCGTTCACGCGAGGCACAAGCGGCGAAATGCTGCGACAGAATGCCTTTTACTTGGTGTTCGGCTCGCTGGCCGTTTCTTCCTGCTGTTCTTCAGCTTTTTGCCAACGGGAATTGGGGTTGTATTCCTTCATAGCTTTGGCGAGAACATCGGTCTTCCTGCCGAGATCCTTCTCATACACGACCCCATCTTCGTTAACGATGAATGTCATCACGCCCGACGACCTGTATTCCGCCGGATAGGCCACGAAAGCGAAACCCTCGGTCATCTTTCCGTTTACGAGGTAACTCTTAGCTCCGCCGGGCCCATTTTTTCCCTGACGCGTCAGGACGAGGTAATAGTAACCGCGATAAGGGGTCGGAGCGCCGTCCTGGCTTTTGGCATAGCCCTTGGCAACGGCGGCCGCTGCCACCAGCGGCCCGATGGGGCTCTGGGGTTCGCCATCAGCAGCTTTCCAATACAGGCCATTGTGCAGCCCTTCATCACTGAAGAACTTCTGGGCGTACTCGTTATGCTGTGCGGCGTAGTGTTCCTTTTGCGCCGCCACAAGCTCTTGGCAAACCCGGATGGTCGATATTTCATTCCGGCCAATTCGCCTGTATAGGATTTCCTTCTTGCCAACCTCGGTGTCGAAATACCACGCGCCACCTCTATTCACGAGTGGTATGGGCGTGGGCCAATTATGGGCGCCGATATACAAGACAGTAGTTCCGTCCGGTTCTTTCACCAGGCGGTGCATTTCCTGATATCTCGCCACGAAAGTTGCGCGGCTTTGGGCGTCCTCGGTCTCATCTCCCGACGAAACAATTTGCTTTCCGTCTGCTCCGAGAATATCGAGCATCCCTTTCTCGTCGTTACTCTGCGCTGCTGTGACCAGTGCATTGCTCGCCTCTTCCGCCGATGAAAATGTTTTCTGGCCCTGTTGCTGCGCCGTCGAACGCGTAGGAAAGCACGTCGCCAGAAGCATAACGACCGCAGCTAATTTAGGAAGATTGGCCCAATGAAATCTGTCGAGGTTCAGCTTCGTTCGCCGCATGGTTCTCTCCGTTTCAAAATCTTGCAAGCTACAAGGAATACAGCGCAACTTCCATTACCGACGCCCGCCACCGCCGCCGCCACCGCCACGAGATCCTCCTCCGCCACGCGCGCCCATACTGGCGCTTCCGCGCGAGGAAAAGCTCTTAGCCTGTCCGCCATGGCCGTATCCGCTGAAGGCGCCGGAGCGGACGCCGCGCTGACCGCGGGGTTCAGCGTATCCCCGAGCCGCCTGCTTGTTTCCGTCGAAAGGCCTGGCAGTTGGGCGGTTGTCAGCTCCGCCGCGTGCGCCTGCTCCTCGGGCAAAACTGCTTCGGTTGTAAAACGTTCTGCTCCCGGAGTAATACCTACTGTGGTTAAACATTGAGTAGTGGTTATGCCAATCGAACCCCCAGTGCCCCCAGCCCCATCCAAATCCGCCAAACCACCCGATCCCGAAGCCGCCGCCCCAAGCCAGATACGGGCCGCCAAACCAGATTCCGGGATATGGATACCATCCCGGCCACGCCATCACGGGCCCTCCGTAAACCAGCCACGGATCGTACGCTGGGATGTAAACCTCATCCGGGTCGGCAGGCTCAATGCTGATGTTCGAGTCTTGCGTCGCCACGGTTTGCTGCTGTGTGGTCTTGAGATTGCCGGCTTCTTGCGCCCGCCGGCGCATCACCTGTACCGCATCCATCACATCCGGTTGCTGGTTGTAGTAGGCGTCGCCGAGAGATGACGTCCAGGAAAGGTTCTTATCCATATTTCCAAGGACAGCTGGAAATGCAGCGAGCGCCTTGACGCTCGGGTCCCAGGGTTGTTGGTCAACAGCTTGACCCAA
>DLMI01000194.1:2327-6477 GCA_002478145.1 Acidobacteria bacterium UBA7540
ACTTGTTCGGGAAAGGTGGACGCCGCTAGGATCTGCGCCACCAGCGCGTCTGGATACAGCGCAATCGGGGCCACCAACTGCTGCAATTGTTCAGGAGTCTGTTGCGTGTATGACGGCGGGGGCGCGGCCTGCGCCGGGGCTTGGGCATCTTGAGAGGCCGACAGCGTTTGAGGACAAGCCGCGAAGAACAGAGCCAACGACAACAGGGAAACCAGAGTCTGTTTGCCCAATCGAGGCCTTGAGAACCCTGCGGCAAGTGCGAAAATGTTCATGTTCTTGAACCTCCTCTTCAAAACACTACGGAACCCGGCGCGATGACCAGCAAGAAGCACAGTCCTTACGCTGCTGCTCCCCTACTGGTGCCGATCATCGAACGAGCTCTACAAACGACTTTCTCGGTTTTCCTAGACATTTTCTATCCGCCAAATCTTTCGCTGTTTTGAGGGAAATGGACTTTTTCAACACCTACAGGCGTTTCCTCCAACATCTTCAACGCAGGGTAACCGCTCGACGCGATCTTGACGTGATAGCCATGAGATTCCAGAGTCGCTTTGTGGAACTCTAATGCCTGTGGCAGGTCGTCGAGGTACAACACAGTAGGAGAGTTCATTGCTACATCTCCTGTAGATAGTTACACGCTGTATTTGGCTCGCCGTTGCCCGACGTGCATAACACGCAAGACACAACACTTCCGCCACGACCTGGTGACACGTGAGAAGCTGAAATACCCTTCCGCTACGGCGTGGCCATGATTACAAAATAAGCAGGCAAAAGGACGACCGTCTGGTCAAAATTGACCACTTTCCGCGAGGTGGCACGGCTATAGGGGCCTTGGAATGGAGACCGACAATCGAGGCTAAATGAGTTAGCCATACGCCCAATACACTGGAAGCGAAGAGTTTAAGTGGCGGAATAGCCCATATGATTTGCGAATCGCATAGCACGCCAGTTAGAGTTGAAATTGATCCCGAGATTGAGCCGCGATAAAGCTCAATCATTTGTCAGTTCCCATTCGATGTGAATTGCCCGAGTGGAATTTCGGGCTTATCCTACCTGTCTGCCACAACATGATGTTCGTCTCCTACATCCACGTGCTTTTGGCCGCATTCTTGATGGGATTGGCGGCGGCCGCGCCGATGGGTCCTGTTAACATGCTGGCCATCCGCCGCGGCGTGATCGGCGGTTGGCGCCATACCTTCGCCTGCGGAATCGGCTCCGTCACCGGCGATCTCATCCTCTTCTCTTTGGTCCTCCTCGGGGGGCACTACCTCTTTTCCGACCTGTCTAACCCGACGCTCCAGACCGTTCTGGCGGCCATCGGCGTAATCGTCCTGCTTCCGCTGGGGATCTACTTCCTTGTCCGCGCCGTCAAGGAGCCCCTGCGGGCCTACGCCAGCGCTCGCCAACACTGGGACGAAAGCACCCTGCCGGCTCACCTGGTCGCCGAAATCGCCGACTGTACCGCCCTGACCATCTTCAACCCCTTAACCATAGTTTACTGGGTTGGCGTGACCTCCAACTGGCTCCCCTTCGCCCATTCAGTCTTGGGCTACAGCGCTCCTGGGTGGGGAATCCTGATGGCCTCCGCCGGCCTGATGACCTGGTTCACCGCCCTGATCGTCGCCGTTCGCTTCATCCCCCACCGCATCGGCCCGATCTTCTTCCGCCTCGTCAACGCCATCCTCGGCCTTATCCTCCTGGGCTTCGCCGCGTTCTGTGGCATAGTCCTGTCTCGCCATTTCCTGCACTGAAACATCGGGTTCCCGATGGTTCGCCGGAATATCATCGGCGGTGGGCTGATTACGTCCGAGAACTCACAGAAGCCCACGGTGCCTTACCGGCGGTTATCGTTTATTGGCTTCGTTTCCACGAACTCGGCTGCAGAGAGTTTCCGGTCGCGGTGCGGCTCGGTACGCGGTGCACCCCTATTCAGTTCACAAGGTTCCCCGACCGCAGCACGTCGCGAAAAGTGCTTCTTTACGTCCCCGGCACCGTACGTCCCTCGGAATTTCTCGATCACGGATTTGACAGCGTTGGCACCAGTCACAGGAGAGGCTCGGAACGCCGCGTTCACCCCTCGGGCATCAATCCGAATCTACGGGTTCTTGAGCACGTTCTTGTACCACTGCGCCTCCGCACCCTGCACTGGCAGAACGTAGAGCTTATATGGCTTTCCAAGATGAACCAGACGGAATCGAGATTGTCTTCCCGGACTTCCTGCCGATCACGTTGCTCTTGATCCGGCGGTAGCGGGCGAAGGCGTTCTTTCAGATCGCTGTTCCTTCACTTGATAGCTCCGTATTTCTTCAGTATCTCAGTGGTTCTCTCAATCGGCAGCGCCTCGACCGTGTGTCCATGCGCGGTCATGGTTTTTGCGCGGAACATCGAGTTGTAAACAGCCTCCTCGGTGGCTTCGATCACCGCCAGAAACAATGGCGACACTGCGTCATTCGTCAGCACCTCGATGTGCCTCGTCAACCCCTTATCCTTTGTTCGTATTCGCACTTGCGGTGCCGTGGAGAACGCAATGGCATAATCCCCGCTGCCGTTCGACGCAGAGCTTCCTGTGCGAGCCACGCCAAGCCAAGCTCTCGCTGCCAACCGCTTCAGGTTCCGTGCGTCCATGGGTGCGTCGGTTGCTACCACGATCATCACCGACCCATCCCCCCGCTCTTTCGCGCCGCCTGCCTGTTGAAGTTCCTCACGGAGGTAGTATTGCCCGAGTTCCCGACCAACCGGAGCGCCCGAAATCGTGAGCACGCCACCAAAATTCGTCTGCACTAGAACACCCACTGTGTACCCGCCGAGCTTCGGAGGCAGGCGGCGGGACGAGGTTCCGATGCCCCCCTTAAAACCAAACACCACGGTTCCAGTGCCCGCGCCGACTGCGCCCTCCTCGACCGGGCCGCCCTTTGCGTTTTTCATGGCGGCAAACACGTCTTCGGGCCTGATCTGACGCCCGCGAATGTCGCTCAGATATCCATCGTTGGTTTCGCCGACCAGCGGGTTGATCGACAGGACATCCTCGTTTCCGGGCAAAGCCAACATGTAGCTGATCAGTGCGTCGGCCACGCGAGGCACGCTCGTGGTAGATGTGAGGAGGATTGGGGTCTCGATATCGCCCATTTCGTCTACCTGAGTTGACCCGGCCAGCTTTCCGAAGCCATTGCCCACAAAGACTGCGCCCGGTACTTTTTCGCGGTACAGATTGCCGGGATGCGGCAGGATGGCGGTCACTCCAGTACGCAGGTCGTCCCCACGGACGATGGTCGTCTGTCCGACCTCAACGCCAGCAACATCGGTGATCGCATCGAGCGGCCCAGTCGGTAGGATTCCGACCTTCAGCCCCAAGTCCGAGGCGCGAGGTCGTGCATCGGAAGTTGTGCTTTGGGCGGAAGCGGCGGAGATCACCAGCAAGACCGTAGCGGCAGCGAGAATCTTCTTAGCCATGGCACCGAATTATATCTGCGGCTCGCGGGCGTTTACTTGACAACTCCGACAAGATGAAAAAACGAAAGCGCCCCAGAACTCTTTCGAGTCACGGGACGCTCAGTCAAACAGCCCTCCCCCAAGTGCTGCTCAATCACAGGCTACCTCTGCTTTCGGTTATGAGGAATGGCTCCAACGGGCTACTGTGGAAAATGGGAAACCATCTGGGTCTCAGTCGAGAATGACGGTCAATCATCGCACGAACATTCACAGCGCGGATGTCCGTTCCCAAGGCTCATTTGCTATTGCTGACACGGAGGACTAGCCTTAAGAAGTCCCTTCCGCATATCTCCGTCGCACTTCCGGGGCACCTAATTCCTCCCGGACGGTCTCTTTGCGCAACCGATAGAAATGTCGTTCTGAGTCTGAGCTTGGCGTCCGCTCAGGGGCTCACACTACGTGTCCAATCGTCACGGACTCAGATCGCAGGAGGATTTCATGGAACACTTTCGGCTTGAGCACCCACCGGATCGACTCGATTCTTTGTAACCGTTCGCAGTGCGAAGGCATCGCTGACTATCTGGAAGTCAACGAACATGGAGGTGAGGACTTGGTTTGCGCGGCCCACACCAGCAGTGAACGGCATGCTTCAGTTTTGCCGAAGCGCGTTTATGTTGAACCGCACCGGAGCCGACCTGCTGCCTAGCCCTGCTCCGCATCG
>DLMI01000112.1:0-2018 GCA_002478145.1 Acidobacteria bacterium UBA7540
ACGACCGCAATTCCCACCGCGACCGCTACGCCAGTGATTGCGCCTTTCTTAGCCGCCGACAGGGAAAACGGAATGGCGAGCACGGCCATAATCAGTGTGATCATCGGGAACGAAAGCTTTTTGTTCAGTTGCACGCGGAGCCGTACCACGTCGAAGCCGCTTTGCTGCAGGTCGCGGATGTAACGGCGCAACTCCTCGTAGTTCATCTCGGAATACTGTTTCACTTCCTTCTTGAAATAGGACGGCGCCTCGCTGAGTTCGGGAAAGGTGGAGACCTCGAAGGTGCGAAAGCCGGCGATCGCGGGGCCATGCAGAGAGCGCTGCCAGCCTTGTTCGAAGATCCAGCGGTTGAGATTGTCGGCCCAGTGGGCGCGATCGGCATGGATGCGCTGCGTAATGGCGAAGCTGGCGGGATCGATTTGAAAGATAGTGACGTTGGCGAACTGATCGCGGTCGGGATCGAAGAATTGGTAATAGTAGATGTCGTTGTGCTGCCCGAAGATCCACTTGCGGTCGGGACGCAGGTAAGTTTGCGCGGGCTTGCCCTTGATCTGGTTGTGCAGCGCCTCCTGGCGCTGGTTAGTATGAGGCAGGTAGAACTGGTCCACGAAAAATAATCCGGCCGCCAGAAACGCGGCCGCGGCCAGCACCGGCATGACGATGCGGTAGATGCTGGTTCCGGTGGCCTTGATCGCGGTGATCTCATTGGAGCGGTTCATCAGACCAAAAGTAATGAGCACCGCCAGCAGCATGATCAACGGAGCGACGCTGTAAAGCAGGTAAGGAGCGACGTTGAGAAGATACTCCGCAACCACGAGAAAAGGCGTCTGATTGCGCAGGATGTCGCTCAGCAACTCGAACAACGTGAAAACCAGCAGCAGGACGAGGAATGCGGAAAGAATCATCCCAAGGTAGACGAAGAAATCGCGCAGCACATAGTCATCCAACAGGGTTGGAAAGCTGGCGCTGAAGACGCGGCGGCGGGTGGAAGCGCGCTCGAACGCGTTGACGCTGTCGCGGCGTCCAAGCCGGAATGCAGGCATGTGGCCGTTAGAACGATGACTGTCGCGCTTGCCCCACAGGCGGAACGCGGAAAGCGCAATCGGCCGGCGTTCGGCCTGCCACAACAAAATTGACCCCGCGGCGAAGAATGCAATATTGGCCAGCCAGGCTCCGAGCATGGGGCCGACCCGGCCCTGCCGCGCCAGCGACACTCCGATCAGCGAAACGAAGTAATAAATGAAAACTAGAGCGATGGTGAGGACGAATCCGCCCGACTTCCCGCTTTTTTTCGACGACAGGCCCAGAGGGATTCCGACCATCGCCAACACCAGACAGGCCGTGGGAAGCGCGAAACGGCGGTGAAATTCGATGAGGTACCAGCGCGCTGATACGGGGTCGACGCGGCGGGCATAATCGCGCAGCGCCCTTGTGCTTACGAGTCCAACCGGGACTGGTTCATCTGCCTTGTTCTCCGACGAAGGCAAATCTAGAGGAATGTCAGTCTGCTGAAAGGTGGAGATCTGGTAGTGATCGGCCAGCTTGGGATCAGTTTCGTGAGTGGAACCATCGATTAAATGCAGGTGCAGGCGATCCTGACCCTCGGGGACGAGAATGCCTTCATGAGCCAGCGTAATACGCGGATTGGCGGGATCGGAGATGTCGGCGAGAAACACACCCTTCCAAACCGCGGCTCCTTGCGCGGTGTGTACGTCCTGCACATAGAGCACGACCTTTGGAAAGCCTTCGTAAAAAACTCGGGGCTGGACTTCAAAAGAGACTTGCGAGCCTTTGAGTTGATCCTCCAGATGTCCCAGGGATGCAAGCGAGTACGGGGCCAGGTAAAGTCCGTTGCCCAGAGCCAGCAGCCAAGCGCCCACGACGAAGATTGCCAGCACGCGGCCAAAGTTCCATACGCCCATGCCACTGGCGCGCATGGCGGTGATTTCACTGTCGGCGGCGAGACGGCTCAGTCCGATGAGAATTCCCACCAGCACGCTCATGGGGATGGTGTAGGT
>DLMI01000112.1:2140-3631 GCA_002478145.1 Acidobacteria bacterium UBA7540
GCGCGCACCACGAGTTCCAGAATGCGTCCCAGGTCGCGCGTGAACAGGACAAAGGTGAAGATGGCCGCGCCGATTAGGGCGTGCGAGGTGACTTCGCGGAGAATGTAGCGGGTAAGAATCCGCATCGGGACGCGTCTGACCGCAGTCTAGCATGGGCTTGGACGCGCGCATCGGCAGACGGAGGTGCTATCCAGCCTTCAGAAACAGCGCCGATAGCGGTGGCAGGGTGAGCTTCAGCGAATAGGGACGGCCGTGCGTAGGTTCGGCCTCGGCGTGAACTCCGCCGAGATTGCCGACCCCGGTGCCGCCATATTCCAAAGCGTCGCTGTTCAGCAATTCGCGCCAATAGCCGCCCCCCGGCACGCCGATCCGATAACCGATGCGCGGTATCGGGGTGAAGTTACAAGCGATGAGGACGGTGTCTTTGGGCGATTCGGTCTTGCGCAGAAGCGAAATCGTGCTGGTGAGATTGTCGTTGCAATCCACCCACTCGAAGCCGGCGGCGTTGGCATCGAGCACGTGCAGCGCCGGTTCGGCGCGGTAAAGCCGGTTCAACTGCGCCACCCACTCCTGCACCCCACTGTGCACCGGATACTGAAGCACGTGCCATTCCAGGCTGCTGTCGTGCGCCCACTCGCGGACTTGGCCGAACTCACAACCCATGAACAGTAATTTCTTGCCGGGCTGGGCATACATATAGCCGAATAAAAGCCGCAGGTTGGCGAAGCGATTCTTCTCGTCGCCGGGCATTTTGCCGATCAACGATCCTTTGCCGTGAACCACCTCATCGTGCGAAAGCGGCAGCACGAAATTCTCCTGGAATGAATACAGCATGCGGAAGGTGAGCTTGCTGTGGTGATATTTGCGGTGGATGGGATCCTGCTTGAAATACTCGAGTGTGTCATGCATCCATCCCATGTCCCACTTCATGCCGAAGCCGAGGCCACCGAGGTACACCGGCCGCGAAACCATCGGCCAGGCCGTAGACTCTTCCGCCGTGGTCTGGATCTCGGGATGTTCTTTGTAGGATTCCTGATTGAAGCGGCGGAGGAAGTCGATGGCGTCGAGGTTTTCCCGTCCGCCGAATTTGTTGGGAATCCACTCCCCGGCATTGCGGGAATAATCGAGATAGAGCATGGAGGCGACCGCATCCACGCGTAGGCCGTCGACGTGGTATTTGTCGAACCAGAACATCGCGCTCGACATGAGAAAGCTGCGCACCTCGGTGCGTCCGTAATTGAAGATGTGCGTCTTCCAGTCGGGATGGAAACCCTGCCGCGAGTCGGCGTGTTCGTACAGATGCGTGCCATCGAAGTAGGCGAGTCCGTGGGCGTCGGAAGGGAAATGCGAAGGCACCCAGTCGAGGATTACGGCGATGCCATGCTGGTGCAGGTAATCCACCAGATACATGAAATCCTGCGGCGTGCCATAGCGCGAGGTGGGAGCGAAATAGCCGGTGGTCTGGTATCCCCAGGAACCGTAGAAGGGATG
>DLMI01000112.1:3792-5063 GCA_002478145.1 Acidobacteria bacterium UBA7540
GGAACGCGCATCCAGGATCCGAGGTGAACTTCGTAGATGGATTGCGGAGCGCGCAGCGAGTTGTGGGCGGCACGTTTCTCCATCCACTCGCGATCGCTCCACTGGTAGTCGAGATCCCACACCACGGAAGCGGTGCGCGGAGGCTTCTCGTGCCAAAGGCCGAGGGGGTCGGCTTTATCGACCTTGTAGCTGTGACGTCGCGATTCGATATGGAATTTGTAGAGCGCGCCCCTGGTCACACCGGAGATGAACCCTTCCCAGATTCCGGAGTCGCCCCGGGGTTGGAGAAGGTTGCTTCGCGCGGCCCAGGAGTTGAAGTTCCCGATCACTGAAACCAAGCTTGCATTCGGAGCCCAGACGCTGAACATTGCGCCGGCTTGCCCATCACGCGTAACCAGATGGGCACCCACGGTTTCGTAAAGGCGATAGTTGCTGCCCTCGTTGAACAGGTAGAGATCCTGATCGGAGAGCAGCGTCGGGCGATCAGAAGTGGCGGGGATGGGAGTCTCTGGCATTTGGGGAGTTCTTAGTGTACCCGAACACACGCACGGCGATATACAGGGACTGGGATGCGCCAAAGTCCTGGAAGGATGATGCAGGATTTTTTTCGGGCACTTGCTGCCACGCTCTTTCGTGCGCGGTCGCGGCTGAATCGCCATGCTAGACTGACTCTTCCAACCATGTCCGCCCTGCGTCTGATTCTTCTCTGGCATCAGCACCAGCCCTTCTACAAGGATTTGGTGACGGGCGAATACCGTTTGCCTTGGGTGCGCCTCCACGCGCTCAAGGATTATTACGGGATGGTGAAATTGCTGGACGAGTTTCCCGATATTCGCCAGAACTTCAACCTGGTGCCGTCGCTGATCACGCAAATTCAGGATTACGGAGCGGGCACGGCGCAGGATCCGTTTCTGAATGTGGCGGCCAAGCCCGCCAAGGATTTGACCCTCAAGGAGCGGCACTTCGCTCTGCAGTATCTGTTTCAGGCCAACCCGGCGAACTTGATTGGGCGGTATCCGCGCTACCGGGAACTGTGGGAGCGGTTCCGGGAGCATGGGTTGTCGGCTGAGAAGGCGGAAAGATATTTTCAGTCACGGGACTTCACGGATTTGCAGGTGCTGTCGCAGATCGCATGGTTCGATGAGTTTTTTCTGGAAGATAAGGACGTTGCAGCGCTGATCAAGAAGGAGCGCAACTACTCGCTCGAAGATCAGAGTTTTGTGATTGCGCGCGAGCGGGACCTGCTAGGCAAGGTTCTGCCCGCCTATGCT
>DLMI01000112.1:5185-7629 GCA_002478145.1 Acidobacteria bacterium UBA7540
CTGCCTCTGCCGCAGAACCGGTTTCGTCATCCCGAGGACGCGCGCGAACAACTGGTGCGCGCTCTCGATCTTCACCAGCAAGTGTTTGGGGTCCGGCCGCAGGGCGTGTGGCCGTCGGAGGGCAGTGTCTCGGAAGAGGCGCTGGCAATTGCGCACAGTCTCGGTATCAAATGGATGGCCACCGACGAAGGCGTGCTCGGCCGCAGCACTGGTGTTTTCTTTCAGCGCGACGGAAATGGCCGGCTGCCTGCGCAGCTGGCGGAGCGGCTCTATAACATCCATCGCTATGAGAACGGCCAAGCTTCCATGCACATGGTGTTCCGGGATCATACGATTTCTGACCTCATCGGTTTTGTCTATTCGGGCATGGAACCAGGAGATGCTGCCGGACATCTTCTGCGTAACATTAAAGAGGCCGCTCAGCCGGTGTTGTCACAAGGACGGGACGCCGTGGTCTCGGTGATTCTCGACGGGGAGAACGCCTGGGAGTATTACCCGAAGTCAGGGCGTGATTTCTTGCGCCGATTCTATGACGCGCTGCAGCACGAAGCAGGGCTGGAGGCAGTAACAGTTTCCGAGGCGATTGCTCGTCATCGCAACGTTTCGCCTTTGAAGTCTATCGTGCCTGGTTCGTGGATTAACGCGAACTTCGACGTCTGGATTGGAGCTCCCGAGGACAATCGCGCGTGGGACTATCTGCACCATGCGCGCGAATTTTATGCGCAGAATGCGGCTCGCGCCACCGAAGCGCAACGAAAACTGGCCTTTGAAGAAATCATGATTGCCGAGGGCAGCGACTGGAATTGGTGGTATGGTCCGGAGCATCACTCGGCCAACGACCGCGATTTTGACGAACTGTACCGCAAGCATCTTTCCAACATTTACCAGGCGCTGGGAGCGGCGCCACCGGATTATCTGGCGCAGCCGATTACGGGAGGGGAAGTGCGGCCGGCGTTTACGCCTCAAACGGCCTACATTCATCCCCGCGTGTCCGGCGACAAGATCCGCTACTTCGAGTGGATGGGCGCGGCCATCTTCACGGCCGATCAGCGTGCCGGCGCCATGCACGGGAAACAGTTCCTGCTGGATTCTGTTTATGCCGGGATTGATAGCACGTTCGTCTACGGGCGGTTGGACTTTGCCGGCCCGGTGCCGGATATGGAGTTTGATGTGGTGGTGAACCTGGAATCATGGGCGAGCGGAGAAGCGCGGCCGCGGCGGACTCTGCGGCTCGATGGAAAGGTACAAGACCACAATCTAACGGAGTGGAAGGTTGAGGGAGGGGAAGAATCGACGTCCGCTTTTTCGAAGAAGGGTGAGGAGAGCGCCAAAGCGGCGTTGCTCCGCAGTTTCGAGTTCCGGTTGCCGCTGAGCTGGCTGCTTGCGAAACCTGTCTCCGGCAACCGTGCGGGGGCAGTCATTTCAAGTGGAGGGGCAGTCGCAGCGACCAGCAGGCTGAAGTTGCGCTTCAGCCTTTGGCATAATCGGTTGCCCGTGGACGCGCTGCCGGTTGAAGGGTGGATCGAGCTGCAGTTGCTGAGCGAATGGGAACTGGCAGCGGGGATGTAACCGTGGAGTGATGCTTCTCCCCGGAGAAGCAAAACGCCGGGGCAGGCGCCTCCGGCGTCATCAGATAATTCTTTACTGTCCTGCGTTGGCTACTGCGGTGGTCATCGCCAGGGGACGATTGAGTTCGAGCGTGAGTTCCGTGCCAGCGGGCAGCGTGGCCGAGCGGTGCTTACTCAACCAATGAGCGCCAGTTGAGCCAGCGCCAACGACTCCGCCGATGACGATTCCGGGCGGACCGCCGATGAGGCCGCCGATCAGCATGCCACCGGCTGTGCCGCCGACAGTTTCCATTTGGTCGCGGCGGTCATGACCAGATCCTTTGAACTCACCCTCCTGGTTTACGTCCGTGCCGCTACCGATATTGGTGTCGACCAGCGAGGCATCCAGGAACAGTCGTTCGCCGGTCGGGAGCACCAGGGCTTCGGGCAGAATGCCGATGGTCGGCTTGCCCGAGATGCGGCGCGGTTCGGCTACTTTGGTTACGCGGCCCTCGACCATCGTTCCGGTCGGAATCAATGTCTTGCCATTCAGCACGACAGGTTGGGTCAATCGCGCCTGAAAAGGATCACCAGCCTTGTTGCTGAAGGTGGCGAGAGTGGTTTCCAGCTTCACCATCAGGGCGGTGCCGGCTGGCACCGGGTCGCTGGCTTGTGCCGCCGCCATCGCCGCCAGTAGCAAGATGCAGGGTAGAACTGTCCACTTCTTCATGACTCCTCCACGAATTTACTGCCGCTAAATCTCCCCATCGTTGCTTTGACTCTAGATGAGACGGATGTCTGGAACAACCTCTGGCATTGCCAGGGAACCAGCGAAGATAAGGGTGGGTATCGTTTCGAGCCGGGAAATCAGGAAGCCCGCGCTGTGAGCGTTGTCAC
>DLMI01000170.1:0-29119 GCA_002478145.1 Acidobacteria bacterium UBA7540
CTGGTGGCCGATGCCATGGTCGGCCAGGACGCCGTGCGCAGCGCCCAGGACTTCCACGAGCGGCTGGGAACCACCGGTGTGATCCTGACCAAGCTCGACGGGGACGCGCGCGGCGGCGCGGCGCTCTCCATCCATCACGTCACCGGCCAGCCCATCAAGTTTATCGGAGTGGGCGAGAAATACGATGCGCTGGAAGTCTTTTACCCGGACCGGATTGTGTCGCGCATCCTGGGCATGGGCGATATTCTTTCCCTGATCGAAAAGGCGGAAGAGAAGATTGATAAACAGAAGGCGCTGGAGGTCCATCGCAAGCTACAATCGGATACTTTCACGTTGGAGGATCTTCGAGATCAGCTTCGCCAAGTGCGGAGCCTCGGGCCGATGGACCAGATGCTCGGCATGCTCCCCCAGGTGGGCATTTTCAAGGACGCCGGTAAGGCGCGCGTGGACGAGAAGGAGTTGACCCACATCGAGGCGATAATCAACTCCATGACTCCCCAGGAGCGCCGCAATCACGAGATTATCAACGGGCGGCGGCGCAAGAGGATTGCGAAGGGGAGCGGCACCAGCGTCCAGCAGGTGAATCAGGTCTTGAAACAGTACTTCCAAATGCGCAAGATGATGAAATCGTTCAGCCAGAACTTCCTGGGTCGACAACTCAGCCGGCTGAAGGTGCCGGCGGGGGAGGGCGGTGTGAACGTCTGAAGGATGCCTTTGTGAACACTGTCATTCCGACCCTGAGCGCAGCGAAGGGGAGGAATCTCGCTCTGGAAGCAAGGCGAGATTCCTCGTCGTCCCGATCAGATCGGGACTCCTCGGAATGACAGGCTAGGGGAGTTGTTCGGCTCAAGAGCAAGCGGCAGTTTGACCGGTGCGAAATGCCGCGGGTTTCGTAGCTTTCAAAACTTGGATGTCAAGGGGGACGATTGTTAAGGATACGTTTGGCCCGAACAGGAGCCAAGAAGAAGGTCAGTTACAGAATTGTGGTCATTGATGGCGAGAAGGCACGCAATGGGCGCTTCCTGGAGATACTTGGTCACTACAATCCGCGGCGGCATCCTCCGGAGTTGGTCTTTGATAAAGAACGCGCGAACTATTGGATCAGCCGGGGTGCCCAGCCTTCGGAGACGATTCAGAGCCTGCTTAAGAACGTGCCGGAAGTCCCGAGCCAGAGCTGATGACACTCGGGCGGTTGCCGGGTTCAGGCCGGTGCGAGTTGCAATCATTTGTTCTAACACACCCTTTCCATTTCGGGATTCAAGTATGAGCTGCGTACTAGGGAGGGCCACATGAAGGAACTGATCGAAGCAATCGCAAAGGCGCTGGTCGACAATCCTGACCAGGTGTCGGTGCGGGCCGTAGAGGGCGAGCAGGTGACGGTGTTGGAACTTCGCGTGCACCCTTCAGACCTGGGGAAGGTCATCGGCAAGCAAGGCCGAACGGCACGCTCCATCCGCACGATTCTCAATGCCGCGGGGATGAAGCTGAAGAAGCGATACACCCTGGAGATTCTCGAGTAGGAGGTCCCTCGGAATCGCTCCCGGAGCGCGGGCGTCTCGCCCGCATGTAGCAGTGGGCAGGATGCCCGCACCGCAGCGGGCGAGACGCCCGCGCTCCGGAAGGCGCGTAGGGATTGGGCAAACTTGGCCGAGGACGTGCCAGATCGCTTCCTTGCTGTCGCTCGCGTCGTTCGTCCACAGGGACGCCGGGGGGAAGTCCTGGCCGAACCGCTGACGGATTCTTCCTCACGCTTCCAAGGACTCCGGCAGGTGTTCCTGGAGAATCCTGGAAAGGCTCCTCAGCCCATCAAGGTAGAGAATGTCTGGCCCCACAAGGGCCGGGTGGTGATCAAGTTTTCGGGTGTCGATTCCATCGATGGCGCCTCTCGCCTGAAAGGCCTGCATGTGCTGATTCCGGCGGAAGAGAGAATGCCACTTCCTCCGAATCACTATTACCTCTGGGAACTCCAAGGGTGCCGCGTCGTTACGGACCGCGGGGGAAGGCGAGTGGAGGTGGGCACGGTTACGGAAATCGAGCCCACGGGCGGTGTTGATGTTCTTCACGTGGCGACATCGCGCGGAGAAGTTCTGATTCCCCTGGCCCAGGCCATCTGCACGAAGATCGACACGGAAGCGAGGACGATCTTCATTGACCCGCCCGAGGACTTGTTGGACTTGAATGCATGACGTTTGACGTTATCACCATCTTTCCGGACTTCTTCAACAGCATGCTGGAGCACGGCGTGCTCAAGCGCGCGATCGCCGGCGGCCAGGCCAGCATCCGCTTGCATGACTTGCGCGACTTCACCGAGGACCGCCACCGAACCGTGGACGACCGGCCCTTCGGGGGCGGGCCCGGAATGGTTTTTAAGCCCGACCCGGTTTTCAAAGCCGTCGCCGCGCTGGAAGCTGGAATGCCGGGCCGGCGCCTCCCCGTGATCCTGCTTTCGCCACAGGGAAGGCTCTTTACCCAAACGGTGGCCGAGGAGTTGATGGGGCAGGATCGCCTCGTGCTGATTTGTGGCAGGTACGAGGGGGTGGACGAACGTATCGCGGAACACGTGGCCACCGACGAGATCTCGATTGGGGACTACGTGCTCAGTGGTGGGGAACTTCCTGCCGCGTTGATTATGGAATCCGTGGTCCGCCTCCTGCCAGGAGTTCTGGGCAACGAAGAATCCGCGCCCCAGGATTCCTTCACGACCAGGCAGGCAGGCTCCCGCGAATTCCGACACGGCCTGCTCGATTTTCCCCATTACACACGGCCCGCAGAGTTCCAGGGTTGGAAAGTCCCGGAAGTCCTGCTTTCGGGGAATCACGAAGAAATTCGCCGCTGGCGCCGCCAGCGAGCGCTCGAGAAAACATGGCGGAGGCGGCCCGATTTGCTGGCCGGCTTTCCATTGAGCGAAGAAGACCGGCAATGGCTGGATGCCCTCCAGCGCGAGGGGTGCGAACCGGTCGTTATTTCAAGTTTGGGAGAACAGAAATTATGAACGCGCTCGAAAAGGTTGAACAACTGCAAATGAAGAAAGACTTGCCCTCGTTCCGGTCCGGAGACACCGTGCGTGTGCACGTCAAAATCAAAGAAGGCGACAAGGAACGAATTCAGGTCTTCGAAGGCACAGTCATCGGCCAACGGCGAGCCCGGAATCACTCCACCTTCACGGTTCGCAAGACCTCCTTCGGCCAGGGAGTGGAACGCATCTTCCCCTTGCACTCACCCATTATCGATAAGATCGAAGTGGTTCGTTCCGGCCGGGTGCGCCGCGCGAAGCTCTACTACCTGCGCAAGCTGCGGGGCAAGGCAGCGCGACTACGCGAGGTCCGAACAGAACAGGAAGCCTGAACAGCGGTTGTGGCTCACACCATGCCGGCCTTGCGAAACTCCGGTGAATTCAAGTGTACGCGGAAGCTGGAGGAGCAGGCCCTGCGCGCGGGGTGGCGTCTGGTTGCGGGATGCGACGAAGTGGGACGAGGCGCGCTCCTCGGCCCCCTCTATGCCGCCGCCGTCATTCTCGATCCCGCCCGACCCATCGCGGGCGTGGATGACTCAAAAAAACTCACTCCCCCTGAGCGCGAATCGCTTGCCCTACAAATCACTGAAAAAGCCCTTGCTTTCCAGGTTGTCTCCCTTTCGGCGGCGGAGGTTGATGCCCTGAACGTGTACGAGGCATCGAGGCAGGGAATGATCCGCGCGGTGCTGGCCCTCGACCCGGCTCCCGAATTCATCCTTACAGACGCCATGCCTCTCAAGGGCTCTCCCAAGGCCACCGGGTTTGTGATTCCTCACCGCGCGGTGATCCACGGCGACGCGCTCTCGGTCTCCATTGCCGCTGCCTCCATCCTGGCCAAAGTGGCCCGCGATGCGCATCTCCGAGCCCTCGATCGCTTGTACCCACAGTATGGCCTGGCAAGGAATAAGGGTTATGGGACGCGAAAACACCTTGAAGCTCTCGCTGTCTACGGTCCTTGTGCCGAGCACCGGAAAACCTATCAGCCTGTGAAGGATTTCCTGCTTCCGCTTTTCCCGTTTGCGGTTGCGCCGTAGCTTGCCTTACCTTTGGAGTGCGGCAGCTTGCTGCCGCTGGAGTTTGGACATTGGTTAGCCGCAAACAAGGGGGCTGCCCAAGGGGGGATGTCATTCCGAGCGCAGCGAGGAATCTCGCTCTGCGGTGAGGTGGATCGGAGCTCAAGGTGGACCAGGGGACTGGGTGGAAGAAAGAACCAGAGCGAGATTCCTCGCTGCGCTCGGAATGACAATGGGAGGGCCGACACTCGCATGGCATCGTTACTCATTAAAGGCGGCCACGTGATATCTCCCGAAGACCAATGGGACGGCGAGCTCGACGTGCTCGTCGAAGATGGCACGATTCGCCGCATCGCGCCGCAAATCAGCGAGGTGGCTGACGAGCTGGTGGAGGCAGCCGGCAAAGTCGTCTCACCGGGCTTCGTCGACATCCATGTTCACTTGCGCGAGCCCGGCGGTGAAATCTCCGAGACTCTGGAGACGGGATTGGCAGCCGCGGTGGCCGGAGGCTTTACCGCCGTCTGTCCCATGCCCAACACCAAGCCGGTTATCGACCGCCCGGAGCTGGTGCGCGCCATGATCGACAAAGCTCAGCGAATCGGCCTGGCCCGCGTGCTTCCCATCGCCGCAGTTTCAATGGGAAGCCAGGGGGAATCGCTTACCGATTTTCGGGCGCTGGCGGCGGCCGGTGCGGTGGCCTTTTCCGACGATGGCCGGCCGGTGAAGAATGCCGGCTTATTGAGGCGCGCTTTGGAAGTGGCGCGTGAGGTCAATGCCCCCTTGATGGACCACTGTGAAGACCCCAGCTTGAGCGCCTCCGGGGTGATCAACGAAGGCCCGGTCTCAAAGCAGCTTAAGGTCAGAGGCATTCCCAGCGCCTCGGAAGACGTTTGCGTGGCCCGCGATCTGATCGTCGCGGAGTCTGTCGGCGCGCGCCTGCACGTGTGTCACGTGTCCACCGCCCGTTCCATAGAGCTGGTACGCTTGGGCAAACGCCGTGGCATCCGCGTGACTTGTGAGGCGACGCCGCACCATTTCACGCTCACCGATGACGCGGTGCTCCAACACGGAACGAATGCCAAAGTGAATCCTCCGCTGCGCAGTGCCCAGGATGTTGAAGCCATTGTGGCAGGGCTTATGGATGGAACGGTTGACGCCATCGCCAGCGACCACGCTCCTCACGCCCCCGAACTCAAAGCCAAGCCTCTGGGCAGCGACGCCCCCTTCGGCATCATCGGTCTGGAAACGGCGCTGGGCCTGGCGCTTACGCAATTGGTCCACACCGGCAAGATCTCGATGTGGCATCTCGTCTCGTTGATGAGCACCAACCCGGCGCGTATCGTCAACCAGCCCTATGGCCGCCTTAGCGTGGGCGGGCCAGCCGACATCACCATCTTCGACCCCCAGCTCGAGTGGACCTACCACGCCGCCGCAGGCCGCTCCAAAAGCTGCAATTCGCCCTTCGATGGGTGGAAGTTTAAAGGCGCTGTCGTGGCGACTGTCGTCGGGGGAAAGGTCGTTTATCGCCGCGCGTAGCGACGCCTTTACGTGATAAGAGGCACACAACGCCGCTTGGAGAGCGCCCGCTCACTGTCATGCTGAGTCCGCCGCGGCGGACGAAGCATCTCGCCCTGCTGTTTCTCGGCAGGAAAGTCCAGAGCGAGATTCTTCGCTCCGCTCCGCTGCGCTCAGAATGACACCGGTGTGACATTTCTCAGCAACCTGTCAGGGGCGCTTCGTGCGGCTGCCAGGTTTGACGGCGGGGATGCCGGACTTGCAGAGAGGACATTCGGCGGGATTGTAGTTTTGAATGGATAAGGTTAACAGCGCCGCCTTGGGCACACCGAGGTCGGCCGCGCCGCCGCTGCGGTCGATCAGCGCCCCGGCGCCGACCACCTTCCCTCCGGCTTCCTCAACACATCTCATCGTTTCACGCGTCGAGAGGCCTGTGGTCATCACGTCTTCCACGACGAGTGTCGGCTCACCGGCAGCCAGGCTGAATCCCCGGCGCAGGGTCATGTTGCCGTCCTGCCGCTCCGTAAAAAGCGCCCGAATGCCGAGCGCTCGGGCGACCTCGTGAGCCACCAGGATTCCGCCCAGCGCAGGCGCAGCCACCACCGTTGCGCCCACATGCCGCAACTTCGCAGCGAGTTCGGAGCACAGTTGTTCGGCGACTTTGGGGTGTTGCAACACCAGAGCGCATTGTATGTAGCGGTCGCTGTGCAAGCCCGAGGAAAGGATGAAGTGGCCCTCGAGGAGAGCCGCGTTCTCGCGAAAGACTTTCAGGATTTCGTTGTCGGTCATGAGTTGCGCCCCCTGGTGTAGGGGCGAGCGGCGCTCGCCCGAGGGCCGAACGCCGTTCGGCCCTACAAGGCCCGTCTGGCTGCAGCGCTGGGACGCGCTGTGCTCAACGCCCCATCCATTTCGGCAACAATCGCATCCGCGGCAGCGACCGGATCAGGCGCGCCGGTAATCGGTCGTCCCACAACCAGATAATCCGCTCCCGCTGCGATGGCGCTCGCCGGGGTCGCAATGCGAGCCTGGTCGTCTGTGGCGGCGGAGCCCCGCACCGGATGGTGCAGGGCAGAGGCAGGCCGAATCCCTGGTGTGACAATCAGGAACCCGGGGCCGCACGCCTGTCGAATGGCGGAGATTTCGCGCGGCGAGGCCACCACGCCATCCAGTCCTGCACTTTGCGCCAAGCGAGCCAGCCGGAGCACAGCTTCGACCGGCGTTCCTGAAATGCCCAACTCCTCGAGGTCCTGGCTTGCGAGGCTGGTCAGGATGGTTACCGCCAGCACCCTTGGGCGCGCCTCATCCCCGACCGCAATCCCGGCGGAGCCCCGCACCGGATGGTGCAGGGCGGAGCGCACTCCTTCGAGCGCCGCTTCCATCATTTTCCGCCCACCCGATGCGTGGACGTTCACCATGCTGACCCCGAGTTCCGCAGCTTCGCGGGCCGCCGCCCGCACAGTGTTTGGGATGTCATGGAATTTCAGGTCGAGGAAAACCCTTTGGCCCGTGGTTACGAGGTAACGCACCGGCACGGGGCCTTCGGCGGTGAAAAGTTCCGAGCCCACTTTGAACATTCCTGCATGGCCTTGCAGCCTTTCCGCCATTCGGGTTGCAGCGTTGCCATTTGGCAGATCCAGCGCCACGATTAGTTTGTCTCGTGTAGTCATCTGTTTGATTGTAGAAGAACGTGGGAAGAAGGGGAATGGGAATTTACCTCAATGACAGACGACTTTAACTTGCGAATTCAGGTTGAAGACCGACTCATACGGGATGTCCGTCGTTCGTAGAGCATAACCCCATTGCCTGTCATTCTGAGCGAAGCGAAGAATCCCGGCATTTTTCGCAGTGGTTGAGCTTTCTAATGCGGAGATTCTTCGCTTCGCTCAGAATGACAGGCGGTGGCCTTTTCTTCTACGAATGGCGAACAACCCGGATCAGAACCCTTTTTACAGCTTTGCCGCCTCCGCGAATTCCCTTAAGCGCTCGGCAACGCTCTTCACGTGCCGGGCCAGCGGCAGCTTTGATCCCTCTTCGAAAATGGGAATCAGCTTTTCAAGCTCCGGGCCGGAGACTGCACCCGTCAGGGCGACGCGAATGGGATGAAACAGGTCTTTGCCCTTCTTTCCGCTCTCCCGTTGAACCGCCTTGACGATTTCGCGAAAGCGCTCGTAGGTCAGGGTGGTTTCTGCCATGACTTTCGGAATGAACGCCTTGAGCACCTCGAGCGCGCCGACGTCTTCCGCAACGTGCCGGGTCTCTTCGGCGCTCACCACGACTTGCGCGTCGTAGTTGAAAATCAGCGAAGCGCGCTCCGGCAATTGTTCCAGACGGTCCACGGAAGGGGCTAGGAGTCGTACCAAATTGATAAACCACCGCATTGTGGTCCCATCCATCCCCGTTTGTGGAAGGTAACCTGCCTCAGTGAAATACGTCCACGCCCAGACTGCTGTCTGGACGGCAGGGGGGGCTTTGGCAGTCGTTTCGGCCAGGCGCCGTATTCCCCTCACGACATCGACGCTTAAGCCGGTGGGGCTTGCCAGAGCTTCATCGTCCAATGCCCCGACATCAATGGCTCGGTCTGCCTCGGCATCGAGTCGCACCTTGATGTAATGCCGGTTGAAGGAGTAGAGCTTGTCATTATCGAACACCGCCGGGCTCTTGGTGATGTGATCCAGTGAGAATTGCTCGACCAATTCTCTGGGAGTCAGGATTTCAGTTTTTCCATCCGCTGGCGACCAGCCCAGCAACGCCAGGTAATTGCGCAGCGCTTCGGGAAGAATCCCCATCTTGCGAAAACTCTCCAGTGACGTCGCGCCGTGCCGCTTGGAAAGCCGCGTCCGGTCAGAACCCAGAATGGTCGAGAGGTGCGCGAACAGTGGCGGCTCCCAGCCCAGTGCGTGGTAGACCGCGAGCTGGCGCGGGGTGTTGGAAATGTGATCGTCGCCGCGAATGACGTGGGTAATCTCCATCAGGTGATCGTCAATCACCACCGCATAGTTGTAGCCCGGATTCCCGTCCGAGCGCACCAGGATGGGATCGCCAATGACCTGAGCCGAAAAACTGGTCGGCCCGTGGACGAGGTCGTTCCAGGAAAACGCACTTTCCACGATTTTCAACCGGATCGCGGCAGGCTCGCCCGCCGCAACCTTGCGCGCCGCCTCTTCGCGTGGACGCTTCCGGCAGCGTCCGGAATAGCGGGGCTGAAGTCCAACCTTCAAAGCCTCCTGGCGCTCCTGCTCGAGTTGCTCTGCCGTGCAGAAGCAGAAATAGGCGTGGCCCTGGTCAATCAACTGGGTGGCCAACCTGTGATAGGCCTCCTTGCGCTCGGATTGGCGATAGGGCGCAAACGCGCCGCCTTTGTCTGGTCCTTCATCCCAATCGATTCCGAACCAGCGCAGGTCCTCCAGCAACTGTTGCTCGTACTCTTCCTTGGAGCGCTCGACGTCCGTGTCTTCGATGCGCAAAACGAAAACGCCGCCGTAGTGCCGCGCAAAAAGCCAATTGAAAAGCGCCGTGCGGGCATTCCCCACGTGGACGTAACCCGTGGGGCTGGGTGCAAACCGAACTCGAACCTTGGACATAGTGTGAATGCCTTCCCTGGTCATGCGGACGAGGTCGCCGCGGCGACCGACCAAACATCTCGCACGCGGGGCTGTCCGCAGTGAGTAGTATAGCGCGGCCTTGTGGCCGCAACCAAGAACGAGGCTCACCGCCGAGGCGCTGAGACGCGGAGAAGGCCTTGGGGGTTCCCGCCCCTTTGCGCCCCTGTGCTTGTGATTACCTGATAATAAACAGCTTAGTTTCAATTTGGTTGCGGCTACGGGCCGCGTTGTGGTGTAGGTCTTTGTGCCCGCCGGGAAACTTGACACTTTTACTCAGAAGTTGCCTTTATCAGACGACTGCTTTGGGGATGAGGGACGCCTAATTCCTTGAATTCCTTGAGTGTAGTTCCTGGCAGATGAGGCAGTACCGAGCCCAGGGGATAGCCTTGAGGCGATGGGGGGAGATCTCCCCGTGGCATCCTTCGCACGCACCATACGTCCCGCGAGCGCAACGACCAAGGGCGTGGTCAACTTCTCTCAGTAGCTGACTTCGCAGACTTGCGGTCACCGCTGTCACATCCTGCTCGGCAGTTTTAACTGCAAATTCAACAACATCCGGAGACTGAACACTTGTGGCCAGCGCTTCGGGCGCGCCTTTCGCCGATGCCAATAATTCGCTCCGTTTCTTCAACAATAAGGTTCGATAATGGTTCTTTGGAGACTTTACTGCTGTTCGCATTGATAACCACCCCTCTGGCCTCTGCTACAGAAGCCGTTTAACCAAACGCCCGCGATAAATGATGATTTAAGTAGCCCTAAGGTTGCACAGTTTTTGCGATTATTTTATTTATTGTATCCATGATTTTTCGTTCAGGTTACCAGACATTTAAGACCCGTGATACAATCCCTCGGCTTGCGTTCGAGCCACTTGGCCACGCGAGGTGTTACGATTGGCAAGACGCGAAGAGATAATACACCGGATTCGGAAGGCTTTGGGCCGTCCCTTGGATGGCTCCTCAGTGATTAGTGAAAGCACCCTACCACCAGCCTCGCCGCTGACCGGGATACTGCCTATCATCCCGCCCGAGGAACTGCTGCCGAAGTTCGAGGCAGAACTGACAAAAGTGGCTGGCATTGCCCACCGCGCCGCTAATCGCCAAGGGTTGGAAGAAATCCTGCTGACCATCCTCTCCCAGGCCAAGGCCAAAGGCGTGGTCCTTTCCCGCAATCCACTTTTGGCGGAGTTGAACCTCGAGCCGCTGCTCCGCGCGTGGGGCCAGGGCATCTCCGTTTGGCAGACCTCTGGGGGCGGAGATTCTCCTGGAGCCGAGGACGCTTCCCTGCGGGCCTTTGCCGAGGCCAGCCTCGCCGCGACTGTGGGGATCACAGGCGTGGAATTTGCGCTGGCGGAAACCGGCAGCTTGGTAGTTACCAGTTTGACGGAAGGCGCCCAACTGGCATCGCTAGCCCCGCCTGTGCATGTAGCTTTGTACCGGCGGAGTCAGTTGGTGGCGTCGCTCGATGAAGTCCTGGAAAGGCTTTCCGTGGCGAGCCATCCTGACCTGGCTCTACCCGGCCGTTCGGTTGTTTTCATCACTGGGACCAGCCGCACTGCCGATATCGAACAGATCCTCATCCGCGGCGTCCACGGCCCGGGCGAACTCCACGCCATCCTAGTGGAAGCGGCCTGCTTTTCCTAGCAGGTTGCTGAAAAGCCCTTCCCTTCTGTCATTCTGAGCGAAGCGAAGAATCTCGCCCTGTCTTGAAGAAAATACGAGATTCTTCGTCGTCCCGCAGGGCGGGACTCCTCAGAATGACAGCGCCTACGAGTTTTTCAGCAACCTGTTAGGGCGCGAAGCGTGTGAAAACTCCTTTTGAATCAGAACTCTTCGCCCAGTGAAATATGGCCACGATGGCGAGCTGATAAGTGCGAGGTGTCGTTGTAGGTAATGAGCTGCCAACCATCTTCTCGGGATTGGATAATACTCAGCGCGGCATTTTCCATGATGAGCCTCCTTCTATAGTCGGAGGGAGACATTCCCAGGACGTGGCAGATCGCCAGGCGGCAAACAGTCTTGTGGAACACCACCGCCACCTGACCCTTGCGGTGCTTGGCCGCCAGAGAATCCAGGAAGGGCAGGACGCGTTGCTGGACTTCAAGGCCGCTTTCGCCGCCAGGAGGCGCGACCCTGCCAGGGTCGGCCTCCCAAGCGCGCAAAGTCTCGGGGTCGTTCTTCCTTATTTCCTCCAGCGTTTTCCCTTCCCACTGGCCGTAGTCAAGCTCGACGAGTCTATCGTCCACGACGGGTTCGAGGCCAATTCGCTCAGAGATGAAGTGGGCCGTGCCGATGGCGCGCTTCAGCGGGCTTGAATAGAGCGCATCAAAGGAGATGGGCTTCAGGCGCTCCGCCAACCTCTTCGCCTGCCGGCGCCCGGCCTCCGATAGCGGGATGTCGGACCGCCCACAAATCCGGTTCTCAGCATTCCATTTCGTCTCCCCGTGACGTACCAAATAGAAAAGTTCCATAGAATTAGACCGGGAAATCATTCGATCGGCACGAAGGTCACGCAGACGGGCGAAGGCACCTCAAGCACTTGGCCGGTTGGGGTCAGGCGGCCGGTGTTCGGGTCGATGCGGAACTGCACGATGCTGTCGGAGTCCTGGTTGGCTGCGAACAGATACGAGCCAGTTGGGTCGACCGCAAAGTTGCGCGGCGTCTTCCCGAGCGTGAGAGCGTACCCAATGGGCGTGAGAGTCCCTTTTCGATTGTTGATCGCGAACACGGCGATAGAGTCGTGCCCGCGGTTGGACCCATACAGAAACTTCCCTGAAGGGTGCACTTGCACTTCGGCGGCCGTGCTCTCACCCTCGAAGTCCTTCGGAAGCGTTGAGATAGTCTGCAGCATGTGCAAAGCTCCGCTGGCCGGCTCATACGAAAACACGGCGACGGTGGACTGCAATTCGTTGATCACATATCCAAATCTCCCGCTCGTATGAAAGGCAAAGTGCCGCGGCCCTGCGCCGGGGTTGACTTTGGCGAAGGGGGGATTGTTTGGCGCGAGCGTGCCCTTCTCCGAATCGAAACGATAAACGAGCACCTCATCAAGCCCCAAGTCTGCGCTGATGGCGAACCGGTTGTCAGGTGACGGGTAAATCGAGTGCGCGTGTGGCCCCTCCTGGCGTTGAGGGTTGATGCTGGCGCCGCTGTGCCGCACAAAGGCCGAGGCCTCTCCCAGGCGGCCGTCTTTCAGAATTGGGAACACAGCCAAGCTTCCGCCACCGTAGTTGGCCGCCAGCACGTATCGCCCAGTCTTATCCACCGCTATGTGGCAGGGGTCTGCGCCGCCTGACGGCACCTCGTTCAAAAGAGTGAGCTTGCCAGTCCCAGGATCAATGGCGAAGGCGCTGACTCCGCCGCTACTTCGCCCCTCATACTTCGATATCTCATTCACTGCGTAAAGGAATCGCCGGCTGGGATCTATCGCTAGAAACGAAGGATTGACGCTTTCGGCTGCCAGTCCCAGCGAGCTCAACTGGCCTGTGGCTGAATCGAAGCGATAAGCATAAATGCCTTTACTCTTTTTTTCGGTGTAAGTGCCGATGTAGACAAGATACTTGCTCTTGGTTGCAGCCGTTTCAGTGCCTTGAGCGTACAGGGTCAGTAGGAACGGCGCCGATAGCGCCGCAAGAACTAAGCAGAAGCATCGAATGGTTTTCATACTGCTATGAAACCTCACTCGACCCCCTGGACGCAAGTGCTAAACTCGCATCCTGCCCCCTGGACAGGCTCTCGGAACGGCGGGCTTCTGGATGCTATCCAGATCAAAGACATCGGGACAAGTCGGGACAGCACAGCCCCTGGCCGCAGCCGAAGGCCAGGCTTTCATTGCCCCGCCGCGGTGGGTCGATTGAAAGACGCGAGTGTAGGCGAGTCCACTAAGCTGGCTGTCGATTAGGAGCAGGGACACAGGCCTCGTGGTTTCCGTATTGTGTAATCGTCAGCCGGTGGTAGAATCACATTCCAGCCTGTGTTTTGGCTTCAGGGGGCGCGGCGCCAGGCGGGGCATGTGTAATGCGCGTGGGGGTGTCGGAGGAGCGAAACAAGAGCCGAACTCGGCCCGCGACACTCGGGGGGAAAATTGATCGCGCGCCTACGCGGCCACAGGATGATTCACCCATGACCACCTTGATGGCAGAGATTGCTCAGCAGCCGGCGGTCCTTTCGGGCTTGCGGAAGTTCTATACAAGCCCCGGAGCGATTCCCTCCAAGGCGTTGCGCGCGCTGGTGAAGCACTGGCCGCCCACCGTGGTGTTCACCGGAATGGGATCGTCCATGTACGCGGCGTACCCGGCCCAGGCCTATCTGACTGCTCATGCTATCCGCGCTCTGGTCTGGGAGACTGGCGAGCTCGTGGACCATCATATGAAGATCCTCGGCCCAGACACCCTCCTGGTGGTGGTCTCACAGTCGGGCGAAACGGGGGAAGTCCTCCGGTTGCTCGGCGCCCTGCCGAGGAAGGGTGGTGTGGTAGCGGTCTGCAATATGGAGGCGAGCTCGCTGGCCCGGCGAGCCAGCCTGTTGCTCCCCTTGATGGCCGGTCGCCCGGCGCCGGTGGGCACCAAGACTTACACCTGCGCCGTGGCCGTCCTGATGTACCTTGCGGTGACGATTGCCCGAAAGCCGCCCTACCCCCTCACCCAGGCGTTGATGCACGCCATCGAGGCCCAGGAAAAAATCCTCGAGCGGCACGACGAGCTGACCCCGCCCACCGTGGAGTTCTTTAACAAACCACACTACATCGCCTTGTTGTCCCGCGGAGCAGATCTCGCCTCGGTTTACCAGGGGGCGCTCTTGTTCAAAGAGGTGGCGAAAATGGGCGCGGAACCGATGAGTGCAGCTCAGTTCCGCCACGGTCCGATGGAGATCGTCGACCCCGCCCATCGCTATATTATCTTCGCCCGGCAAGGCGAAACCAAGCCGAAGCGCAAAGCCGACAATGGCCTGCTCAGGCTGGCGGAGGATATCCGTAAGCACGGCGGGCGCGTCCTGCTTTACGCCGACCTGCCTTTTGCCGACCTCACCAACGTGCGCCTCATCCCTGTTGAATCGGTCCGGATGGGGTTGGGAACCCTGGTTGATTCCGTCCATATCCAATTGCTGGTGCATGACCTCGCTCTGCGCGCTGGCCTTGAGCCCGGCAGTTTCCGGTTCGCGGAGTAACTTCCGCACGGCGGATGCCGCCGGCTTTCCGGTCACCGTTCCGCAACGCGACGACCGCTTATGTTGCAGCCGCCCGGGCGCAAATGGTCGATCGTTGCACAGGCGGCTCGTGAATCGTCCTGCAAAGGGCGATTGAATCTGGGAATCAGCAAGTGAGGTTTCTGGAGGGCAGCAGGCATGAGCTGGCAAGGCCGGATCGTCATTGACGCAAAGATTCTCACTGGGAAACCGACCATAAAGGGCACCCGGTTGGCTGTCGAGTTCATGGTGGACCTACTGGCTCAAGGCTGGGCGGAGGCTGAGATAGTGAAGAATTATCCCGGCTTGAATCACGAGGATATCTTGGCTTGTTTATCCTATGCCAGTGAGCTGCTCAAGTCGGAAAGAGTCTTTCCAACCTTGGTGTGATGATGCGGGTCCTGGCCAACGAGAACTTTCCCGGAGAGGCAGTCGAGGCACTGCGGTCACATGGGTGTGACGTGATATGGGCTCGAACGGATTCACCAGGGTGGGACTCAATCGCTCTCAGGCAATGAATCTTCGAATTCCTCAAGAGCTTCGAAGGCGTGCTGAGTTTTTAACCTGAGCGTGTCGAGCTCAACCTCAAGGTCAGGCAGAAGGTCCAAATATGCTTCGCTCCCTCGAGGCAAGCGCCCCAGCCGCCGGCGAACCTCCTGAACCCGCCCACACCATTCATCAACTTCATCAAGAAGCCGCTCAACCGTCGAAAGATTAGGCGCTGTCTTAGTGGCCATAAACCTACCAGTCCCTTTCCAGTCGCCGAGTCAGTTCTGCGACTTTCTCTTTCACTACCTCGATCTCACTGCGCCAGTGTGCTATCAGAGATTCGTCGGGATGAGGTTTGGAGAGTTCACCGCGAATCTTTTCCTCGTGTCCCTCGATCATCCGCTGGCGCCCTGCGATTTTCTTTCGCAGGTCTTTGTTTCTCCCCATCTCAGATTGCTATTATAGCGGTTTCAAGCCGGTTCTAAAACTCAAGTTACCTCTTGAACGGTTTCGCGCTGACGATCGTTCCGCCCTCTTCGATGGTGTAAGTTGCATTGGCTTTGAGGTTGTGGAGGGTGTCGCGCTGGCCGCTGGCCCAGGTGATCTCCACGCTCTCAGCCTGAATGGCTTTTCCCAAGCCAAAAGTCAAGGTGAGTTCGCTCTGCGAGCAGTAGCTCGAGCCGGAGTGGACGGTCTGCCAATTGGTGCTGCCGCCCGAGGTGACGCGGACCTGCGCGCCGATGCCGTCGCGGTTCGAGCGCGTGCCGGCAGTCCTGATTCGGATGGCGTTGTTGCGGCTGCCACCCACGTTGCGGAAGAGGTTAGCAGGCCCGCCGTTACTCGCAATCAGGATATCCGGCGCGCCGTCGTTATCGATATCGGCGTAGGCGGCGCCGCGCGCCACCCAGCGGCGCGTGAACCCGAGTTGCTTGCCGACCTCCTGAAACTTGTCGTGGCCTTCGTTGTGGAACACCAGGGGGGGCTGGGCGTAGGTCACCTGCGGCTGGATGCGCCCGATGTCCGGCTCGATGTGGCCGTTAGCGACGAACATGTCTTCGAGGCCGTCAAGGTCGTAATCGAAAAAGAAAAGGCCGAAAGAAAGCGAGAGCAGGCTGGCGCGGCCCACCGATGAGGAAGGCGCGATGTCGATGAAGAAGCGGTTGCCTTCGTTGTGGTACAGACCGAGCATCTGGTTGGAGAAGTTGCCGATGGCAAGGCTGGGATAGCCCGAGTGGTCGAAGTCATCCTCGTCGATCCCCATGGCCCCGCGCGCCACGCCATCCTCGCTGAAGGCAATACCGGCTTGCACGGCCTGTTCAGTGAAAGTGCCATTGTGGTTGTTGTGGTAGAGCTTGTTGCGCTCGGTATCGTTGGAGACGGCGAGGTCCGGCCAGCCATCCATGTCGTAATCAATCACCGCCACGCCCAATGATTTGCTCGTGGGGTCGTAGATGCCTGCCTTCTGGGTCACGTCCTCGAAGCGGCCATTGCCAAGGTTATGGAAGAGCCGGGGAGTGTCGCCCTTGTAAGCTTCCGGGGTGCAATAGGATTTGTGCCGGCCATCGAGTGTGCAATAGAGGTCGTCTTTTTCGGACCACTTCACATAGTTGGTCACGAATAGATCGAGCTTGCCGTCTTTATCGTAATCCACCCACGCAGCGCTGGCGCCAAAGCCGGTGTTATTCACGCCCGCGGTCCTGGTGACGTCTTTGAACGTTCCGTTGTGTTCGTTGTGAAAAAGGTGCGCCTCGCCGAGGCCGGTGATGTAAATGTCGTCCCAGCCGTCGTTGTCGTAGTCTCCCACCGCCACGCCCATGCCGTAAATCTCGATGTCCAGGCCCGCCTTGGCCGTTACGTCCGTGAACGTGCCGTTGCCGTTGTTGTGGTAAAGCTTTGGGGTCGCGCGCCGGGTCTTGTGGCCGGGAAAGTCTTTTCCGTTGATCAGTAGGATGTCGGGATAGCCGTCGTTATCGTAGTCAATGAACGCGCAACCTGGTCCCATGGTTTCCGGCAGATATTTCTTACCGAAGGCGCCGGTGTAATGGATGAAATTGATTCCGGCCTTCTGGGTGATGTCCTCGAAGCGGATGGCTGCGTTGTCACTGGCGAGGGCTTTTGCGCTGCTTGCGGAGGTCGCGACAGGTTTCAAACCCCCCATTAGAGCCACAACTGCGAACACACTGGCCAGAACAATGAGAGCGCCTGCGATTTTGGATTTTAGATTTTGGGTTTTGGATTGGGTGCTGACCATCGTCCGCGGTCTGTCGTTCCTCCCTCCCTCTGTCATTCCGAGCGTAGCGAGGAATCTCGCCCTGATTCTTTCTTCACCTACGCCCGGTAGTCCACCCTGAGCTCCGATTCGCATCGACGCAGAGCGAGATTCCTCGCTACGCTCGGAATGACAGCCTTCGCTATTCTGTCTTCTGACTCCCGATTTCTGGCTCCTTCTTTCCGCGTACTGCCTTCTGCCTACTTGCGCCCCAGCCGCACTGTTACGTGCTCGTGAATGGGCTGCGATTCGTTGTTGTCCTCGGGATGAGTAAGCTTGTAGGGCCCGGTGATGGCGCGCGAGGATTCGTCCGCCTTGAAGCGCAGGTAGAGCTTCTCTTCCCGCGCTGCCCGCGCGTCGTCTCGCAAGCCGCGATAACAGAGCATCAGGTTGTAATGCGCTTCGAGGTCTTCGGGATCGACCGTCAGGGTCTTATCGAATTCCCCTACGGCTTCCTGGTATTTGCGCGCGAGGAAAAGCATGCGACCCATCTGGTTCCTCACCACGCGGTCGCGCGGATAGAGAGAAGAAGCTTTGGAAAACTCGTCGAAGGCGGCGGGATAATTGCCGTCGGCCTTGAGCGCAAGCCCGGTGAAGTAATGCGCGCTGCCGAGCCGGGGATTGAGTTCGAGGGCTTTTTGCAGCAAGGGCTTCGCCGCCTCGGTGTTGCCTTCCTGAATTCGCGCGCGCGCCACGTTGACCCAGCCGTCGGCGTACTTGGGGTCGAGCTTCGTCACCGTCTCGAAGGCCCGCTCCCCTCCTTTCAAATCGCCTTGCAGCAATAGCCCGATGCCGTAATCGTTCCAGCGCTCGCGGTCCCCGGGATCCAAGGTCAAAGTCTCCGTGAAGAGTGGGGAGCTCTTGGCAACCACCGGAATAGTCGCGGTGTCTTCCGCGATCACCACCGTGGGCACATCCGGAATCTCCTTGAACTTTGCGGAAACCTTGGAAAGGTCGCCCTGAAACACCCAGCGGCCATCATCGTAATTCTTCGTTACATCGGGATTGGCCTGGGAGGGGTCGCGGATACCGGCGAATGCCCACTGGGTATTCCACCAGGAGAACTTCCGGTAGTTGAGCTTCGCGGTCAGCGTGATCGAATCTACGGCATCCTCGGGAACTCTCATGCGGAAATGGACGGTGTCGGCGGCGCCCGGAGGTATCAAGTGGGCGTACATGGTCGCGCGCGTGGACCAGGCGTTACGCTTGTTGATGGGATTGCCGTGAGCATCAAGCTGGAGCGAACGATAGAAATGCGCGCCGGGTTCGACCGGTCCATGGCCGTTGCCGGCTGCTTCGCCGCTCCAGAAAATGATCTTCCCTTTGCGGTCACGGGCCTGAAGCTCCAGCCAGCAATCAAAAGCATCCACCGTGCCACCGGGGAAGAAGTGGCCGAGTTTGCGCGTGCGGACGACCACTTCAACGCGGACCGTATCACCGCGCCGGACCTGAGCCGCAGCGCGCCCCAACGGCGCCATCAACTTGACGGGAGCGGCCGCGCTCACTCCCCCTGCCGCCAAGCCTGCCGAGGATTCTTCACCCACTGCAAACGTGCTGGCTAGCTGTGGCGCCTCGCCTGCCCCACCCATCGTCCCCGCCGGGCCCGCACTTTCAGAAGGCTCTTCCGCCAGAGCAAAGATATCGACGCTTAGGGCGCCCTTCAGGAAGCTCTCCACTTGCTGAACCTGCTCCCGGTCGCCGTAAGAGGTTGGGACCGCCGTGTTGGCCGCTGCGAATCGGTGCGAATGCACGAAGCCATTGAGGTTGCCGAAATCTTTCGAGGGAACGAGCGGCATGTGGCAATCAGCGCACTGCGACGGCTTGGGTGGGTAATAGAACGATCTCGCGCCTTGCCCTGAAACGCCGCTGGCCTGCCAGTTGTCGTAATCGTTGAAGCCGCGAATCCACCGGTAATTATTGACGGGCACATCGAGGTGAACCTTGTGGCAGGAGGAACAGAACTCCGGGACCAGTTGCGGGTCTTTGTGAAAAGGTTTCAGAAAGGCATTGCGATGCGGCTTGGGGTTGAGCTTCACCACGTAGTTGTGCAGGAAATGGAGCACCGGGTTCTGGCTCGAGGCCAGCTTGTCGAGCGGCGGATAATCCATGACGAAACCGCCCTGGCCCATCGTGTCTTTCACACCCGCGATGGAATGGCACGACATGCACCCGAGGCCGTTCTGGCCCTCACGCGTATCCTCGACCTCCCGGATGGGATGCGTCTGCATTTGGTTGGCGAAGACCAGCGCATGGTCGTGGCAACCGCCGCACCAGAGCGAAGGCTTAACGCCGACCGTGTCCTGCATGTACTCAATGGCTTTCCGGTACCACTGGTTATTGAAGGAAGCCATGTGGTGCATGGAACTTTGCCACTGATTGTAAATGTCCGTGTGACAGGGCCGGCAGGATTCGGAATCCATGAAGAACTGCGAGGTGATAGGCTTGCCGTCGGCGGTTGTCGCGGAGCTCGGGAAGAGCAAGCTGGAAGGGCCGCCACCTTCACTCTCCATGCTCAGGGGGGCGGTGGAAGGGTTCTGAATCCTATATCGCAGATCGGCGTGGACATAATGATAAGTTGCCACGATGGCGTAGAATGCAACCGAAGCCACAACCACGGCGGCGCTCGCGCGCCACGCGGTTTGGAGGCCTTCGGTGTCCGGGCGGACGCCGCCCGCCCCTACCTGGCCACGCCATCGCAGAAGCAGGGAAAACAGACCCACGATCGCCAACCCCACATGCGCATAAAGCACCATGCTGTGGGGCCGAGTCATGCCCACGAAAACCAGGTAGACCCCGAAAGCCGCTGCCAGCCCTAACAACAAGAGCGCGCAGGTTCCCCAAACCCCGGCGAACGACCCTCGATGCCGGAGGATAAAGGCGACGAAAAGAACGCCGACGCCTATTCCCAGCAGCGGATGCAGCAGGGCATTCGCTACATAAAAGAGTGTGGGATTACCAAAGGCGGCGACGTATGCGCTGTTGAAAATGAGGACAGCCGCAGACGCGGGGAGGAGCCAGCCTCCCCGCAACCGGCTAGGGCTTTTGTTTTCCATTCTCTTTAGATCTTGCCCTGATCTTGCCCAAGACCCGACGCAGCCTGCAGGTTAGCGGATGTCACCGGCGGCTTTCAATCACGTTACTCCACGGAAAGGGCCTTTTTCCACATTAGCCGTCCACTTTCTTTCCATTACCGGCAGGGCTGCAGTCGGGGCGGGAGGTTATCCGATGATGCTCGCCTGAAGGCGGCGTCTACTCTACGAAGGGCTCTTGGCAAGGATCAAATCGGAATACGATTCGGCGACGATATCCTTTGCGGTGATGCCAAACAGTTTTTGAAACTGGCGCGCCTGGGACCGTATCTTCTTCACGTCACCCACGCGTGAAATGGCTTCAACCTCGAGGAACTTGCCCAACCGGCGGACGCGGTCCAGGTGAATCTTCACATTCTTGACGAAGTAAATCTCGCGGCGCTTGTCCACCACGGCCAGTGTCCCGAGGGAGCGGGCAAGGATCGCCCGGAGGGCGTTCCGCCGCGGAAGAAGCATCATTTCAACCGCGGCCTGGCGGGCGCGGCGAAGGTTGCTGCGCCGGTAGAAAATTAGGGCGTTCTCGAGGCGGCCTTCCCGAACCTTCAGCCGCCCGGAAGGGACGCGGAAATAGGTGTCGATCTGGTGGTCAGTCCCAATAAAGCGGGCGTCCAATCTCTTGAGCGCCGCCCGAACCTGCTGCTCGTTATTCAACCGTGCCTTAAACTCGAAGTTGAGATGTTTCATGGCAGGAGACCACCAATAGTCCAAAGTCGAAATTCCCAAAGAAACAAGAATATCTCACGCCAGCATTGGGCTGTGACCTGCGGCGTTTGGGGCCCGACCTCCGAATCGTGCGGCTAGGACAGGAAGTGTAGCACGAAATGTCCGTTGCGGGGCGCGCTCACTATGACGCCGCGGCTGGGCATTTCCCGCAGTAGAATATGGGAATGGCGATGCAACTCCGGCTCGAGACCCGTTGGAACCTAACGCCCCGCGAAGCGATTCGGCTTCAGGAAAGTTTGCGCGAGCGTGTGGAATTGCAGGACCGGTTTGGGGAGATCCGCTTCGTGGCGGGCGCGGACATGGCGTTTGACCCCGAGACCGAGGTCGCTTTTGCCGGCGTCATTGTTTATCGCTTTCCAGGTTTCGAGGAAGTAGAGCGCCGGATGGCGCGACGCCGACTCCGTTTTCCCTATGTCCCGGGCCTGCTTTCGTTCCGCGAGAGCCCCGTACTGCTGGCGGCTTTTGCCCGGCTGCGGACCGAGCCCGACCTTATCCTGATTGACGGTCACGGACTCGCGCACCCGCGCCGGTTCGGCATCGCCTGCCACATTGGCATCTTGTTTGACAAGCCCACCATCGGCTGCGCCAAGTCACGGCTGGTGGGTGAGCACCAAGAGCCCGGCAAGAAGGCTGGCTCGACCACCCCACTAATGCTGGAAGGTGAGCGCATTGGGGTGGTGTTGCGGACGAGGGACGACGTTAGACCCATTTACGTCACTACTGGACATCGGGTTTCGCTCGATTCCGCCGTCGGGTTGGTGAAGCAGTGCGTGGACGGATTCCGCATTCCCAAGCCCACGCGGGAAGCGGACCACTACGTCCGCGATTTGCGCCGAGCGTATCAAATCAAAAAGCGGAAGGCAAAGGACAAAATGCTATAATCCGGCGTTTGGGAGCCTGCCATGGAAAATGCTGGAAACGTTCAACCCAAGAGTGCGGTGGTTCGCGAAAAGTCCCAGTTGATGTCGGCCTCGGAGATTGACCGCACGCTGGTACGCCTGGCGCACGAAATCCTGGAGCGCAACAACGGTCTGGAAGGGGTCGTTCTGGTGGGAATCCGCCGCCGCGGAGTCCCACTAGCTGAGCGTTTGGCTAAAAAGATGACAGAGATCGAAAAGACCGCGCCCCCGGTCGAAATACTGGACATCACCCTCCACCGCGATGACCTCTTGAGAAGCGATCAGAAGCCCGTGGTCCAGCAGCCCCTGCGGTTTTCCGTGGAGGGCAAGACGGTGATCCTGGTGGACGACGTCCTCTACACGGGCCGAACCACTCGCGCCGCGTTGGATGCCCTGGTGGATCACGGGCGGCCACGGCGGGTGGAACTGTGCGTCTTGATCGACCGCGGGCACAGGGAGTTGCCCATCCAGGCGAACTACGTGGGCAGGGTTCTGCAGACCTCGGATACCGAATTGATTGATGTGCGTCTCCGCGAAGTGGACAGCCAGGACCGCGTGATGCTCTGCGAGTGCGTTTAGTAGAAGCGGGCCTTTCCGTGTTCTCTGTGCCTCTAAAGCTTCAACACGGAGGACACGGAGCTTCTCAGTGATCCGTCGGCTGACGGACTCTCCTGGCCACGGAGGACACGGAGGAGCTACTGCAAGGAGGAGAAATCTTCGCGGCGCGAGAAGAAGCCGAATGCTCTTGCTAGACGTCGGGAGAGGGCGAGGCCACTCAGCGCGGACCGAGGATGGGACCACTTGGAACGGCGTCCAGGCTGAAGTCGGGAGTGGCCCTCCCCGTCAAGCGAAAAAACCGAACGAGGGATTGATATGAAATTTCCGGTTGGGCCCCAGGATGTGAAGCTGATTCAAGGGCGCAGCAAAGGGTTGCAGGTCGTCTGCGACTGCGGCTGCGTCAACTTCAACTACCTCGATCCGCAGGACCCAGTCTGGCGCTGCCGCAATTGCCAGCGCGTTCTGAGCTTCGACTTCCCCCGCCTGATGGAGAAGGTTCTGGCTCGCGAAGAGCAAAAGGCCCCCAGTCCACAGATTTCGCAGATTACACAGATGAAAAATGAGTAGGGCAAGAGATAGACTAAGAACGCCGACGTGGTTGTGGCCCCCCCAATGGAATCGCATGGGTATGAGGCGGCATTAGGTTTGCCTGCTCTGCTCGGTTCTTCTTCTGCCTTCAGCCTGCCTGATCTGTGAAATCTGAGTAATCTGCGGATAATAAGGAGTCACCGCATGTCCTACCCAAAGCCTTCCCGGCGCTCCTGGGCTGAGCCCTGGAAGATCAAGATGGTCGAGCCCATCCGCATGACGACCCGCCAGCAGCGGGAGAAGTTCATCGTCGAGGCCGGCTACAACACCTTCCTGCTTCGCTCGCAGGACGTTTACATCGACCTGCTCACGGACAGCGGCACCAATGCCATGAGTGACATCCAATGGGCGGGTTTGATGCTCGGCGACGAAGCCTACGCGGGCAGCCGCAACTTTTACCACTTGTGGGAAGCGGTTAGCCAATATTACGGTTATAAATACCTGGTTCCCACGCACCAGGGGCGCGGCGCCGAGCACATCCTTTCGAAGATCATGATCAAGCCGGGCGACTTCATCCCCGGCAACATGTATTTCACTACCACGCGCCTCCACCAGGAGCTGGCAGGTGGAACCTTCGTGGACGTCATCATTGACGAGGCGCACGACCCGGCAAGCGAGCACCCCTTCAAGGGCAACGTGGACCTGCAGAAACTCGAAAAGCTCATCCTCGAGGTGGGGGCGGGGAAGATTCCCTACGTTTCCGTTGCGGGAACAGTGAATACGGCAGGGGGCCAGCCGCAATCCATGGCCAACATGTGCGCGCTGCGAGAACTCTGCGACCGCTACAGCATTACCATCGTGCTCGATGCCACGCGCGCGGTGGAGAACGCCTACTTCATCCAGCAGCGCGAAGCGGGCTACAGCTCAAAGAAAGTGGCGGAAATCCTGAAGGAGTACTGCTCCTACACCCAGAGCTGCACGATGAGCGCCAAGAAAGATGCGCTGGTGAATATCGGCGGCTGGCTGGCCAGCAACGATGGAGGACTTTACGAGGAAGCGCGCAACCTGGTGGTGGTCTACGAGGGGCTGCACACTTACGGGGGGCTTGCCGGGCGCGACATGGAAGCCATGGCGCGCGGCATTGCGGAAAGCGTCGAGGACGACCACATCCGGGCGCGGGTCGGCCAGGTCGAGTACCTGGGCAGACACCTGCGGGACTGGGGCATCCCCCTCGTCAAGCCTATCGGCGGCCACGCCGTTTTCCTGGAGGCAAGGGGCTTCTATCCGCACATCCCTCAGGAGCAATACCCGGCCCAGACGCTGGCTGCCAACATCTACGTCGATTCCGGGGTACGCACCATGGAGCGCGGCATCGTTTCCGCCGGGCGCGACCCCAAGACGGGCGAGGAGCGCCACCCGCAATTGGAGCTCGTGCGCCTCGCCCTGCCGCGCCGAGTCTATACTCAGGCGCATATGGATGTGGTGGCGGAGTCGATCCTCGAGGTTTACGAGCAGCGCGACCAGGCTCGCGCCTTGAAGATGATCTACGAACCCAAATACCTGCGTTTCTTCCAAGCCCGCTTCGAGCCGACGGAGAGCAGTAGGCAGTAGGCAGTGGGCAGGGAAAGCTGTCTGTTGTCAGTTGTCCGTTGTCCCGCCGCGGCGGGTCAGTTGAAGAATGCGTCCGCCGCTCCGCTGTCCCCCGACACCCGCTCTCCTTGCTGGCCACTTTTCACTCGTCACTCGTCACTCGTCACTCGTCACTTTTTCAATACCTCGAAATGAAACACGAACCGGCAGGAGTGCGCCTGGGAGAAGCCGCCACTTTCCCTAATCGCACTGCTTCCCACTGCCGATAAATAAAGTGTGAGGGTAGCAGGCGGTCGATGGGGGAAGAGAGGATGGCTCCTGCTCATCTTCGAACAGAGCCTTATGGAACGGCAATTGCTCGTTGGGGGATTGCTTGCAGAAAATTGGAAGTTGTTTATCGTCTGGGAGAGAGCTGTGCGCAACCTTCGTACTACCCATTTGACAGGGCTGAGCACAGAGGAGTCGAGTCCTTTCGTATGAGCTTGGCGATCAGGGTAGGGCCGGTATGTCTTCCGATTCGCAACCGGCCGCTGGGCACCAAATTCCTACGCCGACTCTGACCTAAGTCCCTGATTGGCGGGCAGTTGCTTCTCCAGGTCAAGCACATGGCGTCGGGCAATTTTTGGAGGCGGTGCGGTTACTTAGAGACTCATCGATGACCATGTAAACTCCGCCTGACTTCTACGGATTTGGATCCCAAAGGCTGGCACCCCAATTGTCATGGGCGAACGAAATAGCGAGAGCGCTGCCGGAACCCGTCATCCTGAATCTAATGAGAGGACTCTCATCTACATTCCCATCATCCATACCCAAGCCGACATGGGAGCGCTAAGCGAAGCGATCCAGCGCCTGAAAGTCAAGAAGCTAGGGCGTAAAGGCTGGGAGCGCAACGTGAACCTGGTTAACAAATTGTGGGCCCAGATCGAGTCGGCCATCGAGAGACTGGCGCTTCCCTATGACGGAGTTCGCCTTTATCAGGATGGATTGCCGGTTTGCGGGCGCGAGGTGGAGATTGTTACGGAGCTGGAAAAAGCCGGTAGCCGCAACCACGGGTTGCTTCATCGTTTACGGGAGAAGGGTGCCACGCTCATGGGCACGGAATCTTCCGAGCTTTTGGTGGAGGAATATCAACTCTTCAAGGAGGACTTCGCTTCCGGGAAGCCAGAGTTCGCCACTCGAGAGGAGCCGCGCCGAAAAGCCTTGAGAGATTCCTTGCTCAAAAGGCGCGATGAATACATCGCCGGTCGGATCAACGAGACGCTTCGGGCGGGGGAAACGGGCCTGATCTTCCTCGGGATGCTTCACTCCCTGGGCTCCTGGCTCGATAAAGATATCCGGGTCGTCTATTTGATTCACCAACCCTCAGGTCGTGGAGAGAAAGAGCAATGACAGCCGCTGGCAGTAAGGTTCTTATTGTGGACGGGAATGAGCAAATCGCCTTGCTCTCCACGTTCCTCAACCAAGAGGTGATAACCACGGTGGTGGCCCACAGCGGGCAAGCCGCCCTGGAAAAGATCCGCTCCGAACATCCCGATGCTCTGGTCGTGGACATGAAGCTGTCCGATATGGACGGCATGCAGATCCTGAAAGGGGCAAAAGCCCTGGACGAGGACCTCCCCGTCATTCTGATCACGGGCTATCCGGAAATCCGGGATGCGGTGGCGGCGATGAGGGCAGGCGCTCACGATTACCTGGCGAAACCTCTCAAACACCACGAGGTGCTGCGCGTGGTCTTCCGCGCGCTGAACGAACGCGCTCTCAAGCGCAAGCTGCGACGTCTCTCCTGCCAGATCGAAGACGAGTCTTCGCTCCGGGAGTCCATGGGTCCCAGCAGTGTCGTGAAGCAGTTGATCGCCGATGTAGGCCGAGTGGCCGGAACCAACTTCAGCGTCTTGATACTGGGAGAAACCGGATCGGGGAAGGAGATTGTGGCGCACGCCATCCATCAGAACAGTCCTCGCTGCCAGGCTCCTTTTATGATGGTGGATTGCGGGGCCATTCCCGAGGCCCTTTTAGAAAGCGAGCTGTTTGGACATGAAAGGGGAGCCTACACGGGCGCGGACAGACAGAAAATTGGAAAAATCGAAATGGCCCATGGCGGAACACTTTTCCTGGACGAAATCTCGAACATGCCTTTAGGCTCCCAGGCCAAGCTTCTGCGGGTACTTCAAGACAAGACGATCTGCCGCATTGGCGGCACCCAGACCATCAACACGGATGTCCGGGTTCTGTCCGCCAGCAACCAAGACCTGCAACGCTTGGGCGAATCCGGCACCTTTCGTCCCGACGTCTATTTTCGGTTGAACGAGTTCACCATCTGGGTTCCGCCCTTGCGCGAGCGACAGGAGGACGTCCTGTATCTGGCGAAGCGGTTCGTGGATATCACGAATCTCGAGTTGCAGAAGAACGTGAAGGGCTTTTCGCAATCTGCGGTCGATGCTTTGCTCGCCTGCGACTGGCCTGGAAATGTTCGGCAGCTCCGTTCCGTGATCCGCCGCGCGGTTCTTCTGGCAGACGATATGATCACCGAGCAGCACATGAGGATCGATTGTGTATCCCCCAAACTCACTCTCCCTGACCCTGGATGCAATCAGGAAACTCCAGACACGCTGCCGGAAGGCCTTCCCTTCAAGGAAATCATGCAACGGAGGATTGTCGCCATCGAGCGGGAGATCCTGGCTCATGTGCTGCGGGAAACGGGAGGGAATAAGGCAAAAGCCGCTCGCGTGCTACACATCGATTATAAGACTATACATTCAAAAGTCAGGCAATATGGCATTCCTATAGATTGAAAGGGATAAGGTGCGTTATGACGGAAAAGAAAAAAGAACGAACCTCGAGGGGTGGGATGGAAGGCGGCCTGGGAGGGATTCTCAAGGGCCTGGGAGACTTGGTGGAGAAGCTCGGTGAACTAGCCGAAAGCGGTCAAGAGCTCTCCAAAACAGGGGAGATTCGCGGGCCGGGAAAAGAGCTCAGAGGGATTTACGGATTCAAGGTTAAGGTGGGGCTGGGAGAGGAGGGGCCGAGCCTCGAGCCCTTCGGAAATATTCGGCGGGACGCCAAATCCGGGCGAACCGAAGTTCAGGAGGTCCGAGAACCCATGGTGGACGTTTTTGAGGAAGACGACTACCTGCTGGTTTTGGCGGAGTTGCCCGGCATCGGCAAGGAGGACGTGCGGGTTGAGGTCAAGGACGATGTGCTGACGATTTCCGCCGAGAGAGGCGACAAGAAATACCGCAAGGAAGTTCTCCTGCCCCGGAACGTTTCCAAGGAGAAGATGCAGGTCTCCTGTAACAACGGGGTCCTGGAAATCAAGTGCCTTAAGTAGCCCGCTGGGGAGGAGCCACCATCGAAACCGCAGAGAAGTCGTTCAAGCTTAAAGTCAGCGAGGCGCTCAGCAAGGACGTGAGTCGTGGGTACGCCCGCATGGGGCCGGAGGATCTTGCGCTCTTGCAGGTGGACGTGGGAGACATTGTGGAAGTTGTCGGCAAGGGTAGAACCGTGTGCAAGGCGATGCCGGCTTACAAGGAGATGCGCGGTCAGTCCCGGATTCAACTGGACGGAATCACGCGCGAGAATGCCGGGACGGGACTGGACGAGTTCGTTCAAGTGCGCCGCATAGCTTGCCCACCCGCCGAGCGGGTGGTGCTGGCCCCCACGAACATTACTCCTTCCGAACGCGATTTGGAATACATCGGCAGCCGGCTGGATGGCCTGCCGGTTTTGGCCGCGAGCCGCATCCGGGCCATCCTCTTTGGAGCGCGCTGGGCGGATTTCAAGGTGGAAAGCACGGTGCCCAAAGGGCCCGTGCTCATTAACCCCATGACCCAACTGGTGATCTCCAAAGGGGCCCAGCCCGAGGAGATGGCCGCTCGCGCGATTTCCTATGAGGACATCGGTGGCCTGAAGCCCCAACTCCAGCGTATCCGCGAAATGATCGAACTGCCCTTGCGTTACCCCGAGGTCTTCGAGCGCCTGGGAATTGACGCACCGAAAGGGGTGCTTCTACACGGGCCTCCTGGATGCGGTAAGACGCTGATTGCCCGCGCCATTGCGCATGAGACCCAGGCGAACTTCTATGCCGTCAGCGGGCCCGAAATCATCCACAAGTTTTACGGCGAGAGTGAAGCACATTTGCGCAAGATTTTTGAAGAGGGCAGCCGCAAGGCCCCCAGCATCATCTTCCTGGATGAGATCGACGCCATTGCCCCCCGCCGCGAGCAAGTGGTGGGCGAGGTCGAGAAGCGGGTCGTAGCCCAGTTGTTGGCATTGATGGACGGACTCGCCAAGCGGCAGAAGGTCATCGTTATTGCGGCGACCAACTTGCCTAATGTGCTCGATCCGGCCCTGCGGCGGCCAGGGCGGTTTGACCGAGAGATTAGCATCCCCATTCCCGACCGCCACGGACGCAAGGAGATCCTGGAGATCCACAGCCGAGGCATGCCTCTGGCCGAACAAGTAGACCTGAATCACTTGGCGGAGATCACGCATGGTTTCGTAGGGGCCGACTTGGAAGCCCTTTGCCGGGAAGCTGCGATGATTTGCCTGCGGCGCATCATGCCCGATGTGGACTTCGGCTTGGCGCGAATTCCTTATGACCAACTGGCCAAGCTCGAGGTGGGAATGGATGATTTCCTGGAGGCCCTCCGGG
>DLMI01000170.1:29213-32084 GCA_002478145.1 Acidobacteria bacterium UBA7540
GTCGGGGGTCTGGCCGAGATCAAACAGCGCCTCGTGGAAGCCGTCGAGTGGCCTCTCCAGTACCCCGATCTGTTCACCCAAGCGGGGATACGGCCGCCCAAAGGAATCCTGCTCTCGGGTCCCCCAGGCTGCGGAAAAACCCTCCTCGCCAAAGCGGTGGCCAGCGAAACGAAGGTGAATTTCATCTCGGTCAAAGGGCCGGAACTGCTTTCGAAATATGTGGGGGAATCTGAGAGAGGCGTGCGCGAGGTATTTCGCAAAGCGCGCCAAGCTGCGCCCTGCATCGTCTTCTTCGATGAGATTGACGCCCTCGTGCCCAGCCGCAGCGCCGGTGCGTCGGATTCGCACGTGGCGGAGCGCGTCTTGAGCCAGTTCCTCGCGGAGTTGGATGGGGTGGAAGAGCTGAAAGGGGTTTTGGTCCTGGGCGCGACCAACCGGTCAGATCTGCTCGATCCCGCCATTCTCAGGCCTGGGCGGTTTGACGAGATTGTGGAGATTCGACTTCCCGACGAGAGCGAGCGCAGCGAGATTTTCGCGATCCATTTGCAGAACAAACCCCTGGGCGCGGTGATCAGCTTCAAGGACCTGGCCTCACGAACCGGTGGGTTTAGCGGCGCCGATATCATTTCGACGTGCACCCGAGCCGCCCTGCGAGCTGTCCGGCGAGCCGTTCAGGCGGGCGATAAAACACCGGACGGGCAGGCGCGGGTAACCATTGAGGCCAGTGACCTGGAGGGCGCACTGCAAGAAATTCGTCAGCAGACTCTCGAAGGATGTGGTGAACAGTAAATGGAGACGGTCCAGAGTGCGCTTTACCTGTTTTGCTTTGCCTGCTCGAACCTCCTCGGGGAGCTCGAGGGGACCGGTGTGGATGGCCAGCATCCTCTGTCTGTATTTCGGCGCTTCCCGAATCTGTGTGCCGTCCTAAGCGAGGTGCGCTTGGAAGATTTTTGCGGCGAAACGGCCGAACTGCGCATGCGGGATCTGGCTTGGGTAGGGCCGCGCGCCTTGCGGCACGAGGCGGTGGTTGAGGAGGTGATGCATCATTCTCCCGTGCTGCCCGCCCGTTTCGGAACCCTTTTCTCGTCGCAGGAACGCCTGGCAGAATTTGTGGATAGGCATGGTGCGGCGATTTCGCAGTTCCTGGAGCGGGTAGCTGATCAGGAGGAATGGTCAGTCAGGGGCTTGCTCGACAGAAGGCAGGCCGGGCGCGCCCTCACGTCCGCAAGCCTGGCCGCACAGGAAGCGCAACTCGCGGCGCTGCTGCCGGGGAGACGCTACTTCGAGGAACAGCGAATCCGGGCACGTGCAGAGAAAGAATTGAGCCTCTGGCTAAAGGAAACCCGCCGCCAGGTCGCGAACCACCTGAGGCTGCAGGCTTCGGATTTTTGCGAATGTCCGGAGGTGCCTCGTGAGCCCCCAGAAAGCGGAATCGAGGTTGTGCTGAATTGGGCCTTTTTGCTGCCCAAGAGTGCGACGCCGGCATTTCGGGCGCGAATCAATCAGGTGAATGAGAAACATGCCATGGGGGGGCTGGTCCTCGAACTGTCCGGGCCCTGGCCCCCTTATCGCTTCGTTCCTCCACTATCGATAGGAGCAACCCCATGAGTTACCTAGTCTACTGCATCTTTCGTGGGCCCCTGCCGGCCGACCTCGAAACTCCCACCGGGGTCGGGGGGCAACGTGTGTTCACAGTAAATCACCAGGGCTTGGGCGCTGTACTTTCTAAACTGGCAGAGCCCGACTCACGTCGTGATACCTCGGAACTTCTCGTGTATGAGACGGTCGTAGAGTCCTTTTATCGCCACCTGACCGTGATTCCCATGCGATATGGGTGTCGGGTTGAGTCTCCCTGGGAGGCCGTTAGCTTGTTGCGAAAAAATCACGATGCCTATGGCGCGCTTCTTCACGAACTCGAGGACTTGGGGGAAATGGGCGTTCACGTTCTCCTCGACACTTCCGCAGATGGAAGGGAGAGCAACGCGAGGCCTGTTCGTGCAAGATCCTTACCCCTCGATTGGGATACTGGCGCCGCTTACCTGGCCGCAAAGCGACAGCGTTATCTGGGCCTGGACCGAGCCGGCCTGCAGCAGCGCCAGTTGGTCGAGGAGCTTTGCGGTTCGCTGAGCGGCTCCTTCGTTCGCCACAAAGTCGAATTGCCTTCTTCCAGCAGAGGTCGTCTTCTGTCCCTCTACTTCCTCGTGCCCCGCGATTCAGTCGAATCTTTTCGCCAAGCCGCTCGTCACCATCATGCGAACGAATCCGTCAAGCTACTCTTGAGCGGCCCCTGGCCACCGTACAACTTTGTTGATTCCCTGCAAGCGTAGGTGGACATGCAAGGAGTTCTGGAATATCTGGCAGGTCAGGGATTACATGCCGCGCATCTAAGGCCCGCGTTCTATGGAGTGAATTCCACAATCGCCCGTTGCAGAGCCACTTATTCGTTGCAGGCCATCCCCTTCCTCTTGCGAATCAAGATGATGGAAAAGCCGCGTGCAATTTCTCGATTTCGGCACCCCACCTGCTCAACTGGCGGCTGGGGCAGGTCACATTAACGTGAAGTATGCCCTAAGCGAAACTTGGGTATTTTGTTACCCGGAAGGAGAACTGCCATGGCGAAGGTTGCAAAGTCGACCGACTCCTCGAGCTTGGCGGAAGTTGTTGATCGGATTCTCGACAAGGGAATCGTGATCGACGCCTGGTTAAAGGTGTCGCTAGTCGGGATCGAGCTGCTGTCGGTCGAAGCCCGCGTCGTCATTGCCTCGGTCGAGACCTACCTGAAGTATGCCGAGGCTATCGGTCTGACAGCCGCTGCTGCCGCTCCCGCCTAATACCGGTGGGGGACCGACCGCTGTTGAGCGGGGGGCTATT
>DLMI01000170.1:32224-42525 GCA_002478145.1 Acidobacteria bacterium UBA7540
ATTGTTGGAGGATATGACTCGATTATCCGGGGAGATCCAGGCGCTGCGCGGAAGCCGTCGAGCGTTCCGAGATGAACTGCTGGATGGAAACAGGGACCGCCAAAAGGATGTGGCTGAAATGTGTGGTGATTTTTCGGGCACACAGACTCGGGTGACGGGAAGGATGAGAGCGGGGCGTCTTGCTTTCCTGAAGAAACTGAAGCAAACCGTCAGCGGGCAGCAACGGGACATGAGGGCGGATATTGCTGCCGCGCGTCGTGCCTGGGCAGGGAAGGGCGCATAGCAGCCCAGCAATCAGCAAGCCCTCGGGAGTTGCAATCCAAGCGCTGCCTGTTGAAGCCTGCGTGGTGCTCGACAGGTAGCCGCACGAGGGTCCCTCGCCGTGGCAAAGAGAAGAGGCCCGAACTGAAGCCGCCCGCAACGCCACGACCAGCTTAGAAACAAGGAGGAGGAAAACCATGGGTGTGTTAACCGAGCATATGACTCAATTACGGAATGAGATCCTGGCCTTGCGAAGCGCGCGCCAGGGATTGGCCCAGGCTTTGGAGCGAGAGACCGAGGAGCGGCGGGCCGATGTCTCCCAGACGCTGGCCAACTTTTCCAAAAGCTTCGCCGCCCGGGCCAGGAGGACGAAAGCCGATCGTTTGGGCTCCCTCTCGGACCTCAAGCGTACGGTCGAAGGCCTCCGCGCGGAGGTCCACACGGACCTCAGCAGCATTCGGCAAGCATGGCGTGCCTTGGGTACTCCATCGTGCGGGGCGGTGGAGAAACTCGCAAGCCATACGATGCAGGAAACCAAAGCCGACCTGGAAGGAAGCCAGAGCGAAACAGGTGGCCATCCATCGTTCGAAGTCGGCGGCGGAGAGAAGTCGGCACGAAAGAAACGGAAACACTAAGCTCACTGCCGTAATCCGGGCAAAGCTCCAACTGGACCGCAAAGCTCAAGGAAAGGGAACAGACAGCAATGAATGGCGAGGATGCAAAGTTTGGTTCAGTAGCCTGCGAAATAGTCGAACCCCAAGGACACAGCATTGTCCCTGAGCCTAGCGAAGAATTTGTCTTGACCCCGCATATTCAGGCTTTGACGGACCGGGCGCTGAGCTATCTTGGTGTGGGATACGCAGTCCACTTTGCCGGCCTGGCAGGAACGGGGAAGACGACCCTCGCCTTGCACGTTGCCGCGCAACTCGGCCGGCCGGTCGTCCTCCTCCACGGCGACGACGAGTTTGGCAGCTCCGACCTGATTGGCAAGGATTCCGGCTACCGTAAGTTCAAGCTCATTGATAATTACATCCACTCCGTCGTGAAGACCGAAGAGAGCATGAGCACTCTTTGGGAGGACCACCGGCTTACCACCGCCTGCCTCAATGGACACACGCTGATTTATGATGAATTCAACCGTTCCAGGCCGGAGGCCAACAACGTGCTGCTCAGTATCCTGGAGGGAAGGATTCTCAATCTGCCCAACCTGGGCAGGTCCGGCGAGGGGTGTGTGCGCGTACACGAGGACTTTCGAGCCATCCTGACCTCGAACCCCGAAGAATATGCCGGAGTCCACAAGACTCAAGACGCGCTGATGGATCGGATGATCACCGTCAACCTTGGGCATTTCGATCGCGAAACGGAGATCCAGATCACCCAGGCGAAGTCGAGCCTTCCGCGTACGGATGCGGAAAGGATCGTGGATATTGTCAGGGAACTCCGTGGGGTCGGCGTCAATAACCACCGCCCCACGATCCGGGCCTGTATCGCCATCGCCAAGATCCTCGCCCACCGCCACAGCCGCGCTCGGCTCGAGGATCCCACCTTTTGGTGGGTGTGCTGCGACGTTCTCAAGACGGACACCGCAAAGGTTACTCACGACGGGAATTCGCTCATGCTGCAAAAGGTGGAGGAGGCAATGGCGAAAGTCTGCGGGAACCATTCCAAGCGGCGGAAGAATCACCACCGCCTCGCTACCGCGTGAAAGGGGCACACCTATGCCTATACCTCTAAGGGGCTTGAGAACCATTCGCACCTTGGCCGGTCGAGTGACGCGCCTGGCTACTCCCCACAGGGCGCACTTGCAAATCGCGTGCCTGGAAATCGAAAAGTCTCGGCGCGCCGCAGAAAGAACAACCGCCAGCCGCCGGGTGGCAGAGCTTGATGCCCGGCTGCGTGAGATCGAGACCGAAGAGACCACCCTGTTGCAGGGCTTGGCCGAACGCAAATCTGCCGGTGTGCCTGGGGTCAAGGCCAAGCCCACGATGCGGAGTAGTGCCGGTGCGCTGAGGATCAGGTACTGAGGCGAAGGAGCGCGATCTTAGCATTGAAAAGACCCGCTGCCTGCAATTATTGAAACCATTGAGGGGGCCAGAAGAAATGACTCTGAAAAGCGAAAAGGAGATCAGACAGGTCGTGCAAATCGGGATAGCTACGGCACTGTATTTGTGGGGCTTTCCTATAATGGCGCTGCTGCTAGTTCTTTTAATCTTGCCGTGGCAGCCGATCTATCGGGTAGCCGCCTATCTGGGGTGCGCGGTCCTGGAAGTCAAAGCGAAAAGGACGGTCAAGCGGGCGATGAGGAAGCTGGGCGAGGAGCCAGTGCATGCCACGTAGCCGGGTCGGGGCAGCCAGCGGGGGCGGCGCGTGGCCTTCCACCGCGCATCGTCGAGTGAGAACAGGGAGGAGAAGGTATGAGAGTCAATTGTCTGGGCTGCGGGTACAGGCTGGATCTGGACGATGCCTACGACGACTATGAGGGGCCGGTCAAATGCTTCGCGTGCAGGGCGACCCTTGAGATTCGCACGGAACAGGGCAGTGTCAGAGCGGTCAAGCAAGTATATATCGCACAGCACCCTTCGGCCGGGAAGGCCTTCGAGCGCGTTCTCAAGCCGACGAGCAAGGCGGCTATGGAGGTCGCTTAGTTCGGGGCGCGCGCTGGTCGGGCCCGGCGAGTTGGGCCGCGCCCGGGCGCCGATTGAGGGGGAGCGAAGAATTGCTGATGTCTCTCTTGGGAAATCAAATTGAGGAGAGGAACAAGGCGCCGCTGGGCGGAGAAAACCCTGGGAGGGGTGTTGCCGGCGGAAATGGAGAGCAGCCCGAGCCCATGAACCGCGATCGTGAGCGCGCGTCCCGGGCATTGCTTACCCGGCTCATGGAACTCCACATGGCGGGCCGCAGCCCAGAGGAAATAGCCGTGCAGGTCCTGACTACTGAACCTGAGAATCTCGTGTTCCGCGCCGCGCTAATGATCGAGATCATCCTCCATTATGCCCGCCCCGCTATGGAAGAGAGGGCTCTATGAGTACCGCCGATACCTCGATTGCGAAATCCGCGCCCAAGCATCCACGCAACCAGGTGGCAGTGCGACAGAGGGCATACCTTTACGCGGTTATCGCCGATGCTCGAGGCCGGAAGTACGGAGACTTCGGCATCGACGGAAGTGAGGTGTATTCCATCCCGGGGGGGCAAGTAGCAGCCGTGGTCAGCAATGTAGGTGTCGAGAGGGTGCGGCCAGAACGCTCCCATCTTGCCGCCCATCAGGAAGTCCTCAAGAAGCTGATGGCGGAGACCACACCTCTACCCATGTCCTTCGGCATCATCGCAGACAGCCCGCAGGCCGTACGAAACCTGCTTTCTCGCAACCAGCATGCGCTGCTCGAGCAACTGCGGCGCGTGGCGGGCAAGGTCGAGATGGGCTTGCGAGTTACCTGGGACGTGCCCAACATCTTTGAATACTTCGTTAATACCCATCCTGAGCTGAGGGGGGCCCGGGACCAACTCCTGGGAGGTCCTCGCGAGCCTACGCAGGAGGACAAGATCGAAGTCGGCAGGATGTTTGACCAACTGCTCAAAGAGGATCGGGAGACCTACACCGACAAAGTGGAAGCGATTCTGGCGCCCCACTGCGCCGAGATCGAGCCAAGGAAATGCCGTACTGAACGCGAGGTAATGAATCTGGCTTGTTTGGTCGAGCGTACAGCGATGCCGCAGTTCGAGAGTCGCGTCTTCGAGGCCGCGCAGCAGTTTGATAACAACTTCGCCTTCGACTACAACGGGCCGTGGGCCCCGCACAACTTTGTCGAGATCGATCTCAAGCTCTGAGCCGGGCGATGCGGGAGCATGCCATGGTTCTTGTGGACGACCTTTTGAAACTTCCGTTCACCGGTCTGGTCTGGATCGCCCGTCAGGTTCAGAACGCCGCCCAGGAGGAGCTCGCCAACGAGAGCGAATCTGTCACCGCGGAGTTGAGTGATCTCTACATGAGGCTGGAAACCGGAAAGATCTCGGAGGGAGAGTTCGCAGGCGAAGAAAAGACCTTACTCGAACGGCTGGACAGAATGCAAGAGCGTGGCCGAGGCCTCCAAGAGGAGCATGGCGGAGAGGAAAAGCGAGGCCAACGTGAATACAGTAGGGTGGCGTGAGGAGTGCAATCGATGCGCGGAGAGCATGGCTGCTCCAGCGTTTTTGGACCACCGAGGCCTACAACTGCTGATCTTTGGCGGCAAAGGGGGAGTCGGAAAGACTACCTGCGCCACCGCCGCGGCGCTGCATTTGGCAAAAAACTCACCGCAATCCTCTTTTCTCCTGGTCTCCACAGACCCTGCTCATTCACTCACCGATAGCCTGGCGGACTTGGTCCCACCCGAAAACCTGAAGGTTCGCGAACTTGATGGCCAGGAATACCTGGCGCATTTCAAGCAGGAGCACTATGGGAAACTCCGCGAAATCGCCTCGCGCGGCACCTTCCTCGATAGAGAAGAAATCGACCGCTTTTTGGAGCTTTCCTTGCCGGGCTTGGATGAACTCGTGGCCTTCCTGGAGATCTCCACGTGGGTGGAGAAGTGCAGCTACGATTGCATCATTGTGGACACCGCCCCCGGTGGTCACACCCTGCGCTTGCTGGCCATGCCGGAATTCCTCCACAAATGGCTCGCCACGCTGGAAACTCTGTTGGCAAAGCACCGCTACATGAAATGGGTCTTTGCCCGTTCCCGAGATCGCGATGAACTCGACGCCTTCCTGGAAGAGCTGACCGCCTCAGTAAAACGCATGGAAGGGGTGCTACAGGATTCGCTCCGTTGCCGTTTTGTTCCGGTGATGCTCGCCGAGATGATGAGCATTCGCGAGACCGTCTCGATCGTAAGGGAAGTGGACCGTCTCATGTTGCCGATGACCGACATCGTGATCAACCGGCTCTATCCCAGTAACCCGTGCCCCGTTTGTGAGGACGAGCGTCTGCGCCAGATTCGGCAACTGCGGAACCTTTTCAGCCAAACCTCTTTAGCCAGGTTTGCACTCTGGGGGCTGCCCCTTTATGCAGAGGAGGTTCGGGGGCAGACAGCACTGGAGTCATTCTGGGATGGAGTAGGGCAAATCACCGAAGCCCCTCCCGCAACCACCGAACCATCGGCAACTCTGGCGCTCAGGGTGGAGGTAGGCATCGAGTGGCCTCCACCCCAGACTGCGCTTCTGCTCTTTGCAGGCAAGGGTGGCGTGGGAAAGACAACTTTGGCTTGCGCGACGGCTCTGCACTTGGCGCAAGATCGCCCCGGGAAGAAAGTTCTTCTTTTCTCCACCGGGCCTGCCCACTCTTTATCAAGCTGCTTGGGGACACCCATCGGCCCCCGGCCAAAACTCGTGTTCCCCGGCGTGGAAGCCATGGAGATCGATTCGGAGTCGGAATTTCGGGCTTTGAAGAAACAATACGCCGGAGATATGCAGAAATTCCTGGAATCTATCTCGAGTAACTTTGACTTAACCTTCGACCGCGCAGTGCTGGAACGGATTCTCGACCTCTCCCCCCCGGGCCTCGACGAGGTGATGGGCCTGACGGGGGTCATGGCCTTACTCGCCTCGGGCGACTACGACGTCCTCGTGCTCGATTCCGCAGCAACAGGTCACCTGATTCGTCTGCTGGAACTTCCCGGAATCGTCGATCAATGGCTTAAAGCGTTCTTCGACTTGTTTCTTAAATACCCGCAGATCTTCCGACTCACCAGGTTTTCTCAGGAGCTCGTGTCGATGTCAAAGAACCTCAAGAGGTTCAGACGACTGCTGACTGATCCGGCACGATCCGCCATCTATGCGGTCAGCATCCCCACCGATATGGCTTTTGAGGAAACACGAGACTTGCTGGCTGCCTGCGTGCGCTTAGGCGTCAGTGTGCCTGGACTTCTTCTCAACCTTGTCACGCCCCCCAGTGATTGCCTTTTGTGTTCTGCTCTGTATCGCCGGGAATCGCACGTGCGCCGGAAGTTTCAGCGGTGTCTTCAAGGAAGGGAAATGACGGTTGTCTATCGTTGGGGGGAGATTCAGGGCTTTCGCCGGCTGGCAGAGTTGGGACAAGCCCTTTACCAACCCAGCCGCGTGGAATCGAGTGTCTATGCCTGTTGAAAGCAACCTTGTAAACCTGTCGACCCTGCCATCCGAACTCGCCTTAGATGACACCCGGCAGGTCTCCCTGTGCGAGGTGCTTGACCGGGTGCTGAACAAAGGAGTTGTGGTGGCAGGAGAAGTGACCATTTCAGTCGCGGATATCGACCTCATCTACCTTGGACTGCAAGCCGTGCTCACGTCCATGGAGACAGGGCGTCAAAGCCTCCGCCGCGCGCCGCTGCAATTGGGCGCCGGCATGGGCATTGGAAAGGAGAAGGCAAATGGACTCAACCGAGCTGGCGCGGGTCGAGTCTGAGGCCGTACACGATTTCGCCCAGGTGATGAAGGTGGACGATTTGCTGGCGCCCCCATCGTCCGCTGGCCAGCGCCCGCGAGCCGGCCGGCTCAACCTCGATGTGAACGATGCCAAAAACGGGCTCGGACAACTGGTCCTGACCCTGGTCAAGCTCCTGCACGAATTGCTGGAGCGGCAAGCTATCCGCCGGATGGAGGGGGGTTCCTTGAGTGCGCCGCAGATTGAAAGGCTCGGACTGACGCTGATGAGGCAGGCACAGGAAATTGAACGGCTGCGGGCGGAATTTGGCCTCGAGGAAGAGGACCTGAACTTGGATCTTGGCCCGCTGGGAAAGCTTCTGTAAAAGGAGAGCTTATGGTGCAGCAACGCAGCATGTCACACGCGGTGGAGAGCTCAACTTTGGCCGACGTGCTGGAGCGTGTTTTGGATAAAGGGATCATCATCGCGGGTGATATCAGAGTGAAACTGGTGGACATCGAACTCCTGTCCGTTCAGATCCGCTTGGTCATCTGCTCGGTCGATAAGGCCAAGGAAATGGGCATGGACTGGTGGGTGAACAACCCGATATTTCGCCGCGAGGATGACCATGGAGCGCTGGCCAGCTCGCTCGCCAGCATCGAGGAAAGGATGGCAAGGCTGGAGGCCTCTGTTAGGAAAGAGGAAATGCGAAGCGGGCAGCTCGTCTCCCCTTCGCAAAATCTCCACATGCCTTAGGGTATGCGTAGCGTCGTGAAGCAACTGGGGCTTTGCCGGCGGGTAGAAAATCAACCCCCGCCGGCTGCGGTTTTCCAGGCGAAATGAAGGAGGAGACGATGGGCACTGACACCACTGAACGCCATCTTGCCGACGAGGCCGCGGGCCGGACAGGCGTTTACAACCGCAGCCTGATCGAGGCGAGCCTGGATCCGCTCGTTACCATCGCTCCGAACGGAAAGATCACCGACGTGAACAACGCCGCTGAGAAGGTGACCGGCCTCTCGCGCGAGCAACTCATTGGGACCGACTTTTCAGATTATTTTACCGACCCCGAAAAGGCCCGAGCGGGATACGAGCAGGTGTTCCGAGAAGGCTTGGTCCAGTACGAGTTGGAGATTCGGCACGGCGACGGACATGTGACGCCGGTGCTTTACAACGCGTGGGTGTATCGGGACGAGGCGGGAGAGGTCGTTGGCGTTTTTGCAGCCGCCCGCGACCTCTCCGAGCGCAAGCGGGCCGAGGAGGAAATCCGCAAACTCAATGAAGACCTCCAGCGCCGCGCTGCCGAGTTGCAAGCCAGTAATAGGGAACTGGAAGCCTTCACGTACTCGGTCTCTCACGACCTGCGCAGCCCCCTGCGCCACATCGACGGTTTCTCCAAATTACTTCTTGAAGAGTACAGCGCAGATCTGCCGGAGGACGCACGTCGCCATCTGTCTCGCATCCGCGAGGGCACGCGCCGCATGGGCATGATGGTGGACGATTTGCTGAACCTCACGCGCGTGGGACGCAAGGAACTGAGCATGCAACTGACGGGGTTGAGTTCTTTGCTCGAAGAAGCCATTCGCGATCTGAAGCCGGAGATGGCGGGCCGGGAGATCGAATGGCGAATCGGGGAATTGCCCTTCGTGGAGTGCGATCCAGCCTTGGTGAAGCAGGTTTTCGCCAACCTGCTGTCGAACGCCCTCAAGTTCACCCGGCTGCGGGAACGCGCCGTGATCGAAGTGGGGGAAACGAAGCAGGATGGCCGAGCCGTGATCTTTGTTCGCGACAACGGGGTCGGCTTCAGCATGAAGTACGTTGACAAGCTTTTTAGAGTTTTTCAGCGACTCCATCGCTCCGAGGACTTCGAGGGGACAGGCATCGGACTCGCCACCGTCCAGCGCATTGTTCACAAACACGGCGGACGCGTCTGGGCGGAGGGAGAGTTGAACAAGGGCGCTACTTTTTACTTCACTCTGGAGGCTGTCGAGAGCCGTCCTGGGAAAGCAATTCCTTGCCTAGAGGTGCCGCATGATAAGTCAAGACGTAGAAATACTCCTGGTTAAAGATAATCCGGACGACGTCGAGCTGACCTTGCACGCCTTGCGTCAGGAGAGATTAGCGAATCATATTGAGGTGGCACGTGACGGCGAAGAGGCTCTGGATTTTCTCTTTTGCCGCGGCCCCTACGCGCAGCGCAGCTTCGACCAGCCTCCCCGTGTAGTGTTGCTCGATCTAAAACTGCCCAAAATGGATGGCATGGAAGTTCTGCGTGAGATCAAGAAGGACCCTCGCACCAAAGCCATTCCCGTCGTCGTTCTAACCGCGTCTCAAGAAGAGTCTGACATGGTCAATGGGTATCACCTTGGCGCCAATGGCTATGTTCAGAAGCCCGTAGATTTCGACAATCTTCGTAACCTTGTGAAGCAACTGGGGCTTTACTGGCTGGTAGTAAATCAACCCCCGCCGGCTGCGGTCTTCCAGGCGAAATGAAGGAGGAGACAACGAGCACTCACACCATTGAACGCCATCTTGCCGACGAGGCCGCGCGCCAGACAGGCGTTTACAACCGCAGCCTGATCGAGGCGAGCCTGGATCCGCTCTTTACCATCGCTCCGAACGGAAAGATCACCGATGTGAACAACGCCGCTGAGAAGGTGACCGGCCTCTCGCGCGAGCAACTCATTGGGACCGACTTTGCAGATTATTTTACCGACCCCGGGAGGGCCCGAGCGGGATACGAGCAGGTGTTCCGAGAAGGCTTGGTCCAGGACTACGGGTTGGAGATTCGGCGCTGCGACGGACATGTGACGCCGGTGCTTTACAGCGCGGCGGTGTATCGGGACGATGCGGGGCAGGTGATTGGTGTCTGTGCAACGGCGCGGGATGTCACGGAGCTGAAGCGGGCGGTCGAGGCCGTGCGCCGGGCCAGCGCTTATAACCGCAGCCTGCTCGAAGCCAGTCTCGATCCGCTGCTGACCATCAATCCGGACGGAAAGATCACCGACGTGAACAAGGCCGCTGAGAAGGTGACCGGCCTCTCGCGTCAGCAACTCATGGGGACCGACTTTGCAGATTATTTTAGCGACCCCGGAAAGGCCCGAGCGGGATACGAGCAGGTGTTCCGAGAAGGCTTGATCAAGGACTACGAGTTGGAGATTCGGCACCGCGACGGATATGTGACGCCGGTGCTTTACAACGCGGCGGTGTATCGGGACGAGGCGGGAGAGGTCATTGGCGTGTTCGCCGCCGCCCGCCACATCTCCGAGCGCAAGCGGGCCGAGGAGGTAATCCGCAAGCTGAACCAAGAAATCGACGAGCGGGTGCGGCGGCACACGGCGGAGCTGGAGGCAACGAACAAGAACCTCGAAGCCTTCACGTACTCGGTCTCTCACGACCTGCGCAGCCCCCTGCGCCACATCGACGGTTTCTCCAAATTACTTCTTGAAGAGTACAGCGTAGATCTTCCGGAGGACGCACGTCGCTATCTGTCTCGCATCCGCGACGGAACGCGCCGCATGGGCATGATGGTGGACGATTTGCTGAACCTCACGCGCGTGGGACGCAAGGAACTGAGCATGCAACTGACGGGGTTGAGTTCTTTGCTCGAAGAAGCCATTCGCGATCTGAAGCCGGAGATGGCAGGCCGGGAGATCGAATGGCGAAT
>DLMI01000170.1:42582-63612 GCA_002478145.1 Acidobacteria bacterium UBA7540
GGCCGGGAGATCGAATGGCGAATCGGGAAATTGCCCTTCGTGGAGTGCGATCCAGCCTTGGTGAAGCAGGTTTTCGCCAACCTGCTGTCGAACGCCCTCAAGTTCACCCGGCTGCGGGAACGCGCCGTGATCGAAGTGGGGGAAACGAGGCAGGATGGCCGAGCCGTGATCTTTGTTCGCGACAACGGGGTCGGCTTCAGCATGAAGTACGTTGACAAGCTTTTTGGAGTTTTTCAGCGGCTCCATCGCCCCGAGGACTTCGAGGGAACAGGCATCGGACTGGCCACCGTCCAGCGCATTGTCCACAAACACGGCGGACGCACCTGGGCGGAGGGAGAGTTGAACAAGGGCGCTACTTTTTACTTCACTTTGGAGGCTGTCGAGAGCCGTCCTGGGGAAAGCAATTCCTTGCCTAGAGGTGCCGCATGATAAGTCAAGACGTAGAAATACTCCTGGTTGAAGATAATCCGGACGACCTCGAGCTGACCTTGCACGCCTTGCGTCAGGAGAGATTAGCGAATCATATTGAGGTGGCACGTGACGGCGAAGAAGCTCTGGATTTTCTCTTTTGCCGCGGCCCTTGGGTGCAGCGCAGCTTCGAGCAGGCTCCCCGTATTGTGCTGCTCGATCTAAAACTGCCCAAAGTGGATGGCATGGAAGTTCTGCGTGAGATCAAGAAGGACCCTCGCACCAAGGCTATTCCCGTCGTCATTCTAACCGCGTCTCGAGAAGAGTCTGACACGGTCAATGGGTATCACCTTGGCGCCAATGGCTATGTTCAGAAGCCCGTAGATTTCGACAGTTTTCGCAACCTTGTGAAGCAACTGGGGCTTTACTGGCTGGTAGTGAATGAACCCCCACCGCCCGCAGCCTTCCACGCGAAATGAAGAAGGAGACGATGAGCAAAGCTAAAGCAGGCAACCCATTTCCCTCCGGACGCGCCCTTCGGATCTTAATTATCGAGGACGATGCAGCGGACGCCGAGCTTACAGTAAGTGTGCTGAAGCGGGCCGGCTACCCTTTGGCGTTCAATGTGATTGACTCTGCTACTGACTTCGAGGAGCGGCTGGCCCATGCCGATTACGATGCCATCCTCTGCGACCACAACCTCGGGACCTGGACCGGTATGGAGGCTTTGGAAATCCTCAAGAGGTCAGGGAAGGATATCCCCTTTTTAGTACTGACCGGTGTCCTGGGTGACGAAGCTGCCGTCGAGTATGTCAAGCGAGGCGCCGCCGACTACCTCCTGAAAGATCGCCTGGAGCGACTGCCGGTTGCCTTGAGCCGCGCCCTACAGGACAAAACTCAGCGGGAGGAAGCCGCCCGGCTTCAGGAGCAAATTGCCTGCGCTAAAAGGGACTGGGAGCTGACGTTTGACTCCGTTCCCGACCCCGTCATGGTGGTGAACGAGGAGTGCGGCATTCAGCGTGCCAATCGTGCCTTGGCCGAGCTTGTGGGCTTGGAGTCGTCTCAAATCATCGGCAAGCATTGCTATGAAGTCCTGCACAGGTCGGACAAACCACGGGAAGACTGCCCGCACCAGTGCCTGTTGAAAACCGGGACGGAGGCCAGAAGTGATCTGGAGGAACCTTGGCTTGGGAAGATCTTCGACCTCACCACCAGCCCTCTCCGTGACAGCAGCGGGGCATTGAAGGGTAGCGTCAACGTGCTGCGGGATATCACGGCGCGCCAGCGGGCGGAGGAAGCGCTCCGCGCAAGCGAAGCACAATTCAGAAGGTTCATCGAAAACTTGCCCCTGGGAGTTTATCGGAGCATGCCGGACGGGCGCGTGCTGATGGCGAATCCCGCGCTGCTCCGAATGTTGGGGTACGACTCGTGGCAGGAATTGGCATTTCGAAATGTTAAGGGCGAGGGTTTTGAGGCTGGCTACCCCCGAAGCGCATTTCGTGAGCAAATCGAGCGGGAAGGCGAAGCCAAGGGCCTTGAGGCGGCTTGGAAAAGACGAGATGGGTCGGTGATATTTGTTCGGGAATCTGCCAGAGCGTTCCGTGCAGATGATGGAAGAGTGTTGTATTACGACGGCATCGTTGAAGACGTCACGGAGCGCAGGCGACTCGAGGAGCAGCTTCGCCAGGCACAGAAGATGGAAGCGGTGGGACGCCTTGCGAGTGGGGTAGCTCACGACTTCAACAATCTATTGACGATCATTATGGGATATAGCGATCTCCTGTTGGAGAGAGTCTCCCTTCCCGACGGGATGCGCTCCCCTGTGAAGGAGATCGAGAAGGCGGCGGACCAGGCTGCCTCGCTCACGCGCCAATTGCTCGCTTTCGCCCGCAAGCAAGTGCTGCAACCGCACATCGTTGATCTGAACAGCCTGCTGACGAACGTGGATAAGATGCTGCGGCCAATGATTGGAAAGAACATCGAACTGGTCACGCATCTACCCTCCGGACTGGGTCGCGTGAATGCTGACCCGGGACAAATCGAGCAGGTGATCATGAACCTGGCGGTGCACGCGCGGGATGCGATGCCCCAGGGCGGCCAGTTGACGCTCGAAGCGGCCAACGTCGAGTTGGATTCGAGCTATGCGAGCAGCCAGGAAAGCGTCTTGCCGGGCCACTATGTGATGATCGCAGTGAGCGATACCGGAATCGGGATGGATGCGGAGACGCGAGCCCGCGTCTTCCAGCCTTTCTTCACCGCCAAACAACGGGGTGAGGGGATGGGACTGGCGCTCGCTACGCTCTACGGGATCGTCAGACAGAGCGAGGGCCACATCTGGGTCTACAGCGAACCGGGGAAGGGTACGACATTTAAGGTCTATCTGCCTCGAATCGACCAAGCGGTTGAGGTGATTGCTCCAACCCAAGTACCTGTTGATGACCTATCCCGAGGCTCCGAAACCATCCTCCTGGCTGAAGACGAGGAAGCAGTATGTTCCTTGGTCAGGGGAGTCCTTGAATCCAGAGGCTACGATGTGTTGGAGACCAAGGGAGCAAATGATGCGCTGGAGATTGGCGAGCGGCATAAAAAACACATTCATTTGTTGCTGACCGATGTGGTGATGCCCCAGATGAGCGGGAAGGAGTTGGCCGAACATCTGGCACCACTTCATCCGGAAACGAAAGTTCTCTACATGTCCGGGTATGCGGATCATGCCGTCGTCCAACACGGCCTGCTGAATCCAGGCACGGTTTTCCTCCAGAAGCCTTTCACGCCGGATGCTCTGACACTCAAGGTTCGCGAAGTACTGGATGGCGCCGCAGGTCAGAGGACATGACTCCCTCCGCCAGATGCCGATTTCAGCGCCACAATTCCTGATTGAGGCGGCGGATGTCAATCTGGACGAGCACTCTGGCTGGACCTACTTCGGCCTCGAGCCGGGACCGTACGTAACGCTGGGGGTGAGTGAGACGGGAAGGGGAATGGTCGCAGAGACGAGGGCCCATGTCATCGCGCCCTCCTTTTCCTCCACGGGGCGGACTCCCTCACTCGTAGAGTTCGTGGCGTACTGGATGGATGAAACAGAATTCACGACTTGACCTCCTGCCGCTCGGGGGACCAGTTGACTTTCTCTTCGCGAGGAGTGATTACTCATGCGGATATTCGACCAAATGGACCCCCGAAATCTCAACCGCCGTGAGTGGGAGCTGTGGATGTTGGCTCTCACCGTCATTCTCATTTTGGCCGTGGGCATGGCCTTGCTGATGTATCCCTCGGCTCTCTCCAACGACCTCATCGTGAACGGCACGACAAAACGCAAGATCTTCTTCGGCTTCTGCGCGCTTTCGGTCCTGCTGGTGGGCTACTTCCTGGACAGGCAGGTCGTGATCAGTCAGCTTCGCCAGCGGGTTGCGGAAGAGCACCAGCGGTTTGTGGCAATGCGGCACGAAGCGAGCGTGGACATGCTCGCGACCTTGCCCGGGTTCACCCTCTTTCGCGACCGCCTGGCCATGGAGCATCGCCGCGCCGCCAGTACTCATTTGCCTCTTTCGCTACTGGTTGTCCAACTGGAGCCTTCGCCGCAACTCCCTGACAAGGACGAAATCGATACAGCGTTCGGTGACGCCGCCAAGGCCTTGACCAGGAAACTTCGCGCTGAGGACTCCATATATCGCTTCCGTCGCGGGGTCTTTGCCGTCGTCCTTCCCGGCGTGGGGACAGAGAATGCCTACCGCATCTCGAGTCGGTTCGCGGAGGGCCTTTACGATGCCTCGGGAGCGAGCACACGCTTCTTATTTGGCGTGCACGTAATCAATTATCCCGAACACGCCAGCACCGCCCGGGAGATGGAAGAGGCGGCCCGCTCCCTCTTCCCGACTGAGTGCCTTGCGGCGCATGAAGTGGAAGTGGCGTGAACGACCCCGAAAAAATTATCTCGAGGATAGAAGGTCATGCCAAACCATTCCACAAGGGCTGCCCTTCCATCATCTCACCTGTGCATGGCTCGGAATCGGCACTACACCAGCCTCTCCGCCGCGCTGATCAATCCTCAACGCCCACGTATCCTCAAGGCAGTGGCAACGGAAGCTTGACCGCCTTCACTGCTTGGGAGACGCCGCCAACCCTCGCTTCCGCGGATTGCCCTCCGCGTGTCTGTGGTTGCAGCAAGTGATAAACTGCAACTGGTGAGATTCGAAGGCGCGCGGGTGGTGCGGCGCGTGCGCGTCCCCGATTTCCGGCTGACAGCCGACGTTCGCATGCTGTGCGCTTCTTCTCCACTCGGCAGCCTCGGGGGTGAACAGGCTCTGGGAAGGGCTGTCCTTTCGGTTTGAGGTCGAAGAGCTCACTTGCGTCAGGGAATCCACAAGCCAGTGAGCCCAGTGGGGAGAACATGCACATAACTCTCAAAGATGAAGTCGCTGTGGTTACGGGCGGGTCCCGCGGAATCGGTGCGGCTACCGTGAAGGTGTTTGTGGCAGCAGGCGCGAAGGTTATTTTCAACTATCATCGAGCAAACCGCGCAGCAAAGGAAGTCATCGAAACCTGTAAGGGCCTGGAGGGCCAGGCCATTGCTGAACGGGCCGATGTTTCAAGCATGGCCGACGCCAGGAGGTTGGTTGAGGCTGCGGTTAACCGTTTCGGCAAGCTCGATATACTGGTGGCTAATGCAGGCATTTGGAATTACAACCCCCTGCCTATCCAGAAAGTGGCGGAGAAGCAGTGGGATGAAATGATGGCCATAAACCTCAAAGGCGTTTATTCGCTGGTGCACCACGTCGTTCCCCAAATGATCCGCCAGAAACGCGGCCGCATTATCGTGGTTTCCTCGACCGCCGGGCAACGCGGGGAGGCTTTTCACACCCATTACGCAGCCAGCAAGGGCGGCCTGATTAGCTTTGTCAAAGGGCTCTCTACCGAGCTGGCACGACACGGCATCTTAGTGAATTGCCTCGCTCCCGGATGGGTGGAAACGGAAATGAGCACGCAGGTGTTGAACAACAGGCGCGAATACAAGAAAACAATATCCCTCATTCCCCTTCGTCGCTTCGCTCGACCGGAGGAAATTGCCCTGCCCATACTCTTCCTGGCCTCGCCCATGGCAACGTTCATCACAGGGGAAATCCTGAATGTAAACGGCGGGAGCGTTTTGTGTGGTTAGAAAAGGGGGACGTGGAGCGCAAGTCGTGTGCTATGCCGTAACGAGACAAGGGCTTATAATCTTGGGTAGTTTCCTAATATGGGATGTAGGGCAGGGTCCCGCAAGGCGGGACCGGCCTGGGCCGTCCCGTCCCACCATGGTGGGAGACGAGGCGGCCCTGCATTCGAATTGGAATACTACCTAATCTTGCATGGGCCGAGGAAGGGAGTTTGTTGTGCCTGAGCGAAGTTGCGGGGTACGAGGGATACTCATCGGGGCGGTTGTTCCCGCAGTCTTGCTTGGAGCAGTCCGGGGGGCGAGACTGCGCGCCGAGCAGAATCCCGCCGAGGTTCCTTCGCGCATCGACCCCAAGGCCCAACAAGTCATTGATCGCGTGATTCGGGCATTGGGCGGACCTGCTTTCCTGAATATGAAACGGCTGACGACCCGAGGCCGCATCTATTCCATCAGGGACGAGTCCACTTCAGGGTTCGCCCCTTTCGAGAGCGCCGTCGAATATCCGGACAAGCGCCGGTTTAGCTACGGGAAGAGGCCCCCTGTCATTCTCGTCAACAATGGCGACCAAGCATGGGAACTGGACCGGTACGGACAAACCTCCCAGGCGCCGGAGCAGGCCCGACGCTGGAGGATTTCCAATCGCTATTCGCTGGAGAATCTCCTCCGTCTCCGCATCCATGAACCCGGAATTCTCATTCAGCCGGGCGGTGTCGACTTTGTGGATAACGTCGCCACACAAGCTCTGGACATGGTTGACCAACAAGGAACTCAATTGAGACTGGATTTGAATCGTCAAACGATTCTGCCGGTTCGCGTCACCTATCGCGTGCGCGACCCCCAAACAGGCGATTGGGACGAGTTCGCGGATGTGTACAGCGACTACAAAAACATCGAGGGAATCGTGACCCCGATGCACATTGCGAGGTTTTTGAATGATGAACGAGTTTCTGAAATCTTCCGCAGCTCCGCCCACTATGACGACGAATACCCCTCCACCTATTTCCAACCCGTCCAGTAGCGGTTCCATCTGTTATAATGCCTTGATGGAGCAAGCGTGAAGAATCATCCCAGAATGCGTAGTACGACTATTCTCTGCGTCCGGCGAGATGGACGGCTGGCCATGGGAGGCGACGGCCAGGTGACCATGGGGGAGAATATCGTCAAGCAGAAAGCCCGAAAAATCCGCCGCCTCTTCAATGAGAAAGTCCTGGCGGGTTTTGCCGGGAGCACTGCCGACGCCCTCTCCCTTTTCACTAGGTTTGAACAGAAGCTTGAGGAGTATCACGGAAACCTGAGCCGCGCCGTTGTGGAACTGGCCAAGGACTGGCGCACGGACCGCGCCCTGAGACACCTCGAGGCGTTGCTCCTGGTCGCGGACGAAAAGAGCACCTATCTGGTGAGCGGCAACGGAGATGTGATTGAGCCCGATGACGGGATTGTGGCCATCGGCTCCGGCGGGCCTTTCGCACTGGCCGCCGCGCGCGCCCTGGCAAAACACACGGCGATGACCGCCAAGGAGATTGTCGAGGAGGCCATGCGCCTGGCCGGGCAGATCTGCATCTTCACCAACGATCAGGTAACGATCGAAGAACTGTAAACGGGGCGCTCCGAGCGCTGAATCCTATGGTTTTCTACTTGCCCGAAACTCTTGAGACTGCCAGCTCACCTGATGAGCTATCCCCGCGCCAGATCGTAGCGGAATTAGATAAGTACGTGATCGGCCAAAGTGAGGCCAAACGATCTGTCGCCACGGCACTGCGAAACCGCATGCGGCGGCAAAAGCTGCCACCCGAGCAGGCGGAAGAAATCCTTCCCAAGAATATCATCATGATTGGCCCTACCGGCGTGGGGAAAACGGAAATCGCCAGGCGCCTTGCCCGGCTGACGAATTCTCCTTTCCTCAAGGTCGAGGCCTCGCGCTTCACGGAAGTGGGCTATGTTGGCCGCGATGTGGAGTCCATGGTCCGCGACCTGGTGGAAATCTCCATTGACATGGTCCGGGAAGAACGGGTCGATGAAGTGGCTGAAAAAGCGGAGCAGAACGCCGAAGAGCGTCTGCTGGATCTCCTTCTGCCCCCTCCACCTTCTATGAAGCGCCACGAAAAGAGCGGCGGCGACGAAGAAGAGGAACGCGCCGCTGCGGCCCAGGAACAGTTCCGCCGCACCCGGGAGAAATTGCGCGCCCAGTTTCGGGAGGGGAAACTCGACGAACGGCAGGTCGATATTGAAGTGCGGGACCGCAGCTTCCCGGCTTTCGAGGTGATCTCTTCTCAAGGCATCGAGGAGATGGACATCAACATCAAGGACATTCTCCCGGGGCTTTTTGGCTCAAGAACCAAGAAGCGCCGCCTGCGCGTGGCCGAGGCCATGGATTACCTGATCCAGGAGGAAGAAAACAGGCTGATTGACATGGACCAAGTCACCCGCGTGGCCGTGGAACGCGCGGAGCAGTCCGGCATCATATTTCTGGATGAAATCGACAAGATCGCAGGCCGGGAACGGGGTCACGGGCCGGACGTCAGCCGCGAAGGCGTACAACGCGATATCTTGCCCATCGTCGAAGGCACCACGGTCAACACCCGTTACGGAATGATCCGCACCGATCACATTCTTTTCATCGCGGCCGGAGCTTTCCACGTGAGTAAGCCCTCCGACCTGATACCTGAACTCCAAGGGCGATTCCCCATCCGGGTCGAGCTGCATTCCCTCACCACGGAAGACTTCATCCGCATCCTGAAGGAGCCCAAGAGCGCGCTGGTAAAGCAGTACGCGGCGTTGCTGGAAACGGAAGGCATCAAGCTCTCCTTCGCGGACGACGCGCTGGAAGAAATTGCCAAGTTCGCCGCCGCGGTCAACGAGCAGACGGAGAACATCGGCGCGCGGCGCTTGCACACCATTATGGAAAAACTTCTCGACGAAATCTCCTTCGAGGGCCCCGACCTGAAGAAGAAAACGGTCCGCATCGATGCTGCATACGTTCAGAAGCAATTGGCGGATATCGTCAAGAATCAGGACCTCAGCCGGTATATCCTGTGAATCACCTTTCGTGTGCGCGGCGATCGGCCGGCACCTCTCACTCTGCTGAACAAAAGGAATGGAAATTGGGCCTTCGCCCTCTCCCCAGGGGAGAGGGTGGTCCGCGGCCGGCGTTTTCACCAGCCGGCGCGGGTCGGGTGAGGGGTCACTTGCGCGACGCGGAGGGGTCACAGGGCCGCACTTTACCAAGTAACCCCTCACCCGGCTCTCCCGCGCCTGCGGGATCGCCACCCTCTCGCCAAGAGAGAGGGTTGTTTCTTGGGTTCTGCCCAATCGCCCCAGTGCTTCCTCTGGCTGTGGCAGTGGGCATTGTCTTCCTGCTTGGGTGTGGTGTGCAGGGGCCACCGCAACCACCACGCCTCGAGGTGCCGGAACGCGTAACCGACCTCAGCGCATTTCAGGTGGGACGCACGCTCGAGATCCGCTTCGCACTTCCCCAGCAGGCTGTGGATGGAGAACGGTTGACTAAACCTCTGGAGATCGAGATTCTCCGCGCCCAGATCCCCCCGGGCTCGGTACCGCCAAAGTCCCCACCCCTGGCTCTTTGGACCAGGCTCCAACCCGACCAGTGGACGCGTTACACCAACGACCGCAGAGTCATCTATCCCGCGCGCCTTTCCGAGGAGGAATACAAGAACTGGCAGACAGAAGACTCGATCATTGCCATCCGCACTCTCACGCGCGGGTTTCGCCGGCGCCCCGTGGAAAGCGAGATTTCCAATCTCGTCCGACTACGGCTGCTGGACGTCTCAGGCCCCACCAACCACATCGAGAGTCAGACTACTGAGAAAGCCATTGAGCTGCGTTGGCCGCCGCCTGCCAGCACTTTTGGCGGCCAGCAGGCCAAGTCCCTTGCGGGGTATCGCATTTACAGAAGCCGGACTGGAAAACCGGGGTCATTCCAGTTGGTCGGGGAGAGCAAAGAGCCACGATACCTTGACAGTGATTTTGAATTCGGGCGCGCCTATTCTTACGAGGTTCGGGCGTTGTTCAAGGAGGGCGGGACCATAGCTGAAGGTGAAGGCACGCAACCCTATGAAGTGATCCCCCGCGATACATTTCCGCCGGTGCGCCCCAAAGGGTTAACAGCTTTGTACACCGCCGGCGCGGTGGAATTGGTATGGACGGCCAACTCGGAGAAGGACCTGGCCGGGTATTGTGTTTACCGGCGTGAAAACGGTGAGCAACCCAAGAAGCTGAATAAGGAACTGCTCCGAACCCCCATCCTCCGCGATGTCAGCGTCCAGCCGGGCCACATCTACTTCTATCAGGTGACAGCCTTGGATCTTTCAAACAATGAAAGTCAACCCTGCGAGGAGATCTCAGTCGAAACTGGAAACTAAAAATCAGAAAGCAGAAATTAGAAAGCAGAAAACAGGACCTCCGGTTTCTGATTTCTAATTTCTGCTTTCTAGTTTCTCTACGATGAACAGGCGCTTGGAAAAGCACTATCGTCCGTTTGGGGTCGAAGACTTCGCCAGGCCTCCGCGTTTCCGCTTTCGCGCGATCCTTGGGTCGCTAGCCGCCTTCGTTGTCCTTTGCCTTCTTCACTACCCACTGCTTCGTCTGCCCTACTATTGGGACGAGGCTGGGTACTACATACCGGCAGCGATGGACTTCTACAGCTCGGGACAGTTGGTTCCCAGCAGCACCCTTCCCATGGGACACACTCCCCTGGTCATCATCTATCTGGCTTTGGCATGGCGAGCGTTTGGGTTTTCACCTTTGGTGACACGCGCGGCGATGATCGTTTTTGCCGCATGTACACTCACGGGCGTTTACGCGCTCGGACGCCGCGTCGCCAATCGGGAGATCGGATGCTGGAGCGTACTGCTCCTGGCGCTCTCGCCCCTATTCTTCGCGCAGAGTGTGCTGGCTCATCTCGATCTTGCCGCGGGATTGTTCACTTTGCTGGCCCTCTTGGCGCTGCTTGACGAACGTCCCTGGAGGTTCGCACTGGCCTCCACGTGTGCCGTCCTGAGCAAAGAAACTGCGGTGGTTCTGCTGCCCGTTGCCTGGATCTTTTCGTGGTGGCAGCACAGAAGAGCGGCCAGTTCCCTGCCCCGCGTCTGGTGGGTTGCCTGTTTCGCTCCCCTCGCCGTGCTGGTTGCCTGGGCGGGTTTCTACCACCAGGCCACGGGATTCTGGATGGGCAACCACGAATGGCTTCGGTACAACCTCTATTCCACGCTCAACCCGGTTCGGATGTTATTGACTTTGCTGCGTCGTCTTTATGAAACCTTCGTGGGCGGATTCAACTGGCTCCTGACTGCCGGCGCCATAGCCGGAATTGGGTGGGCGCAGAGGACCGAAATTGACTCACCTCAAGGCGAGTCTCACCCTTTCGCGCGTCATTCCGAGCGAAGCGAGGAATCTCGCTCTGCCCAAGTCTCTGACGGCAGGACGACCTTGCCGGCACAGGCCACCGCCTCGGAGGCTTCTGAAGAGTCCGTCCAGAATCAACCGCGATCGAATATTCTGCGCAGGTTTGTTTTTCTTGGGGGCTGGCTCACAAGCGCTTATCTGGTGATGCTCAGCATGGTGGGTGGCGCTGTCTTACCTCGCTACCTGCTGCCAATCTTTCCGCCGCTTGTTTTGATCGCAGTGATCCTAATATGGCGGCTGCCGCGGCCGGCGGCCCGATCTATTATGGTGTTCACTGCCGGCTGCTTTGTATGGGCATGGTTTCTGAATCCTCCTTACCCATTTCCCTTTGAGGATAACCTGGCTTATGCGGACTTCATTCGCCTTCATGAGCAGGCCGCACAGTTTCTGGAGGCTCAACCCGGCAACAGGCGAATCCTGACCGCTTGGCCTGCCTCCGAGGAACTGGCACGACCGATTTTGGGCTACGTTCGCCAGCCCCTCAACGTAGTTGCTTTGGAGGGTTTCGGTCGCCACGAATTCCAAAGCGTTTCCCCGGAGTCGTTCGACTGCTTGTACCTTTACTCGCGCCGCTGGGAGCCCTCGAACAACTGGCTGAGGAGCTTCCCCTGGCTGCAAAGGCTTCAGCAGCGCTATTTCGAGTATCAACCCCAGATCCCGGAGCAGGAGCTTGCTGAAAGGTATCATTTGAGGCTGCTGGCGAGCTTCGAAAGGCAGCGCCAATGGGTTAGAATCTACGTCAGACAGTATTGAGTTCTGGAAGTGGAAGGGAAAACCGCCACGCGAAAGGAGAAATGGCCCATGAAATCCTATGTGTTTCGAGTCGTCGTTGAGGAAGACACGACGGCAAGCGGCCAAGAGGCTTATCACGCCTACTGTCCTGCCTTGAAAGGGTGCCACACGTGGGGCCGCACGTACGACGAGGCGCTGGCCAACGTCCGCGAAGCCATCGAGCTCTATATCGATGACCTCCGTGAGGCGGGCGAGGCGGCTCCGCTCGATCCTCAGTGCGGCGCTTTCGAGTGGCCCACCCCGGCGGTGGCGGTCAACGTATGACCGATCTCCCGCGTGGCATCACCGCTCGCGCGCTGCTGCGGGCACGCCGCGCAGATGGGTTCCGTCTGACCCGAACGCGAGGGAGTCACCTGATGCTTCGTCACGCGGATGGGCGGAGAGTAGTGGTCGCCTACCATCGGCTCAGCGACACATTTCCTATCGGCACCCTCAAAGCGATGCTCGCGGACATCGGCTGGACAGACGAAGACCTGCGACGGTTGGACTTGGTACGGTAACGAACAGAAACCGTCTAGGGTCGGTCGAGACCCTGTTTAGCCTGGTGCGACGCGCATCAGGTTGGAGTTCTCAGTATTGATGTTCTGGGAGATGGGAACATACGCAAACATGGAAGTTATCCTTTGCCCAAAATAGGGCTCCATCCCGATCTCCCACCATTTCAGTTGTTTATACGAGGTCTTGGATTTTGCGAAAATCGATTTTCGACATTTTTCGGGCACCCGCTTACGCAACCTATCTAAGTTGTTGAGTCAAAGGCCGAAACCCTCCGGCCTCTGAGGATGGAAATCGTCGGAACTCGAAGCTGGACCCCGCCAACCTCTGCCAAATAATCGAGAGCAGCCCCGCCGGCGTGCTGTGGCACTAGTTGCTATGTTCTTCGCCCGCCGCGAAGATTTTTTCGATCGGGATGTAGGCCCGTCAGGGCCGATCCCGCCTCGCGGGATGGCCCACGGCGACAGCCGTGTGGGAGAATACATCCAATAAGATTTCTGCAGCCCCGGCAGGGGCGACATCGGCCCCCAGGAAGCATTGGGAGCGCAGGCCTTATGTCGCCCCTTGCGGGGCTCGCCCAAATACTATGGGGCCAGTCCCCACGGCTCACGCCGTGGGCTATCCCGCCGTGCGGGACCGCCCGCTACGCGGGCTAATCAGGGCACGCGGGGAGGTCCGCGCCACGTTTGGTTGCGGCCAGCAGCCGCGCTGTAGGGCTTTGCGCATTGGTAGCGGGTCAGTTTTATGTAGAGGCGGCTTTACGCCGCCATTTGGCGAGGTAAACTCGCCGCTACCCACTACCTGCGCGTTATGCCCCTTGACAAGCAGAACAAGATAGGCTAGAATTGTGCGTTGATGCTAGGCAGGAGGTCACGGCCTGCCGGGAATACCATGCGGCCCGCCGGCTGGCGGGTTGCTGCCCGCCCCAACCCACTTCCGCGAATGTGCCAAGCGGGACGAAAAGCCTGCCAACTGGCTCGCGGCGCACTAGACAAGAAGTCGGTCCTTGCAGGGGAAGCAAAAAAGAAATTCTTCAAAATTGAACGAACCACGCGGGAATGTCTATGAAAACAAAGGACCGCTGTGGAAAACTCGGAGGCTAAGCCGGAATGTATATGAAAACAAAGGTAGTTAGCCTCTGAAAGCGGGAATGTCGTTGAAAAGAAAGGTGGTTAATAGGCGGCTGGTGCCGACCGAAAGGCGGTAGGTGGGGAAGCGCCGGAATCAGCAGGACTTCTATGGCTCAATCACGTCCATCACATCGCCAACATCGCCTGGCACCGTGCCCGAAACTGAAGCATTACTTGCTGACTGGGCTTGTCCAAATTGCGCTCGATCCCACCGTCGGCGACTCGCGGCTCTGCCGCCCGATGTGCGGAAAGGCCTCGCCTTTCCGAGGGCCTGAGCCCTGACCAACCCCGCTCGGCTGGAAGGCTAAGCCTTCCAGCAGAGCGGAGGGGCAAAAGGAGGCGGGCTGCGCCGGAAAGCCAGAGGCTTTCCGCACATCGGGCGGCAGAGCCGCTTTTCCCCCGACTTTGACGGGACCCTGAGCCCCGCCAGTCAGGCGTTGACAGGCGGAAGTCGTGTGCTATACTGAAAAGTGCTAGGGTCGCGCGGGGCTCTAGAGCCTTCCAGTTGGAATCGTGGCTTCCCTTTTGCCGAGTCACTAGCGCTGGTTCGAGTGAGGCTTCAAACTCGCCGTCCTAATTTCAACCATTACAACAACCGTTGAGGACTTGTGGAAGCAACGAATTGCAAGAAAGAACTCCTGATTGAAATTCCTCTCGATGTGGTTCGGCGCGAGGCCGATACGGTGGTATCGCAATATGCTCGTGTGGCACGAATCCCCGGCTTCCGCCCCGGCCACGCTCCACGCTCGGAGGTGCGGCGCCGCTTTCGGGACGACATTCGAAACGAGGTTGTCCAATCGCTCGTTCCCAAGTTCTTTGAGAATGCAGTCAAGGAGCAGAAGTGGTCCGTGGTGGGCCACCCTCGCTTCGAAGATCTCAAATTCGACGAGGACAATCCTCTCACCTGCAAAGCCACCTTCGAGATTTATCCTGAAGTCGAGCTCAAGCAATATAAGGAATTGGAAGTCCAGGAAGAAACGCCCAACGTAACTGAGGTGGACATTGATCAGGCGCTGGATGAGGTCCGCGACCATGCCGCCACTTTCGAGGTCGTTTCGGACCGTCCCGCGGCGGATGGCGACTCCTTGACGATGAGTTATAAGGGCTATGATGTAAAAGCGCCTGCGAGCCACCCTGTGGAAGCTCGCGACGTGTCGCTCCAATTGGGCGGCAAGGGGACCGTCACCGCTTTCCGGGAGAATCTACGGGGGTCTCGACCAGGCGAAATACGCGAGTTCGAAGTCACTTATCCGGAGCATTACCCGCAAAGGTCTCTAGCGGGAAAGACTTTCCGTTACCGCGTCGAGGTTCAAAGCATCAAACATAAGGTAGTTCCGGCGGCTGACGACGATCTGGCAAAATCCGTGAGCGAGTTCGCCACTCTGGAGGAACTTCGGACCAGGTTACGCAACGATCTGATGGAACGCGCCCGCCGCCGGGTGGAAATGGCGGCCAAGGAAAAGCTAGTGCAGCAACTTCTTCATTTGCACGAATTCCCTGTCCCGGAAGTAATGGTGGAGGCCCAACTCGACCGCAAACTCCACCGCATGGTGACCCAGCTTGTTTCTCAGGGAATTGATCCCCGCCAGACGCAGGTCGACTGGCGCAAGGTTCGTGAGGATTCCAGGCCGGAGGCTGAGAAGGAGGTTCGGGCCTTGCTGTTGCTGAGCAAGGTTGCCGATGCCGAGAAGTTGGAGGTTTCTGAAGAAGAAGTCGATGAAATAATTCGAGAGATGGCACAAGAAGCGCACGAGCCTCCCGCCACACTTAAGACTCGCTTGACACGCGAGGAAGAGTTGGATACCATAAAATCTACTCGCCGCAACCAGAAGGCTATAGAATTCATCTACCGCAACGCAAAAATCACTCGGAAAAGTGAGTAGTTTTCAGAAACGGTACGGAGTTTCCCCAGGGAAAAGGCGATGACCAACCAGCCGAACATGACTCTGATTCCCATGGTTGTCGAGCAGACCAACCGTGGAGAACGCGCTTACGATATATACTCCCGCCTGCTCAGGGATAATATTATCTTCATAGGAACCCCTATCGACGACAACGTGGCGAACTTGGTGACCGCCCAACTGCTCTTCCTGGAAGCCGAGGATCCGGAGAAAGACGTTTCCCTTTATATCAACTCGCCGGGCGGGGTGGTAACCGCCGGGATGGCCATCTATGATACCATCCAGTTCATCCGCCCTGACGTTGCCACCATCTGTATTGGCCAAGCGGCCAGCGTCGCGGCTGTGTTGCTGGCGTCGGGAACTCCGGGGAAGCGTTTTGCACTCCCCAATTCGCGCTTGCTTATTCACCAACCTACCATAGGCGGTCTCTCGGGGCAGGCAACGGACATCGACATCCACGCCCGCGAAATCCTGCGTATTCGCGCCAGCCTTAATGAAATAATGGCCAAGCATACGAACCAGCCGATAGAGAAGATTGAGCGCGATATGGAGCGCGATTTTTGGATGAGTGCCCAGCAAGCTCGCGAGTACGGCATCATTGATGAAATCATCTACAAGCATACGTAAGTTGCAGCAATGACCACGAAACGTCCCAATCCGGATGAAGCGTTGCGCTGTTCATTCTGCCGGAAAACGCAGGATGCGGTGGGTAAGCTCATTTCTTCGCCAGGCGATTTTCCCCGTGCCTACATCTGCGACGAGTGCGTGGCCGTCTGCAATTCTATCCTGGAAGAGGAGCGGAGCGAACGCGTTCCCACTTCCCAGGCCAAGCCTCCCAGGCCATCTGAAATCAAGTCTTTTCTCGACCAGTACGTGGTGGGACAGGAAAAAACCAAGAAAAAACTGGCCGTCGCTGTTTACAACCATTACAAGCGCAACATTCTGACCCGGATACGCAGCGACGTCGAGCTCACCAAGTCCAATATTCTGTTAATCGGTCCCACGGGGACGGGCAAGACCCTTCTGGCTCAGACTCTCGCACGCGTTTTGGAAGTCCCCTTTGCCATTGCGGATGCGACGACTTTGACGGAAGCCGGTTACGTGGGCGAAGACGTCGAGAACGTCATTTTGAAACTCCTGCAGAATGCCGGGGGTGATGTGCAGCGCGCCCAACAGGGCATCATCTATATTGACGAAATCGACAAGATCTCGAAAAAGGATGAGAATCCCTCCATCACTCGCGATGTCTCCGGCGAGGGTGTGCAACAAGCCTTGCTCAAGATCTTGGAAGGGACCGTCGCGAACGTGCCCCCACAAGGCGGACGCAAGCATCCCCACCAGGAATGCACGCCTGTCGATACCACCAACATCCTATTCATCTGTGGAGGGGCTTTCGTAGGACTGGAGAAAATCATCGAGCACCGTATGGGAAAGAAGACGGTGGGCTTCCATGCGGACAATCCCAGTGTTCCCTCACCGGCGGAGCGGAGAAACGTCGAACTACTTGAGCAAATCCAGCCTTCCGACCTGATCCGCTACGGCTTAATTCCTGAATTCGTAGGCCGATTGGCCGTGGTAAGCGTGCTGGGCGATTTGGATGAGCCAGCGCTGATCGAAATCCTTACGCAGCCCAAGAACGCCCTAGTCCGTCAGTACCAGAGACTTTTCGAGTTCGAAAATGTTAAGCTGCGCTTTAACGAAGGTGCGTTGAAAGCGATCGCGATTCAGGCTATCGAAAGGAAGGTGGGAGCTCGCGGATTAAGAATGATCCTCGAGGACCTGATGTTGGACCTGATGTACCACCTCCCAAGCCAGCGGAAGCTGCGTGAGTTTGTGGTGACCGAAGAGATGGTCAAGAACCACGAAATCAGCTTCAGTTCGACGTTCCTCGAGAAGGCAGGTTAATGGATAACACTATGTTCTCAGGCCGCGAAAAGAGTGAGACTCGTTCATTGCCGATGATGCCTATCCGCGACGTGGTCATCTTTCCCCACATGATGACTCCCTTCGTAGTGGGACGGGAAGCCTCCATACGAGCACTGGAAGAAGCGCTGGCGGGGGACAAGAAGATCTTTCTGGCCACCCAACACGACGCCTCGGTTGATGACCCTAAACCCAACGAAATTTACCAGGTGGGGACCGTTGCCAACATCGTGCAAAGCCTGAAATTGCCTGACGGCAACATCAAAGTGCTTGTGGAAGGTATCGACCGAGGTAAGATTCTGAAGATTTCTAATGAAGACGGATACTTCCGCGTAACCATCCAGACTAAGATCTTCCGCACGGTGACGACACCCAGCCTGGAACAGCTCGTCCAGAGGGTAACCGGGCTCTTCGAGCAGTACGTAAAGCTTTCGCAAAGCCTCAATTACGAAACCATGATTGCGGCGGTCAAGGTGGATGAAATCGGTAAGTTTACGGACACCATCGCCGCCAACCTGAACGTCAGCATTGAGGAAAAACAGGAATTATTGGAGATCTTCGATCCCGTGGACCGTCTCACCCGGTTGGCGGATATCCTGGATGTGGAAATTGAAAAGCTCAATGTTGATCGCACCATCCAGGGCCGGGTGAAACGCCAGATGGAACGGGCCCAGCGCGAGTACTACCTCAACGAAAAAATCAAGGCCATTCAAAAGGAACTGGGCCGCAACGAAAAGAACGAGTTGGAGGAACTCAAGAAGAAGATTGAAACCGCCGGGATGACCAAGGACGCCCTCGATCACGCCATGACCGAGCTCAAGCGTTTGGAAATGATGCCCCCCATGTCGGCGGAGTCCACCGTCTCGCGCAATTACCTCGACTGGCTTCTTGCCGTTCCCTGGAAAAAGAAATCCAAAGAAATCCGCGATCTTAGTCGCGCGCAGAAGGTTCTTGAGGAAGATCACTACGGACTGGAAAAGATCAAAGAGCGCATTCTGGAATTCCTCGCCGTCCGGCAACTGGTGAAGAATCCCCGCGGCTCCATCCTGTGTTTTGTGGGACCGCCCGGGGTTGGCAAAACCTCCCTGGGCCGGTCCATCGCGCGCGCCACCGGCCGCAAGTTCGTTCGCCTCTCTCTGGGTGGGGTGCGTGACGAAGCGGAAGTCCGCGGCCACCGTCGGACTTACATTGGCGCTCTCCCCGGTCAAATCATCCAGATGATGAAGAAGGCCAGCACGGTCAACCCGATTTTCCTCCTGGACGAAGTGGATAAGATGAGCATGGATTTCCGCGGTGATCCTTCCGCTGCCCTGCTGGAAGTGCTCGACCCCGAGCAAAATAACACTTTCATGGACCACTACCTGGACGTGGAGTATGACCTCTCCAAGGTCTTCTTCATTACCACGGCCAACGTGGTTCACACCATTCCTCAGCCGCTTCAGGATCGCATGGAAATCCTGCGTCTGGAGGGATATACCGAGCCGGAGAAACTGGAGATTGCCAAGCGTTTTCTGATCCGGAAACAACGTGTGGCGACGGGCTTGACCACCCCGAATATGACGCTCCCGGATGAGGCCATCGTCCACATTATTCGGCATTACACGCGGGAGGCTGGGGTCCGCAACCTGGAGCGCGAAATCGCCAACATCTGCCGCAAAGTGGCCCGAAAAGTGGTGAAAGAAGGCAAGAGCCTCACGGTCATAGTGAGACCGGAGGATCTGCAGGAGTACCTGGGTGTTATAAAGTTCCGGGACACTAAAGCCGAAGAAAGAAATGAGATAGGGCTGGCTACGGGGCTGGCCTGGACGGAAGTGGGTGGCCAAATCCTGAACATCGAAGTTACCCTGATGCAAGGGAAGGGCAAACTGCTCTTGACAGGAAAGCTGGGCGACGTGATGCAGGAATCAGCCCAAGCCGCGATGAGCTACGTTCGCTCGCGCGCCAGCCAACTGGGACTCCGTGCCGACTTCTATCGTCACCTGGATATCCACGTTCACATCCCGGAGGGGGCTATTCCCAAGGATGGCCCGTCGGCGGGGATCACTCTCGCCACCGCGGTGGCCAGCGCCCTGACCAAGATTGCGGTGCGACGAGAAGTTGCCATGACCGGAGAAATTACCTTACGAGGGAAGGTGCTGCCCATCGGCGGCGTCAAAGAAAAACTCCTCGCCGCTCACCGCGCCGGCAGCCGAACGGTGATCCTGCCGCGAGATAACGAAAAAGATCTGGCCGACATACCTGCAGCCATCCAACAAGAACTGAACATCCGGTTCGTTGAGAGCATGGATGAGGTCTTGGACTTGGCACTGGAAAGTAAGATCCAGGCTCGGCCGGTCCTGGTGTCCGAGTCCGAAACCCCGGTCGGCTTGGAGCCTCCAACGCTCGAAACGGATCGCGGATCATTGACCATTTAGCGCCTGAAGGCGGCAAGTCGGAACTTAGAAGCAGATGAAACCTGTTACTGGAGATGCGCATCAAAGCTAGCGGTCCATGTGCTCTCTCCAGGTGAGCACTAACCAGGACTGGCAGCCCCTGACCGATCAAGCTTGCAAGACTCCGGGTCCACGAGGAAAGCTCTTCATTGCACTTCGTACCACTGTTTCGTCATCGCCAATGACTATTCGTTCTTCTCGAACGGATTGAAGGTCGATAGAGCGGTGGAACCCGGAATCACTGGCGCACAGACCCCAAGATTTAGAAATCCACTTGAATCAAAGAGAGAAGTTATGCCTGCAAAGAAACAAGAAGTAAAAACCGAAGAAAACCAGGAAGAAAAGATTGAGGACCTAAAGGAAGGCGAAGTCCTCGACATCGCCAAGCTGAAAGAAATGAACATCGTCACCTTGACCCAGGTGGCCAAAGACCTGAGCGTGGTGGGGGCAACCGGGATGCGCAAGCAGGAATTGATCTTCAAGATCCTGCAGGCACAAACCGAAAAGAGCGGCCTCATCTTCTCCGAGGGCGTTCTTGAGTGCCTTCCGGACGGTTTCGGATTCCTGCGCGCGCCGGATTACAACTACCTGCCCGGGCCGGACGACATCTACGTATCGCCATCCCAAATCCGCAAATTCGATTTGCGCACCGGCGATACGATTTCCGGCCAGATCCGACCACCCAAAGAGGGGGAGCGGTACTTCGCGCTCATCAAAGTCGAGGCGATCAATTTTGAGCCCCCCGATGAATCCCGCAACAAACTCTTCTTTGACAACCTCACGCCGCTCTATCCCCAGGAGCGCATTCACCTGGAGACGGTCAAGGACAACATCTCGGCGCGCGTGCTCGACCTGTTGACGCCCATCGGTAAGGGTCAGCGCGGCTTGATCGTTTCGCCTCCTCGCACCGGCAAGACGATGCTCCTGCAATGCATTGCCAATTCCATCACCAGCAATCACCCTGAAATCACCCTGATTGTCCTGCTGATTGACGAGCGTCCCGAGGAAGTGACGGATATGCAACGTACCGTCAAGGGAGAGGTGATTAGTTCCACTTTCGATGAGCCGGCGGCCCGGCACGTGCAGGTGGCGGAAATGGTTCTGGAGAAGGCCAAGCGGCTCGTCGAGCACAAGCGCGACGTCGTTATCCTCCTCGACTCCATCACCCGCCTGGCGCGCGCCTACAACACCGTGGTTCCACCCTCTGGAAAGGTCCTCTCCGGCGGCGTGGATTCCAACGCTCTGCAGCGGCCCAAGCGCTTCTTCGGCGCGGCCCGCAACATCGAGGAGGGCGGCAGCCTCACCATCATCGCCACCTCCCTCATCGACACGGGCAGCCGCATGGACGACGTGATCTTCGAAGAGTTCAAGGG
>DLMI01000170.1:63694-83549 GCA_002478145.1 Acidobacteria bacterium UBA7540
ACGGGCAACATGGAAATTAACCTCGACCGCAAACTCGTGGACCGGCGCGTCTTTCCGGCCATTGACATCAACAAGTCCGGCACCCGCAAGGAAGAATTGCTGGTTCCCAGGGATGAACTCAACAGGATCTGGGTGTTGCGCAAGGTGCTGAATCCACTCTCCCCGGTTGAGAGTATGGAGCTGATTATTGACAAGCTGTCGAAGACGAAGAGTAATGCCGAATTCCTCTCCTCCATGAGCAATGGAGGAAGATAAGTTCAGAACTCGGGTAGTCTGGTTCCATCTTCCTCCTGCCTCCCGTGTTCTTCGCTTCTTCGTTGCTATTCCAGCAGTTTTTTCTCCCGTGCCAAACCCAGAATCTGCTCGACCACTTGATCGGCAGCAAGGTAAGTGGAGTCTATCCGATAGGCGTCCGCCGCGGCCAGCAGCGGGGAAATCTTCCTCTCTGCATCGAGTTGGTCGCGGCGGGCGATTTCGTAGGCAGTTTGTTCGAGTGTGGCCGAACGCCCTTCTTTACTGTCCTGTCTCAGCCTCCGGCGCGCCCGCTCCTCCGGATCAGCTTTAAGAAAGACCTTTAAGGCGGCGTTCGGAAAGACCACGGTGCCAATGTCACGCCCTTCCATAACAACCCCACGCCCCATGGCGAAGCCCCTCTGCACAGCTACAAGTTTGGCGCGCACTTCCGACAATCGCGATACCTTGGCTGCCGCCAATGTCACTTCCGGAGTGCGAATCTTCTCCGTCACGTCCTGACCGTCGATCAGAACGCGGGATTGAAGGCCGTCCGTGGTGATGCGGATATCCGTCTGCGCAATGAGTTTTGCGACACCCTGCTCATCGTCGGGTGAGATGGCAGACTGAAGCACTTTCAAGGCCGCGGCCCGGTATGTGGCTCCGCTGTCAACATAGGTCAGTCCAAGGCGCGCCGCCACTTTCCGGGCGACCGTGCTCTTACCTGCGCCGGCGGGGCCGTCAATGGCAATCACCAGGGGTTCGGGCATAAGCAGAAGCTTTCAGCTTTCAGCCTTCAGCTCTCAGCATGCAGAAGCTATCAGCTCTCAGCCGTCAGCTTTCAGCAAACAGGCATCGGCCGGTAGGAAAAGATCCACCACGGAGCGCACAGAGAGAGTACTTCGGCTTTTCTCTGCGAACTCTGTGGCCTCTGTGGTGAGTCTCTTTCTGGGTTGCGGCCTGTTTTCTCTGCGTGCATAGCTGATAGCTGACGGCTGAAAGCTGACGGCTAAATTCGTTTGAAGGCTTTCTGGAGGTCTCTCATCCCATAGCGCAAGACGGTCGGCCGGCCGTGAGGGCAAGTCATCGGGCACTCCGTCTTAGCGAGCGCCTGGAGCAGCCAATCCATCTTGTTCTTGTCGAGGGACATGTTCACCTTGATCGCCGCGTGGCAAGAGACCAAGGCAGCGATTTTGTTTCGCAGAACATCCAAGGACACGGTCCGCCCCTCTTGCCGGGCGTTGTCCAGGATTTCGCGCATCAAGTCTCCCACATCGTCCGTGCGAGTTTCTGTGGGCGCGGCCTTGATAGCGATGGTTCGTTGGCCAAAGGGCTCGACCTCGAACCCGTTCGCCGCCAACTCCTCCGCGATCTCCTGGTAGGCGACCTGCTGCTCTGCCCTCAGTTCCAGAATGATGGGCATTAACAGCCGTTGCACCGAAACCTTTTTCTCCTGTCGCAAACGGACGTGCCGGTCAAACAAGACCCGTTCATGGGCAGCGTGTTGGTCCACGATCCACAGCCCCGCCGAATTAGTGGCCACGATGAAACTCTCCTGGACCTGGCCGAGAGGTTGAAGATCCGCCGGCAACTCGCCCGGCGCCACAATAGCTGGTGAAGCCGCTTCGCGGGCGGCCAAATCAGCTTCTGATCGCGGTACGGCGGGAGCGTAAGGAGACAGCGCTGCCTCGAGTGGGAGCCGATCCGTTTGCGGCTCAGGCCGAGGAGGAGAAAGCCTGAAGGGCGGCGCGGAAACAGGAGGCGAAGGAGTTGTGCGGTGAAGGAACTTAGCGCCTTGGCGGACGGCGGCCTCTTCATCGAGTTTCTCTGCAACCTCCGCAGCGTCGGTATCCAGGGGCATCCCTCGCGACGACCTGGGTATGGGGAAGGCTGCAACTGGCCGGGTCGCCAGCAGAGCCTGGCGAATGGAATCCCGCACCAAGTCGTGGATGAATCCCGAATGGCGAAACCGCACCTCGACTTTGGACGGGTGGACATTCACATCCACTTCCAACGCTGGCAGCTCAAGAAAGATCAAGGCCACCGGGAACACACTCGAAGGGAGAATGTTGCGGTACGCTTCCGCGATGGCGTGGAGAATCAGGCGGTCGCGGACCAGCCGGCGATTGACAAAGAAGTAGATGTTATTGCGGTTGAGCTTGTGCACCTCCGGGCGGGAAGTGAACCCGAAGACGCGGACCCGTGGGGCTTCGGCAGAAATTCCCTCCTCCTCGGAGTCCTGCGCAGCCGGAAGCGTCATGCGCCGCTCCACCGGAGCAATCTCCACCAGTTGCTCGAGGATTTGGGCGCCCATCACTTGGTAAACGCGCTCGCGCAGGCTCGAAACCGGCGATACATTCAAGATCTCGTTGCTTAGCGAAACCAGCCGAAAACTCTTGTCCGGGTGTGCGAGCGCATAATGCGTCACCAGGCTCGCAATGTGACCGAGTTCCGTAGATTCGGACTTGAGGAACTTGCGTCGCGCCGGGGTGTTGTAAAAGAGATCCCGCACTTCCAGGCGCGTGCCCACCGGCCACGCCACCTCCTTTACATCGCGCAACCTTCCCCCCGCCATCTCCAGGCGCGTGCCCGAGTTCTCCGAGGCGTGCCGGGTCTCGAGCACCAGCCGAGAAACCGCAGCGACCGAAGGCAGCGCCTCGCCGCGAAAGCCCAGAGTCGAGATTTCAAACAAGTCCTCGGCTGAACGTATTTTGCTGGTGGCGTGCCGCTCGAAGGCCAGCAAGGCATCGTCGTGGCTCATGCCACATCCGTCGTCCACCACCCGGATCAGGCGCTTCCCTCCCGCTTCGACGGACACTTGGATATGACCTGCGTCGGCGTCCATGGAGTTCTCAACGAGCTCCTTCACCACTGAAGCGGGACGCTCCACAACTTCGCCGGCGGCAATCTTGTTGGCAACGGCTTCAGGCAGGATGTGGATGACGGACATAGCACAATTGAGTCATCGGGTCATTGAGCCATTGAGTCATTGAGTCATTTCATTCATTATTCATTGATTCATTACCCCGATAAATCAGGCTGGTTATAAGAGCCGCGGCTCAATCCAGCTAATTAACCAATGGCTCAATGACTCGATGGCTCAATGACTCAATCTTTCCTGATTTCCAGCCCCAGCTCTTTAAGTTGCTCGGGTTCAACACCGGCCGGCGCCTCACACATCAGATCCACCGCGCTGGCCGTCTTGGGGAAAGCGATTACCTCGCGGATGTTCGACTCGCCTGCCATAAGCGCGAGGATGCGGTCGTGGCCCAGCGCAATGCCACCGTGGGGTGGTGTTCCGTATTCTAGCGCCTCCAGAAAGAAGCCGAACCGCTCGCGGGCTTTCTCCTCCGTCAAGCCCAGGACGCTGAAAACCCGCCGCTGGATGTCCAGGCGGTGGATTCTGATTGAACCCCCGCCGATTTCCGACCCGTTCAGAACCAGGTCATACCCCAGCGCCTTCACAGAGCCCGGATCGCTCTCGAGCGCCTCCAGGTCCTCCTCACGCGGCGAGGTGAAAGGATGGTGCATGGCGGCGTAGCGCTTCTCGCGCTCGTCGTATTCGAACATGGGGAAGTCAATCACCCAGACGAAGCTCCAGGTGCCGGGCCTGACGAGGCCGAGCCTTTCGGCCAACTCCACCCTGAACCAGCCTGACGCTTCGTCGAGCTGATGTAACCTGATGCGCGAGAGTTCCTCGCAACCGAGGAGCACGATGACGTCGCCCGCCGTGGCTCCGGTGGCACTTACGATGCCCCGTAAGCATTCCTCGCCAACCGTCTTGGAGAGCCGCGACTGAATTTCCGAATCCTTCAATTCCAGGGTAGCGAAATTCCCTACCCCGAGCGTCTTGAGTGGAACCTGGTATTTATCCATCTGGCTGCGCGAGATCTTGCCGGCCCCGCCTGGAATTCGAAGCGCTTTCACCGCCTTGAACCCCCGTAAATTGGCCAGGGGATTTCCAGCCACCTCGATTCGTTCCCAGGTCAGGTCGATTCCCAGGTGCGGCTTGTCAGAGCCGTAGCGCTCCATCGCCAACTCATAGCTCAGGCGCGGGAATGGCCGCTGGACCTGCACTTCAACGAGCGCAAAGAGCTTCTCCATCAGCCGTTCGATGATCTCGAAAAGCACCTCCCGCTGCGGGAAGGCCATCTCGATATCCACTTGCGTAAACTCCGGCTGGCGGTCCGCGCGCAGGTCCTCGTCGCGAAAACACCTGACGATTTGAAAATATCGGTCATAGCCCGCGATCATCAGAATCTGTTTGAAGAGTTGCGGAGACTGCGGCAGGGCGTAGAAATGGCCGTGATGAAGGCGGCTGGGCACCAGGTAGTCGCGCGCGCCTTCCGGCGTCGAGCGCGTCATGAACGGAGTCTCAATTTCGCTGAATCCCTGCTCGCTGAGATGCTGGCGAACCACCTGATTTGCCCGGTGCCGAAGCCGCAAGTTGCGCTGCATCCGCCCCCGCCTTAAGTCCAGGTAGCGATAACGGAGCCGAGTCTCCTCACTCGTCCTCGTCTCGCCGTCGATGGGAAAGGGCGGAGTTTTGGACTCGTTAAGAACCAAAAGCTTTTTTGCTTTGACTTCAACCATGCCCGTGGATATCTGTGGATTGACAGTTTCCGCTGAGCGCAGCACCACCTCGCCTTCCACACCCACCACGTACTCGGGCCGGACTTCATCCGCCCGGTCATGTGCTTCGGCGCTGATTTCAGGGTTGCAAACTACCTGCATCACGCCGGTATGATCGCGCACATCCAGAAAGATAATGTTCCCCAAGTCCCGGCGGCCAGCAACCCAGCCAGCCAGAAAAACGGCTTGCCCCGCGTGCTTTACGCCAAGCTCGCCGCAGTAATGCGTCCGTTGTCGGTCACCAAGAAGGTCCAGTTTCAAGTTCACCACCGTAAGAAAATTATGAATTATGAATTATGAACGAAGAGAAGACTCTGGTACGGAGCGTGGAGCCTCAGGCTCGAGCTTCTTAATTCATCATTCAGAATTCATAATTTCCCTTTTAAGTGCGATGCGATAGTTTCCGGCTCCATCTCCTGCTGCTCGCCGCTCGTCATGTCTTTCACCTGATACCGCCCGCTGGCGAGTTCACCCTCGCCAATAATGATGGCAAAGCGCGCCTGGAGCTTGTTGGCGACGCCCATGGCTTTCTTGATTTTCATGAGGTCGTAATCGATCTCGACACTCAAACCTTGCGCGCGCAGCTCACGCACCAGGCGTGCCGCCGGGGGGAGCGTGGCCTCCCCCATCCAGACGACGTAAGCCCCAAGCGGGGCCTCGGATTTGAGCACAGCCGCCGCCTGGACGGCCAGAATCAAGCGGTCCTGGCCGATGGAGAAGCCGATGCCCGGAGTGGGCGGGCCCCCGAGCATCTCGGAAAGCCCGTCGTAGCGGCCGCCGCCGACCACCGCGTTCTGGGCGCCCAGTGCGCCGCTGGTAATCTCAAAGGTTGTCCGCGTGTAGTAGTCGAGCCCGCGCACCAGGCGCGGCGTAACCTGATAGGCAAGGCCGCGCGCCTGAAGTTCACTCGTGACGCGGTCGAAATGTTGCCGGCACTCGGGGTCGAGATGGTCGATGATCTTGGGTAGCTTCTCGATGATGGGCTGGTCCGCCTCCACTTTACAGTCGAGCACGCGGAGCGGGTTGGTGTCGGCGCGGCGCTGGCAGTCCGCGCACATCGAGGCTTTCACGCTCTGGAGAGCCTCGCGCAAACTGTTGAGATACTCTGCGCGGCACTTGGGGCAGCCCACAGAGTTGAGGAGGAGCTGATACTCGCGGATGCCGATGCGCTCCAGGAACAGCACGAGCATCTCCAGGACTTCCGCGTCAACCAGGGGGCTCTGCGAACCCAGGACTTCCGCCCCGATCTGATAAAACTGCCGGTAGCGCCCCTTCTGCGGGCGCTCGCGCCGGAACATGGGCCCGAGGTAGTAAAGCTTGTGAATGCCGCCCTGATTGTAAACACTGTGCTCGATGTAAGCGCGCACCACGGATGCCGTGGCTTCAGGACGCAGCGTCAGTGATTCCTCGTCCCGGTCGCGGAAGGTATACATCTCCTTCATCACAATGTCCGTGTCCTCGCCCACGCTGCGCGCGAAGAGCGCCGTCTCTTCCAAGATGGGCGTGCGAATTTCGCCGTAATGATAGGCGGCAAACACGCGATGGGCCTCTGCCTCGACACGCTGCCAGAGGCTTGTGTCGGGCGGCAGCAGGTCGCGCATCCCCTTGACGGAGCGAATTGGTTCAATTCTCAGATTCACAGTCAGCGTCAGCCCACTCAGACGGTTCGCCGCCGGATCGCAAACCCTTTGAAATTATCATAGGCGCAAGAAACCCTGCAAGGAATTAGCAGAATACGCAGAGCCGCGCCAAAGTCCCCGAAGGGTAAGATCCCAGAGCGGCTCTGCCTCATTCCCGAGGTGTGGGCACAAATTCGAGCGGCTTGCCCTCCGCCCAGGGTCTGTAGCTCGCGGCGAACCGAATGCGTTCCTCGAGCGGCGGGTGGGTGTACAGCCAGAAGCGCACAAAGGGGTTGGGATCAGGATCTTCCAGGTCTTCTTCACCCAATGTCTGGAAGGACTGAACATCTGCGGTGTTTGGGTCAGCTACAATCCCATAAGCCACTTCCAAGCCGAACTGGTCGGCTTGGTGCTCGTAATGACGTGATATTCCATTGATAGCCGGAGAGGCGACAAACACCAACACCGTCAATACGAGAAGCACGATGGGGAGCGACGCGAGATCCCCGACGCCCTCAACCCCGGTTCGGATGTCATTCCGAGCGAAGCGAGGAATCTCGCTCTGGAAACGCAAGGAAGTGCGAGATTCCTCGCGGAGTTTACCCTGAACGGGCAGAGCGAGATTCCTCGCTTCGCTCGGAATGACAGTGAAGGGCTCGGAATGACAGGTCGTAGCGTTCTCACGCCCAACGATCCTGTTGATGAGTAGAAACCCCACGTAGAACAGAACCAGAAAAAGCGTCTCATCCAGCGCGAATTCCTTGGGGATGTGATGGAGCACGTAGTGACCGGCTTCGTGTCCGAGCACCAGCAGCGTTTGGTCAGAGTTCAGCTTCTCGAGCGTAGTATCCCACACCACCACGCGTTTGCTGCTGCCCAAGCCGGAGACATAGGCGTTCACAAGCCTCGTCTTGGCGCTCGCGTTCATTTCGTAAATGCGCGAGCGGGGAATCGTGAGGCCGGCGTGTCCCAACATTTTCTCGATGCGGTCGGTCAGAGCGGGCTGGGTCTTCTCAAGAGGTGTGAAGCGGTAGAAGAGCGGCTCCACCACATACGGCTCGATCAGGATGAAAGCCAGAGTGATGGGAATTGAAGCAAGCCAGAAGTAAAGCCACCAGCGTCGCGGACTCCGCCGCACGAGCCAGTAAAAAACCCAAACCAGAATGATTCCCGCCACGGCAGTAAGGCCAAGGCCCTTCGCCCAGTCGGCCATCCAGGACCCAAAGCGCTGCGTCGAGAGGTCATAACGGTGTTCGAGCGTGAAGCCCCAAAAGTAATCAAGAGGGAACTCCAGAACTCGCACCGCCGCCAAAAAGAGCGGGGCAAATAAAACGCACTGCACGAAGCGCCGCGCGGAGACCCGCCGGACCCATTCTCGCAGGACCACAGCGAGTCCAATCCGCCAAAAGAAACCATAAATGGCAAGGGAAAGCGCGATATCTGCAAAATACAAGAGATACTGAGCGCGCGAATAAGTAATGGCTTTCGCCCGCCTTTCAGGTGTCAGGACGTAATGTGCCTCTGCCTGCGCTGCCCCGGCCGGTTGTTGACCTGCTGTGGCCTTGGACTCCATCGTTGCCGCAGGCTGAGGCGCCGCGGGAGGTGTAGGATGTTGCGAAATTGCTCCGTATCCGGGCAACCCGCACAGGCCAAGAGCAACCAGCAGCAAGCCAAACTTCATCATCAAGGCCCTGTTCATCGCTAAACCCTCGGCAAAACGATGCCCTTCTGTGCCTGATATTTTCCTTTCTTATCCTTGTAGGAAGTCTCGCAGAGTTCGTCAGACTCCAGAAAGATGATCTGGCACAGGCCCTCGTTGGCATAAACACACGCCGGCAGGGGCGCGGTGTTGGAGATTTCAAGCGTTACAAACCCTTCCCATTCCGGCTCCAACGGCGTCACATTGACAATGATTCCGCAGCGCGCATACGAGGATTTCCCCACGCACACGGTCAAAACACTGCGAGGGATTTTGAAGTATTCCACGGACCTCGAAAGCGCAAACGAATTGGGGGGGATGATGCACACCGGCCCCTTGAATTCCACGAACGCACGCTCGTCAAAGTGTTTAGGATCCACAACAGTACAATTAACATTTGTAAATATCTTAAATTCGTCAGCAACTCTTAGATCATAACCATAGGATGAAACGCCGTAGGAAATCACGTTCTGGCGCACCTGGCTTTCCACGAAGGGGTTGATCATGTCGTGTTCAAGAGCCATTTTGCGGATCCAACGATCATTCTTTACCGGCATATTAGAATATCCTCGTTTGAGTTTGGTCGCCGTCGCACACGAAGCAAAAGTGACACCGAACCTGCCCGGGAGCGAAAACTGACCAGCATCATAATGCAGGAGAAAATTCTTGACAATGCCGAATCCACTCTCTAGGATTAAGACCTGTATTTTCAGGAGGTTCGTTTGATAAAGCTGGATATCATTAACGACGTCGTCAATCGCACAGGTATCACCAAGACAAAAGCGGAAGTCGCTGTCGAGACCGTCTTCGAGGCCATGAAGAAGGCTCTCGCCGGAGCTGACCGCATTGAACTTCGCGGTTTTGGTGTCTTTAACGTAAAACCCCGCAAGACCGGAATCGGCCGCAATCCCAGGACGGGCGCGGAAGTAAGCATTCCGCCAGGCAAGGCCGTGCGCTTCAAACCCGGCAAGGAACTGCAAACGCTCCCCTAGACTATTTACAGACTCAGACGAGCAGGCGAAAGTAGGTTTTTTTGCATCCTTTGCTATGGGCGATGAGTTCTATATCCGGCCTGGCCCCGGGGACCCGTTTCGGGGGCTAAGTGTGCCACGTGTGGAACCGCCGGCGCCTTGGAGTTTCGGCCGGCCTCGGCGGCGATGGTTCAACTCGCCCATCTTTCATGGCCTCCTGTTTCTCCTCACGCTTCTGACCACCCTAATCGTGGGCGTCCACATCGCCCTGAATTACGAGCGTAACTTTCCCGCCTTCGACTGGGATATCTCGCGCGCTTTCTTCGTGGGCATCCTCCATAACCCGGCCACGCTAACGCTCGGGTTGCCATTCTCCCTCACGCTTCTCAGCATCCTGTTGGCGCACGAATTGGGACACTATTTCACCTGCCGGTATTATGGTATCCAGGCAAGTTATCCCTACTTTATCCCCGCTCCGACCTTAATCGGAACCATGGGCGCTTTCATTCGAATCAAAACTCCCATCACCACCCGCCGCGCGCTTTTCGATATCGGGATCTCCGGCCCGCTGGCGGGGTTTATCGTCGCCATTCCAGCTCTGATAATGGCAACCTTGAGCTCCCAAGCGGTGACGCCGATAAATATTCCGGACACCATCACGCTGGGCAACCCGCTTACCATCGTACTTCTGGGCAAAATCTTACGGCCCGGCTTAAACCCCGCCAGCATCTCTTTGCATCCCATAGGTTGTGCAGCCTGGGTGGGATTATTCGCAACCGCTCTCAATTTGCTTCCCATGGGCCAACTCGACGGTGGCCACATCCTCTTTGCGGTTCTGGGCGAGAGGCACAAGACTGTTTCGCGGGGATTATTCCTGGCACTGGTCCCACTCGGAGTTTTCTGCTGGGCGGGCTGGATGGTCTGGGCTGCCATCCTGCTTGTTCTCGGTCTTCGCCACCCGGTGGTGATGATTCCTTCAGAACCGCTCGATAAAGTAAGAAAGGCCCTTGCCCTGGTAGCGGCATTGATCTTCCTTCTCACCTTCGTCCCCACGCCTTTCGCAGTACGCTAGCCCTACATGATGCTGACGGGGTCCACATCGATCATCACGTCGCGCGTCTGGACCCCCGACCGCTCGCAGTGGTCGGCCAGTTGTTTCAGCAGCGCATGAAGGCGGGCGCGTGAGACCGATTTCAGCAGGAACTGGATACGATAGCGGCGCTCCACTTTGGCCAGGGGAGCCGGTCCGGGACCGAGAATCTTGATGCCTGGGAACTGCCCTTCGACCTTGGTAAAGAATTCTCCCATCTCCTTTGCCACCTGTGCGGCCCTCTCCAGCTTCTCGTGCTGGGCCACGACGTTGGCGAGAGCGGTGATGGGCGGATAATGCATCATGCGGCGGAAACCCATCTCCTTACTGAAAAACCCGTCATAGTTCTGGTCTGCGGCAAGGCGAATGGCGTAGTGATCGGGAAAGAAGGTCTGCACAAGAACACGGCCCGGGGCGTCACCTCTGCCGGCGCGACCCGCCACCTGGGTCACAAGCTGGAAAGTGTGTTCTGCGGCCCGGAAATCGGGCAGGCCCAGGCCAATGTCCGCAGATACCACGCCGACCAAAGTAACGCCGGGGAAATCATGCCCTTTCGCGATCAATTGCGTACCCACGAGGATGTCGATCTTCCCCTCCCGGAAATCCGAAAGCACGCGGAGGAACTCGCTGCGGCGCCGGGCCACGTCGCGGTCCAGGCGGGCCACCCGCGTGCCGGGAAAAAGCTCGGCGAATTTCTGCTCGAGCTTCTCCGTTCCCTCGCCGACATAGTGGAGGTATTCACTTCCGCAAATCGGACAAACGGAGGGAACAGCAATCGAGTAACCGCAGTAGTGACAGATCAGGCGGTGCTCCCGGCGATGATAGGTGAGCGAGATGGAACAATTCACACAGCGCAGCGTCTGGCCACAGCTCCGGCATAACAGGAACCACGAGTAGCCTCGCCGATTGAGGAGGAGCATAGTCTGCGCAGAGGCTCGAACCTGGGCCTCGATTTCCTCTTTCAGGCGGCGTGAGACGGGCACATGGGTGTGCGTCTCGCGGAACTCCTGCCGCATGTCCACGACCTCGACCGCAGCCAGTTTCCTGCCCCCCATGCGCTCTTCCAGTTTCGCCAGGTGGTATTTGCCCTGCCGCGCATTCCAGTAAGATTCCAGTGATGGCGTAGCGGAGCCCAGAAGAGCCACGGCGCCGGCGAGCTGCGCCCGCACAACCGCCACGTCCCTTCCGTGGTAGCGCGGCGTTTCATCCTGCTTGTAGCTCGAATCGTGCTCCTCGTCCACGATCACCGCCCCCAGGTTCGCGAGGGGAGCGAAGACGGCAGAGCGCGTTCCCAGCACCACTTTTGTTTCGCCGCGGCGGACGCGCCACCAGGCATCGTCCCGTTCCCTTTCAGTCAGTCCGCTGTGCAGCAAAGCGACCTGTTCTCCGAATCTCGAAAAAAACAAGGATTGCATCGCCGGGGTAAGCGCAATCTCCGGCACCAGCATCAGGGCGGACCGGCCCCGTTCCAGGCAGCGGGCAATCAGGTGAAGGTAGATTTCTGTTTTCCCACTCCCCGTAACGCCGTGCAGCAGGACGACGCTGAATCCTCCGGAATCAAGCCGGGGGAAAAGATCATTGAGGACGTTGGACTGCGCGGGTGTTAGTGAAGGGGAGGGTTCCCTATCGCCCTCCGGAAACCCGCCCTCTCCGGGCTCCGATCGCTTACCGAGCCACGATCCGCGCGGGCCTGCTTCGCCAAGTTCTATCAATCCCGCCCGGCTGAGCGTGCGCAAGTTGCCGAGGTCGGCGCGGGCGGCATCAAGAAGCTGGCGGTGATCTTCGGCAGGCCCCTGTTGTTCGAGCGCCTCGATAATCCTTCGTGCGACGGGAGAAAGCCGGGGCGGGCGTTCCGGCAAGGGTCCTGCCAACCGGACGGAAAAAGCCTTCCGTCGCGTGCGCTCTCTTTCCACTTCCGCGACCGTCACCCATTTCTGTGCCAGCGCCCGCTGAAGCGCGCCGGGGAATTTCTTGTCCAGGATCTCCACCGAAGCGCCGGGACGCCTGTCGAGGTATACCAGCAGAGCGACTTCCTGGCTTCCCCGGCTCTCCTCCAGCAGGCTGGCCAGGAGTTCCTGCATCTTTCCCCTTCCCTCATCCGTCAGGTGGACAAGCCGAGCACGCCGAGTCTCGTGTCTCAGCGGCAACATGGCACGGAAGACTTGCCCGGGTGGAGCAAGGTAGTAATCTGAAATCCAGAGTCCGAGCCTTACGAGTTCCGGAGAGAGGACAGGTTCGGGATCGAGTACGCGCAACGCCTCACGCACGTCGATTCCAGGCGCCAGCCGGCCTGTTGGACGGAGCACGATTCCCGTCGCCTTGCGCGCCGCCAAGGGGACCAGTACCCGCTGGCCGGGAGAAACTGAAAGAGAATCCGGGAAACGATAAGTAAGCGGATGAGGGATGGCCGCCATCACCGCTACATCAAACAGAGAACCTTGCGGCTTTTTTCGTTCTCGATCCACGTCGGCATTCTATGCCAGCCGAGTCGCCATGGCCAGCAGAAGAAAAGTGGATGTCATTCCGATCCCGCAGTCGCGGGAGAGGAATCTCGCTCTGCGTGAAGTGGATCGGAGCTCAAGGGGACCAGGGGGTAGGCTGAAGGAAGAACCAGGGCGAGATTCCTCGCGGAGTTTACCCTGAACGGGCAGAGCGAGATTCCTCGCTGCGCTCGGAATGACAGTGAAGGGCTCGGGATGACAGAGACGTCCGTGCCACATCGGCTGACGAGTCACACCAGGCTGGCGCGGGCGCGCGCCGCCACGAGGTTGGTGTAGAGATTACCAAGCCGATCCAGCATCTTGATCGCGGGTGAAAAATTCCTGCGGTTGATGTGCTCAATGTTGAGCCCGAGGGGCGGCGGGTCAGGAGGCAGGTTGTCGAAAACATCCATCAGGATGCGCTGCGCCAGGTCGAGCGACCTCTCCAGGCACGTCTCGGTGGGGGCCGTGGCGCCGTCTTCCGAGCCCAGCAGGAAACGATCGAGGTCCTTTGGGATGTCAGCCCCCAGCCAGCGCAGGAACTGCAAATCGCGGCGGTGGCTGACCGGAGCGAAGCTGAGGAAAACGCGCGCCGGCACGCCGTTGAGCCGCTGGATGAGCCACACCACGTCATTCGAGTCGAACAGAATCTGCGAGGTGAAAAAGTCGATACCCGCCCTGGTCTTGATGCGAATCCGGTCGGATTCGTTCTTTCGGCTGGGAATCGTAATTCCCCCCAGCATTATCGGCAGTCCCTCCCTCCGCACCAAGGCTGCGGCTTCCATGACGCTCGGCCCGGGATAGCGGAGCTCGGCGGATTCGCCGCCCACCAGCACGAGGTGCCTCAGGCCCCATTCCAGGCAGGTCTCGCGGAACCATATTTCCGGCTTCGGGTCATGGACGACCACGCGGTTGAGAACCACGTCCGCTTCCAGCTCGCGCTGAATGCGTGAGCCAAACACTCGCGGCTCCACGCGCGGCACAAACTTGCTGGTTCGCTCCGTCCCGCGATCTTCGTCGTGAATTTCCGGAAGGTTGACCCCGTCCACGAATTGCTTGACCCTTCTCAGTTCCGCAAGGGATTCGTTGATTGCCCCCGGCTGATCCTCAGCCGGCGGGACCACTTCAAAGAGCGTCACCGGAATGGAAGGGTTCAGTATTTTTTCTTGCAGCCTCATCGATCGATACCTGCGTCGCCAGCCTGCATTGTTCGCCCGTGTCTACCCCTTACTTTAGCCCGAGCAGGCGAAAACCGCAACCTCGCGCGCTCAGGGGCAATGGGTCAATTTGATGCTGTAGCGGCGAGTTTATCTCGCCAAATGGCGGCGTAAAGCCGCCTCTACATCAAATTGACCCACTACCCGCTCAGGGGTAATGTCCCAACTCTGCGGATGAAGTTCGCCATTTGTGCTAGAGAGAACACGGCGGCCTGGCTCAAGGTGCGGAAACACCAGAGCTCTTCTCCGCGTCTCAGCGCCGCGGCGGTGAACCTTGTTCTTGATTGCCGCCGCAGGCCGCGCTGCAACACACGAACCCAGGCTTCGGGCGCCGAAACGTTGTATATTTGGATTTCGACTGCCCATGAGTTCATCATCCGCTCCCGTGCTCGGCCAAGCTCCCCAGAGGCGGCTCGCATTCACCGCAAGCGCGCTGGTGCTCTGCATCTCGGCCTGCAAGCTCCTTGTGCATTTGTATGCCGGCCGTCATTACGGTTACTTCGTTGACGAACTGTATTACCTCGCTTGCAGCCGGCACCTTGATTGGGGTTACGTCGACCAACCTCCGCTGATCGCCGTGATCACTTGGCTGGCGCGCTCTCTGCTGGGGGATTCCCTCCCTGCAATCCGGTTCTTTCCGGCCGTCGCGGGGGCCGCCGAAGTTGCTCTCACGGCTCTGATCGCCCGCGAGCTGGGTGGGAAGCGCTTTGCCCAGGGCCTGGCTGCCATTGCGGCCCTGGTGGCGCCGGGTTTCCTCGCCGCCGATAGCCTGCTGACCATGAACGCGTTCGAGCCGCTGTTCTGGCTGGGCTGTGCCTACCTGCTCATCCGCATCATCAAAACCGGCAACCCGAAGCTCTGGATCTGGTTCGGCATGCTGGCGGGAGTCGGACTCGAAAACAAGTACTCCATGCTGATCTTTGGGGCCGGCATGGTGGTCGGCCTGCTGTTGACTCCGCAGCGCCGCGCGCTCTCGAGTCGCTGGCTCTGGGTCGGCGGCGCGCTCGCTTTCCTGATCTTCCTGCCGAATCTGCTCTGGAACATTCAGCACCACTTTCCGTTCCTGGAATTGCACGCCAACATCCAGCGCAGCGGGCGCGATGTGCCTCTTGGGCCGTTGGCATTCTTCGCTCAGGAAATCCTGACGCTGCTTCCCTTGACTCTGCCCATCTGGCTCGCCGGCCTCTGGTTTTACTTCTTCTCGAAATTGGGCAAGCCGTTTCGCGCGCTGGGTTGGGCATGGGTTTTCACGGCGGCTGTCATCGTGAAGCTGAGCCCGCGGATCTACTACCTCTATCCCGCCTTTCCGGTTCTGCTCGCCGCCGGCAGCGTGATGTGGGAATCGTGGTTGGACCGGCCGCGACACCAATGGCTGAAACTCGCCTATCCCGCCCTGATGGTCGGGGCCGGCGCTGTGTTCTCGCCGCTCGTCATTCCGGTCCTGCCTCCCGAAATGTACATTCGATACACGAAGGCGCTGCATCTCCAGCCGCCCAGGCTTGAGACTCACCGGCTGGGCCCGCTGCCGCAGCTCTTCGCCGACCAGTTCGGTTGGGAGGAGATGACGGCCACGGTCGCGCGGGTTTACAACAGCCTGCCGCCGGAGGTTCGCGCCAAGACCGCGATCTTCGGCCAGAATTACGGTCAGGCCGGCGCCATCGATCTCTTCGGTCCGAAATACGGCCTGCCGCCCGCCATCAGCGGGCACCAGAACTATTTCTATTGGGGACCGCGAGAATACACCGGAGAGAGCGTCATCGTAATGGAGGGCCAGCAGCAGGACCTTGAGCGGCGCTTCGCCAGCGTCGAGAGGGTCGCCAGCGTCTATCACCCCTACTCCATGCCCTACGAGCACTTTGACGTCTTCTACTGCCGCGGCCTCAGACAGCCCCTGAGGGAAATCTGGCCGCAAGTGAAAAACTGGGACTGAAGTAGTCCCATAACGCACAGTACCCTGCGGTTCTTTTTGGCGGTTGCTCGGCAAGCTGGGCCTGCTGGTTCTGCGCATTCTGGCATGCGGCGGGAACCTGCACGGCTGCCGGCTTTATTTCGCTGTGGTTTTAGCTTTTGGTACGTAATCAAAAAATCTTTCCGTTGTATTGCCTGAGGTCCATTCCGCGCGCAGCCTGGTTTTCTTTTCTACCCTGCGCAACTCCGATAGCAAGGAGCGATTAAGCTCCCGCGCATTCTCTCCCATAAACTCTGCCTTAACGAGAAATTCATGGTCTGCTGTCTCTTCGATGACACCCTGAGGAACGACCTTCCTGAGGACTATATTAATTGCTGTGGGATTATCTGTACTAATTCTAGCCACAAGAGAAAAATTCTTTTTTGCCACGTTTTTTCCCCTACTCAATGAGCATGTCGAGAATCAGTTCACTGTAATGGTCAGCGACCCAATGTTGTTGGGCGTGCTGACTCCCGCGCCGCTCGCCTGAACGGTGATAGTGAACGCCACCGGCGCAGGGGGCGGCGGACCGCTCACTGTGCTTCCTCCCCCGCCGCAAGATAGCGTCGCGACTAACAGCGATGCGGCGATGAATAGGAGAACAACTAAAGCCGCCAGCCTCCGCTTGCGACCTCATAGGCAGTATAGAACAATGCAACCATGTTGGCTTGAGGCACTCGGGGTGCAGGTTGGGGCGGCCAGAAAATACATTGTCGCCTTCGAGGGGCGTGATTTCCATTTGCCCCATGCGTCCCGTTTTTTCGAAGTGCTCTGCGCCCACAACGTCCTATTCCCACGTATTTTCAATGGCTTAGAAGAATGCTGAGAGCATACCGGAAAGCGTATGAGTGTGGCATTTTGGCACACTTCGCGGCTTGCCTGCTTGATAGTAGCCGACTTATATAGCCTATGAGCGGCGCCTCTCGCGCCACCACGCGCCACTTTCCACCCCTTCTTGTTGCGGGCGCCAGGGAGTAGGGGCCAGCGGCGCTGGCCCGTGTGGGCCGAACGCCGTTCGGCCCTACACGACCGCGCCCTCATGACGTCCTTCGAGGACCGCGCGGGCGCCGACAAGGTCGAAGAGCTGCTGGCGAAGCCGGCGGAGGCCAAAGGGCCGCTCGCGATGTCGGTGGTCAACTGGGGCGAAGTTTATTACTCGGTCTGGCGTGCCCGCACGGGGATTTCCTCATAGCTTCTCAGTGACGGCGGGCCCCGTCCACCCTTTGTGAATCCGTCGGCTGACGGATCATTCCGACCCTGAGCGAAACGAAGGGGAGGAATCTCGCTCTGACCCGGAGCAGTCGGGCGCGCGCGACTGCACTGGGCCTCCGGGTAGGGACGTGAGCGAGAATCTCATTCTGACGGGCGATCGTGCACGGTCGCTGGTGAATGAAGGAACGCGAATTTGAAGGAAAAGCCGCAGACTCTCGGGGAAACGAGAGTGTGCGCTACCCGCTGCCGGCATGCGCCAGCCCGCGCAATCGGCGTGCGTCGTAATGCACTAGACCACCAGCTCGGACAGCCGTATACTCACGCAGTGCCTGCGAGAGACGACTTCCCCGAGGACGTCAAGCGGATTGTGGCCGCGCGCGTTGGCAACCGGTGTTCTAACCCTGATTGCCGCGCACTTACCAGCGGCCCGCAGATCGACCCGACGAAGGCCCTTAACGTCGGCGTGGCCGCCCACATCACCGCCGCGGCCCCTGGCGGCCCCAGGTACGACCCCAATCTTACGCCGGAAGAACGACGCCACCCGGACAACGCCATCTGGCTCTGCCAGAATTGTGCCAAGCTCGTCGACAACGACCCGGCGCACTTCACCGTGTACCTGCTGGGAAAGTGGAAAGCAGAGGCAGAGAAGGCCGCTTGCGAGCAGATCGGCAAAACCGCAGGTCGGGTGTCGCGGACAGGGGCCGAGCGGCTGCCGCTTCACGTCGACCGGCCGCAACCGCTCACCAGAACGCCCCTGAGCCGCCTGCTCAGGCCTTACAACGCCTTTATCGGCCTCATGGGCCGAGAGCCGGAGCTTGAGTCTCTGGCTACGTTCTGTGACCATCCGGCGGCTTTTCGCTGGAAGGCGCTCACCGGCGCGGGCGGCGTAGGGAAGACCCGGCTTGCCCTTGAGGTGGCGATGCAGCAGGAACAGGCTGGTTGGAATTCCGGCTTTCTCGATGCCGAGTCCCTTAAGCAGTGGTTTGGGGATAATCGTTTCGCAGATTGGGATCCACCGACCAATACGCTTGTAGTCATCGATTACGCTGCCAGCAAGCTGGAGGACCTCAAGCGCTTGCTTGAGCGATGCGGGCAGTGGGCGCAAGGCCATCCGGAGGCTACGCGCCTGCGGCTTCTGCTGCTCGAGCGGCAGGCTGATCCGGACAATGGCTGGCTGCACGCACTGCTGAGTTTCGGAGAGGGCGCGCTCCGCGACCAAGTGCGGGAGAGCGTCGAGCCGGTCCAAGAGATCACCGCGCCGGGCCGGGAGGCTCCGGACGAAGTGATGGAGGCGATTCTGCGCGCCACGTTCGAGGGCTGGGCCAAGCTGCCGGGCGACCCGCCGCCGCCGCTTCCGAAGCTTGATGAGCAGGAACTGCGAGAGCTTCGACGGCGGACCGAGGGCCGACCCTTGTTTCTGCAAATGGCAGCCCTCCGGGCGTGCGCCGAAAACGACACTTCGAAACTCACCCAGTGGGGCCAGGAGGAGTTGCTTGGAGACGCGGTGGGGCGCGAGCGCGATTATATAAAACGGGAATGTAGCGGAGACTCGACACGGGCCACGCTTGTCGAGCGTGGCATCGCGTTGCTAACCTTCACAGGGCCCTTGGCGAGAGAGGACCCGAGATGGCTTAAGCTGCTTGGATCAGACGCCCGAGCCTGTGGCTACACCCACGGACAGCCAGGAGAGCATAGCGATCACATCGCCGGCCTCCTGGGCAAGACCCAAGCTGGTGCCACTCTGCTCATGCCTCTTGCTCCCGATCTCCTGGCCGAGGCCTTCGCCATAACAGTGCTGCGGCAGAAGCCAGTATTGGCCGTTCAGGCGATCGAAGCGGTACTGGAATGCTCGGGACCACAGGCCTGGAACCCTCTGCTGCGAGCCGTGGTCGACCTTCATGCCTTGGGCAAACTTGGGGTGATCGAGTCGTGGCTCACGTCCTCGCTCCAGCAGCGGCGAGCAGATGAGCTGCCCACGATTGAAGCCTTGATTCCTGAGCGCAGCGTAGCCCTGGCACGCATCGCTGTTGTCCAACATGAAAGGCGGCTTCAGGCCGTGCCTGTTGCGCCGGGAGACGACGCGGAGCGAGCCCGAATCCTCAGCATCCTGGGCAGCAATTACAGCGCGCTGGGGCGGCGCGAGGACGCGCTGCGCGCTGCGCAGCGGGCGGCGGAGATTTACGAGCGGCTGGCGAAGCAGAACCCCGGCGCTTTCGAGCCGCACTTGGCGATGAGCCTCAACAACCAGGGCGCCTTCTACAGCGAGCTGGGGCGGCGGGAGGAGGCGCTGCGCATGGCGCAGCGAGCGACGGAAATTTACGCGCGGCTGGCGAAGCAGAACCCCGGCGCTTTCGGACCTGACCTGGCGATGAGCCTCCACAACCTGGGCAACCGCTACAGCGAACTGGGACGTCGGGAGGAGGCGCTGGGCGCGGCGGAGCCGGCGGCGGAGATTTACGAGCGGCTGGCGAAGCAGAACCCGGGCGCTTTCGGACCTGACCTGGCGATGAGCCTCAACAGCCTGGGCAACCGCTACAGCGAACTGGGGCGACGGGAGGAGGCGCTAGGCGTGGCGGAGCGGGCGGTGGTTATCGACGAGCGGCTGGCGAAGCAGAACCCTGACGCCTTCGAGCCGGACTTGGCGATGAGCCTCACCAACCTGGGCAACCGCTACAGCGAACTGGGGCGGCGGGAGGAGGCGCTGCCCGTGGCGGAGCGGGCCGTGGCTATTCGCGAGCGGCTGGCGAAGCAGAACC
>DLMI01000170.1:83604-83901 GCA_002478145.1 Acidobacteria bacterium UBA7540
CTGGCGAAGCAGAACCCCGACGCTTTCGAGCCGAACTTGGCGGCAAGCCTCAACAACCTGGGTGCCTTCTACAGCGAACTGGGACGGCGGGAGGAGGCACTGGGCGCGGCGGAACGGGCGGTTGGCTATTCGCGAGCGGTTGGCGAAGCAGAACCCTGACGCCTTCGAGCCAGAGCTGGCTTCGAGCCTCAACAACCTGGGCGCCGTCTGCAGCGCTCTCGGGCGGCGGGAGGAGGCGCTGGGCGCGGCGGAGCGGGCGGCGGAGATTTACGAACGGCTGGCGAAGCAGAACCCCGA
>DLMI01000170.1:83972-95666 GCA_002478145.1 Acidobacteria bacterium UBA7540
CTGGCGAAGCAGAACCCCGACGCCTTCGAGCCGAACCTGGCGGCAAGCCTCAACAACCTGGGCGCCTTCTACAGCGGACTGGGGCGGCGGGAGGAGGCAGTGGGCGCGGCGGAGCGGGCGGTGGCTATTCGCGAGCGGCTGGCGAAGCAGAACCCGGACGCCTTCGAGGCGGGCTTCGCGGGAAGCCTCAACAACCTGGGCGCCTTCTACAGCGCTCTCGGGCGGCGGGAGGAGGCGCTCGGCGCGGCGGAGCGGGCGGTGGCTATCCACGAGCTGCTGGCAAACCAGAACCCTGACGCCTTCGAGCCGGACCTGGCGAGAAGCCTGGAAACATTGGGCAGCATTTGGCGGCAGGAAAGCCCCAGCCGCGCAATGAACGCTTTCAAGCGCGGCGTCGAGACGCTTCGTCGATTGTTCCTGGGCGATCCAAGAACGTTTGCTCGACTGATGGCCGCCCTTGTAAGGGACTACATGCAGGCCTGCGAATCGTCAGGCGAAAAACCGGATGCGCATTTACTCGCCCCAATCGTGCAAGCACTCGAAAAGTTGTCTTGAGCGTGCAAAGCCGAAAATCGCCATCCGTGATGTCAGAAACGGGGTGCCGCGGGGTAAGACCGACGGGTAGGTCTTCCGTGCCCTGCAAGGGCACAAGACTGTAGCCGGGGGCAACGCCCCATAGGCGCTAAGGTACGCCGTGTTCAAATGGCCCCGGCAGGGGCCAACGGTGAATAGCCGCAGGTTTTAACCTGCGGATAACGGACCGCACAGAATTACGCAACCCCAACGGGGTTGACCAGGCAATGGTTCGGCCCCTCCGGGGCCGGAATGCTTTCTGGGCTTCTGTTTCCGTAGGTTTCACCTACGGCTACTCACCGTGTCCCGCTTCGCGGGACGGGAATGGCGTCGGAACGATAGAAATGGTTCTTATCTTGGCGCCTATGGGGCAGCGCCCCCGGAAAGCGCCACGCTCGATCTCCGACCCTGGAGGGGTCGCATTACCCTGAGCCGCGGGACGCAAGACCGGTGGGACGCCGTCCGGATTCGATCCCGCGCCTGCGGGGTCGGACCTTGTTGGGGGCGCGTTTTCCGGGGGCGCTGCCTCCGGCTACTTAATTGATCCCCTCCGGGGATCAAGGGTCGAGTGTGCCGAGGACGTTCTGGGGGCGCAAAAAGCGGGTAAAGCGCCTTCCCGTCCGCTCGGCCTAACCTGCCCAACTGAAACGAGTAATTCGTCGAGTTTCTGGACAGGCCCTTGCAACAGTTTTGTTTCGACTGAGGCGTAGCGGGCGGGTGGCACGTAGTCGCCGGCGCACGGCGGTGAACGGCCGGGCGAAGTCCGCCGACGCACCGAGCCAGGCGGACTAAAAGCATTGGAAATTTGAGATTACAGATTGAGAGGAAGGGAACAGGAAATAGGGAATAGGCAACAGGGAACAGGGAATAGGGAATGGGGAACAGGGAATAGGGAATGGGGAATAGGGAATGAAAGGGCCAAAGGTTCGTTAAAGAACTCTGAATCTGATGGTGCTAGGTATGGCTTTGAGCGCGCGGATGAGCCCGTCGTCCCACTCATGATTGATGTCCAGGATGGCATACCCGACCGTCCCCTTGGTGTCATAGACTTGTCGTTCCACGTTGATGCCTCGTTCCCCGAACACCCGGTTTATGGCCAGCAACATTCCGGGAATGTTCCTATGAATGTGTACCAGCCTGTGATTTCGGGGGGCGCTCTCGAGTTGGCAGTGTGGCAGATTCACGCTGAGCCTGGTGTCGCCGCTTTGTAAGTAACGGCACATCTGCGCCGAAACGAATTGTCCAATGCTTTGCTGAGCTTCTTCGGTACTTCCTCCGATGTGTGGCGTCAGAATGACGTTGGGAAGGTTCTGGAGTGAGTTGGAAAAAAGTCCCCCGCTGCCCGGCTCTTCGGGGAAAACGTCAATGGCCGCCCCGCTCAGCTTACCGCTCTTCAGGTTTTCTGCCAGCGCTTCATGATTAACCACGAAACCTCGACTCAAGTTGAGGAAAACCGATCCCCTTTTCATCATCCGGAACTCTTCTTCGCCAAAGAAATTCCTGTTTTGGGGTTGGCCGTCAACGTGAAGGGAAACCACATCCGCTGTTTGAAGCAGCTCCGAAAACGCGCAGTTCTTTGCGTTCCCTCGTGCCAGAACCTCCGCCACATCGCAGAAGACCACTTTCATCCCAATAGCCTCTGCCAATTCAGAAAGTTGCGAGCCAATCTTACCGTAGCCCACGATGCCGAGTGTCAAGCCACGAACTTCATGGCAACCCTTCGAGCTTTTGTGCCAAGCGCCGCGGTGGAGAGCGAAGCTGCTGTGAAAAACTCGCCGCACCAACATGATGATTTCTCCCATGGCGAGCTCAGCCACGGAACGGGTGTTACTGTGGGGATCATTGAACACCGCGATGCCCTGTTCGGTGCAACTGGCGCAGTCAATTTGCTCGACCCCGATACAATAGGCGCCTACCACAAGTAGCTCAGGAGCAGATTCAAGAACAGACTTGGTGATTCTTGTCTTGGACCGGATACCGAGCACGGCAACATTTCGGATTTCCTGAACCAGTACGGCTGCATCCGGGCTTCCGGGCAGGGTCCTGACATCATAGCCAGCGCGGGAGAACGTTGCGACTGCATCTTCATGAATGCCTTCAAAGAACAACGCTTTCATCGCCATCTCGCTCCCTGAAAGAAAGTGAAGTGATGCGTTTATAAAATACGCCAGAAAACCGCCGAAAGAACAGGATTTTGGGTAGTGGGTCAATTTGATGCTGTAGCGGCGATCCCGCGTCTGCGGGATCGCCAAATGGCGGCGTCCCGGTCAGATCGGGACAGGTTCCGCCGCCTCTACATCAAATTGACCCACTACCGGATTTTGAAGGTGGTGCTCAGAAGCTCCGTTGCCCGTAGACACGAAGAGTTGTAGTATATGCACGGCTGAAGAGCCTCTCGACGACTCGGTGAGTAACCGTGCGCACCTGCCCTCAATGCCAGCGAACATACCCCGACGATGCAGATTTCTGTGGGAAAGACGGCACGCCGCTTCCTTCCGCTTCCGGTGTGACCGAGTCTGAGCTTGCCAGCAGTCTCGCGCGGCGTTATCGAATTGTCAAGAAGCTGGGTGTAGGAGGCATGGGAGCGGTCTTTCTCGCGGAGCAAATCGCCCTCGGGAATCGCCCCGTGGCGTTAAAGGTCCTGAGCCGCCGGCTCCTGGATGATCCCGAATTCCTCCTGCGTTTTCACGATGAAGGGACCTCCACGGCGCGCATCCGTCATACCAATGTCGTGACCATCTACGAGTCGGGCCAATGCGACGATGGGACTCCCTACATCGCGATGGAATATCTGGAAGGCGAGACGCTCCGCCAAGCGCTCCGCAGGCGCGGCGCGTTGCCCGTGGCCGAGTGCACTGAAATCCTCTCGCAGCTAGCGCGCGGGCTGAACGCCGCGCACAAACTCGGCATCATCCACCGCGACGTCAAGCCCGATAACGTTTTCTTGACGCGCGGCGATGAAGGCGAGCTGATCGTCAAGATCGTCGATTTTGGCATCGCTAAGCTGCGCGAGTCCGCCACCCACACGCTCTTCGGGACAGTGCTTGGGACACCCGCTTACATGTCCTGCGAGCAGGCCTCGGGCATGCGCAGCGATCAATTGGACGGGCGCTCCGACATCTACTCGTTGGGTGTCGTTACCTATGAAATGCTCGCGGGCCGTGGGCTCTTCCATTCCGACACGCCGCTTGGCTACGTGCGCAAGCACATGCTGGAGGAACCGCCGCCTTTCCGGGCTGTCGCCCCGGGTTTGCCAGTCTCCCCTCAGGTTGAAGCCACGGTGATGAAAGCCCTGGCCAAGGACCGCGAACAGCGTTACCCGTCTGCACTGGATTTCGCGCGCGATTTCGCCCGCGCGGCCTCGGCCCCATCGCAGGCAGAATCACCGCAGCCGCTCGCTACGACGAAGCTGATTGAACCCGGCGTGCCGGGCCGCGAATCCCGCGGCCCTCGAGAACCCGAGACGCCCCTACAATCGGCGGCCCCAGTGGGTCGTCAGCCTGCGCCGCCCGGCAAGACTCCTCCTCCGCGAAAAGAATCCCCGGAACAAGCGCGCCTGAATGCCGCTCAGGAGGCTCGGGATTCCGCTGCGGCTCCTGAACCTGCTCCGCCCGCGGGGCCCGCCCCCGGCGCGAGGCCAGTTCCCGCCTCGAAGGACCGCGTCACCAAACCAACTCCTCAGTTCAGAACCGTGCCGGAGGCGAGCAAGACGATGAAGTACATGGGTCTTAGCGCCCTCATAATACTCGTCGCGGCGGGGGCCATCTGGTATTTTTCCCAATCGGCGAAGCAGCAACCACAGAAGCAGCAAGCTCCTCCAGGACCTGCTCCCTCCGTTCCTATTCCACAGGGAGCGACCGTTGAGCCTTTACGGAAGCAGCAAGCTCCTCCAGGACCTGCTCCCTCCGTCCCTGTTCCACAGGGAGCGACCGTGATGGTGTACATTCCCGGAGGCACGTTTACCATGGGTCGTGACAACGCCCCGAATGTGGAAGAAACTCCTGCTCATTCCGCGAGTGTCGCGCCATTCTACATCGACAAGGAACCCGTCACGCGGGCTCAATACAGCGGGTTTCTTCAGAAAACGAAAGGCGAGCCTTCGACGTACCCAGACTCACAGGCTGCTTGGCCTGCCACTAATATCTCGTGGCAGGACGCGCAGGCGTATTGCGGGGGGGTCGTGCCGGGCGGGCGGCTGCCGACTGAAGCCGAATGGGAATTCGCAGCGCGTGGAACGGATGGCAGACTCTACCCCTGGGGAAATAGCTTCACTTCAGCGCTTGTAGACAGTCTCGAAACCGGCCTGGGCCACCCGGAGCCGGTCGGCGCCCACCCTGACGCTGCCGGTCCGTTCGGCGTTCTGGATATGTCCGGGAACGTCTGGGAGTGGTGCCTGGACGACTACAAGCCCTACCCCGGCCAGACCTCCGTGTCTGCTATTCCTGAAGACGCCAAGGTCATTCGAGGGGGTTCTTACAAATGCGACAACGAGCACGTGACCACCACAACCCGCAACCTTGACCACGCCTCTACGCGTTCACCGCTTATCGGCTTCCGCTGCGCCAAATTGCCCTAGCGGCCTATCGAGCCTGCCGGACAGTTAACTTAGCGCTTATGGGCCGGTACTCCCCAGATCTCAAGGGAAAAGGAAAAAGGGTCAAGGACCAGCCACTTCCCCGCCACAACGAACCCCGTTGATGTAGTTCCTGTTGGCTGGATTGTAGCTGCTGCGGAACGATACGCGAACGACCCAGGGAACGCTGACCCAGGCCCCGCCACGCAGAACGCGCTGCTGACCGCCTGTCGGCCCTGAGGGATCCTGGGACGGGCTGTTCTGGTAATAGTTCTGGTCGTACCAGTCATTCACCCACTCCCAAACATTCCCCAGCACGTCGTGCAACCCGAATCCATTGGCTCGTTTCTCGCCCACCGGATGCGTCTGGCCTCCGCTGTTGACGCTGTACCAGGCGACTTCGTCGATTGACCCATAGCGCGCCTCCGTGCTTTCTCCTCGCGCCGCGTATTCCCACTCCGCCTCTGTGGGCAACCGCGCTCCCGCCCACGCACAGAAGTCGTGTGCGTCATTCCAGGTCACATTCACGATAGGCATACGGTCATTCGCCCAACCCTTGTTGAATCTCGGAGCATCTGGCATTGGCCGTTCCGTGGCTGCTGCGAAGCGCTTGAAGGCGCCCACAGTAACCTCCGTCTGCCCGATCCAAAAACCCTTGCTGATGGTGACTTGGTGCGATGGCTTTTCATCCTTTTCGCACTCGTTGTCGCCCGGCGAGCAGCCCATCATGAACGTCCCTGGCGGAATCCAGACATACTTGAGGCCATCTCTGGGGTTCTCTCGCACTGACCCTGCGGCAGGGCCGAGGTCCAATAGCGCGGCTTCGACGCGGCTTTCTTGTCCGCTCGATACGTCAACTGTCTGGCTGAAATCCTTCTTCCCGCGTGCCGCGATCCGCAGCGCGTGAAGACCGGTAGCTACCTCCGAAACCGTGAGTTGTCCACTGGCGTCTGCGACCCCTCGACTCGAGTTGTCCAGAGAGACCTCCGCGCCCGGCGTGGTTTTTAGCAGGATGCTCCCCGACAGGTTAGCGAGCGTGGCCACGATTTTCACCTCTTTCCCCGCCACCACAGTTATCTTCTGCTGGAACTCTTTCTTGCCGGCGAAGTAGACCCGCAGGTTGTGCTCTCCTGGTTTCGGATCGCCAATCACCAGCCGGCCTTCCGGACTCGCCCGGCCGGTGTATTGGTCATCGAGGTAGACCTCGGCGTCGGGGGAGGTCTCGACCACGATCTGTGCGGGCTTCGTGGCGGGCGCTTTCGCTGGCTTTGGGGTTACTTACGGCAGGAGCTGCGCCCCTGCGGGTAAGACAATCGCAGCCACCATCATCACGGTGAATAGGCCAATGTGGATTCTGCAAGCCATGAGCTTGAAGCCTCCTTGGCGATCTTTCGCCGCGTATCTTACCACGCTTTGCTTCGCAGGTGTGGCCTACGGGTCGCGCCGGTGGCGAATGCGTCCTAAGCGGCTTTCGCGGTGCGAAAATGAAGAGGGTCTCTTAGGTTTTGCAACTCCCGGTAATAATAGAGTGCGGTAGGCCGTCTTTCCTTGAATCGCAGCTTCTTCAGAAAGGCGATTTCATCCTCGGTGGCGCCGCCGCTGAGAGAAGCATCCTGAAGGAATTCTCTCAACCCCGGCTCTTCCTCCAAGGGCGGTTCGAAATCCTTTTCCACGAACTCAAACTTCTTAGGGTGCCCAGGGGCCACTCTGCGGTTTAACACGATTTCCAAACCGAAAGTCGCGAGGTCGATATCCCAGAATTCGATCAGCGGGTCCAAAAAGGAGACGCAGTTCTCAATCGACACATTGAAGATGTCTGTATCCAGGAACTCGAGAATCCCCACCCGCATCTCTTCGTAGCTCCGGTTGCTGAGCTTGGCCACCAAGCGGAGCCAGTTTTCACTTTCCAGTTCTCGTCTGGCGACTTTCTTGACCACATCCAAAAGCTTCTGCGTGACCAGGAGTTCGAGTTCACCGAAGGGCTGCTTTTCGAAGATCGCCGCAATTTGTTTCTGTTTGTCCGGTTTGCATTTTCTAAGCACCAACTCTCGAACCTCTTTAAATAACGGCGCGGGTGGGTCTGCCAGTTTTCGTTTTAGCGCTTCGTGGCGCTGTTGCTCAGCCAGCTTTGTGAGCTCCCCGCTTCGGAACTTCAAGAATTCCTCAATCTTCCCATAGATATCTGTCCGCTCAGGTGCGGGTGGCGCTTTCCTCCGGGTAAGCAACTGCGATATGTAGGACTCCGTGACCTGGGCAGCAACCGCCAAGTCTCTCTGTTCATGTCCCAGTTGTTCGAGTCGTTGCCTGATTACTAACGGTAGGTCCATGGGTCCCTCCCCAAGATTAACTATTTATAGTTCACTTAACCCTCTTAAATTAGAATCTTGCATAATTGGCTTGACAAGTAAAGTTAATTCAATCAGTATGGTTAATGAGGTGAGCCTCTCCTAGACACTCTCCAGGTCTCCTGAACTAAGTCGGGTTATCTGCGGCCTTACCTCTTAGAAGACAACCAAGGAGGTTGCCATGTTCGCTCGACATATATCCCTGCATTTGAACCCGAATAGCGTTGGGGAGTTTAGCCGGACGATGGAGAAGGAAATCATTCCAGTGCTTCGAAAACAGAGAGGTTTTCAAGGCGAAATCACCTTCATAGCCTCCGAGGGAGGGGGAGCCGTTGCAATCAGTTTGTGGGATCGGAAAGAGGACGCGGAAGCATATAACCGCGCAACCTATCCGGAAGTGCTGAAGGCTTTGGCAAAAGTGCTTGAAGGGGCTCTTCGTATTCAAACTTATGAGGTTGCCAACTCGACCTTCCACACGACCGTCGCTCGCGCAGCAGCCTGAAACAACGAGGCACCTGGATCGGTGGGAGCGGCCAAGTCCGCTCTCCAGTTCGGCGAAGACGAAACGACATTATTGCGTTGTGCGTCTGAAACCAAAGCAGAGGGCTCACAAGAGAGGGAATTATGTCGGAAAGAAATGGTGACAAATCCAGGTTTGGTCGGGAACGCCGGCAAAAGATTCTCCGGCAGAAGCAAACTCGAGAAGCGCGAAAGGCGCTGGAAACAAGAAATCAAACACGACCAGTGCTGGGTCCCGGAGAAGAAGAGCCAGCATCTTGCCGTTGACGGTTGAGCGGATCGGCGCTGCCAGCGGTGTTAACTATGACCAGCGCTCGCAGGGCCAATTTGAGGATTTTGAAATGTATATCCAATATGTCGGTTTCGACAGTGCAGCCAGTTCTCGAATCTATGCTTTTCACGTGATTGACGCGCCCCATGAGGCACGCGATTTCACGGTCAATGTTCAATTCGAAGCGTTTCGCCCGGATTGCCTGAAACTCCAGGATGGCCCAGGCATATGCTTTGCGCGGTTGGCGAAAGAACTAGGAGGGGAAACGCTCGAATCTCGCACTGAGGCCCGTCTGAGTATCGGGGAGCCTGACATCCGGGAATACCTGGAACGGCACTACCCGCGTAAGCCGCAGGCAAAGAAGAAAGAGGACAGCATCGTGTCGTCGGTCGCCGGGCCGAAACACTTGTGGCAGCGTGGCTGACAACTGTTGAACGCACGCTGTAGATGGGTTGACCCCGATCGGCGCTTGCCGTGCCGAAAGACTTTTGGCAGTGGGGCTGGCCCCGTCTCACCAATCAGTGTAGGTTAACCGGGCGGACCCCAAGGGCCGCCCCAACTTGGAGGAACAGATGGCAACAAAACTTTTCGTAGGTAATCTTCCCCACAGCGCCACCGATGGTAGTCTCACCGATTTTGTGACCAATGCGGGCTATCAAGTGGCCTCGGCAGTGGTGATTCGCGACAAGCTGTCAGGCGCCCCGCGAGGATTCGGATTTGTCGAGCTCGCCGAAGGCCAGGACCTTCAAAAGGCGATCACCGGCTTGAACGGACAGGCCCTCGAGGGCCGTCCTTTGACCGTCAACGAAGCTCGCCCCCAGCGCACGGACTTCTCGCGACCACGCGGTGGTGGCGGCCGGGATGGCTCATACCGCAGGCGCGATTATTAGGGTACTGTAGTGCCACGCAGATGCGTTTAGATCGGCCTCGGCCGCGACGACTTTCGGAACGCCCAGTCCCCCGAGGCAGCGCTGGGCCCTAGGCCGATTTCCGCCGCCCTGGCAGGCAGCAGTACCAGGGATGAGATCAGATAGCCAGGTGGAGAGAGGACCTTATGAAATTAAAACCCGGCCAGTCTGTCCGCCATTTCAGGTACGGTTGGGGCGCGGTCCTCGAAAGCGACCGCGATCAAACCATGGTGTACTTTCACAGCGTCGGCATAAAGAAGTTCGTGACCTCTCTGGCGACCTTCGCTGTGGTTCAGGATCAGGTGCCCGGGAAGAAGCACGCACCTTGACCACCGCCTGCCGTCGGTCAGAGTATTTCTTCGGTGTAAATCCTGCTTTCCGATCCCTCTGAAATGAGAGTTTCCCGCGGCCGGCAAAGCCAGTACGCTTGCCAGGATGGTTGGCAGGCAGCCGTGAGCTCGAGACGAGAGTCCATCGTTTCGCTCTTTAATTATGCGGCGCTCGCGGTCATCTTCTAATCGGTTGAGTTGGAGTGGACTTATGCTAAACCTAAGGATGGAAATGTAATCAGGGATGAGTTTGGAGAGAGTTCCTTTCCAAGACCGGTGTGCCGTCTGTAAAGGTTGCCGCAAGCTGATAGTTCGTCCGCAGGTATCTCCGGAGGGGCTCGAGATGATCCCCAGGGGCAATCCTTTCGTTTGGGAGCGCAATAAGGTCACCCGCCGACCATAGCACATAGTGCACCTGATGTTTTTCCAGGCCTGAGATGACTCCCTCGACCTGCTCCGGGCGGGTGTAGTCCGTATCCGTGAGGACCGGAATCGGCGCAGGATTCCTCAACCCCAGTGCCACGTTTACAATTGGCCAATGGGTATCAAACATGTACTCCCCTGGGTGGCTTCTTTCTTGAAGCCAAACTAACCTTTCTGCGAGGTCTTGATCATGGACGGCTATGCGACCACCCGGTGTATCGAAGAAGGTTCGCCAGTGGGTCTGTCGCCAGTAAGCACCGAAGAGTGCCGATCCGAGAACTCCAAGCCAGAGAAGTGTCACAAGACTCCGGCGAAAGTGCCTTAGCGTGAACATGAACCACACGATTAGAATCAAAGCGGGCAACATTCCGGGAGCAACCCTGACTGCGGCTGGGGCAGACGCCACACTCAGCAGCAGCGATATTCCAACGATGGCCACAAGCAAGAGTTGGCTCCAGGGGGCATCCGACCCTTTGCGTGCCCTTTGCCACCCGCGTAGGAAGAAGAGCAGGTAACTCAAAGGGGTGACGACCAAGACGAAAAGAAACGCGAGCTTATAGCGGAGAAGTTGCCGATCCAGGGGGAGGCTCAAGTCCCTCAAGACTGCTCCAAAAGTGTTTATATTTCCATAGGGTGCGTAGTATTTCAGGCCAAAAACGACTGTGCAGAACAGGAATCGCTCGAGCCCCGCCTTCCAGATAAAATAGCCATCAACCACCACGGGTGCAATCAAGAACCCCAAGATCAGCAGGAGTTGTTTCTTGAACAGCGCCTTCCAGCTTTCTTGCTTTTTCCTCCATTCCCAGAAGAGGAATGCCCCTAAACCCAGAAAGCCAAAGAGCCCTCGATGTTGGGTGAAGCACAGCGCAACGCCGCACAATCCCCCTGCTGCGACAATGCGGACTGGTGTCCGTCGATCAATAAGGATTGCCAGGACACTCGTTACGGCTAGACAACTGAACCAGTGGTGAGTGCCATCGAGCCGGATCGCAAAAGGGATGGAAAGAAATAGTGCCCCTGGCAAGAAAACCAAATGCGCGGGCAGCACCCGCCGTGAGATGACAATGCTCAGCCAAAGGAAGCTCATTCCCAGGACCAGCAAAGTCGCGTTATGGATCCATTGGTGAAACCCAAACAACTTGAAAAAAACGCAGTAAACCAAATCGGTTCCCGGAGGCGTCAACTCGAAGAAGTCACGATACGGGACCTCTCCCTGGAGTATTCGTGTCGCTTGGCTGATGTAAAGGGTTCCGTCGCCCGCCGAGTAGATGGGGATGAAAGGTGGAGAAAACAGAATTAAGTACAGGTAGATCAACCCGCCCATAAGCACGAGAGCAGTCCCACGCGGACAACTCACGGAACACCAAGTCTGGTCACCGATCGCGTCGTCCGCCACGGGCATGCGGGCCGACCCTGGACCGGCGCTGATCTGGCTCAACCTCAAATGCTCTCGGTCCATCCCTGCCTGCGTTTTGCGGCGTCAGGGTGTAGGGTTCACTGCCGCGGTGTTCCCCACGTTCACAACCTAAGTGGTCGGGAGCTTCCTGGTCAGTTTAACCACGAAATTCCATTTTGACTTCCCGCCCAATAATGTACACATGACCATCTCAGTATGCAATGCTCCAGCCACGTTTTTGGGCACAATTTCAGGCGTGTCGGGTGATTGAGAACGGGAACGATCAACGTAGCTGACTGAGTAAGGTTTGGCTCCTCGGCCAGGACTCGAACCTGGAATTCGTCGGCTGACGAATTA
>DLMI01000170.1:95753-122218 GCA_002478145.1 Acidobacteria bacterium UBA7540
AAAGTTGGCTCCTCGGCCAGGACTCGAACCTGGAACCCTTCGGTTAACAGCCGAACGCTCTACCATTGAGCTACCGAGGATTATGCGATCCGTACCACCCTTTGGGATTCTCGCTTTTGCTGAGCTTGCCGTTGAACAATGAAGGACAGGGGCAGAGAAAGATCTTCGCAAGAGTGGAAATGCGGAGGACGGCTTAGGGCTTCTTCTCTTCCTCTTTCTTTTCCGAGCTCCCCTCCATGCCGCCTTTGATGGCATCCTTGAACTCGCGAATTCCCTTCCCCAAGCCCTTTCCGAGTTCCGGCAACTTTCCTGGTCCAAACAGGATCAACACAATTAGCAATATGAAAATCAAATGGGTTGGCTGAAACAAACCCTCCATAACATATCCTCCTCGCCCGCCCACCCAATGTCAGCGGCGCACCAATCAAACCTATTATAACTCAGGTGGCAACGAAACCCAATCGCGATTTGGTAGTGTCCCAATTCGACTCTAGGGCCGCCTCTTGGGGCGACCTGGCCGGTCCCGCCTTGCGGGACCGGCCGTACATCCCATACTAGGACACTACCGCGATTTGCGCCCTTTGAAAACCATATTACCTGGGGTCTTGCCTTCTTCCTGGCACTTCTGGTAGTAAAGAGCCAAATAGCTGCTGCTGATGTAATCCTGGCGCGAATACCCCAGCCGGGTCGCAACCTGGTCGATCCATTTCTCTGGCCCTTCAAGCTCGAGGTAATTGCCTATGGGCGTCTCGTCGTGCGCTACCTGGGGCAGTCCATGAAAGTCTGCTTTGTTACCTTCGGCATAGATGGTCCGGTACTTTTCATAAATGAACACTTGCTTCAACCCCAGGTTCTTCAGGACCTCGCGAAGGAGCACTCCTTCTTCGACTCGGGTTTCGATTTCGCGTCTGGTTTCGTACCAACGCCGGCGGAGCGATGGCCCCTTGAACGTCAACCGGTCTTCGCCGTGAGCGAAACGCAATCGGAGAAGACACCCAGACCTGCGAAGCCGAAGGTCCGGGAAGTCGAAAAGGTAATTGCTCTCAAAGTGCCGTGCCTTCAAAACCTTGAAGCCCAGATGAGACAGGCGTTTCCCCAACTGCTTGCGGTCACGAGCCAGCAACTTGATTTCGGTTTCGCGGCGGTGCTTCATGCCGGGGTGAGAAGGTGTTCTTAGAACTCGCGATCCAGCATGAAGTCAGGCAGGGATCGCAGGGCATCCTTGTAAGGCGTGTCCGGGAACGTCTCCAGACAGCGCTTGGCCTTCTGAGCAAATTCCTGGGCCTTTTCTCTCGCGGCCTGCAAGGTGTTATACCGGTCGATCAGGTCCAGAATCTCATTAAATCCTGCCGAGTTGAAGCCGCCGTCTTCGAGCACAGACCTTACTTTCTGAGCCTCCTCGCGTCCACAGCGTTGCAGGAGATAGATCAGCGGTAACGTGACCTTGCCTTCGCGAAGGTCATTGCCGATAGGCTTTCCTAATATCTCCTCGGAGGAAGTAAAATCGAGTACGTCATCGATAAGCTGGAAGGACAAGCCAAAATTGTGGCCATAGGCGCCCAACAGTCTTTCCTCCTCCTCGCTCCTTCCTGCCAGCACCGCACCCAATCGGAGAGAAACGGAAAACAGGCAAGCAGTCTTGCGGTAAGTCAACTCGAAATAGACGTCTTCGGGGACGTCGATCCTTCTCTGCCAGGTGAGTTGCAGCAACTCGCCCTCGACCATGGCCTGCGTTAATGCGATGCAGAGGTCAAGTATCTTGAAGTTGCGCTCCGCCAGGGCAATGTTAAAGGCCTGCATGTAAAGCCAATCCCCGGCCAGCACACTCAAGTGGTTGCCCCATCGGGAATTTGTGGAAGGTCGTCCCCGACGTGTGTCCGCCTCGTCAATCACGTCGTCATGAACGAGCGTGGCGGTGTGGATGAGTTCGACCACGGTTCCGAGCCGAATCGCAGCCGGCCCCTCAAAACCACACAGTTTGGAGGAGAGCAGCACCAGGGCAGGACGCAGTCTTTTGCCCCCGCTGCCTCGCAGGTATTGGCCGATCTCGGTGATGGGCTGAACGCTGGAGATGCTCTGCAGACGAAATTCCTCTTCCACCTTCTCGAGGTCAGCACGCACCAAGTCGAACACTTCTTTGATTGTCAGGCTATTGACAGAGGCCAAGTATCAATTCCCCGTCGTCCCTTCGGTTTTGAAACGCCCACTCAAGTTTGGGAGGGGACAGGAGGTTCACGTTGCGAACCTAAATACTCCCACAATTCGCATTTGAAGGGAAGCCTGAACTTCGCAACAGTACGATGCAAGGGTAGTACACTAATGGACCTGCACGGCAGAATTGAAATCTCACGGCTCAGTTGCTCGGGGTTCCCACTACAGTGTTCGGATAATAATGGGCGAGAATTCCCTGGAAGCCGAATCCCTGGTTGGCCATCCAAGCCGTGCCTAATTGGCAGAGGCCCACGCCATGACCCTTACCGCGGCCTTCCACCACCACGACCTCACCTTCGCGTTGCAATTCGTAGTTGTTGCCGGGTACAGCGTCCCAGCCCAGGATGCGTCCGAGTCTCAACCGGCTTCCTTCAGAGTGGCCCGCGAGCTCTGCGGCTTCTTTGGGGTCGAGTCGCGCCAACCAATGCGGGGCGTGGTGCAGGCAGTAATTGCATGGCACGGAGAAATAGGGGTAGGGACCCGGCGCGAGACCAATCTCCGCGAGAGTCCGGGTCCTTCCACCGCAGCTCCCGGTGAACAGGGCCGGGATGGTCGTGCCCTCGTACAAGAGGACAAGGCCGTGTGTGGCCGCGGTGGCCTGGGCAGCGAGGGAATGTGGAGAAGGCGCTTCGCGAATGAACTGGCAATGAGTCGTGTCGCAGAAATCAAACTGCGTGTGGCGCAATAGCGAAGCCAGATAATACGAACGCGTGGCAACCGCCTGGGCTTTCAAAGCCTCGAGAGGAGCCCCGGGCACGCTCTCCGCGGCCACCGCTGAGGCAACGGCCGTCTCCAGGTCCATTTCCACCACAGCTTCCAGTTCGTCGATCTGACACTTCACTGCGAGCTTGCCGCGAAAGCGGCGCGTGATTTTGCCGGGAATTGATATTAGGAAATCTGTGGCTCTTCCCATTCGATCTGCCACGTCCACTTCAGAGGCCACGAGGCTCTCATCATTGAATCGAACACGTACTTGGTTCCCTTCCAGATACAAAAAGGCTCCTCCACCATCCGAGACGACGATTTGCTGTGTACCAGCAGTGACAATCACCGTTTGCGCGGGCAAGGCGGAAATCACCAACCGCTCGGGATGGAAAAGGCCAAAGACGCCGATCCGCAGCTCCCTGGCGGCACAGACGCAAGGCGCCAGCAAAATGAACGCGAATGCGGATTGGGCAAAACGTGTGCGGATGCGATTCTCCTATTGGCCGTTGACCACGCTGTTCAATATACGGCCTCCCGTTTCGGCAGCGCGGGCGCCGGGAACGCCGTGCACGCGGACGAGCAACGCCAGGCGAGGCTGGTCCGCCGGGTAGAGCATCACGACATAGCCGTCGCCGGGCGCTCGGGGTTCGTGGACACAGGGGGCGGTGCCTGTCTTGGCGAGGGCGGCGAGTCCGCGGAGATTACGGCCGACGGCCTCCGCGGTCCCGAATTTGGCGCAGAGCGCCATCCCACCCAGTAGCTCGGCAGCGCCGGCGGGTTGTGGCAGGGCGGCGAGAAGAAGGTAAGCGTGCAGGAGTTCCTGGGGTTCCATGCGCCAGGCCCCACCGAGGCCGATCATCTCCGCTGTGTCAAGCGGTGCTCTCCCAATGGCAAGGCCGTAACGCTGGGCCATCAAGTCCACGTCCTCCGCTTTTAATGAGGAGGCTAGGTTCAGGAAATAGGCATTACAGGAATAGGCGATAGCTGTTCTGATGTCCACCTTTCCATGCCCCCGCCGAAGCCAGCAGCCGTCGGCCGAGCCGTGGCAAAAATAAGTGGGATAGCGGAAATTGTGTTTCTGCCCGTAGGCCAGGGCGATGAACGGCTTCACGAGAGAGCCGACGGGCACGGGTTCCGCTATCTGGTCCCAGCGGGAGGCAATCAGGCGGTGCGTGTTGGCGTCGATCAGGATGTACGACAGGTCGCTGGAAGGGTAGTGCTCTGCCAGCAGCCGGGCGACGGACTGGTCGTAGAGCGAATCCGCGGCCAATGAGGAAGCCACGAGCATGTAAGCCAAAACCAGGTTCAGGGAACGGCTCATTTCTTCAACCGATAAGTGACCGTCTGGTGCAACTGTGGGCCGCGGTCTTCCACCACGAGCGACTCTGACTCTATGCTCTCCAGCGACTGACTGAGGCTCGCGAGGTTCTCGGAAAAGAAGGATGGCGTGCGTCCCTCCTCGCCCGCCAAGCCTCCGTACTGTTGCGGCAGCGGCATTTCAATCAGCCGCATCATCTTCACGATGTTGTGGCGCTCGGCAGAATGGCGAAAGCCCGCGGCGTAAACCACGTTCGGACCCACCTCGGTACCCGGAGAGTTCGCCAGCAGGGCCTTCAGCGTTTCGCCGGAGCTTGCCAGCAGGAGAATCGGTCCCTTGGTGGCGACGGCGAGTGGAGCCAATCCATCGAGTTGATAGTAGTCGGCATTGCCCTCGTGCCTCGCCACCCAGCTCACGCCGATTTGTGAAGTTGTCCAAAGATCCATGATCGCCGCGCGGAGGGCGTTGCGCGTGGCCTCCGAATCCCAGTTCGCTGAGCTGCAAATGAGGACGGCGGAGTGAGGTTCGATAAAGGCCGACTGCCTGGTATTTTGGAGCGAGTGATACTCCAGTACGGCCTCGAGCGGAACCGCATTCAGAAGTTTCTTGAGGGCTTCGGCGCCTGGGGCTTCCGTCGTTCCCTGGAGCGGGGGAACGTCAATGCGCGTCTCGAGGTCGCTCTCACTGCCGGTTTGGCCTTCCGTCAAGGTGACGCCCGGTGCGATCTGGGAAGCCACCCCCGGCCCTGCGTGGGGGATCAAGACCTTTTGCTGCACGAGGTCAAGCACCGTGTCGGCGGAGGGAGGTCGCCAGGCGAGGTAAATGCCTTCCTGTGCCGGGACCATGCCGAGAAGTTCGGCGATGGGGGCGGTGCTTGCGGTGGCGCGCTGCTCTGTGTCTCCGGGTGGGTTAGCTTTGAGCAGGACGCGCTCTTCCCGAATTTCCGTCTCCGAGCGATGGATGTCCGCGACTTCGGCTGAGTATTGCTTCAGTGCCGCAATGTTGCGTTGAATCCAGTAGCTGCGGAAGTGCGGCGACTTCACTAACAGCGGCAGGTTCAAAACCAGGCGTAGATCGCCGGCCGGCCCCGCCGCCGAAACCGCGCTCTTATACCAATTCTCATCCTCGAGCGCGGGTTGGGACTTGCCGGAAAGCAGCCCGAGCGCGCCGGCCATCAGGTCCTCGCGGGTGGCCAGCAGCAAGCAGTCGCCCGCGGTAGCAAAGGCCACCAAGCGGTTCTTCTCCGGTTCCGTCCGAACGTAATAAGGAATGCCCGCCGCCTTGCGAGGCTCGAACTTTTCCCGGTTCGTCCATAGAACATTCTGCATGGCGCGCGCTGACGGCATCCGCGTGATGTAGAGGAATTCCAGGTTGCCGACGTCATAGAGCGCCAGCGCCGATTGTGCGCCCGCCACCGCATCCAGCAAGGCCATGTCCGGTGGGGCGCCCGCGGCGACGGCGAATTGCCGCTGCGCTTCCTGGAGGCGCAGAAAGAGACGTGAGCGCGAGAAGACCTGGTAATTATCGCTCTCGAACCACTTCTGTTTTCCCTTCGAGTTTTCCCAGTCGTGGACCAGCGGGGCGAAGTCCGGCGACTCCACAAAGAGCAGCGAACCCGTCGGCATGAAGGCGGCGAGGCTGGAGGAAGATGACTTGGGTCCCAGGCCGGGTGGCGCCATGGCGAGGGAGATACTTAGGAAGCAGAGAATCGAAAGCGGGAGTTTCCTCATTGCCCTGCACCTCCTCCTACACTTTCAGCGAACCAGGCTCGCGACCCCCTCACCCGGCCCGCCCCGGCTGAAGAAAGCGCCGGCGGCGGGCCACCCTCTCCCCCAAGGGGGAGACGGCTAGCCTCTCCTTTGAGCGGTACAAGGCGTGGCCTGACCAGACCGTTCTGCTCGAGATGCTCGGTGATCACCGGCCGTCGTTCTCGGTCGGCCTGCTCGAGCTTCATTTGGGCCTGCACTTGTTCGAGTTCATGGGTTGCCTGTGAGCGAAGGGAATCGTCCGTGGGGAGCGCGGAGGCCACCTTCCAGAGTTGCGCAGCTTCGCGGAGCCGCGCGAGCTTCTGGAAGGCGCCAGCCATTTGGGCGGCAATCGCCGATTTTTGGCTGGCGCTCAAGTCCTGACCGGCAAGAAATGATTTCCACATGTAGCTGCGATATCCGGGCTGCTCCATTTCTTCTTCAGGGGCCTCGCCCTCCGGCGATTCGGGTGGTGGACTTGCCATGATGCTCCAATCCACCAGTGGCGTTATGGCTGAAACCGCGAGCTCATTCTGGTTGGCCGCAGCCGCCGCCTGAGCGAGCAGAATGCGCGGCGATACGTTCTTGGGATTGGCGGCGGCAGGCGGCGACGCCCCGAAACGCTGCGGGAAGTCCTCGGGACGAAGGGCGATCGCATCGAGCAGGAGGCGGATTTTGGTTGCCGCATCGGCGGCTTCCCTGGCGGCTCGCAGGCGGGCATAGAAAAAGCCCGGCGACTCAGCGCCAGCCACTGGTCCGCCTCGAATCAACCATTCGAGCTCGGCGCTGCCCAGGCTTGGCGCAGCAGCCTTGAGGGCCACAAGGGATTCGGCGCCCGCGGCACGCTTCGCATAGTTGGCGTTCGGGGAGGACGCCACAGAGATGAGCAATTGGATGGCGTCGTTCCGTTGCGTATTTGCAGCCGCCTCCGCCTGGGCGAGTTTCAGGCGGGCGTCGTCATCCCAGGGAACAGCCTTCACGCGCTGGGCGTAAAACTCCGTTGCTTCTGCGGGGTGTGCCATCTTCACGAGCAGGTCCCCGGCAGCCGCCAGGTTTTCAAAAGGCTGACCTGCCACGCGATTCATGCGCCGCAGCAGCGCCACGGCCTGCGCGAGATCGCCCTGTTGCAGTCGAACTTCTGCAAGCCCCAGGAAATTTGCGGGAGCGAAATCGTGTTCATCGATTTGGCGCGTGTAAACGTATTCGAGGAGCCGGCGGGCATTGGCCGGATCTTTTTCCTCCAGAATGACCGCGGCAGTACGCAGGACTTCGAGTGTAGGAGCCTTCTCGGGAGCTTGTTGAAACTGCTGGAGGAGCTGATCGAGTTCGTTCGACTGGGCCGCCAGGCGAAGCATGACGGAGGCGATTCCAGGCTGCTGCGGGTCACGGAAATCCTCCGGGAGATTGTTGAAAGCGGTCTGTGCGTCCGCAACCCGGCGATTGTCCAGCAGGAAATTGATCCAACGAAGCTGCCAGTCGTGCAAGGTCTCGAGCGCGGTGGAGTGCTCTGCGCCGAAGGTCTTAGTCACTTGATCTTGCGCCAGGTCAAGGATCTTCTGATAGAGAGGCGCCTTGTGGCCTGCGGGAAACCACGGGGCGGAGACAAGCTCCGAGAGGAAAGCGATGGGGGATGGGGCGGCGCGAGAAAGGTCTACTAGCCAATCCGCCCCCTGCGCGGGATCTCCCGCCGCAGCCAGCACGCCCCGTAGGATGGGAGCGGCGCGGTAGCTGCCGTTGCGGCGGACGTAGGTCCGGACGACGCGGTCGGCGTCGTCACGCAACTGTGGGAGCAGCTTGCGTTCGCCGATATTTTCGAGTGTGCTGCGAAGATTCGTCCAAAAAGTGGGCGGAACCTTGCTGTTGTCTTCTTGGGCATGGAAGGCCGCGAGCGCCAACGACCATTCCTTGACGGCGCTATCCTGCTTGCCCTGCTGCCAAAGGATCTGCGCCCTGCGGTCGTGGGCATCGGCGCGCCTGGAATTCAGTTCCAACGCGTGCGCGAAATCCTCCAGGGCGTTCTCGAGCTGGCCCGCGTCACGGTAATAATCGGCGAGCGTAAAGTAGACATCCGAACTCGCTGGAGTCCCTTCCAGCATGGCCGGCAGGTAATCCTCGGGGTTGCCCAAGTGCGTAGCCGAAAGATACTCCCCGTATCGCGAGCCGTAATAAAACCAAATATCGCCGGCCAGCATTTCGTCTCGGTTCCCCGGCTTCGCGACGCGGTCGCCAATCGTTCGCGTATCGAGAGCTTGCTGATAGGCAGAGTTCACGACGGGTGAGGGCTCGGAATAATAGAGGCCCACCAGGCCCGTGTAGGCACGCGTCCAAACGGGCGGCAGGCCGCTCCCGCGCCCGGCAACGGCCCGGAGGGCCAGATCAACCTTTCCCGTCGCGAGCGCCGAGGTTGCTGCTGCGTCGCGCACTGGATTTCCGCGCGCTCCTCCCGCGATGGTTACGAGCTGCTCAGGTGAAGTCCTCGACACCAGCTCGAGGTAGCGGAAGAGATGCTGACCAAGCAATCCCTCCCCATCGAAGGCCTCCTCAAGCACTCGTAGTTCCGCCGCAGCGTTTCCTGCCGAACCGTAGCTGTCCGCAGCCCTTTGGAGGATGTAGTCTTTGCCCGGCCTCTGAGGGAATACGTTCCAGTAGGCTTCGAGCTGCGCTCCGAGTTCGTTGAAGCGCATGCGCTGCTTTTGCAACACACCCAGGCGCGTTTCCATGCTTTGGGCCTGGCGCGAGCCGGGGCTGGCCATCATCACCTCGTACCTCCACCGTGCCTCGAGGTCCGTCAGGCCTGCGTATTGCGCCAAGGGGATGAGCGTCTCGATGAAATCGTTCGTTTCCATCCCTTCCTTCTCTTTGAGAAGGAAGTTGGCGAAGGCGCTGTTTTCTTCAGGCGTGTAATATTCCTTCACCGCGCCGCCCATGGCGGAGAGGAAGGGATTTAGATTGGGTTGGACTTGCGCGTCCCGCGCCGCCTTCGAGGCCTCTCTGAGGCGCGCGTAGGCCGTGCTGTAATCGCGCAGGCGCGTCAGGAGCGTCACGTAGATGAGCGTGCCATTACCATCCGCGGGGTGGATCAACAGATCCTTGCCCGCGAGAGCTACGCCGCGCTCCGCGAATTGCCGGGCCTTTTCGAGCATATTCCAGCCTGCAAGGCGGTCCGCGGCGGCGAAGTACATCTCGGGTTTTTCCGGCCGACCTTCCACTAAGGCCTTCTTCAGCGCCACGACTGCCGCATCGGTTTGGCCCTGACGCGCATGCAGCTCCGCGACCTTCTCCATCCATGCTGGATTCTCGTAAGCCAACTCGTAGAGGCGCGAGTAGCTCTTCAGCGCGTCGTCGAAGCGCATCAAGCGCTCTTCCAGGTTAGCCTGCGCCGTCAGCAAGTCTGTGCGGTCGGGCCGGACGCCGCGCGCTCTCACGTACGAGGCGATTGCCCCGGAATAGTCCTCGAAATAAGTCTCGATTCGTGCCAGCACCATGGGCCAGCGGAAGTCCTTGGGCGAATCGGCAGTGGCCTTGGTGTAGTAGTCGAGCAGTTGCTTGCGCCGGCCGTTACGGTCGGCGAAGGCTGCGGCCTCCTGGGCCAGCCCTTCGTCCTCCGCATACTTGTTGAGGATTTCGATGTACTGGTCGACCGCCCCGGCCGAATCTTTCAGTCGTGTGAGCGCCGGAATGAGGCCGCGGCGAAGTGCTGCGATGCGAGTCGTCTTCTCATCGGCAGGCAGATTGGAGTCGCTGAAGTCGTGGATCCTGGCAAGGTAAAAGCCGCGCAGAGATTTGTCGTCGCCTTCGCGAGCGTAGGTGTCCGCCACCGCCGCCAGGTATTCGGCGTTGTAGGGCTGATTCTGGAGCAGCGGCGTGAGTAATTCGCGGGCGCGCGCGTATTCCTTGGCTTCGGTCGCCTTGCGCGCCGCCTCGAAGGTGAACTGCTCGCCGAGGGCGGGGTAGGCGGACTTGGCCGCCTTCAGCAGAGTGTCGATGGCGGGGTCCCACATCTTGTTACGCCAGTAGAAATCGACGGTGGAACGCACCACGCCGAGGAGCAGCGGGTTCTCGCTATAGAGGCTCTCCATCAGCGTGCGAGCTTGCTCCATCTGATTTTTCGACTCATAGAAGCGAGCCAGTTGCAGGCGGAGCTGCAGCTTCTCCACCGGGTCGGTCATGAACGCGATCTGCCGCTCGAGGGTGAGGATGCGAACGTTGTCGAAGCCGTAGCGGTCCGCCAGCGGCTGGATTTGTGCAAGAAGTTCCAGCGAAGAAGTGTCCTGCGCCAGATGGGTGAGAAAGCTGTCGAGATCGGCGCGGCGGTTGAGCGCCTCCAGCACGGCAATGCGCAGGGAGACAGCATTCCAATCCGGGTTGGCGCGGCTCGCGGCCTTCTGAGTCGCCTGGTCGATGGCCCCGCGCAAGCTCGAACGCTTGACCAGTCGCAACAGGCGGTTGCGAGCGGCGGAGTCCTCCGCGGAAGCCAGCCCACCCTTCAGGTATTCATCGACCGCCCGGGGAAAGTCCCGCCGGCCTTCGTAAACGGCTCCCGCCTCGTAGGCGAACAGGGCGGGATTCGAGAATTTCTTGCGCGCGTCATTGATCACTCGCAACGTGTCGCCGAACAGGAAGTAGTCCCAGAAGACCGCCGCTGATTCCAGGAAAGCATCGGGGTTGCCGGGCTCGAGTTCCGGCACGCGGTTCCAATACGGACGTGCTTTGGCGAACATCTCGCGGTCGGCGTAGATGTCGCCGATGCGGATGAGAATTTCGCGGTCCCCGGGACTGGACTTCGACAGCGCGTCTTCGATACCCGCAGCTACCTCCGTGTATTGAGGATTGAAGGGCGCAAGCGACCGGAAGACAGAGGAGGCGCGCCGGCCCATCTCCTGGTCCGCTGGATAGACCTCCGCGAGTGCCTTGATCACGGGTGCGGCGTCTTCAAAGTGCGAGCGCCACAGCTCCGCTTCGGCGATGAACTGTGCGGCGGCGGGATTGGCCTGAGTAAGCTCGTTCCATTTTCCCCCACCGGCCTGGGGATTCGCGGCGCGCACCGCCTGAAGCTCGGAATCGAGGCGGCCTTTGCTGGACAAATAAGCAAAGTACTCGGAGCGCAGGTTGTCGTCATAAAACCAGTTTTGCCGGATGAGGGCTTCCCAAGCCTGGGGGTTGTTGGTCGGCTTGGAGCGGAAGGCTTCCAGCAGGTTCCGCACGAACGTGAGATTGTGAGGAAACCGCTGGCGGGCATAAAGGTTCAACTGCACATACATCTGGGGCATGACCGGTTCGCTCCACCTAACCGACCGGAAGTATTCCTCAAGCTCCGTGCCGGAAAAGGTCTGGATCACCTGTCGGGTCAGTTCTTCGAATTGCTGGTTCTGCTTTCGGCGCAAATACCAGCGGGCCAGCTTTTGGTACCAGGAGCGCTCAGGAAACTGCTGGATGGCCTTTTTGTAAACGGCCTCAATGCGCTCGTCCATGCGGTTCTGCGCGAGGAAAGTGGCCAGCCGCTCGTAGAGGCCGGGATCGTTGGGATTGTGATCCATCTCGCGCCGGAAGAGATCAAGTACCTCAAGCGGTCTCTCGAGGGTGACCAGACGCGAAATGTACCGTTCGAGCACCTGAGAGTACTCCGCAGAACGTGCCTGACCCGCTCCCCCCTGTGTCGTCTGACCCCTGCTGGCATCGAGCCGGCGGCGCATGCGCTGGCGAGCCAATCTTTCCAGGCTGCGACCCGCGACAGGAGACTGGCTCGGGGAGGGGGATTGTTCATCAGTGTCAGCCTGTTCGTTTTCGAGTTCCCTCTGGCGCCAAGGCGGTTGCGCCACTGAAACATCCGATCGGGCGCCCTCGCCCAGCGGGACGTGATCGGCGCGCGCGGCCAGCTCGTTGAGAAGCTGGTCGTAGAGCGCGAGTTCCTCCTTCACCCTGTTTTTGCGGGCAAAACAATCGGCCATCAACATGGCCACATGGACGCGCTGGGGCGCCTTGGGGAAGGAATCAAGGAACCGGCGGCCCCCGCGCAGGATGGCGTCGTCGACCGCATAGACAGCATAAACATCCAGCAGCCTGGCGTGGAGTTCGCTGCGCTCCCCCGACTTCGGGAAGCGCTCATCGAACAGCGCGATCAAGTCCGCGGCCCGCGCGCGATGGAAATATGCGACGGCGGTCCCCTCCGCCTGAGAGTATTGAAAGGCGGGCGACTGGGAGTTGAGCAGCAGGGAGACGATCCCATTCACGAAGCCTGGGTAGGGATCCATGGCGCCGATGTCGCGGAGGAAAGAAATTGAGTTGCTGCCGAAGCCGATTGGCTGTTCGGGGGCGGCCAAGAGAAGATTCGCGATTCCGGCCAGAGCTTTCTCCTGAAGCGCCGGCTCCACGCCCGGCAGGCTGTAGAGGGCGTAATAGCCGCGCGCCGCGTCGTTATACGCGTGGATGTCATCGAAGAGGCGGGAGAGCGTCCAGAGTTGGTCACCTTTCCAGGGAGCGTTCGTCTTCTCCATGCGCCGCCGATACTCGACCAGTGCGCGCTGTGCCTCGCCGAGATTGCCCTGTTGATGGTAGTAATAGAACAAGCGCGCGGCGGCGGTCACGTCGCTCGGCTCGGCTGTGGCGGCAGCGCGGGCGCGACTGAGGAATTCGCGCAAGCGGTGGGTTTCCTTGAGCAGATTGAAATAGTCCTGGACGAGCTCGGGCGGCCAGAGCGGCTGAAAACTGCGGTCGTAGAGGGCCAGCGCCTCATCCGTGGAGCCGCGCTTGTAGGCCAGGGTGGCGCGGGCTTCGATGGGAAACACCTTGTCTCGCGGAAACCCCTTCTCGTACCGGCTAATGAGCCGCTCCGCCTCTGAGAATTTCTTCTCTGCGATAAGGAAATCAAAGAAGCGGGAATAGGTTGCCGCGTTCTTCGGATAGCGCGCCAGCCAGGCGTTGTATTGCTCGATGGAAAGCGTGTCGGGCAAAGCTTGCACGCGGATCACCTGGAAGATGCGCTCGAACGTTTGCCAGGCCCGCTGCTGATTGGAAGCCAGCAGTTTATCCGCGGGCGAAGAAGGCCCCTGCGCCGCGGCGGCCAGCGCCTTGATCTCGTCCAGCGGGCGCAGGCGCCGGTGGTAGAAGTCGGCAAGCTGGAGTTGGCCATCGACCTTATCGGGGGCGAGTTGGGCATACCTTTGCCAGTCCGCCTCCGCGGCAGTGAAATCCAATTGCGCCTCGTCGGCGCGAGCGCGCATGCGGTAGAGTTCGGCGTCGTTGGGGGATTTCGAGACCAGGTCGTTCAAGGCGTTGCGCGCCTCGGCCGGCAGGCGGCGAACCATCACGGGACCGCCAAGCAGTGAAACAGTGCGGAAGAAGACCGCCTCAAAACGGCCGCTCCCTTCGAGGTTCTGTAACCATTCAACGAGGTTGCCACGCGCCGTTAGGCCGGCGATGAATAGGCCGACGACCGGGAGGGCCATCAGAATTCGTGAACGGAGGCTACGGTAGGACTTCAATGGTCACCTCCTGGCTGCCGATGTTGTGGGCAATATCTTCCGCCGTCACCGTCAGCGTGTAGGGGCCGGCGGGGAGGTCCGCCGGGACGAGCAGATTGCCGGTGTTTGCGCCTGCGTCCTGGTTCCAGGTCAGATAAGCGGGTTCGGCTCCGTACATCCGCGCGAGCACGGTGCGCGTCCGCGCCGAAGCGCTCACGCGCAAGGGAATGGACTCGCCCCGCCGGAATTGTTTCTTGTCGAGGCGAACCCGCACTACCGGCGGCTGCGTCACCATGACGAAAGTCTTCGACTCGCGATAGACGTGTCCTTCGCGGTCGCGCAGAATAAGGCGGACCACATATGTCCCATCGGTCATGTCCTGGGGAGCAAGGAAGCGGGTTTGCCAGATGTCCTCGCCCGGCAGGTAACGCAGACTTTTAATCAGGCCAAAGGGGAAGAGCGCCACGACGGAAGTGATGGAGGGGTCTGTCTTCACGCGAATGACCGGATCGCCGGGCCGAATAACGCGCGGGCGCAGCAGGGCGCGCGGCGCAGCTAAGAACGAAGTGTAGGGCGTGACGAACTTGTACTTGCGCGCCAGACGGATGATTTCATCCACGGAAGCGCGGTCCTCACCCTCGCGCTCGATCTTCGCCAGCAGCGCATCGACGCGAGCCTTAGCCCAGGTGCGCGGCAGGTCCGGGTGCTCCAGGTTCTCCTCAGGGAGTGGCACGCTCGAATGCATCTTCGTGGCTGCGCCTTCGCGGATGGCCTGAACGTCAAACTGTGCGGCCGGCACCGGCTTCTTGTATTGCCCGACCCAGGCGGCAACGGAGCCGGGGAAGACTGTGTCATCGAGCGGATAAACAAGGTCGAAGTTCGCCGCTGGCGTAGAGGAGAGTTTGAGTCGCGAGAGGGGATCGCGCCCAATCTTGCCGATGAATGCATTCAGCTTGAAATCCATCGGCTCCGTCGACCGGACCCATTTCATCAGGCCACGGTTCTGGCCGAGCAGGCGGAGAAGAACTTGGTTCGCGTCATCGCCCACGCCGAAGGTGTAAGTTCGGGGGCGTGAGGCCTCGGGCAGGGACTTCCACTCTCGGGAATACCAGGCGGCCAGCCGGCCCGTGCCGATGAGGCCGCGCGTGGCGCCTCCATCGCTCAGAAGGACGATGTAACTCTCACCCGTAGAGCTTTTTGCCTGCGTGAGCGCGGCATCCAGCGCCTGCTGAAGATTGGTTCCACCGCGCAATCCGCTTGCCCGCACAAATTCTAGAGCCCGCTCCACCGTGGGCTTGTCCGCAATCAGGGGCTGCTTTTCAAACCAGCTCAGCTCCGTATTGAAGAGGAGTAGATTGAAGCGGTCGGCGGGCCGCAGCGAGCGGAGCAGTGTTTCCATGGCCAGGTAGCTGCGCTCCAGCTTTTCCCATTGCATGGAGAGCGAGGTGTCGAACAGTACCAGGATAGTTCGTGGCGGCCCGGCTGAAGTTGCGTCGCCAGCGGCGGGCGCATGGCCGTGAGAGGCGAACAATGCCGAGGCCTGGAAAAACCCCGGCTCGCTGGTATTAGGCGGAGGAGGCGCCGTATCCGCGGCATCGGGCTGGCGAGGGCGCGGGTTGCGATAGGTCAGGACCTCGACCGAATCGGCCTTGGCCTCGTCAAATGCGTACCGCACGGCAAAGTCTTCCTTGAACAGAGCGTTGCTGGCTTCGAGCGTTGCCTTCACCAGGTTGGGTCCGCGTTCCGTGATTTTCAGCGGAAAGGTCTGGCCAATCACCTGGAAGTCCCGAATAGCGTGCTGAGTGTGCAGCTCAAAGTGGATGTCGAGGTGAGCCGCTGCTTGAGCCTGGTAGGCATCCGGGTGCAAAGGCACGGCGAAGAACGATTGCAGGTTTTCAACCGGAAGGGTCTCGTGATACTCGATCTCGAGGCGTTTCGTGCCGAAGGCCGGAATGGGAACGATGTGCGCGCTGAACACTTGACTGCGCCGCGCCTCCTCCGCGCCGCGCTCGCCCATCTGTAATAGGCCGGGATCGATCGACTGCCATTTCAGCGCGTTATAAATCTCTTCGGCGCGCTTCCGCTCCAGGATGACGCCGGGAATGCGCGTAACGCCGTCCCACACGGCAAAGTCGGAGATCGTCGCGCAGCTGGGCAAGGCAAAAATGTAATTGCCTTCCAGGACGCCGTCCTGATGGCTGCCGTAGATCTGCTGGATGAAGACGCGCGCATCGCCGTTGTCGATGTAGACGGTTATGCGCATCTCCTCCAGCGATAGGATTGAAGGGTCTGGCCGTTCCTGCCCGGTGGGAATGATGACGCCGGCATCGCCAAAACCCCAGGAGGCGGTGGATAGGAGAACGAGAAGGATCAGTAAGCGGTGGGTGGGCTTCATAGGTTACTCCGTCATGTGCGACGAAACACGGAGCTGCAAACGGACGGGCGGAGGCTCGCGACCCCCTCACCCGGCCCGCCCCGGCTGAAGAAAACGCCGGCGGCGGGCCACCCTCTTCCCCAAGGGGGAGAGGGCTGGAGTTTCCACACGGGGCAAGCCCCGGCCCTACACGGGATATCAAGGGCGGAGCCCTTGGCTAGTCAGGTTCTGCTCGAGAATGCGAATCAAGCCGTTGTCCGTGCCGATGTACAGGTAGCCGTTGTGGACCGCGAGAGCCGTGACGTTGGGCGAGGGCAGGGCCGCGGTGACGTCACTCCAGCGTCCCAGGGCGCGCTCGTAAACGTACAATCCTCTTTCCAGGGTTCCGGCGTAGACGCGCTGGCCGCTGGCGAGCATGGCGTTGGGATTCACCACGAACGCCCCGGTGGCGTCGGGAAACGTCTCGCAGCGCCCGGTGGCGTCGAGGCGAAAAATCCCGCCACCGTAACTTCCCACAAACCACTCGTCGCCGACCTGCGCCAGCGCAGTAATCCAGTTAGCTTTTAGCCCGGAGTTTGCCGTGGTGTAGTTCATGCGCACTTGGCCCTCGTCGAGAACCGAGAGGCCGCCGAGCGTTCCCACAAGCAATTGCGTGCCCTCTGCGCCCAGGGTATAGACGTGATTGTTTACCAGGCCGTGAAACGCGTAGATGCTGCGCGCGCCGGTAGGTGTAAGAAAAGTGATCCCGGCGGGCGTGGCCAAAGTCATGCCCCCGGGTGTGAGCGCGACATCGGTCACATGGTCGGCAATCAAACCCTCGTTGCGCCCCAACACTTCACGCTGTCGGAGGGCCCCATCAAACACCACCAGGCCATTGGCCGTGGCCACGTCGGTGGTGTCGTGCTGCGAGTCATGAACGATGCGGTTGACGCAGAAGACGTGCTCGTCTTCGATGTGCGTGGCCCGGTCGCCGGAGGGCGAAAGTACATCGAGGCCGCGATCGAAGTAACCGACCCAGAGGCGGCCGGACGAATCAAAAGCGAGCGCGGAGACGTCACGGTCCGCCAGCAACGTATCTTCGCGTTCGATGACGGGCCGCCACGTCCCACCGCGCGGATTGAAGCTATAAAAGCCGCTATCCGTCAGGGCGAAGAGGTTGGTTTCGGCCGAAAGCAGACGCATGATGCGGCCTGAGATTTCCTGGCCGCGCGGGCGTGGGCCGGCCTTTGAACTTGGGGCGAGTGGGACCTCCAAGATGCCCTCGTCGAGCGTGCCCACGACGAGTGTCTGGCCATCCGCCAGCAGGGCCCCGGCAAAGAAGCCGGAGGCCAGCACGCGCGTGAACTTGCCGTCCCGGAATTCCGCCACGCCCATGGGGGTGCCCACAAAGGTCCGCTCGCCGTCAATGGCCAGCGAGAGAACGCGTGGGTCGGGCAGCCCTTCGGCCTCCGCGAAGCGGTCGGCCTGGCCGGCGTGCCAATGGATGACACCACCGTCGAGCGTGCCAGCCCAGAGGCTCGAATCGTCCCCCGCCAGCGCCGTGATTTGCAATTTCGTAAGCTGCGGATGGAAGGGTGTGAGGTGTGTGCCGTCGTAAACCAAGATGCCGCTCTTTTCTGTGCCCAGCAAGAGTCGGCCAGTGGCCAGGGGGAGCACAGCAGTGAGTTGGCGAAGCGGGTTGGCCTCGGGAAGGATCTGCCGGGAACTCTTCTCGCTGAACGCCAGAACACCTCCGCCTCGAGTGGCCAGGTAGAGTTCCGGCTCCGCGGCGTCTGCGGCGCGACCGATGGACATGCCCACCAGCGGCGCAGCGGGAAGCTCCAGGCCGACTCGGTAGCGGGCAACCAGCTTCCCGTCCGGGGAATACTCGGTCAGGCCCGAGGGACCACATAGGTACAGCCGACCCTCGAAAAAGGCCGCGTCATTAAAAACCGCAGGGGAACTGATCCACTCGACGCCGGAAGGGACGGCATGGTCCAGGCTCGACACTGTGAATTTCAGGTTTTCCGCTGCGGCCACTTCCTCGGAGGCACGGTGGAGCGCCCGCGACGCCTTCCAGATGGCCAACCCGGCGAACGCCAGAAGGATGCACAGGGCAAGACCTATAAGGAGAGGCCACTTCGCTTTGGGCAGTCGCATGGCGATTCCACACATTATAAACCACAATGTTTACTCGAACGCAACCAGGAAGGCCACGGGGTATTGGTGTCATTTGGGATGGGATGGCTTTCGACACGCCCATGTCTCGCAAATGACACCAGCACCGGCCACAGCTTACTCGGTTGGGAGACTCGAAGCCAGCAGGCGGGTGGCAGACGCATTGCGTGCGGCGCGGAGCGAGGACATTAAGTCCGAGATGAGATGACAGTGGCTCTGATCTGAGGTGGGACTTTCTGTCGTAGGTGGGCGCCTAATTGATCTCGACTGAACAAATTAACCTGCTTTTTTTCATATACATTCCCGCTTTTGACGCATAACTACCTTTATTTTCACAAACATTCCCGCTTCCTGCCCACTTTTCTACAGCGGTCCTTTGTTTTCATAGACATTCCCGCGTCGTTCCCGCAAAAAAAGAATTCTCTTTTCGCAGTGCATTCGGCGGGGGACAGCCGACCTGCCGCGGCGGGGCAGTCTACAGTTGACAGTGAAAGCCTGCATATGGACTGTTTCCCAGCTCGCACGGCCCGTCGGATTGAAGGGCCTGCGGGCAAGAGTCCTTTCCCCACCTGCCACGCATTACCTACCACCTACCCCCTCCCCAGCCATACGCTAGCACTGTAGCCGATTGGTTGGAGTTTGTCAAGCTCCCCTCCTGGTTCAGCAAAATGTGCGACATCTGAGGTTTAGCTACTCGTTTGGAGTCGTTGTCTGTGATAATCTACTCCCGTTATGAGGTGGATTCCTATAGTGCTTCTTGCAATTCCATTGGTGACGATTGCCATTCCAAGGACAGGGGCAGAAACTGCGCTAGAGATGCGTCGCGCTCGTCTGAGTGCGGCGCTTCAACAAGAGTGGGAATATCAGCTTCAAGTTCACCCTGAGATGGCAACCTATATCGGCGACAACCGATTCAACGACAGGGTGAGCGATTATTCGGCCAAATTCTTCGCCGAGGACCTGGAGCATGCGAAACAGACGCTGCGGAGCATCGACTCTATCGACACCACCGGTTTCCCAGAGCAAGAACAGTTGAATAAGATTCTCCTGGTACGCAGCTTGCGCGAGCAGATCGAATCATCCCGATTCAAAGACTGGGAAATGCCTGTCGACCAGATGAACGGAATCCATCTGACCTATGCAACTCTGCCCTCCTCAACGCCCTTTCGCTCGGTGAAGGATTATGAAGACTATCTCTCGCGCCTGCGCCAGCTCCCGCATATTTTCGAACAGATCGTAGCGGATATGCAGCTCGGCCTCCGTGACGGTCTGATTCCACCGCGATATCTGCTGGAGAAGGTCGCCCTCCAAGCACAGGATATCGCTGACAAGTCTCCGCACGACAGCCCATTCACACAGCCTGTGTCGAAGTTCCCCGCGGGCATTTCGGAGGCTGCTCAGAAGCGCCTGCACGATGCCATCCTCGCCGCGGTGAAGAATGAAGTGGCGCCTGCGTACGCGAATCTTGCCGCCTTTGTACGCACCCAATACGCTCCTAAGGGAGGCACGGAAGTTGGTATTTGGGCATTGCCAGAGGGTGACGCCCGTTATCGCTTCGACATTCGACAAATGACGACTACCGATTTAGGCCCGGAAGACATCCACGAGCTGGGGCTCAAACAAGTGGCTGAAATCGAGACCAAGATGCTCGAGATCGCTCACCAGCAGGGCTTCAGCGACTTGGCGAGTTTCAACGAGCACATCCGGAACGATCGCCATCTCTATGCGAGCTCCGGTCAGCAACTTCTCGGCCTGTACCAACATTACACCGACCAGATGTATTCTAAGCTTCCGCAACTTTTTTCTCATTTGCCAAAGAACAAGCTGGAAGTAATTCCCATGGAGGCGTTTCGCGCTCCTGATGCCGTCCCTGCCGATTACTCACCCGGAGCCGGTGACGATTCACGCCCTGGCCGCATCAACGTCAATGAATATAATCCGCAGCATCGGCTCCTGCTCAATGTGGAAGCGATTGCCTATCATGAGGGCATACCTGGCCATCATCTGCAGTTCTCCATCGCGCAGGAACTGCCGAACCTTCCGCCCTTCCGCAGATTTGCTTCTTACAATGCGTATTCGGAGGGCTGGGCGTTTTACGCGGAGCGACTGGGCAAAGAAGCCGGTTTCTACCAAGATCCCTATAGCGAATATGGACGGTTGGAGAATGAGATGTGGCGTTCTGTTCGCCTGGTTGTGGATACAGGTGTGCACTACAAACGCTGGCCGCGCCAGCAAATGGTGGACTTCTTCCGCCAGCACACCGCCATGGATGAACCCAACATCCAAACCGAAGTGGACCGCTACATCGCGTGGCCCGGGCAGGCGGTGGCTTATAAGCTCGGTCAGATGAAAATTGTCGAACTGCGCGAACGCGCCCGGGACTCCCTCGGCGACAAATTCGATATTCGCGCCTTTCACGATGCCGTGCTCGCGGACGGACCGGTCCCCCTCGAGGTGCTCGAAACAAGAATCAATGCCTGGATTGGCTCACAGAAAACAGTCAGATGAGTACCAGCCGCATGAGGCTGGAGAAAGGTCACGAGTCAAATGAAAGCAGCAGTTTTTTACGGGCCGCGAGACGTGCGGATCGAGGATGTTCCGAGGCCCACGGTTGGAACCGGGGAGGTTGTTTTGCGGGTCCTCCGCTGTTCCGTGTGCGGGACGGACAAGCGCATTTACACCCATGGGCAGAAGAACGTAGTGCCGCCGGCGATTACCGGGCATGAGATTGTGGGAACCGTTCACGAGATCGGTTCGGGTGTGGGAGGTGGGCTCCACATCGGCCAAAAAGTTGTGGTCGCCACCGTGGTTGGCTGCGGAAGGTGCGTTTACTGCCATCGCAAGCAATACAATCTCTGTGACTCCTTCACCGCGCTGGGTTACGATTACGCCGGGGGATTCGCGGAGTACGTCAAGATTCCTGCCCCTGCGGTGGCGCAAGGCAACGTGATTCCAATTCCGAATTCCATGTCCGTGGAGCGCGCGGCGCTGATCGAACCGCTTTCCTGCGTCCTGAACGGCCAGGAGTACTTATCTCCGCAGCCCGCAGATCGCGCCGTGGTCTTCGGAGCGGGGCCCATTGGCCTGATGCACGCCAGCATTTTAAAGGCGCGAGGTTGCGACCCGGTGATGGTGGCGGACGTGTCGCAGGAACGTTTGGATTATGTTCGCGAGTTTGGGGTCGGTCTGCCCGTGAATACGTCCGGTGGGGACGCTGTCCGTAAGATTATGGAGGCAGGCGGGGAAGAGAAATTCGATGTGGCCATAGTCGCCTGTTCCGTGAAGGCGGCCCAGGCTGATGCGCTGAAGCTGGTTCGCAAGAAGGCGCGAGTTTCATTCTTTGCCGGCGTGCCCAAGGACGACCCGGTGCTGGGCATCGACACCAATTTCATTCATTACAACGAGATTTCCGTCTTTGGCTGCTTTGCTTCCAACCTCCAGCACTACCACCAGGCCCTGGAAATGGTCTCCCGCGACGACTTGCCCTGGGATCGCTTCCTGACCCACCGCTTTAAACTGCAAGATATGGTCAAAGCCTATGCCGTGGTCGAGGCAGGACAAGGAATCAAGGCTGTCATCGATTGCGAATAGTAACAACGACGATGGATAAAGAATCTCTGGCGCAATTAATTGCAATCTCTCGCGCTGTCGGCGCTAATCCGGATTACGTCCAGGCAGGCGGCGGCAACACATCGGTGAAATCTCAGGACGGGCGGACCATGGCCATCAAGGCCAGCGGTACGCCCCTGACGGCGATGAGTGAGTCCGCCGGCTGGGTGGAACTGGATACGGCTGGAGTCCTGAGCATCTTCGATCGGAAGGACCTTGCCACGCTGGAGACGAATGCCCGCGAGGCGCGTGTGCTGCAACATCTGTCCTCCGCAGTCAGCGGCGGCAGCGGGCGGCCATCCGTCGAGACCGCGCTCCACGCCATGCTCGGCAAGGTGGTCATCCACACCCACCCCGTCGCGGCCAACGCCCTGAATTGCGGGCCGGGGTTGAAGGCCCTGGGGGAGATTACACCGGCGAGTGAACTCCCGCCGCTCTGGGTGCCGTACACCGACCCCGGCTGGCGCCTCGCAACCACCATCAAGTCTGCTGCTGAGGCTTACGAAAAGAAACACAACCATCCCCCGGTTGTCATTTTCATGGAGAACCACGGCCTTCTCGTCTCGGCTCCTGAGGCGCGAGCATGCATGGCGCTCCATCATGAATGGGTGGGACGTTGCGAGCGGTACTTCCTGCCGGAAGCGCCGCCGGTGCGCGCATCCTCTGGCCTGGATTCTGCGGCCTTACGCAAGGCCATGGTCTCGTTGCGCCGCGCGTGGCGAGAGGCGCGAGGAGGCGCTCCTTTCGCCCGCTTGACGAATAATACGGAGTTGGCCGGGGCGGCGTGTGACGAGAGGGCGGAGACATTGGCCGGTGGCTCACTGACACCCGACCATATTGTTTACACGGGCTCCCGCGCCGTGTTGGGCGAATCACCGGACGAATTGGCCGCGAAGCTGAAACCGGCATTGAGCGAGAAGGCTCCGCCAAGGGTAGCCATGATTAGAAATGTAGGAACCTTCCTGCTGGCTGAAAACGCTACCCAGCTTGATGCGGCGGAGGCGCTGGGCGTCGCCGCCGCCAAGATCACGCGTTTGGCAATGGGGCGGGGCGGCGCGCACAACCTCGGCCCGGCTTCCGCCGAATTCATCATCAATTGGGAGGCGGAACACTACCGCTCGGCTTTATTTGGCGCCGCTGCCGCTCCGCTGGCTCGGAAGGTCGCCTTGGTGACAGGTGCGGCCTCCGGTCTGGGCTGTGGGATTGCCCAGGGTTTGGTCGAAGCTGGAGCCGCGGTGGCCTTCTGCGACGTTGACGAAAAAGGCGCCGAAGAAGCGGCAGCCACCTCACCGGAACCCTCGCGCGCACTCCCCGTGCACATGGACGTCACTGACGAAAGCTCTGTGGCAGGCGCATTTGACACGCTTTTGCGGCATTGGGGAGGTCTGGACATCGTCGTTTGCGCGGCGGGGGTTGCGCCTGCTTACGAGTTGGTAGACATGCCGGTGAGTAAGTGGCGGCAGGCGCTGGAGATCAACCTCACCGGTTATTTCCTGGTGGCGCGGGAGGCGGCTCGCATCATGCGTGCACAGGGTGACGGTGGCGCTATGGTCATCCTTTCCTCAAAGACCGGCTTGGACGCTTCCCGAGCCAACTCTGCTTACAACGCTACGAAAGCTGGCGAGCTCCACCTGATGCGTGGCTGGGCGCTCGAGCTGGGGGCGGATGGCATCCGCGTCAATGCCCTCGCCCCAGGCAACGTCTTCGAAGGGTCGAAGATCTGGAACCCGGAGTACATCAAAACCGCCGCCCGCAAGAAGGGGATCAAGCCCGAAGAGGTCATCCCCTACTATGTTTCGCTGACCGCACTGAAGCGCGATATCAAGCGCTCGGACGTTGCTGCTGCCGTCGTCTTCCTCTGTTCCGACGCAGCGCGCTGCATCACCGGCCAGACACTGGTGGTGGACAGCGGGCAGGTCATGGTTCGATGAACAGCCCAGCGGTCGAAAGAACGGCCGAACTTGAGACGGAGCTTTACCAGGGAGGGCTCGAACAGCGCCTGAGCGCTCTCCGCCAACTTTGCGCCCAGCTCGGCCCCAGACTGCACCGTGGAACCAACTGCCACATTCACACCAGCGAGTCGTTCAGCGTCTTTCGCTCCCCGGCGGAAGCGGTGTGGCAGGCGGCGCGGGAGGGCCTCGCAGTCCTGGGCATCAACGACCACTACACGATTGCGGGGCACGAGGAGTTCCGCCGCGCCTGCGAGATGGCGGGCATTGCGGCGGCATTTTCTCTCGAGGCCGTGGCCATGGACCGTGACGCCGAGGCGGACGGCCTGCTCCTCAATGACCCCGATAACCCGGGCCGTGTGTATCTGTGCGGCAAAGGCGTAACCAGGAATCCGCCTGATTCCTCGACCGAAATGTGCAACCTCGCGCGCCTGCGGGCGGCCCTCGAGCGGCGGAATCGTGAGATGACCGAAAAGGTCGACGCCCTCTTCAAGGATCGACTGAATGCCGATGGCCCAACCTGGGAGTCCGTTCGTGGGTTGACGCCGCGAGGCAATGCCACAGAACGGCACGTGGCCTGGGCAACGCTGGCGCGGTTACGCGAATGGGCCGCAGTGCAGGGAGTATCCCTTTCGGAGGCTATTTCGAGTTGTTGCGGGGCTGCTCCGCGGGCAGCGGCTGACGACGCCGCACTACAAATCTTCCTTCGGGCCAAACTCCTCAAGGCGGGCGCTCCTTGCTTCGTGCGCGAGTCCGAGGAGGCTTTTGTCTCCGTTGAGGAGCTGCGCAGGATCTTCCTGGCCTTCGGATCTATCCCAACTTACCCGGTCCTCGGAAACCCGGTTACCTCCGGCGAGCGGGACATCGAGGCTCTGCTCCACCGATTAGAGGCGACCGGCTTCTACGCCATTGAGGTCATCCCGCACCGCAATACGCGCCAGCGTCTGTCCGAAATTGTCTCGACCGCGCGCCGCCGCTGGTGGCCAGCCTTCAATGGCACGGAACACAACACGCCGGAGGCCCGGTCCCTCCTCGACCCCTTCGCCCTCGACCCGGAGTTCGAGCCTTGGTTCCGCGAGAGTGCCGCGCTGCTGCTCGGCCACCAACGGCTCGTCGCGCAGGGTGAGGGGGGGTACGTTGATCTTGAAGGCAGACCCACGATGGCCGACCCACGCGCCAGGTTCGAGCGCTTCAGGCAAGCGGGTGGTTCTGTGAGCCGGGAATTGCCCCGAAGGGGCATGCCGTGAGCAGTTCCGCGTCGGCGGGATCAACCCCGTTGGGGTTGGCGTCAATCGTTCGCACCGCTCTCCGCAGTTCCGCGCCTGCGGGACTGCGGCTACTCAAGGAAGGCCCCTTCGGGGCCTTGGCCCCCCCCAAGGCTCTCGACTTTGACGGGACCCGCACCACACGGTGCAAAACCGATTGCAATTTCATGCCTGTTGGCGGAACATAGCTGGTTTGGTTTGATGAATTGATTTCCTGCCTAAGAAGCGGAGGACGAGAAAAGTGACAAAGAAAGAGATTCCAATAGCAGAACCGAAAGGGAAGTTAGGTGTTCTTACGGTCGGAATGGGGGCAGTCGCGACCACCATGATCGCAGGGGTGGAAGCGGTTCGTAGAAAGATTGCGCTCCCTATAGGTTCTCTTACACAAATGGGTACGATACGCCTGGGAAAACGCACGGATAAGCGGATTCCCAAGATCAAAGATTTCGTGCCCTTGGCTAATCTCGAGGATCTGGTTTTTGGTGGCTGGGACCTTTTCACTGACAGCGCCTATGAAGCGGCCATTAAAGCCGGGGTTCTGGAAAAAGTCCAGGTTGACCAGTTGAAAGATTTTCTCGACGAGTTGCGGCCGATGCCCGCCGCGTTTGAACAGAAGTGGGTGAAGAACCTTCATGCCAACAATGTCAAGACCTACAAGTCAAAAATGGATCTTGCCGACCGAGTGATGGAAGACATTCAGCGCTTCAAGAAGCAGTCAGGCGCAGACCGCCTGGTCATGATTTGGTGCGCATCGACGGAAGTTTATTCGAAGCCGCATCCTGTTCATGACACCCTCGAGAGCTTTGAAGAAGGGCTAAAGTCAAACAGCCCGGACATCTCTCCCAGCATGATCTATGCCTACGCTGCCTTGAAGCTGGGCATCCCGCACGCCAACGGGGCACCGCATATCACCACGGATATTCCTGCGCTCACCAGCTTCGCCGTCGAGAAGAAGGTTCCCGTCTGCGGTAAAGACTTCAAGTCAGGTCAGACCTTCATGAAGACCCTCCTGGCGCCCGGCATCAAGGCCAGGCTGCTGGGACTGAAAGGTTGGTTTTCAACCAACATTTTGGGTAACCGCGATGGCGAGGTGCTGGACGATCCCGAAGCTTTCCGCAGCAAAGAAGAAAGCAAGCTTTCGGTGCTCGAGTACATCATTCAGCCTGATCTCTACCCCGAGCTTTATAAGGGTTACTACCACAAGGTGAGAATCGAGTACTACCCACCACGGGGCGACAATAAGGAAAGCTGGGATAACCTCGATATCTTCGGTTGGCTGGGCTATCCGATGCAGATTAAGGTGAATTGCCTCTTCCGGGATTCGATCCTGGCCGCTCCCATGGCGCTGGACCTCGTCCTTTTCATGGACCTCGCTCAACGCTGCCCGGACCTGGCGAAGATGGGAATCCAGGAATGGTTGTCCTTCTACTTCAAGAGCCCCATGTGCGCGGCCAGCGTTTACCCCGAGCACGACATCTTCATTCAACTTATGAAGCTCAAGAACACTCTCCGCCACCTGCGAGGTGAAGAGCTGATCACTCACTTGGGATTGGAGTACTACGACTAAACAGGGTTTCTCACCACGTTTGGACGCTCTCAGGGGACTGCCGGAAGGGCGGGGCTTCAGCCCCGCCGAAATCGCGGCTCCCGCCCTCTGTTGGTCCCGTGCCCC
>DLMI01000170.1:122276-156989 GCA_002478145.1 Acidobacteria bacterium UBA7540
GCCCCGCGCAGTCCCGCAGGCGCGGGACTGCGCGGGGCACGGGACAGAGGAATAATCAGGAAGGCCTTGTAACGGCGGGGCTGAAGCCCCGCCCTTCCAGACCCGTGGTGAGAAATGCGGGCTAACCAGGCAACCTTGCGCGGCCATGACGAGCGAAGTTTCCGGGGTGACCCCCTCACCCGGTCCTCCCGCAGAGCGGGACGGGACCACCCTCTCCCCCTTGGGGGAGAGGGGCAGGGGGTGAGGGGGCTCTAAGGTCGAATGGTGAACAGCCTCCTTGAAAAAGCTTAAGTGAACAGCATTGGCCCTACACGCGATTTCACGCGTCGCCGATGGGTCCGCGATCTTTCCGATCACACATTTCATGTTGCGGGTAGCCTGGCGGAAAATGCCGACCGGTAAAGGAGCGCCTCTGTGTCGGTTCCTGCTTATATGCGCGCACTAGTCTTGGATGGGGTTGGTTTCGGTCACCTGCAAGTGCGACGAGTACCGACTCCGCGTCCTAGCCCGCGTCAAATGCTGGCCCGAGTAGATGCTGCGGGGATTTGCACGTCGCTCATCAAGCTGGTTGAGCAGGGTCCGGACCACAAACAGTTGTATGGCTGGGACCTCGAGCGCTTTCCACTGATTCTCGGAGACGAGGGCTCCGTGACGCTTGTGGAAGTGGGGCAGGAATTGAAGGACCGCTACCATCCCGGCGAGCGTCATGTCATTCAACCTGCAGTCGATCACCCACCGATCAACCACCCGGAGCGATATCGCGACGGGGGCCGAGGCGTCGTCAAGGTCTCTGTCGGCTATACGCTGCCAGGACACCTCGCGGAATATGTTCTCGTCACGGAAGAGACTTTGGCAGCGGGATGTCTTCTCCCGGTTCGAGACGCGGGGTTCCCATTCGCCCATGCGGCCATGAGCGAGCCTTTGTCCTGCTGCGTCTCGGCTCAAGACCACCATGTGCATTTGGTGCAGGAGACACCTCTGGGACCGCGCAAAGTCATAAAAGGGCTCAAGCCCGGAGGAGTAACCGTGGTGATAGGTGCAGGGGCTATGGGCCGGATGCACGTGGACTTGGCGCTTAGCTACAGACCTCGTGCCATGGTGGTTGCTGACCTCGCTGAGGCACGGTTAGAGCTTGTAAGGACTCTCGTGGGACCGCGGGCAAGCAAGGCCGGAATCGACCTTCAGGTCGTCAACCCGGGGACAACTGATTTGAACAAGTTGGTGAACCAGCTCACGAATTATAGCGGGGCCGATGATGTGATTGTGGCCGTTGGCTCCAAGAAGGCCATCGAGAGCGCTCAGAGCCTGGTCGGTCGGGGCGCCGTCCTGGACCTGTTTGGTGGCTTAAAAAAAGGCGAAGAGGTTATCGGCCTCGACACTGGGATTGTCCATTACAAGGAAATCAACGTCACCGGGTCCAGTGGAGGTTCCCCTTGGGACATCGCCCGAACGCTGGAGTTGATGCTTACCGGCGAGATTGACGCCGGGTGCCACATTACTCGAATTGGCGACCTGGAACACGCTATCGAACTCTTGAGAATGGTAATGGCTCAGGAAATTGACGGCAAAGCCGTGGTTTACCCTCACCGGCGCACCGCTGAAATCCGGGCGGTGAAATCCTGGAGCGCCCAGGATGAGCGGGAATACCTAAGAACAGTGACGAGTGACAAGTGACGAGCAGAAGTCAGAAGCCAGAAGTCAGGAGAGGGGGGTGGACGGGGGTAGGAAGTCGGAAGAAGGAAGTGAGCGGTTCGAAGTTCACGATTCAGAATTGCCCTAGTCCCCAGGCCCCAGCCCCTCGCCCCTTCTTTGGACTGACCACTGACAACGGACGACGCACAAATGACTTTGGGAGTTTACGGTCAACGTACGTTTGTTGGCTGATAGCTGAAAGCTGAGAGCCTCCTAATGACTTTGGGAGTTACCGGTCAACGTACCTTTGTTGGGTTTGGCTTCGGCGCCATCCAAGCTGGACTGTTTCTTTATGAAGCCTTCCGGTCCGATAATTTCGGCCGGCTGATGGTTTCGGAAGTGGTGCCGGATGTCGTGCACGCGGTGCGTGCCGCCGGAGGACGTTTCTTCGTGAACATCGCGCACTCGGACCACCTCGAGGTCGCGGAGGTTGGGCCCTTGGAAATCCAGGACCCGGGCTCTGAATCTGACCGGCGCCGCTTGGTGGAAGCGGTCGCGGAAGCGGAGGAAATCGCCACCGCGGTGCCCAGCGTGCAATTCTACACTTCTCCTGATCCCGGGAGCATACAGGGCCTTCTGGCTGAGGGGTTGCGACGCAAGGCAGCCGCGCAGGGGCCACAGGCAATCGTTTACGCAGCTGAAAACCATAACCATGCGGCGGAGATCCTGGAAGCAAGAGTTCTTGAAGAGATTCCCGAAGAGGAAAGAGAGCGTGTGCGCTCTCGCGTCAGATTTTTGAATACCGTGATCGGGAAAATGAGCGGAGTCGTTTCCGACGCGGACGAAATCAGATTGCAGAGCCTGGCCACCATAACCCCCGGCGGCCGGCGCGCCTTTCTGGTCGAAGCGTTTAACCGAATCCTGATTTCCAAAATCCGATTTGCGGGTGTCGGTGAGGCCCCGCCTTTTCAGCGAGGCATAAAGGTTTTTGAAGAGAAGGATGACTTGTTGCCTTTCGAAGAAGCCAAGCTATACGGCCACAACGCCACCCATGCCCTCGCTGCCTATGTCGCCGCCCTATGCGGCGTCGAACGTATTGCTGACCTCAGCAAACACCCGGATATCTTCGCTTTCCTGCGTGCCGCGTTCATTCAAGAATCCGGAGAGGCGTTGATCCGGAAGTACGCAGGTAAAGATCCGCTCTTCACTCACCAAGGTTATCGGGAATACGCTGACGACCTGCTTGCCCGCATGGTTAATCCCTTCCTTCACGACAGCGCGGAAAGAGTTGGGCGCGACCCGCAGCGAAAACTGGAGTGGGACGACCGCTTGGTGGGAACCCTGCGCGTGGCGTTACAGCAGGGCGTTCAGCCATCTCGTTATGCTTTCGGTACGGCAGCCGCACTCGCCGTGCTGGATCGTAACCCCCTGGAAACAAATATTCCGCTGGAAACATGGCTTGATCCGCTCTGGCAGACCGCCTCGCCCGATAGGGAGGAAAGAGAAGAGGTCCTCGACCTGATCGAAGAAGGCCGCCATCGACTCCAGAGATGGCGGGAGTCTGGGTTCCGAAACCTGGAGGACTTGTTCTCGAGGGAAGGTTGAGCCGGCCTGAGCACCGTCAAATCTATCAACAAATTCATGTCGCCTCGGCGCGAGAGGACTGTTGCGCAAGAAATCATCGATTATCTTTATCGTATCGCTCAGGGCTGTGGTCCCACTAACGGAACTCGCGAGGCGCGTGCGGCCTTGCGCAATTCATGGTCGAGCGTCGCTAAGGGCAAGCCCTCTCGAATCGGCAGTTCAAGATAACCGGCATCGTAGATGGTGAGGCGATATTGCTCCGCCAGCTTAAAAACTTGATCGAAAACAATCTCGCTGCTTTCGGGATCGATGCGGATGGGCGATGCGAGCAGATCCAAGAAAAACCTGTTCGCTTTCTCCCGGCTGATGCGGCCCCGCCGAACAGCAATCAGGAGGGCGTCAGCTACCTCGGCAGGCCAGTGCGCCGGCACCATAGCTTCATCGCCCGCCCTTGGCTTGGCGAGTAAAGCGTCCGACCAGGGCATCCCCTCGTCCTCGAAGCACCAAGTCAAGGTTACGGAGGCATCCGGGAGCAGTCGTACCATCAGTATTTGTGCCCTTCGTGGATCAGGTCCTTGATCTTGAGCCCGCCAAGCCTCACTCCTTCGCCGGCCTTTATCCTATTCCAGCACGAAAATGTTTTTCTTTGCGCAGATCTCCTTCAGGACTTTCGGCCACACAGTTACGCTGACCTCACCCAGGTGAGCCTTTCTGAGCAATAACATCAGCGTGCGTGATTGGCCGATCCCGCCGCCAATCGACAGAGGAATGCGGTTGGTCAAGATCCCCTGGTGGTACGGCAGCTTCATGAAATCGAGTTGATTGGCCAGTTCCAACTGTTCTTTCAGGGTTTCAGCAGTCACGCGAATACCCATCGAAGTCAGTTCATGCCGCCGTTTTGTAACGTGGTTCCATACCAGAATGTCACCATTCAAGCCGTGGGTCGGCTTGCCGGTTTCTTTACTCGTATCCGTGACCCAATCGTCGTAATCAGCGGCGCGATTCTCGTGGGGATAACCATCTTTCAAAGGCCAGCCAATCCCAATGATGAAGATTGCCGGATACTCCTGTAGTACCTTCGTCTCCCGTTGCTTGCGCGGCAGATCAGGATACATATCGAGGATTTCTTCGGCATGCAGGAAGGTCAACTTCTCAGGCAGATTAGGATATCGTCCGTCGCTCAACTGAGGGAACATCTCTTGTACAAGGCGTTCCGCACCTACAAGCACTCTCCAGATACCTCCGACTACTTCCTTCAGAAAGGCCAGGTTACGCTGTTCGGCGGTCATGACTCGCTCCCAGTCCCACTGGTCGACGTACGCGCTGTGGTCATGATCGAGGAAGTAGTCCTTGCGGACGGCTCGCATATCCGTACAAATGCCCTCGCCCACTTTGCAATGGAACTGTTTCAGCGCGACTCTCTTCCACTTCGTGGCCGCCTGCACGACCTGAGCATCGATGGGGTGCTTGCCGTAATCGTTTGAAATATGGAACGAGATCGGCGTGCGCGATCCATCCCGGTCCAGCATGTCATTCACGCCGCTTTCGACGTCCACGATCAGCGGCACCTCGACCATCATCAGGTTTAGTTCTTTACAGAGGTTATCTGTGATGTACCGTTTTACATGGAAGATCGCCTGCTGGGTTTCTTTCACGGTCAACAGGGAGCGATAGTCTGACGGGAGAATCCTCTCCAATTCGTTGTAGTCGCCAATACCCGGGCCTGCGAGATCAGCTTTCTTGTTCGATATGGCTGTATTCATTATCTTCATCCTTTCCTTTGCGGATACTCTTTTCAGTTGGTGCGGTTCGACTTACCTGCGAGTCTGGAATTTCCAGCCAATGCAGAGACACAGAACTCGTCTCCCTATTCTCGAAACGCAAGTTGCCACGTGTCACCGCGCGTGGAGTGTATCGACAGATCATGCTTCGCAGAGTACCAAACTTTCTCACCAAAATCACTGCTTGAGAGTTTCCCGGGGAAGAAGCTAAACAGCTCTATTCACTTCTCCTTGGGCCAGTGCTGGATTCGTTGCGGCTTTACCATCTGGTGGGAAGAACAGGAGTCAGGAGTCAGGATTCGGGATTCAGGAAGTGAAAGGGTGGGTGCCAGGTGCCAGAACCGGGGCTGGTCACTGCGACCCCGCACCGCGAATCGGCTCGAGGCTCATGAGGCAACCGTCGGGTCCGGAGGCGAAGCGCACGGTGACCACGCCGCTTGGGCCCAACCGCACCCCCATATGCTCCATTCGTGCGAGGACAAACATGCGCAGCGCATTCTCGAGAACAAGGGGATGCCAGGTGTAAAGGCCCACCAACTCGGGGGAGACACCTAGCCGGCTGGCAGCGGCAGAGCGCAGTGCTGCGAGGGCGGGGACTCGCTCGCCCTCGCGGATCTGCCACAGGGGTTGCAGCGGGCGCTTCAAGGTTAAGCTGTGAGTGGCCGGCAAGTAAGCGAGGACTTCCGAATTCCCTTCCGGTCGTGTAACGGAGAAGTAGAGCTCTTCTTTCGTCTGGGGCAGGACTTCGAGCCATTCCGCATCGACGCGAATGGAGACGATCGGCAAAGCCAGGCGCCGGCCAGGAGGCAGCGCTGCAAGGCTGGCGGCGAGAGCGGCTTCGTCCTCAATCAGGCGTGGGAGCGGCAGGGTGCCAAGGGCGTTTGGGGCGGGCTTGCGGGCATCGCTGGCTGGAGCATGGGTTACTCCCGCAGCCTCCGGCGCCGGCTTCGGGTCAGGGGAGACAACCTGACTTGGTGGAGGCTGGAGGCTCAGTTGTAGCTTCGGCAACGCCACTGCAGGGGGGTCAACTGGAGCGGCGGCTTCAGCCGGCGGGTCCGCACCTGGCAGCGGATGCGACTCTTGGGCTGGCGGGTCCGGATCAGAATGAGGCGTTGCGTTCCCGTGGGAATTGAGGGGCGGTGGGTTTGCGGGCAACCAGAGTGGCCCGCGTGCCATAACGATTTCCGAGATGATCTCCGCGCGCGCAGAAGGAGTCGCGCTCGAAGGGCGCGCCAGAACAACGGCCAGAACCAGAAGCGCGCTCGAAAATCCGAAGGAGAGGGCGAGCGCTCCGGGACGTGGTGCACCCGCATCGAGCAGTACGAATTCAGGGGCGTCGCTCGCAGCAGGGTCGGGGGCGGCTGGTGCGGCCATTGGGTATGGCAGATCCGCCCAGGTTTCAGCTTTGGTAACGGGAAAAGTAGCCGGCATAGCTGTCCACCGAGCTTGCGTACCAGTTAATGTAGGCCCACAGGTCTTGAGAGTAACTGCGGTCGAAGACTCTGGGGCCAGCGACGTATTTAGCGGCGGCGCGCGCCCAACTGCCTTCTTCCTGGTAGTAGCGGGCGAGCAGCCGGGTGCCCAGCCAGGCGTTGAATTCCGGCTCCTTCAGACGCTGGGGCGGCCAGCCTTCAAGGCGACAACGCTCCGGCAGAATCTGGAACATCCCCACTTCGCCGGCGGCCCCGCGGGGCGGATAGGTCTGCAAGCGAGACTCAATCCAGGCCACGCCTAAGGCCAGTGGCACCGGCGTACCATTAGTCTTGGCGTATTGGACCACGCGCCGGTAGGCAACTCCGTCGAGGCTGCCGCGATGCCTGCCCAAGGATGCTTGCGGGGCCTCAGCGTTTGCCGGAGGGGACTCATTAGGCCCCTGGTTGGCCGGCGGGTTGGGAGGTTCGCCGGAAGCATCATGGAACAGGTGCCAACCCGGGTGTGCCGATGGGGGGTGCTTGGAGTCTTCATCCCGCAGGCCAGCGCGCACCTGCTCGACCGTGCGGCGCAGTTCATCGTAGAAGGCGCGACGCGCGCCGGCATCGTCGCGCAGGCGGCTGAGCTCATCCTGGATGCGCTGGGCCTCAGGATCGGGAGGGTTTGAGTCGCCGTGCGGGTTTGTGTTTGGCGTGGGCGTGAGCGCATGGGCAGCCGCGGGAGTGCGTCCTGTGGCGAAACCCGAACCGGCAGGAGTCACAGCCCACGGCTTCGTCACCGTCGGCTTTTTTCCTTCTACGTGCGATCCGAGGAGGGGCGACTTCGCGGGCGGTGGAGCCTCGGAAGGCGGCAGCACAACTTCGGTTTGGGGCGGCGTTGAAGCTGGCCCGGAACGCCAGGTGGGCTTCGTCGAGGCGGCGCGCCTGGAGAGCGAGGGGGGGCGCACGATGGACCCCTCCTGCGCCGCGCCCAGTGGCGTCGCGATCCCAAAGAGATACAACCCTGCTACGGCGAAGGCCAGACAGGTGGATGCGTCGATGCGTCTCACGCGAGTCATACCTCCTCCCTTAGCCATCAGCTATCAGCCGTCAGCAGTCAGCGCGAACACCGCAATGTGGCTAGCGAAGGCTGACGGATGTTTGCTGATAGCTGAGGGCTGATAGCTGACAGCTTCATCGTGATGGAGGTGCGCTCGCCCCCGCCCACTTTCGCCGGTCGATTTTCACTCCCTGCCCTTTGGAGTGGGCCTCCACAGGTTGTTTGACATAGTAGGCATAGCGCTCTTCGAGTTTGCTGGACTCGAGTGGCTTGTCGATCAGGCCGCACGCCTGGGCGCCATGCTCGATGCGACAGGACTCCGAACGCATGGCAAGGTGATTCACGTCGTTCTCCAGGTCCGCGAGCGGGGTACGGGTGGCCGCGAGGTAAAGCGCCGCGCGCTGTTTGCTCAGAGCTGCGGGCTGGGAGTCGGCGCTCTGCGCGCGGCTTGAGGCGGCAAGCGCCAGAACCAGCGCGCCGCCAGCCGCCATCATGACAACCCACCGCGCCGCCGCCGAGCCGCCTGAACCTGATTCTCTATTGGTGTTCATAAGCTACTCCTGGTGCGCCTGGCGAGCCTTGTCGTGACAAGCCTTCACGTCGCCTGACTGTTGAATGCAGCTCCTCAACTGCTCCAGGTCAGTTTCCGTCTTGGCGCTTGACCCTGAGCTGTTGAGCGTCTTATCGACCTCTGGGCTGGCCGAGAGGTGTTGCACCGACTGCGTGGCTTTGCGGCCTTGCTCGAGCACGTCTTCTGCCTGGGCGCGGACCACGTAATATTCGAGCCTGTCGGCCAGCCCCAGCCGGTTCTCGCGGGCCGAGAGCGCGTCTGCCGCGAAGGCCTTTGACTCTTTCTCGTAAGACTGCTCGAGAGCCTTGAGCTTGGCGAGTTCTTCAGCGGCGCCTGCCGCTTCCTCCTGAGCGCGAGTCCGCCGGGCAGGCAGATCTTTCTCAAGGCGCTCGGCCTCGGACAGCCGCCGATCGATTTCGCGCATCTGGGCCTCCGTCTCGGGTGACTCAGGCTGATGGGCCAGGTTGGCGAGGGCCACCTCGAGATCCTGGGGATTGACGCCGACGTTCTGCTTGCTCAAGTCGTCCAGCGTCTTGCGGCGCTTGGCGATGAAGTCCTGAACCGCCTGCTGCTTGCTAAGCACCTCGCGGGCCTGTTCAGCGTAATCATTGGCCAATTGCTCGCTGGTCTGCTCGCGATCGAGTTCGTCCTTGAGTGCCACCTGCACCTTGCGTGGGTCGGCGAATCGCTGCAGACCGGGATCATTCCCACTCGCCTTGCTGTAGGAAGCCATCTCGAGCTCGCGCTGCCCGCGACGTTGGTTGTACTCATCTAGGCGGCGATGGGCACGAACATCGAAGGTTTCAGCATCCAGTGGCGTTTCGCGTGCGCCCTGCGTATTTTCAGGCGCCGTCTCGGGAGTTTCAGAAGTTGCGGGGGGCGGCGACTCCGACTCCGTTGTGCCAGGCGTGGGCGGTGGAGGCGCCACGCCGGCAGGGGGCGGGGGCGGCACGGGGGTTGTTGGAGGCTGCTGGGCAAGCGCTACGCTGGCGAGCGCGCACCCTAGGAGGGTCAGAATCAGCGCGGGTCTCATTGGTTTTCCTCCACCAGCGCCGCCTGCACCTGGGGATCGTTCAGGAGCGGGTCGCGTTCCCAATCCTTCTCCGTGGCACGCAGGATGAAAACAAGGTTGCGCGCCATCTCGGCGCGTGCCGCCGGGGGCACCGCCGAGTTCTGCGCGCCACTATAGGCCTCTCGCATCAGGTTGAGCGTATCCTTGCTGTGGTCACCTTTTTGGAAGCGCGCCACCGCCTGCAAGTACTTCGCAAAGGCGCGATCCACACCCGGACGGTCCTTGAACCTGATCTGCTTCAACTGCTGGAGCACGCCGTCGGGATCGGAGTCGAGCTGGTCAGCCAGCGCCAACAAATCCTCCGAAGGCGGGATCACCTGGCCGCGACCCCACGTGGACGGCTGAAGCTTGGGACTATCATCGACGACGTCACCCATGGCAACGAGGGAAACCGGCCGGCCAAGCACAAACTCGAGCACGGTGCCGGCGGGAACTGTCAGATCGGGGCCGCGCCGCGCCACTGTCCAAATCGCGGCTACAATAAGACCGCCGCCGGCGCCTATGGCTCCACCTACCGGCCCGGCCGCCGCGAAGCCAGCGCCCGCGCCGATCACCACCGATCCAAAGTCCACAGCGCCATCCTTCACCAGTCCCCCGTGTCCGTGCGCCGTGCCCTCGCGGTCCACCTTGCGACGGTTCAAATCCGTGGGGTAGCCATCGAGGGGGATCACTTCACCGTCCGGTGTACGTACCGAGTAAAGGCCCAGCCGCAAGCGGGACCTACCCATTATGTGTCCGGCGCGCTTGCTCTCGAGTACCGCGACACGGATTTTTGTGCCTGCCGGCAGCGCCACCTGCCCGTCGGGCGTAACCAAGTCCTGCATTAGCGCTCCGGAAACCGTGCGCACGTTACCAAAAGAGTGCCATTGGTAAAACTCTTTGGTTCCTACGCTGCTTTCGAGCCGGACGGGAATCTTCGTGCCCGGCTCGATCCGAAGCCGCTCGGTGGCTCGGATGGGAGAAATAAGACACGCCAACACCAAAATAATCGTGCTTGAGGGGATTAATTTGATTCTCATGGTTTTTCGGGACCTCGACCCAGTTGGGGCAATTTGGTGACCAGAACACTAAAGCGGCTGGATTGATGGCTGGGGACGCCAGGGGCGAGTGATTCTGTGGGCGGGCCATGTTTCCTCGGCAAGCCCCCCGAAGCGAGTGCCAGACATCATGTGAGGTATGGCACGTCAGCGTCAGAGGGTAGGCAAAAACGTTGACCTGCTTTGCCTTGCGGGTAGGCACGCCGATTCGTGACCCTGCTGCCCTGCGGCTTAGAGGAATTTGCCCACTGTTCCCCTACTCATCGCAACCCGAGGCCCACTGTCCCCTCTCTGAGACAGTACTGTCGACGTTTCCCGGCGGAAGCTTGCGGACACCGAGGGACGCGACATGGGACTGGCCGATTTCCACCAAGCTGGCTGACTTCGGCCACCGGAGTGGTTACTTTGAGCCTGCCAGGCCGTTGCATGTCACATCTCAATTAACTCTTTGCGGATGTTCACATTGTCGAGGATGACCTGGGGAGAGGAAGTGGTAGGTTCCGTTCAGGCCTCAAGGGAGATCTCGAAAAGACACGCCGGCTCACTGGTGCTGCGACCGTTCCTCTTCGCCCTTTTCGAGTTTGGCAAGGAAGCCCTTGAGGAGCGGAAACAGTTCACGATAGGCTTCGACTTTCTGCTGGTAAATCCGATGGCGGATTGGATCCGGCTCAAACACCTTGTCGGGTTTGATGAATTGGCCTACCCCTTCGGCGGGATGGCGAAAGACTCCTGTGGCGATTCCGGCGAGGATGGCAGCCCCCAGGACGCTTGCTTCAGTGACGCGTGGCCGCACAAAGGGAACACCAAAGATGTCAGCCTTGAGTTGAAGCCACTGGTCCGATTTCGCTCCGCCCCCGGTGGCGACAAACTCCGAAGGGTTCACTCCAAGTTCTTTCAAGGCCTGCAAGCTTTCGGCAAAATAAAAAGTGACCGATTCCATGATGGATTTGAGGATCTCTCCGCGCGTGGTGCTGGTTTTGAGCCCCACGATGACGCCGGAAGCATCGGCGATAAAACCAGGTGGACCGGTAATCTCAAAATAGGGGAGTATGAACAAGCGCGTAGGCTCGGGGGGCATTTCGCGGGCCAAGGCGTCGTAAATGTCTTCGCCGGCAGGCAACAGTTTGCGCTCCGCGCGGGCGAAGGTGTCGCGGAACCATCGCACCAGGGTCCCGCCTTGGTTGTAGATGAAGGAAACAAAAAGCCCTGGCAGGACGTGATGTTCAAGATTGAGGCCGTGGCGCAACATCGCCGCAGCGTCCGGGAGGTGGTCATAGGTGGGGGTAATGCATTCGAAGGTTCCAATGCCGCAAATGGCTTTTCCAGCCTCGTAGACGCCCGCGCCCAGTGAACTGCAGCACTGGTCGTGGCCGCCGACCACCACGAGCACTTCTTTCGGCAGATTCAGCTCCCCAGCAACGCGCTCACAAACGGTACCGGCGACAGCGCCGCTGGGCATCGGAAGCGGAAGCTTGGCGCGTTCGATTCCAGTCAATAGAAGCAATGGGTCAGACCAATCCTCTCTGCGAATGTCGAAAAGGAGCGTGCGATTGGCATGGGAGTAACTGGTAACCGGGTCGCAGCCGAGCATGAAAGCCACGAGGTCCCCCCAGAGGAGAAACTTGTGGGCTTGCGCGTAAAGAGCAGGCTGATATTCTCGCCGCCATAAGAGTTTAGGGAGAGAGTATTGCGGGCCAAAAATATTAGGGTTGATGCGGAAGAAGGCCTCCTGAGGAATCTGGCGCGCCAGAGCTTCAACGTACTCCATGCCGCGCGTATCCGAGGACAGGATACAGGGACCAAGAATCTGCCTGTCCTTGGACACGGGAGTCATGGCTTCTCCCATGGAACTGACGCAGAGCGCCCGAACAGGATGCTGGGTCACCCGACCCGACACCTCGGCGATCGTGTCCCGCACGCAGTTCCACACCTCGCGACTGTCAAGTTCTGCCCAGCCCTGGCGCGGGTGCAAGGTGGCATATTCACGGTAGGCGCTGGCGAGACACTCCCCGCTTTCCAAAAAGGCCGCAGCTTTGCACCCTGAGGTTCCCACATCGATCCCCAGCAGACTCATACCGATGCCACCTCGTATCCGAGCTCCGGATTAATCAGCCGTCGGGAACCTTGAAGCTCGAGTTCTTCAGTCAGCACTTGCACCGCGGCGTCGTACGCCGCCTTCTTGGCAGCCTCCAGCGATTCTTTGAGAGCTACCTCATAAGGCTGGCGGATTGCGGTGGCGATGTTGATCTTGGCGATTCCACGATGGATGGCTTCCTGAATGTACTTTTTCTTGATCCCACTCCCACCGTGCAGAACCAGAGGAATTTGAACCGCTTCGTAAATACGCTCCAAGTGCTCAATGTTCAGTCTTGCCTCGACCTTTTTGTTGTGCCGCGTGACCTCCGCAATGGCCCCGTGCACATTCCCCACCGCCACCGACAGCCAGTCGACTCCTGTTTCCTGAACGAACCGGCGCGCGTCCTCTGCGGCCGTGAAGCCCTTCCCGCTTGCGAAGAGTTCCTCGTAAGGAGGAAGCGGACCAGCCTCGTGACCAAACACGGCTCCCAATTCGCCTTCCAGCGCAATTCCTGCGGCGTGCACGAGGCGAGCGATCTTCTTCGTCGCTTGGATATTCTCATCCAAAGGGAGACGCGAGCCGTCCAGCATCACCGACTGATACCCGAGTTGGACGGCTTCCTGGATTACCGCCTCGTAGTCCACGCTCAGATTGTCCTCATCGATTACGGGGACATGATCCAAGTGCAAGCGTGTAAATCGTTCGTCCTTTACCCGCTGGTACTCCTGATAGATGGCTCGAACACTTCGAGCTTCGAACTTCATCCACTCTGGCCGTGCCACGGCTATCAGACCGAAACAATCGGTAGCATGCAGTGCCTCGACAACCGCTTCCATCATGGGCAGAAACGGGATGTTGAATGCAGGGATGGCTGTCCCTGCTCGTCGGGCGTTCCACATGCAGGCGTTGGTTGAAAGTAGTTTCATGGCGACAGCATCACGAGCACGTCAGCCGCGGAATCCACCTGCGCACGGCTCTACGGTACTCCTGGTAAGAACTCCCAAATTTCCGTGTCAGGGTAGGTTCTTCGTAAAAGAGGACGAACGAATGAACGAGAAGAAAGAGTGGCAAAGTCAGGAACAGAATCGAAATCGAACGCTCGTAGAGACCGAAGCCGATGAGGAGCACCAGCCCCCCGATATACATCGGGTTGCGAACGTACTTGTAGGGGCCGATGGCGACGAATGCTCGCGGAGCATCAAAAATAGCGGGTGTTCCTCGTCCTCGCGAAATGAAGACGCCCGCGCACGCAAGCACGAGAATTGCTCCGACGACCACCAAGATAGCGCCGGGTATTTCACTCGCAGCAGGTAAGGAGACTCCAAAACTCTGGTCAAAGGTTCGCACCAGCAGGGCAATCCAGCCAAAGAAAAGCAAAAAGCCGCTCATGTAGATGACAGATCTGAGTGCGAGAAAGAGAGTCTTCATTGCGTGTCTCCAACGGAAACTACGTGCGGGGCAAGAAGATTATCATGACAATCGCATCCAATTACCAGCTCCTTTTGGACATGGTTCGCATGCGCACGCTGCCATTTCGAAACATGAGAGTGACGCAACTGCTGACCGGGCCGCAGCCCAACCTGTCACACAGTTCAAATCGGTTCCATTTTTCTCCGGAAGACAAGCCGGCGAAATGTAGAATGTCAGGATGGTCAGATTCAAGAAAACGGAAACGAACAAGACGATTCCAGGCGTCCGCATCGGTCACGCCAGTGACTTCAAAGGGCTGACAGGATGCACAGTTGTCCTCTGCGAAGGGGGCGCGGTCTGCGGAGTGGATGTGCGGGGCTCCGCTGCAGGAACGCGCGATTTGGCTCCCTGCCTTCCCGGTCATGTGGTGGAGCGCGTGCACGCGATCTTCTTGAGCGGAGGGAGCGCCTTCGGCCTGGACGCTGCAGCAGGGGTTATGGAGTATTTGGAATCACGCGGCGTCGGATTCCCCGCCGGGAAAGTTCGGGTGCCCATCGTTCCCGGGGCGGTCATCTTCGACCTCCACTTGGGCTCGTCAAAGGCTCGACCAAACCGGAGGATGGCACTTCGAGCCTGCCGGAATGCAAAGGAGAAAGTTGTTGAAGGGTCGGTGGGGGCGGGGACTGGGGCGACGGTTGGAAAACTCTATGGGATTGGTCAGTCCACCAAGGGTGGCTTGGGGTTCGGGAGTCGCGGGTTGCCGGGCGGGGTCCGCGTGCGGGCGCTTGCGGTGGTGAATGCCTTTGGCGATGTAGTCGATCCCAGGACGGGTCGAGTGATTGCCGGAGCGCGAGTGTCTCCTGAATCACCTGAATTCGCGGTCACTGTGGAAAGCATGTTCAAGGGGGGAGTGCCCAAAGGCTTTGGAGCCACCCACACGACGCTGGTCGTCGTCATGACCAATGCCGAGCTGGACAAAGTCCAGACGACCAAGGTTGCGCAGATGGCTCACGATGGACTGGCACGCGCCATTCACCCCGTTCATACCCAATTGGACGGCGATCTGGTCTTTGCTCTTTCGCTGGGTAGAAAGCGGGCTGACTTGAACAGCCTCGGGACGGCGGCGGCGGAGGCGACCGCGGAAGCTATTCTCAGGGCAGTAGAAGCCGCGCAAGGGCTGGGCGGAGTTCCGTCATGCCGGGAAATAAGGGACTGGGGGCAATTCTGAATTGTGAATCTGAATTGTGAATTGAAGAAGTGCAGCGGTCAGAGGCCCTGGGCGCGGCGCGTAAAGCGAGTTTTGCACCCCCAATTCACCATTCAGAATTCACTATTCATAATTCTTCTCCCTGCTCTTCTTCTAACTCCCGCTCCTCAGTGGCTCGGCTGGGGACCAATATCAGTGGGGTTTGTGGACGGGGATGGCATGGGACCTGCGGTGTTTCCATGCGGAGTCGTTCCGGACATGCTGGCGGCCGAAGTGGATTCCACCTTCCATCCATTGCCCGATCTGCGCAGCTTATACTGTACGCCAACCGCCATGTTGGGCGCTTGCTTGCTGCGGAACTTCACTTGGGCTTCGGCAGTGTCCCCGCTGAACGCAACGTCGCCAACCTCCACGGTCATGTTCTGGAAAACGACGTTCGGCTGCTGCTTCAGGTGTTCCTCGATCGCCTCCTGAACCGCCGCTTTGGAATGAACCCCACTCAACCGGTTGCAGGCGGCGAAGCCTGCCCATGCCATGACCACAAGACCCATTACTAGAACGCGCATCCGAACCTCCTGTCTGTGAAACAACCCTACCCCTGCGCTATAGGATTGTCAAAAAGAAGCAGGCGGTGGGGCCGCGCATCCTTTCAAGTTTGACACCCTCACACGCCTGGTTTAAATTGACTCTTCAGCTTCTAGCAGGATGCTGGAAAACGTTTGTGAGGGTTGTCATTCCGAGCGAAGCGAGGAATCTCGCTCTGAAACCCCGATCTGATCGGGGCGAGATTCCTCGTCGTCCCGATCAGATCGGGACTCCTCGGAATGACAGGCTAAACAGGTTTTTGGGCATCCTGCCAAGAGGTTGCTGAAAGGAATAAGGAGTCAACATGCTCGATCTGAGTTTTGTGCGCGACAATCTGGAGTTTGTGAAGCAGAAAATGAGCGAGCGCGGGCTAGGGGACTCGCTCGGAAGCTTTGAAGCCATTGACCGCGAAAGGCGCAAATTCCTGGTGGAGGCAGAAAGGCGCAAGGCGCGGCGCAATAAGGTTTCCGGGGAAATCGCCGCTTTGAAAATGGCGAAGCAGGATGCCTCTGTCCTGATCGCCGAGATGAAGCAGGTGGGCGCGGAGATCCAAGCGCTCGATGAGAAGGCCAAGGAATACGATGAACAATTGCAGGAGCTCCTGCGCAACATTCCGAATGTGCCTCATACGAGCGTTCCCGTCGGCCGGTGCCCGGAGGACAACCAGGAAGTTCGGCGTTGGGGCCAGCCGCGCCAGTTCGACTTTGAACCCAAAGCGCATTGGGACCTAGGCCCTGCCCTGGGTATCCTGGATTTCGAGCGCGCCAGGAAAATAGCCGGGGCCCGCTTCGCGGTTTACAGCGGCTTGGGGGCAAAACTCGAGCGAGCTCTGGCAAACTTCATGCTCGACCTGCACACCAAGGAGCACGGCTATACCGAAATTCTTCCTCCTTTTGTCGTGAACTCCGCAAGCCTTTTCGGCACCGGCCAGTTGCCGAAGTTCAAGGAAGACCTTTTCAAGCTCGAAGGGACTGATTACTGGCTGATCCCCACCGCGGAAGTTCCGGTCACTAATCTGTACGCGGGAGAGGTGCTGGAAGCCGAAAAGCTGCCGGTGAAGCATTGCGCGTGGACCGCCTGTTTCCGGAGCGAAGCGGGCTCCTACGGCAAGGACACGCGTGGAATCATCCGCCAGCACCAGTTCCAGAAGGTCGAGCTGGTAAAATTCGCGCTTCCTGAAAGCTCTTACGATGAGCTCGAGACTCTCACCCACAATGCCGAAGTCATCCTACAGCGGCTCGAACTTCCGTATCGCGTCCTCGCGCTGTGCACGGGTGACTTGGGCTTCAGCTCCGCGAAGACCTATGACCTGGAAGTCTGGCTTCCCGCTGCCCGCGAATACAAGGAGATATCTTCCTGCTCGAACTTCGAGGCATTCCAGGCTCGCCGGGCGAACCTCCGGTTCCGCCGTGGCAAGGGGGGCAAGACGGAATTCCTTCACACTCTCAATGGCAGCGGGCTGGCCGTCGGACGGACCTGGGTTGCGATCATCGAAAACTACCAGCAGGCCGACGGCTCCGTCCTCATTCCTGAGGCACTGCGGCCCTACTTTGACGGCATCGAGAGGATCACTGCACGGTAGGTGGTAGGTGGTAGATGGTAGGTGGGGGCGCGAACCCTACATACCACCTACCTATTTCTGTCCGCCCTCGCTGCTCGGGGCGGGTTCCGGCATATACCGGTGAAAGTCGCCGGGGGGGTGGGTGTGTTCGAATTGGATGGTGGAATGCGTGATGCCGAACTCGCTGGCTAGAACGTCGCGAATCCGCTGGCCAATTCTTTCACTCTCTGAAGTGGGCATGTCGAGTATGTGGACGTGGCAGGAGAGGGCGTGAAACTGGCTTCCCAGGCTCCAGATATGAATATCGTGAACCTCGCGCACGCCGGGGACCTCCAGCAATGCCCTCGCCACCGCTTCCAAACTCATGCCCTTAGGCAGGCTTTCCAGCAAGATGTTCGCCGATTCCGTGATCACCCCCAGAGCTGTCCATACGATCATGCCGGAAACCAGGAATGCGATCAGAGGGTCGATCAGCCATAAGCCAGTCCTTTGGATCAGCCAGGCTCCGGCGATGAGAGCGAGGTTGGAGAGCGCGTCGCCCAAGTTGTGGATGAAAACCGCGCGCAGGTTCAAGTCGTTGCGGTCGGACGCCAACGACAGTGAAATGCTTCCGTTTATGACAAAGGCCACGATCCCCACCACTAACATGGTTTGGGCGGCGATCGGCTCCGGTTTCAGAATTCGCTCGTAACCCTCATAGCAGATGAGGACGGCAACTGCCACCAGTAGCAGGGCATTTACAAAGGCAGCCAGCACACCCGCGCGTTGGTAGCCGTAAGTTCTCTGATGATCGGGAGGCTTGCGTTCGAAGTAGAGGGCAATCCAGGCGAGGACGAGCGCGGGAAGGTCTGTCAGGTTGTGCCAGCCATCACTGATGAGCGCCAGGCTGTGCGCGAGATGACCCGTTAGGAATTCAACCAGCACCAGGGCCAGCGTCACGACCAGCGCAGTCTTAACAATCCAGTCCGGTCTTCGCGCGTGGCTGTGCGTGTGCACACGAACCCCCACCGGAATTCTATTCCATCAGGGAATCCGCACGCAATAAGGGCAGTGACGTGTGACAAGTGACGAGCAGGATTCAGGAGTCAGAACGCAGGAGTCCTGCCCTCTGCTCGTCACTCGTCACTTGTCACTCGTCACTGCCTTTTCAAACCAGCTTCGCCTCCAGCGTGATCGGGGTAGCGGCGAGGGCTTTGGATACAGGGCAGCCTTTCTTGGCGCCTTCCGCCTGCTGCTGGAAAGTCGCGTGGTCAATACCCGGGATCTGGGCTTCGGTACGCAATTCAATCTTGGTGATGCCAAATCCGCCCTCGACAGCCTCGAGGTGCACCTTGGCCATGGTATGTACTCGTGTGGGCGTGAAGCCAGCCTTCGACAAGCCGGCAGACAGAGCCATGGAAAAGCATCCGGCGTGCGCGGCGGCGATCAACTCTTCGGGGTTAGTCCCTTTCCCGGTTTCGAATCTCGAGGCGAAGGAATAGTTACCTTCATAGGCGCCGCTCCCCAGCTTCACAGTGCCCTGCCCTTCCCGTAAATTCCCTTTCCATTCGGCTTCCGCAGTTCGAACAGCCATAGTGGTGTGCTCCTTTTGAAGAATTTAGAAAGAATGTTTGGGATGCTCGTCAATTAGGCCTGGGACGCATAGCGCCACGGCCTGCCCTGAATACTCTTGCTCACCAACCCTAACGAATCAGTATACCACGCTCGCGCCTCGCTGACTCATGGTGACTCAAAGCGGGGCGGCGGGTAAGTAGAGGCGGCTTTACGCCGCCACGTGTCGATCCCGCCTTGCGGGATCGCCGCTACAACTCCAGCCCGAAGGCGCGTCTCAGCGATGCTCTTCATCCACCCCAGCGCCCATCGGTACCGAGGACTCGGAGGAGATTTTCTCCCAGGCACTGGTCTTCCAATTGTCAGCCCGTCCGGCCGCAACTTTCCAGGCAGGGTAAGGCATTAGAAGCCGCTCCGAAAACGCATTAAGGTAGGGTTCATACGTGGAACGCAAATCCCGCAACTTCTGTTCGGCGGCCGCCCTGCTGCACACAGCCACACCCGCCGAAGCAAGAAGACCACGCAACTGCTCGAGGTCATTTTCGGACAGGCGACCTGCGACGGGTTGTTTTGGTGGAATGTGCAAGACCTGAGCAAGGTCCACAAGAGCGTGTCGCGAGATTGCGAAGGTAAGCTGCGACTGCCACTGGAGAGCGCCCTCCGCGCAAGATATAAGCAGGGCGCAGGTGTCCAGGACGGCGGTAAGAGCGGCAAGCCAGGATTGGTTGTCGTGCTGCGAGCGGAAATAGCACAGCACGGGAAAAGAAAGGTGGCTCTCCATGAGTTCAGCCGACCACGCTTCCCAATCGCGAAGGAATTGGCCGAGCGCTTCCAGGTTCTGACCTCGGACGTGCCGCCGCACAAGTTCTGCGGCCGTGGGAGGAGAACCAGCACGCGCGTCCAGAAGCGAGATATTCACTTCTCGCCGCGAAAAGGCGCCGTAAAGCACGGGCAGGTAAGAGATGACAATGGCGAGGAAGCCGAAGCCTGTTCCTGATTCAAGCACGGTAATGAACCGCGCGGCCCGGGTGTGCGGGGTGATGTCGCCGAGGCCCAGCGTGAAGAAGGTCGTCCCGCTCATATACATGTCAGTCCAAAAGGCGGACGATTCACGGAACGAAACCTCTGCGGACCTGGCGGCCCAGTGGAGCAAGGCGAAACTGAAGATCAAGCCTACTGCCCACATGAAAAAGAGCAGCAAAAGAGAGAGCGGCCCGTAAATGCTGAGAAGTGTTTCCCGGCGTTTTCCGGGCTTCATCCACCTGGCCACAGCCGACCAGGGAATCCAGGTGCAGCGATAGAAAAACCTCGTCAACCGTACACGGCGCGTGACCCGCCGGGGCAAAATAATAGTTTCGAACCCGTCCCAAAGGATAACCGCGAGGAGGAAAATGCCGGCTATGGCTGCAATGCATCGCATTCGTTTTCTCTCGGCAATTGGAGAGGGCCTTCAGGCTCGTGGAAGGATAGAATCTTACCTCGCCTCTCGACTCAATGGTGAGAAGATTTTCGGTAATGGTTCAGTTTCCGGCAAGGGCGTTATCCGGCCCAGGGGCGCCCCGCGGTATGGTTTAAGCTGACATTAACCTATTGCCGACGAAAATCGGTCTTGACTTTGGGGTTCAGCTCCCCCAAAATCGAATCCTACTGAGCCGCCTCGAGAACAATGAAGGCCCACCACAAACTTTCGCGACTTGTTTCTGGAGCGCTCTAGGCGCAGAATCATCCAAACCACCGGCCCAAGGTGGGGTATGGAGATAACACACCGCGAGCAACATGGGTTCCGGTTGCCGGCAATGCTGGGCTCGAAACAGGTGGTGCTCTGCGCCTTGATAATTGCTCTGTTACCCGCGCCTCTGTTCGCAGGAACACGACCCCCGAGTACCAAGACGCCAGCGGAACTCATCCCCACAATGCCGGATGACCGCGTTGTTGTCGATAAACATAATTCACCAGCGGCTGCCGGCAAGAAGAAAGTGTGCTCGTTCCAGCCGTTTCCAGGAATGCCCGACACTGTTAGCGTTGCGAGCTTGCAGATACCTCCCAAGGCTCAAAAAGAGTTTCAAGAAGCCTGCTTCGCCCTGAAGAATAAGAAACTGCCTGAGACTGAGAAGCACTTGCGCAAGGCGACCGAAATCTACCCGAATTACGTTGCTGGATGGGTTTTGCTGGGTGAGATCCTCAACACAAGGCAGCAAACAGCAAAGGCCCGTGATGCTTGTTCGCGAGCGTCAAGCGCTGATCCAAATTACTTGCCCGCGTATCTTTGCTTGGCGGAGATAGCGGGACATGAGAAGAAATGGAATGAGGTTTTGAACCTGACTAGCCGCGCACTTGAGCTGGACCCGGTAAATGATGCCTATGCCTATTTTTACAGTGCGATCGCCTATTTCAATCTTAACCAGTTGCCGGAAGCGGAAACGAGAGCACTGAAAGCCGAAGTGATTGACAAGGATCACTACGAGCCACTGATACAGTTCTTACTTGCTCGGATTTACGAAGCAAAGCACGACTCAGCTGATGCTGCTTCTCACCTTCAGGAATATCAGAAAATTGTACTGGATTCACAGGATTCAGATAACGTGAAGAAGGATTCGGGAAAGGCACACAACCCAAAGTAAACTCACTACCCGGAGTTTCGGCCCGCGTTCGTTCTTCCCCAGGTGAAAGACACCGCTGCTCCAAGCCTTATGTGCGAAGCGTGCGGAGGGGTGAGTTTGGGGCACTTTCGATAGAGCAGGTAGCGCGGAGTCATCCCGCTCCGGGCGGGATTACTCCGCGGCTTTTTAATCGTGAATATTAATAAGCATGTGGATGTTTGTCGTGTTTAGAGCCACGGAGTAGTGCGCTGCGCGCCCAACTCCGCGCTACCTGTGGGCTGGCGGCGGAAGTAACCCCTTACCCGTCCCGATCAGATCGGGACACCCTCTCCCCGCGGGAGACGGTTGGAATTATGTGCGCGCACATGCACAAGCAATCAAGTAACGCGAACCTGATATAAAAGGTCTGCGGTTCGTCCCAAGGTCCCCGCAAAAGGCGCATCTCAAAAACCGGGTCTGCACTACTTTCTGCTTCTCCGCCTCCTAACCGGGGCGAGTTGCGCTACAATGGAGGCCAAGGAGTGAAACATGGCCGCGACCGTCATCGTGCGCGATCCGGAGGTTCTGGGAGGAATCCCCTGCTTTCGCGGCACGCGTGTTCCCTTTCAAAATCTGCTGGATTACCTTGAAGCGGGCGACACTCTCGACCAGTTCCTGGAACAATTCCCGACCGTTACCCGTCAAATGGCCATTGAGGCGCTGGAGACCGCCAAGGATTCACTCTTGACGAGGATCGGGTGAAGATCCTGCTGGACGAATGCTTGCCGAGGGACCTCCGGAAGCATCTTGTTGGGCATGAATGCCAGACGGTACCCCAGGCCGGTTTGGCTGGCGTGGCTAATGGCGAACTGAAGTGCCGCTCGCGCCTGGCTCATTCCGGGCGTATCGTCGCCTTAACCGGAAACTAACCAAGTACCAGAACCAGATTTTCGCAAGGTCATTCGCGCTTGGCCCTGGATGCTCCGTTAAGGGATCAGGATGATCTTACCGTAAGCGCCGGGTTCCATGACCGCCCGATGGGCACGCGGCGCATCCGCCAGCGGCATCTCGCGGCCGACGACCGGGTTCAACGTTCCGCTTTCCAGGCCCGCGAGGAGCGCCGCGTGGATGCCCACCAGTTCCTCCTTGGTGGCGTTCATCAACGTAAGTCCAAGGATGCTCAGGTCGCGTTGCATGGTGGCCCGCGGATTGATTTCAATGCTGCCGCGATTTCCGATCACCACCACGCGGCCGCGCAGGGCGAGCAGGGTGAGGTCTTTAGCCAGATTCACGTTAGCCAGCATTTCAAGGATGACGTCGACACCGCGGCCCTTCGTTAACGTCATGATTTCCTCCGCGTAGCCCTCCTTGCGGTGATCCACTACGTGGTGCGCGCCCTGCTCGAGCACCAACTTTCGTCCCTTCTCCGTGCCAGCCGTCCCGACCACGGTAAGTCCACCCGCCCGCGCCATCTGCACTGCGGCTATGCCCACGCCGCCGCTTGCCCCATGGACGAGCACAGTCTCCCCCGGCTGCCCGTGCGCGCGGTTGTAAAGCGCCCGGTAGGCAGTGGCGTAGGGAACGTTGACACCGGCCCCTTGCGCAAAGCTCACCCGTTCCGGCAAGCGGTGAACCTGTGAGGCGTCGCAGAGCGCCTGCTCAGCGTAGGCGCCGCTCAGCGTTCCGGCAACGTACACACGCTCACCCACCTCGACGCTCTCCCGTTCCCCGACCGCCTCCACTGTCCCCGCTGCGTCCAAGCCGGGCGTGTAGGGTAGCGGGGGCTTTGCCGCATAAGCGCCTGAGCGAATGTAAGTATCCACAGGGTTCACACCGACCGCCTTCACACTCACAACCACCTGGCCCGGGCCAGGCGTAAGGTTCGGCACTTCCTCCAGTTTCATCACTTCCGGGCCACCGAATTCATGAACGCGAATTGCCTTCATCGTCTTCCTCCTGAACCGGTATGTGGTAGGTGGTATGTGGCAGGTGGGGAAAGGCATCCTCCCCACCTACCCACTACTACCTATCCCCCTACTTGCCACTAACTTCTTTGGTCAAAATGCCATGCTTAATATCTTTTTCATTATGCCGCTAAAGTTGGAAACTGCGGCAGCACTGTTGAATCGGGCGCAGGCCTCTCCAAATGCTCTCCACACGGCGTTCAACCTTGCTTTTCCAGCGCCTTGACTTTATTGAGGCGCCGCACGTACCGCTCCTCGCCAGAGAATGTCGCATGCACGAAGGCGGCGGCGAGTTCACGGGCAAGCGCCGGCCCGATCACACGCGCGCCCAGGACGAGCACATTCATGTCGTCGTGTTCCACACCCTGGTGCGCAGAATAGGTATCATGACAGATTCCTGCGCGGATACCCTTAAGCTTGTTGGCGGCGACCGAGGCGCCGACGCCGCTGCCACAAATCAAAACTCCCCGCTCAGCCGCACCCTCCAAAACCGCATGTCCTATCGCCGCCGCATAATCGGGATAATCCACAGGATCTTCGCTGTTCGTCCCGAGATCCACAACCGTGTAACCCAACTCCCCGAGGTATTTCACCAAATCCTGCTTCAACTTGAAGCCCGCATGATCCGAGGCAATCGCGATTCGCATTGTTCAGACTCCTCATTCTTACTTCTGCCCTCTGACTTGCTTCCCATCACAGACCCGCGTCCTCCGCCACCACTTTAGCCAGCGCCGCCCAATCCATGTCTCCCCATCCCCGGGCCACGGCACTCAGGTAATGGTCCCGAATCACACTGGCCACGGGCATTGGAACAGCAACTTCATCCGCCGCGGCGAGCACCAACCGGACATCCTTGAGGCCCAGGTGCAACGCAAACCCTGGAGGCGAAAACTTCTGCGCAATAATGATTTTGCCGTAGTTCTCATAAATGGGCGATTGGAAAAGAGAACCGTTGAGGACCTCCAGAAACTTCGCTGGCTCGACACCGGATTTCTGGATCAGTAGAAATGCTTCCGAAAGGGTTTCCAGCATGGAAGAGATCAAGAAGTTGCCGGCGAGTTTGAATGTGTTTGCTTGGTACGGTTCCGTGCCTATCACGAAGAGTTTCCGGCCGATTCCTTCCAGCAGCGGCCGCACGCGTTCGACCGCCTCATCGGGACCCGCGGCAACCACCACCAGCCGCGCTGCCGCGGCAGCATCCGGACGCCCGAAAACCGGGGAGGCAATGAAACTCTGACCGCGCGCGGTGTGCGCCAGGGTAAGCCGCCGTGAAAGCGCAGTGCTGATGGTGCTGAGAGAGAGGTGAACTCCTCCGCTGGCCAGGGTGTTAAGGATGCCTCCGTCGCCGAGAGTCGTCTGCTCAACGGCCTGGTCGTCAGCCAGCATGGTCATGACGACTTCGGCCGTGCTGGCTTCTGTGAGAGAATCCGCCACCTTGGCCCCCGCCGAGGCAAGCGCTTCAGCTTTGCTCCGTGTCCGGTTGTAGACAGTCAATTCATGGCCCGCCTTGAGCAGATTGCGTGCGATCGGCAGCCCCATATTTCCTAATCCAATGAATCCGACTCTCACCGTTTATTCCTCCTGGAATTGTCATTATCTATGGCCTCGGGCCCCTCTAAAGGCGTTGCGGAGCGCGCCGGGGAGCCATCCGGCGCCGCGCGCAAATACTGCACCGGCCAGGAAAACTTCTGGCCCAGTTCGCGCGCCGCGCGTAAAGGCCAGTAAGGGTCGCGCAACAACTCGCGAGCCAAGAGCACAAGGTCGGCTTGGCCGGTGCGGATGATGTGATCGGCCTGTGCAGGCGACGTGATCATACCGACGGCGCCCGTGGCCACCCCGGTCTCGCGACGAAGGCGTTCGGCAAACGGCGTCTGGTAGCCGGGACCGATTGGCATTCGCGCGCTCGGAACGCTACCGCCCGACGAGCAGTCGATCAGGTCCACACCCAGAGGCCTGAGCTGGCGGACCAACTCGACGGATTGCTCAATATCCCAACCACCTTCCGCCCAGTCGGTGGCAGAAATCCGTATGAGCAACGGAAACCGCTCCGGCCACTTCTCGCGGATGGCGGCGGCGACTTCGCGAACCAAGCGCGTGCGGTTCTCGAACGACCCGCCGTAATGGTCAGTTCGCTTGTTACTGAAGGGCGAAAGGAACTGGTGGAGAAGGTAGCCATGCGCGGCGTGAATCTCCACAACTCGAAAACCAGCCTGACGCGCTCTCCCTGCGGCGTCCGCGAACCTTCTGATAACCGCGCCAATGCCGTCTTCGGTGAGCGCCTCGGGTACCGCGTAGCCTTGGTCGAACGCCATGGGGCTCGGCGCGACCGGTTGCCAGCCGCCCTCCGCTGTGGGTATCGCTCCTTGCCTCTTCTCCGAGGGGCGGTAGGTGCTCGCCTTACGACCGGCGTGCGCAAGCTGGATGCCCGCCACGCTTCCCTGTTCATGGATGAAGCGCGTGATGCGCACAAAGGACTCGATATGGTCGTCACTCCAGATGCCCAGATCCTGCGGGCTTATGCGCCCCTCGGGGACAACTGCGGACGCTTCGGTGAGCACAAGGCCCGCCCCGCCCACCGCGCGGCTGCCCAAATGAACCAAGTGCCAATCGCTCGGGAACCCATCCACGCACGAATACTGGCACATGGGGGAGACGGCGATGCGATTGCCTAAATTCACTTCCCGTAAAAAGAGACGATCAAATAGGTGCGGCATTTTCAACCTCTGTCCATAGTGATATCAGATAAACGACTCGCATTATTCTCGTTGGATTAAATGAGAATACCTCTTAGTGGAATGCTGGGAAAACCTTTTAGCCTGTCGCGGAGTGACGCAATTCTTCCAGACAAGACGCGCGTGTGCGGCCGACGCGGGTAATTCCGCCTGTGGATAATTTCTCCCCACAAAGAAAGGGCTGGGGGCTGGGGACTAGGGGTTGGGGAAGAAGAGAAGGTTGTAAGGAGCCACCAGTACGCAGAAGGCCATGAAACCGGGACTTGGGGTTGGCGGTCTGCCTTTCCCTGGCCCCTAGCACCCAGCCCCTGGGAGGCCCGTCTCATTCATCGCGACCGGCCCTCGACTCTTGCGGAACAATGGGTAAGGTCCTCTTCTCGCCGCGGCGGATCAACGTCACGACGGCTTGGACGCCCACTTTCTCTTCGGTCAGCAATTGGTGGAGCGTGTCAATTCCTTCTACGGGACGATCATCATAGCCGACAATCACATCTCCTTCGAGCAGGCCCGCCTTTTCAGCAGGGCTCTGTGCCTCCACGGAGACGACCAGCACACCACTTTCCACTCCGAGGCCATTCAGCCGCACCACGCGGCGCTGGATCGGAACGTCCTGCCCGGCCACGCCGATAAAGCTGCGGCGTATCTTTCCGTCCCTGAGCAAGCGGGCGGCGACAAATTTGGCGGTGTTAATCGCAATGGCGAAACAGATGCCTTGCGCGGGAAGGATAATTGCCGTGTTAACGCCTACGACCTGCCCCTGTGAAGTGACGAGCGGGCCGCCGGAGCTTCCAGGGTTCAAGGCGGCGTCGGTCTGAATCACGTTGCTGATCAGCCGACCTGAGCGGGAGCGGAGCGAGCGGCCCAGCGCGCTGACCACTCCTGCCGTAACGGTACACTGGAAACTGTAAGGATTTCCAATGGCAATCACCAGTTGCCCCACGCGAAGCGCTTGGGAATCGCCCAGCGATGCGGGCACAAGGTTCGCGGCCTCGATTCTCACAACAGCCAAATCCGTTTCTGGGTCGTCACCGACCAAGTCGGCCTGAAAACGGCGGCCGTCGGTGAGCGTTACCTCGATCTTGCTCGCCTTATGCACCACATGACTGTTGGTGAGGATGAAGCCATCGGGCGTGAAAATGAACCCCGACCCATGCCCGCGCGCCTGCTGTGGGAAACGAGGGTCCGTGGCCTGCCCCCTCTCGAAGGGCTGGTGAACTTCGAGGTTGAGGACTGAAGCACTGACCCTTTCCGCGGCTGTGATCACTGCGCGCGAATAGGCGTCAAGCAGTTCGTCGTCGGAGAGCGGGGCGGCGCTGAAAACGCCCTTCCCTTGCTGCGCGGGAGTCCCGTTGGATACCCTTTCCAGAACCGCTGGCATTAATCCTCCTGTTCCAAGAGTCGGTCACTACAATCCATTGGATTCCTCCGACGCGTTTCGGTTTCAAGTCCCGCCCTCCCGCCAGACATCGCAAATAGTACCTCGGGGTAAAATCGTCGAGTACATACTCCGAGTTAGAGAGGGAGGTTTGTCGCCCAGCTACACTCCGTGACACGTTTGAGGTAAGATAGAAATTGGCGAATTCGGGGACGAATTCCGATTCGGAAACAAAGTAAGGACTGACCGTATGCGCCTCCTTAACCCGGGACAAGCGAACAGAAGCCCCGCGCGGCGCAATGGCCCCAAGAAGAGTGTTTTGCGGAAGTTGCCGCCCCTGGTGTTTCTGGTTTGGCTTTGTGCTCTGACGTTCTATCTCCTTCGGGCGCAGAACCCCCCTCCCGGCTCAGCGGTGTCCGGCGGCAACAACCCTGCTCCGCAGACTTCCACTCGGCCAATCGAGGCCGGCCCCCCGGCAAGCAAAAACAAGATTCGCGTGCGGGTCGAAGTAGTGAACGTCCCGGTGACCGTCATCGGCAAGCGCGGTCTCCCCGTCATCGACTTGACGCAAAATGATTTTCAGGTCTACGAAGACGGGAGGCCCCAGGCCATCCGCTACTTCAGCCAGGAGTCCCAACAGCCACTCCGCATTGGGGTCATGCTGGACACCAGCAACAGTGCGCGCCGCCAACTCAGCTTCGAAAAGGACGCGGCGACCGACTTCGTCTTCAGCCAGTTGGAGGGGAGGAACACAAAGAACCAAGTTTTCTTGGAGACGTACGATGCTTCCAGTTCTCTTATCCAGGATTTCACCAGCGACACTGAACTCCTAAACGAAAAGATTCAAGGTTTGAAGGCAGGTGGTGGGAAGGCTTTTTTTGACGCCCTATATACCGCGTGCAAGGATAAAATGATGCACGCCGGAGAGCCCGAGAGCACGCGGCGGATCCTGGTTGTGATTGGCGACGGCCGCGACGCCCAAAGCAAGCATTCACTGGATGAAGCTATCTCCATGGCGCACAAGGCCGAAACGATGATCTATGTCATCGGTAATGCGGCTTATGGCTATGAAAATGAGGGGGACGTGATCCTGGAAGCGCTTGCGGAGGGAACGGGCGGTGGGGCGTTTTTTCCGCTCCGGGAGGCGCCCGGCACTGACTTGGCAACAGGCTACCTGTCCCACGGGCAGATTGGGGAAACATCTCAGAATAAGGGACTGGGCGCCGAGACCGGGACGTTTTCCGCGCAACGACTGATGCGAATTGCCGATGCGATGGAATCAATTAAGCATGAGCTGGGAGCGCAGTACGAGATAGGATATACGCCCACCAATGGCGCCCTCGACGGCACCTACCGAACCATTCGCGTCCTGCTGGCGCGCAAAGGCGTCACCTACCGCTGGAAACCAGGCTATTTCGCCACCGCGGAGTAAAACCAAACCCATGGACGTATCCAATCTGCTACACAGCCTTCGCGGCGCCCGGATCATCGATCTTAGCCAGACCCTGGAAGAGCACATGCCCCACTTCCCCACGCATTCCATGTTCTATCACAACCTCTGGGGTTCATACTGGCATGGCGGGCGCTCGCTGAGTTATCAACTGGTGATGCACGAGCACAACGGGACGCACGTGGATGCGCCGGCGCACTTCATCAGCGATGCGAAACCGCAGGCTCACGTCACAATAGACCAGATCCCCGTGGCCTATCTGATCGGCCGGGGCGTTCACCTGGATTGCCGCGCCTGCAAGGAAGGTGATTACGTCTCGAGCCAGCAGATAACCGACTGGGAATCTCGACACGGACCGATTGCGCAGGGTGACATCGTGCTGTTTGACTTTGGATGGTCAGCGCGCTGGGGGCTTCGTCCCCATGATCAGCCCTACGTTGAGCGCTGGCCCGGGGTCAGCATGGGAGCCGCAGAGTACCTCATCTCCAAGTCAGTGGCTGCAATGGGCGTGGATACGCTTTCCCCTGACCCGCCGGAAGCGTTGCGCGCCAATCCTATCCACCCCGTCGTGCTGGAGAAGCACCTCCTGATTATTGAGAACCTCACAAACCTGGGAGAGCTACCGGATTTCTTCGTGTTTGTGGCTTTGCCACTTAAGATCCGCGCGGGCTCGGGCTCGCCCGTCCGAGCTGTGGCGCTCTTCTAACTCACTCCCTTTAAAGGGATGCTGAAAAACCCGTCGAGCCTGTCATTCCGAGGAGTCCCGCCCTGCGGGACGACGAGGAATCTCGCAAGTCCTCTGTTTGCAGGGCGAGATTCCTCTCCCGCAGGGCGGGATCGGAATGACAGCATTCGCCAAGGTTTCTCAGCGTCCTTTCAAAGACCCAGGCGCTGCTGGAGAGCGCAGAAAAAGGATGAGGACTGCGCTCAAGAAATAGGCAGCGCTGAGCAGGCCGAAGGCATAAACAAAATTCCCCGTGTGTTGGTTGATGTACCCGATGGCCAAGGGGCCGAAATACCCACCCAGGTTTCCGAAGGCGTTCACCAAGCCCATCGCGGACCCCGACACGGACCGGGGCAACGTCTCGGTAGGAATAGCCCAGAAAGGCCCTAACGCCCCGTAGGACCCCGCCCCAACGAAGGAGATTGCAAGGAAAGAGAGGGAGGGAAAGGAGCGAGTCAATAGGACGCTGGCCAGCATGAAAGCCCCACCCCACGCCATTGCGAACGCCACATGCCAGCGCCGCTCGCGCCTCTTATCTGAATGGCGGGAGACGATAATCATCCCCACGGCGGTTATGATGTAAGGGAGCGTGAATAGGCCTCCGACCTGCGCGCTGCTGAGCTTCCGAGCCTTTTCCATGGCGCTCGGCAGCCAGAAGAGATACCCGTAGTTTCCACTATTCAGCAAAAAGTAGAATCCCACCATCACCAGCAACGGGGGGCGTAGAAGGGAGCGGAGCAAAGGTTCGGGCGTGACAGGATCGAGCTCTGTGGACTCGCGCTCCAGTGTGGTTTCCAGGTGGTAGCGTTCCTCCGCAGAAATCCAACCGGCCTGGCGGGGATGATCGTCGATAAACCACCACCAGACCAGCAGCCAAAAGAACGGGATGACGCCTTCCGAAATGAGGAGCACGCGCCAATCCCAGCGCCCCAGTATCCAGCCGGAAAGAGGTGAAGAAACAACCACCGCGATGGGAAGGCACAGCATCCAATAGGCATTGGCGCGCGCCCTTTCAGCGCGGGGAAACCAGTGGGCTAGTAACACCAGGGTCGCCGGCCAAACGCCGCCTTCAGCTACCCCCAGAAGAAGCCTCATCATCCAGAACTGGCGGTAGGTGTGGATCAGCCCGCAACCCATTGAGCAGGCTCCCCAGAGAACCAGCAGGATGCTCACGAAGCGCTTGGCGCTCCAACGCTGCGCCAGGTATCCGCCTGGGATCTGCAGCAGCAGGTAGCCCCAGAAAAAAATCCCCGCTGCGCCCCCAGCCTGTGGGGGCGACATGTGGAGAGCCCGGCTTATGGAAGGCAACGCCAACGAAATATTCGTCCGGTCGATAAATGCAATGGTGTACATGATGAAGGCGACCGGGATGATGTGCAGCCAGCGCTGTGAGGGCATGACAATCGGACCCGAAACCAGGCCGCAGCATATCAGCAGTCGCGCTCGGCTTGCAATGGCTTCTGAAATGTTCCAAACAAGCCTGGATTCCTGTGCCTATGAGACGGAATACGGCCTCGTTACCAGGGAGTGATTGACAAGCCTCACCGCCTGTGCTAACTAAAATCTGAGAGGCGTAGCGCCCCGACTCGTCGGGGCGCTACACTAGAGTGCCGCCCTAAAGGGCGGTGCTACACCAGAGATTTCGTATGGGCGTGGAAGAGTTCCAAGCCGCGTGGGAGTTGCTCAAAGAAGCCTATCAGTATCAGATGGGCGGGGACTACGATATGGCGGTCGAGCTCTACAAACGCTCGCTCGATCTTCATCCTACCGCAGAGGCTTTTACCTTTCTGGGTTGGACCTACCGTTTCCAAGGAAAAATCGAGGATGCCATTGCCGAATGCAAGAAGGCGATCCAGCTTGACCCTGAATTCGGCACCCCCTACAACGACATCGGTGCCTATCTGATTGAAAAGGGTGAATTCGACGAGGCGATTCCGTGGCTCGAACGGGCGCTGCAGTCACGGCGCTACGAGTCCTATCACTACCCCCATTACAACCTCGGGCGGGCGTACATGGAAAAGGAAATGTACGTCAAGGCCCGCACCCACTTCGAACAGGCGCTCAAGCTGTCACCGGATTACACGCTGGCCAAAGAGGCTCTGGAAAAGGTCCGCAGAAAGTTGCAATAAGTTTTCTGCTATCAGCAATCAGCCCTCAGCTTTCAGCCGATGGCGGACGAAGAGACAGGACGTGGCATCCGGGACTACCCCAGAGTACAATAGGAAGTGAAGTGCGGCGAGGTCATTTGGACGAGGTCAAGCGAATACTCGCATCTTCCATCCAGAAGCTGAAGACTGATAGCTGAAAGCTGACAGCCCAGCGGCCGAAAGCGCCCTTTCGGTGGCAACGTAGCCGGCGTGACATCTAACATTTGAGGGAATCATGCCCAAGGCTCAATTGCAGTATCTGACCGATGAGTTGAACAAGCTGCGCGAGCAGAAGCTCTACCAGAAGCTGCGCGTGCTCGAAACCGAGCAGCTTCCCGTCTCCCGCTTCGATGGGCGTGAGGTCATCAACCTTTCCTCGAACAACTACCTGGGGCTGACCACTCACCCCAAGCTCCGCGCGCGCGCCCTGGAAGCGATCGAGAAATGGGGCGTAGGCTCCGGCGCCGTGCGCACCATCGCCGGCACCATGGCGATCCACATGGAGCTGGAGGAGAAAATCGCCAAGTTCAAACACGTCGAGGCTTCGGTGGTTTTCCAATCCGGATTCACCGCCAATGCGGGAACGGTGCAGGCCATCCTGGGACGCGAAGACATCATCGTCTCGGACCAGCTCAATCATGCCTCCATCATCGACGGCTGCCGCCTCTCGCGCGCCGAAATAAAGGTTTTCCCGCACAAGGACATGGAGGCGTGCGAAACAATTCTCAAGGGGCTCGAAGGCCGCCCTTGCCGCAAGCTACTCATCACGGACGGGGTTTTCTCCATGGAGGGCGACATCGCACCCTTGCCGCAGCTCGTCGAGCTGGCCGAGAAGTACGGCTGCATCATGATGATTGACGACGCGCACGCTTCCGGCGTCCTGGGACGCAACGGCCGCGGCACCGTGGATCACTACAACCTGCACGGGCGCGTGGATATCCAGGTCGGCACACTCTCCAAAGCCATCGGCGCGCTGGGCGGGTACATTTGCTCGACACGCGACACCATTGAGTTTCTCTACCACCGCGCCAGGCCCTTCCTCTTCTCGACCTCGCATCCGCCTTCCGTTGCCGCCACTTGCCTGGCGGCTTTTGAGGTGCTGGAGGAAGAACCGCAACTAATCGACCGGCTCTGGGCCAATACCAGCTTCTTCAAAGAAGGTTTGAAGAAGCTCGGGTTCAACACCGGCGTGAGCGAAACGCCCATCACGCCCGTCATCGTGGGCGACGCCGCTCTGGCTCACGAGTTCTCGCGCCAGCTTTTTGCTGCCGGCGTGTTTGCCCAGGGTATCGGCTTCCCCACTGTCCCGGAGGGCAAAGCCCGCATCCGCACCATCGTCACCGCCACCCACACCCAGGAAGAATTGACGCGCGCGCTCGAGATTCTGGAAAGCGTCGGGAAGAGACTGAAGATCGTCTGACAGCCACCGCGGCGCTACGGGGCCTTCGCCGGCGCAACGACATACACGTATTCCAACGGCTCGTCGCCGGTGTTCGCGACGTTGTGCCGCGTTGCAGGAGGGATGTAAACGAGCATCGGCGCCTCAATTGCGCGCCCTGGCTGGCCTTCGACGCGGGCCTCGCCACGGCCGCGCAGGACCACCAGCGCCTCTTCGTTTTGGCCGGTGGTGTGCCAGCCGACCGATCCTCCAAGCTTCAGCCGGACAAAGCCGCTGCGCATCCCGGCCGTCTGCGGTATCCCTTGAAGCAGCGCGCAGTCTCCCTCCGCGCATTTAAGAGGCAGCGTCTGCGGCTGTGGGGGGCGCATCTGGGCTGAAAGAGGTAGCAGAGCTAGGGAAAAGAGAAGCAGAGTTCCGGCGAGAAGACTCAGCACGATTTGTTTCGTGGAAAGAGTGGGCGTGCCAACGCCCTTGAGATAGTCCGCCCAGTGCGTCTCGGGATGAATATTAGATGGCATGGTTTCTGTCCTTCATATCCGAAGTGGCGCTTCAGCCGGGATTTCTGTTTTGGAATCTCGGTAGTCTTGAGTGTACATCCCACTGCCCCGTTTTGGAACGTTTCAGCAGCGCCGCCCGAGGCCGTTCTGAATTGATCCGTCATCCAATGTTTGACCTGAGTGAAGTAGGTTTGGAAGCGGACGTTCCTGACCCCGCACGCATGTGCCCCTGGCACCTGAAGTCTGAAACCTGGCACGTCACACCTGCTCTTCCCCCACCCGCCACGAGAGTCGACAGTCGAAGGTTGGCTGCGGCCCTTCCCCACCTACGACCTACGACATACCATCTACCTCCTTTGTTTTCAACAACATTCCTGGATATTGCGGGTAACTATGTTTGTTTTCAACAACATTCCCGCTTTGCCTCCGAGTTTTCCACAGCGGTCCTTTGTTTTCAATAACATTCCCGCGTCGCTCGTCATTTTTTGAAGTTACTGAGGTTTCTTCTTTCCCCGCCAGCGTGACATCTTGTCGTAGACCCTGGCACTGGCCAAGAGCCCCGCCAACTCGAACTCCCCTCAGATTCAGTAGGCAGTCGGCAGTCAGCAGAAGGCGGTGGATACCAATGTAGAGCGCAGCAATCCATAATTCACCATTCACCATTCACAATTCATAATTCAGAATTCAGCATTGCCCCAGCCCAAGCGCCTGCCCCAGCTCTTCTGCCTCCTGACTCCTGAATCCCGAATCCTGAATGCTGTTCTTCCCCACCTACCACCTACCACATACCATCTGAATTCAAGGCATTGAGCCGGGAGTTCTGCTTGGCGGCGGGGCTGCGCGGTCCGGTGGAACGCTGGGCATTCTGGCGTGCGGCGGCGAGCAACTCGGGCGTAAGTCGGGGTGATTGGCGTAAGGACATGGTTCCTCCTGGGGCGGGGTGTTAGGATAGCGAGGAAAGGACTTCCCCGCGGGTTGGACTTTTCACATGAGTAGGCTACCACAGCGGCGCGGCGTTGTCAAGAGACATCATGTCCACACGTCTAGCCCAGGGTTAGTCGGATTGAATGAGGCGATGCGGAAGCCCAGCTCGCCTCGCAGGTCGGCGAGCGTGGTGACGAATTGGCGCTTAAACCGCTCCGAGTCCAGGAGGCGGGCGCGATCCCGCCCTGCGGGATGCTGGTGGTCACGTAATGAAGATGATTGAGGCCGTAAAAATGCCGCAGCCGAGGCATGAAAAGATTCTACCTCAGCCTCAAGCGGAATCAGCGTGGCGCAGACTTGACCAAGAAGCTGTGAAAGAATTGGC
>DLMI01000032.1 GCA_002478145.1 Acidobacteria bacterium UBA7540
CTGCGCGGGGCACGGGACCAACAGAGGGCGGGAGCCGCGATTTCGGCGGGGCTGAAGCCCCGCCCTTCCGGCAGCCCCCTAAGAGCGTCGAAACGTGGTGAGAAATGCGGGCTAACTCAGCGTCGCCTGCACCAGGACTTCCCGCCGGGCGTCGCCCGGGAGAGGCACAATGTCGCCCTTAATGGGCACGCCGTCAACCCTCAGCGCAACCTGGTTGCCCTCGCCCGCCCGCTCGACGACGATGTGGTAGGTCACGCCGCGGAAGATGCGGGTGGCCTTGAATCCGCGCCAACTCTTCGGAATGACGGGTGAAATCTGGAGTCCGTCATAGGAGGTGCGAATGCCCAGAATCCATTGCGTGATGGCGTAATAGTTCCAAGCCGCGGTCCCGGTCAGCCAGGAGTTCTTCGCCTCACCGTAGGTGGGCGCATCCCGCCCGGCGATCATCTGGGCGTAGACGTACGGCTCGCAACGATGCAGATCGCTGATCGGCTCTCGCGCCGAGGGATTGATGCGCGAATAATAGTCGTGCGCGCGATCGCCGTTTCCCACTCGCGTCTCGGCAATCATCACCCAGGGATTGTTGTGGCAAAAGATGCCGGCGTTCTCCTTATACCCGGGCGGATAAGACGAAATCTCACCCAGTTCGAGATAGTATTTCGAATAGGCGGGCTGCTGCAGAATGATGCCATGTTGGGTGGCCAAGTATTTGTTAACCGAATCCATCGACTGGCCAGCCAGGCCATCGTCCAATCCCACGCCCGCCAGTACGCAGAAGCCTTGGGTTTCGATGAAGATCTTTCCCTCGCGGCATTCCTTCGAACCAATCTTTCGGCCGAAGTCGTCGTAGGCGCGCAGGAACCACTCGCCGTCCCAACCGTGTTGCCGGATGGTTGCTTCCATCTTCGCCACCTGGGCGAGATAATCTTTCGCTTCCTCGGCCAGACCCCGACGTTGCGCAATGTCCGCGAGTTCTCGGCCCGCCAGCACGAAAAGCCCCGCGATAAACACCGACTCGGCCACCTTGCCGTCCTTGTTGGTGGTCGTCTGGAATGACTGCCCGGGTGTATCGGAAAAGCAATTCAGATTCAGGCAATCATTCCAGTCGGCACGGCCGATCAACGGCAGTCCATGCGGCCCGAGCCGGTCGAGGGTGTACTTGAAGCTCCGCTCTAGGTGCTCATACAGTGGTTGCTCTGAACCTGGATGGTTATCGTAAGGGACGGGTTCGTCCAAAATGCTCCAGTCACCCGTCTCTTTCAAATAAGCCGCCACGCCCAGGATGAGCCAGTGCGGGTCGTCGTTGAAGTTCCCGCCGACATCGTTGTTGCCGCGCTTCGTGAGCGGCTGATACTGGTGATAGGCGCCGCCCGTGGGCAACTGCGTGGCGGCAAGATCCAGAATGCGTTCGCGCGCGCGCGCTGGGACCATGTGCACGAAGCCCAGCAAGTCCTGATTGGAATCGCGGAAGCCCAGGCCGCGTCCGATGCCGGACTCATAAAAAGAGGCGGAGCGCGACATGTTGAACGTCGCCATGCACTGGTACGCGTTCCAGATGTTGACCATGCGGTCGGTGTGTACGTCGGGGGTCTCCACCTGGCAAATCCCGAGCAGTCTAGCCCAGTACTGCCGCAGTTTTTCGAAAGCTCTGTTGACGTGGGTCGAGTCCAGATACTTGGCGATGACCGGCTTGACGGATTTCTTGTTGAGGGTTTGGGATTCAGGCGGATCGAACTTCTGGTTCTGTGGGTTCTCGTGGTAACCCAGCACGAAGATGATCTGCTGCGTTTCGCCAGGCTCGAGCTCGAGCTTCACGTGCTGCGCACCGATGGGAGCCCAGCCGTGAGCGACGGAGTTGGCTAACCGACCGCGCTCGACACCCACCGGCCTCTCCCAGCCCCGATAGGGTCCCACAAAGACTTCTCGCTGCGTGTCGAAGGTCTCAACTTTGCCCGAACAAGTGAAATACGCGAAGTGGTTGCGGCGCTCGCGATATTCCGTCTTGTGGTAGATGACTCCGTCCTCGACCTCCACTTGGCCGATGCTGAAATTGCGCTGGAAATTCGTGGCATCATCCTGCGCATCCCACAAGCAGAACTCGATGCTGGAGAAGACCGAGAGCGCAGCGCGCTTGGAACGCTGGTTGGTGATGGTGAGCTGCCAGATCTCGAGATTCTCGTCCAACGGCACGAAGTAGTTGGTGTGGGCCTCAATGCCGCGATAGCGAGAACCTATGATGGTGTAGCCCATGCCGTGCCGGCAGGTGTAATTCTCGAGATCGTGCCGCGTGGGCTGCCAGGAAGGAGACCAGAATTGGCCTGATTCGTCATCGCGCAGATAGATATAACGCCCCCCGAGATCGAAGGGCACATTGTTGTAGCGATAGCGCGTGATGCGCCGCAGCCGAGCATCGCGGTAGAACGAGTAGCCACCGGCCGTGTTCGATATAATCCCGAAATAAGCCTGGCATCCGAGGTAATTGATCCACGGCAATGGCGTATCCGGCCGCGTAATTACGTATTCTTTATGCTCGTCATCGAAAAAACCGAACGTCATACGATTGCTCCTGGAGATGATTTGTCCACGGCCACTGACGCATCCGCGCAAGTCCTCGGCGGCTGGCCTGTGCAATAGCGCAGACCTTTTTGACGAATGGCGGCGTAATTATACTCGAATGGCGCGTGAAAACAGGAGCATTCGCGTTCCCCGCGATATCGGTAAGTTTGTCTCCGCCGTTCCGGTGTAAGGATCGCGATTGCAACACCCCCCAAAAAGTGCGACACTCATCGGCTCGATCTTTCTGAGTCGAGACGAAGCGACATCGCAGTCATACTCACTTCTTTGGGTGGTTCGATGGTTCAGTCGCCCTGCCGTGAAATCCTGTTGGAGCTGGTCATCTCCTTCCCTCTCATCTTCCTCTCAGTGGCGGTTGCGAGCGGCGGCGAAACGCCCAGCCTGAACATCAAAGTGGACCAGGTGGGTTATCCGATCAGCGCCCGGAAGATTGCTGTAGTCAGCGCTCCAGCGCAGACCTTCGTGGTAAAGCGCGCCAGCGATAACGCCACGGTTTTTCAGGGGAAATTGAGTGCCAGCGCCAGGGACGCCAACTCCGGCGACACGGTTGAGGCCGCGGAGTTTTCCAGCCTTCAGCAACCCGGCACCTATTATCTCGACGTCCCCGGCGTGGGACGCAGTTGGACGTTTTCCATTGGGCCGGATGTATTTTCCCGTACGTTTTATCTCGCGACGCGAGCGTTTTACGGACAGCGCTGCGGGACCGCGGTGGACCTTGGCCCTGAGTTTCCGGGATACACCCACCCGGCGTGCCACCTCAAGGGAAGTTTCGATAAGTCTTCCGGCAAAGCGGGCCCGCGCGACAACGTCGGCGGCTGGCATGACGCCGGAGACTACGGCCGCTACATCGTAAACTCCGGAATTTCGACGGGAACGCTGCTGTGGGCCTGGGAGATCTTTGGGCGGAAGCTGGCCAGCATCAAGCTGAACATCCCCGAAACCGGAAACGGTACGCCGGATCTCCTGAATGAGGTCCGCTGGAATCTGGAGTGGATGCTCCAGATGCAGGATGACGATGGAGGCGTCTGGCACAAACAAACGAGCGCCCGGTTTCCCGGCTTCGTAATGCCGGAACAAGATCATCTTGTGAGTCTCGTGATCGGCACCGGCAGCGCGCCGTACAAGAGTACGTGCGCGACCGCCGATCTGGCTGCAGTCGCGGCGATTGCTGCCCGCGTTTATGAGCCGTTCGACAAGAGTTTTGCCGCGAAAAACCTGCGGGCCGCCCGGCAAGCCTGGGCCTGGACCGAGCGTTATCCGAACGTGACGTTCAGGAATCCGCCGGGGATTTCGTCCGGCGAGTACGCCGACGCGAATTGCGGAGATGAGCGGTTGTGGGCCGCGGCTGAGCTGTGGCGAACTTCAGGTGACCCTATCTACAACCGATATTTCCTCGACAACTATGCGAAGTACCTGCCGGATCTTCGTGCTCCCGAGGTTGAGTCCTGGAGGGTCGTGGCGCCGATGGGTTTGTGGGCCTATGCGCTGGCCACTCGCAGAGGAGCGGACGCGCGCGTGGCTGCCGGCATTCGGCAGGGGGCGCTCGCCGCGGCCCGCGAGATTGTGAGCCGCACGCGCGGCAACCCGTACCGCATCAGCATGGTCGCAAAAGACTACGTGTGGGGTTCGAACGGCCAAGCCGCCAACTACGGTGTGCAGTTGCTGGTCACGAATGTTCTTTCGCCAAACCCGGCCTTCGTGGAAACCGCCCTGGAGAATCTCCATTACCTTCTCGGGCGCAATACCTTCTCACTCTCTTGGGTGACGCAGGTGGGCGCGAACCCGTACCGTCATCCGCATCATCGGCCCAGTGGCGCCGACAAGAATCCTGAGCCTTGGCCGGGGCTGCTCTCCGGCGGTCCCAACGCCGCCAGGCAGGACGCTGTCCTCCAAGCGCTGCCTCCCAATTTGCCGCCCGCTAAGATCTACAGTGACGATCAAGGCTCCTACGCAAGCAATGAGATTTGTATCAACTGGCAGGCTACGCTGGTCTTCCTTCTCGCCGGAGTGCTGGAATGAATCGTGCAGCGGCGATTCCGGCCGGATGGAGACGCGGCGAGACTGTGTCACCCCGGCGCGAGCGGCTCGAGACAACGCCGCGCCTGGCGGCCTGCGGGACTTGAGGTGACGAATGCATCTTCATTTTATTGACATCGCTATCATCGTGGCTTATCTGGTCACGTCGGTGTCGGTGGGCTATTGGGTCTCTCACCGGGCTTCCCGGGACATCAGGGCTTACTTTCTCGGTGGCAACGTGATGCCCTGGTACGTGCTGGGCATTTCGAACGCCTCGGGCATGTTCGATATCAGCGGCACCATGCTGCTGGTCTACTGGATGTTCATCTACGGCCTGAAGAGCGTCTGGATCCCGTGGCTCTGGCCGACCTTCAACCAGGTTTTCCTGATGGTCTACCTGTCGGCGTGGTTGCGTCGTTCCAATGTGATGACCGGCGCGGAGTGGATCAAGACGCGGTTCGGTACGGGCCGTGGCGCCCAGCTCGCTCACCTGATCGTGGTGGTTTACGCCTTCGTCAGCATCATTGGCTTCTTCAGTTACGGGTTCAAAGGGATCGGGAAGTTTGCGGCGACGTTCCTGCCTTGGCACCTTTCTCCCAATCAATACGCTACCATTTTGATCGCGATCACCGCCATCTACGTGATCAAGGGCGGTATGTTCAGCGTTGTGATCACGGAGGTCATCCAGTTCTGCATTCTGTCGATTGCCTCGTTTGCCGTCGGCATCATTGCCATGGCGAAAGTTGCGCCCGGCACGCTTCAGCATTTTGTCCCCGCCGGCTGGGACCAGCTCTTCTTCGGCTGGAAGCTGAACCTCGATTGGTCCGCGCTCATCACCTCTGCGAACGCGAAGATCGCGGAAGACGGCTACGGAATCTTTGGGTTTTTCGTCATGATGTTGTTGTTCAAGGGAGTGCTGATCAGCATGGCCGGCCCGGCGCCGAATTACGACATGCAGCGGGTCCTCTCGTCGAAGAATCCCCGCGAAGCATGCATGATGAGCAGTTGGGTGAACGTCGTGCTGACCTTTCCGCGCTACTTCCTGATCACCGGCTTGACCGTCCTGGCCCTGGTTTTCTTCAGCGATCAGATTCGGGCCATGGGAACGAACATGGATTTCGAGCTGGTGCTTCCCTACGCGCTGGGCCGGTTTGTTCCGGCAGGCCTGCTCGGGTTCCTGATCGCCGGATTGCTGGCGGCCTTCATGTCCAACTTCGCGGCCACGGTGAACGCCGCGCCGCCCTACTTTGTGAACGACATCTACAAGCGCTTCATCAACCCCAATGCCAGCCCCAGGACCTACGTCCGCTTGAGCTATCTGAGTTCTTTCGCCGTCGTGCTGGTGGGCGCGGCCATCGGCTGGTACGTCGCGTCCGTGAACTCCGTGGTTCTTTGGATTGTCTCCGGACTCTGGGGCGGCTACACCGCTTCCAACGTTTTGAAATGGTATTGGTGGCGGTTTAACGGCTACGGGTATTTCTGGGGAATGGTCACCGGCATTGCAGGCTCGTTGATCCTGCCGGCGCTTCTCCCCCAGGTTCCCCTGGTGCAGGGACTTCTACAGGCGCATGGGGTGAACTTGGATGTAGCGCTGGTGTTCCCGCTCGTCCTTGCGATCTCCCTGGTGGGATGTCTGGCGGGTACTCTGCTGACCAAGCCGGGAGACGAAGAAGTTTTGAAAGACTTCTATCGCCGGGTGCGGCCCTGGGGCTTCTGGGAACCCATTCTCGCCAAGGTTCGCGCTGAAGATCCCGCCTTCGAGCGCAACAAGGACTTCTGGCGCGACATGTTCAACGTGGTGGTCGGCATTACTTGGCAGGTTAGCTTGGTGGCTCTGCCCATCTACATCGTGATCCAGAAGTTCCGCAACGCCGTGATCACGGCAGCGATCGTCGCCGTGACCTCCATCGTGCTGAAGTTCACTTGGTACAACCACCTGAAGGCTGGCGAAGCGATCGACCAGGCGATTGCCCGGAGCGAGGCGGCGGAGTCTATGCCGACAGCCTGATCCGGCCGCAAAGACGGTACAGCTTGGGTGCGCGATGTAGAAGTGGATGGCAGGTTTGCTGAGATTTTCTGGCCTATCGCGACTTGCCCTCTCCCCCTTGGGGGAGAGGGTGGACCGCCGCCGGCGTTCTCTTCAGCCGGGGCGGGCCGGGTGAGGGCGCGGTGGGCCTGCGCCCATCCGTTCGCAGTTCACATCGCGCCGCTGAAAGCGTTGGGCAACGACCACGCGACGTCCAGCACCTGCTCGAGAAACCTGGGGACAGCGCTACGTTGTTTGTGGTTTGAGGGCATTGACCCCCTCACCCCCCGGCCCCTCTCCCCCAAGGGGGAGAGGGGAGAATGTAGAAACTCGCGTCCCAGGGCTGGCGCCCTGGGCTATCCCGCCTTGCGGGACCCCTGCCGGGGCTGTGGAACGGCCACCCGAAAGGGGAGGACTTTGTCAGCTAACTTCCGCCTCAGGACACTAATTGTATGCGGAGTAATGCCTTGCAGGATCTGCGACAGCGCGTTGAGACTGAACTGCGGTCGAACATCCTGCCGTTCTGGCTGAAGCACGCGATTGACGAGCAATATGGCGGCTTCCGGGGGCAGATCGCCAACGACCTCACGATTGATCCCTTCGCGCACAAAGGGCTCATCTTGAATGCACGCATCCTGTGGACCTTCTCCAAGGCTTTCAGCGTGTACGGCGAAGAGGACTACCTACGAACGGCGCGCCGAGCCTACGACTACATCACCCGGTATTTTTGGGACGCCGCGTTCAACGGCGTCTTCTGGCTGGTGGATTATCTCGGCCGCCCTGTGGAATCCAAAAAGCGCATCTATGGCCAGGCGTTTGCCGTCTACTCGCTGGCTGAATACCACCGCGCGACCGGCGATCAGGACGCACTCACTAAAGCGATCCAGCTCTATGAGGCTATTGAGTCCGCGAGCTATGATGCGCTCCACCGGGGTTATTTCGAAACGTACGAGCGCGATTGGACACTGGCTCGCGAGCAGCGCCTGAGCAAGGTCGACATGGACGAGAAGAAGTCCATGAACACCCACCTCCACCTTCTCGAGGCCTACGCCAACCTCCTGCGCTGCCGGGACAACCCTGCATTGCGCAGTCGCCTCAAGGAACTCATCCAGGTTTTCCTCGAGCACATCATCGACCGCGAGACCCATCACTTCCGAATGTTCTTTGACGAAGAGTGGCATTCCAAATCCGATCACATCTCCTTTGGTCATGACATCGAAGGAACTTGGCTCCTGTGCGAGGCGGCGGAGATTCTTAGCGACGACTCGATCCTGAAAGTTGTCCAGCACGAAGCCGTCCAGATGGCCCAAGCCGTGCTCGACCAGGCGGTCGATCCCGATGGCGGTCTGCTATATGAGGCCGATTCGAGCGGGATCATCAACACCGACAAGGAGTGGTGGCCCCAGGCGGAAGCCGTGGTGGGATTCCTGAACGCCTATCAGCTCTCGGGTCGGGAGCACTTCTACGTGGCCGCTTGCAGGAGCTGGGACTTCATCGAGAAATACATCGTCGATCGCCAGCATGGCGAGTGGTTTTGGAAGGTCTCGCGAGAGGGCATACCCAGCCACGACAAATTCAAAGTTGATCAATGGAAATGCCCGTACCATAACAGCCGGACGTGCTTCGAAGTCATGGCCCGACTGGACAATATCGGCCACCTCAGCGGCTCACCGGCGTAGACCGACATTCAGGCAATCGGAGAATAGACATGGAACAGGCTGAATTCAGAAGGCGGGTTCAAGAGCTATCGAAGCGGCACGAGAAGCTGGTGACCCGCAAGAATCAAAAAATCGAAACCGGCAACGGTGTGTTCGATCGCTACGCATTTCCCGTGCTCACCGCCGAACACACCCCGTTATTCTGGCGCTACGACCTCGATCAGAAAACCAATCCGTACCTGATGGAACGCCTGGGCATCAATTCGACCTTCAATGCAGGAGCCATGGAGTACGAAGGCAAGATTGTGGTCTTGGCTCGCGTCGAAGGCATCGACCGCAAATCGTTCCTCGCCGTTGCCGAAAGCCCCAACGGCATCGACAACTTTCGGTTTTGGGATTACCCCATCTTGATGCCGGAGACCCGGAACCCCGATATCAACGTCTACGACATTCGCGTCGTGCGGCATGCCGACGGATGGATTTACGGCCTCTTCTGCACGGAGCGCAAAGACCCTAAAGCCCCGTCGTGGGACACTTCCTCGGCCGTCGCGCAATGCGGCATCGCCCGGACTAAGGATTTGAAGAACTGGGAGCGGCTCCCCGACTTGAAAACCAAGTCGCCGCAGCAGCGGAACGTAGTGCTGCATCCTGAATTTGTCGATGGCCAATACGGGTTCTACACCCGGCCTCAAGACGAATTCATTCAGGCCGGCAAGGGTGGAGGGATCGGCTGGGGTCTCGCCCGCAGCATGGAAAACGCGGTGATTGATGAGGAGACCATTATCGATAACCGTGAGTATCACACCATCCAAGAGGTGAAGAACGGCCTCGGTCCCGCGCCCATCAAAACCCCGAAAGGCTGGCTACACCTGGCGCATGGTGTACGTAACACGGCGGCCGGATTGCGTTATGTGCTCTACCTTCTCCTCAGCGAACTCGACCGCCCGCAGGTGGTCACCCACCGCCCGGCGGGCTACTTCCTCGCCCCACAAGGCGAGGAGCGGATCGGCGATGTTTCGAGCGTGGTGTTCAGTAATGGTTGGGTGGCGCGCGAGGATGGTCAGGTCTTCATTTACTATGGTTCGTCGGACACTCGGTTGCATGTGGCCACCAGCACCATCGCCAGGCTTCTCGATTACGTGTTGCACACGCCGGAAGATCCGCTGCGGAGCTACGCGTGCGTCGCGCAGCGTTACGCTCTGATCGAGAAAAATCTCAAGCTTATGGGCTCCCTCCAAAAGCGTACAGCCAAGCAACCCGTCCGCCGCACCCGCCGAGCCGGTGCGGGCTGACCGTTGACTGGGTGCCCCGCAGGCGCGGGACCCGCCGATCAGCACGCGAGAATTTGAAGCTGAAAGCCGCGGACCTACCAGACAGGTCCGCAGGAGAACAATGTGAATTTGTCGGACGGTCCGAGGTTGGAGTTTGTCCAAGGTCGGTCCACCCTCAAGGGGGAATCGCGAAATGTCTACGAAAACATCTCCTGATCGTTGGTTACAGTTGGCGGCTCTTGCGACTGTCGGCATCTTCGTCCTCGGCTTTGTGTTCTCCCCTCTGGGGGTATGGACTGGCGCAATCTTAGGCGCATGGTTCATCGGCACGCAAAAAGCATGGCGCGGATTTTTGTTGCTGTCGGGCATCACCTTCATTCTGAGTGTGCCGTCGAACTGGCGCTCGTCTCCACTGACGGGGATTGACTATATCGTTGGGATGATGCTGGCGGCGCTCATCGGCAGTCTGCCCTATCTTTTGTGGCGACTCGTGACTCTGCGCCGGGAAGGGTTTCTGTCAACCCTTGCTTTGCCTCTTTGGGGCGCCGCCTTACAGACGTTGGGGCAACGGTGCCTTCCCGCCAGCATCTTCAATCACTACTCTCTTGCTCAGACTCAACATGCGAACGTCCCTCTGCTGCACATCGCCACAATTCTAGGGGCAGGTTCCATTCCCTTTCTCATCTATTGGTCCGCGGCGGTGATCATTTGGATGTGGAACTATGAATTCCAGGGTAAGAAGATTGCTGCGGGGGCAGGTATTTTTGCCGCGGTATGGGCCGTTCTGTTGGGATATGACTTCTTCCTGCGGATCAGCCCTGCTTACGCGCCTCATGTCCTACTAACGAGTACTGTCTTTGCGTGGACATGTCTGGTTGGAAGCCTGATCTTAACCGCCGGGATCCTCACTCTTCCTGGAAGAGAGCGCAAAGTATGGGCAGACAAGACGGAGAGCGTCGCCCTCTTGCGAAGTCCGTACACCGGAAATCCTTTGCACGTTCTCAGCAGAGACGGTCATGAGGTTATGGTCAGCTCGTCCGGAGAACAGTTCCCGATTCGCAACGACATTGCGGTCTTTCTAGAACCGGAAAAAGTCACAGGCTCTAACCGCAAATACAACCGGCTGTATGAAACCATCGGCGGATTCTATGATGACACCCAGAGGGTGGCATGTGCTTTACGGGGTGTCAACCGGGACCGATACTTTTTGAGTTACCTGCGCTTCCTGGAAATCAATCCTGGTAATTCGGTGTTGGAAACATCCGTGGGGACCGGTCTCAACTGGAAATACCTTCCGCGTGGCGCAAAACTATTTGGTCTTGATCTCTCGGCGGAAATGCTGACGAATTGCCAAGCCAATCTGCGCCGGTGGGAAATGGACGCCGATCTTTTTCTCGGGAATGCCGAGGACCTGCCGTTCGCCAATGACAGTTTTGATGTTGTGTTTCACGTCGGGGGCATCAACTTCTTCAATGACAGAGCCAAAGCTATCCGGGAAATGATTCGTGTTGCAAAGCCAGGGAGCCGCATCCTGATTGCCGATGAGACCGAGAAGCATGTGAAAAACACCTATGAGCGAATTCCCATTACCAGTGGATACTTCAAGAACCGCCAGGAAGCTGTTACAGCTCCTATTGATCTCGTACCCCCAGAGATGCAGGAAATACATCTTGAGATGCTGTGGGATGGGCGAATCTACGCGCTGACATTTCGCAAACCCCCCTCCGCGATGCCAAAACTCGCAGTCCGATGAATTCGCGGGTGGCGCGGACACCAAGCCACGATGTTGTCTGCGCCACCCGCCGAAGTAGGGGCGCTTCGCGAAGCGCCCCTACGCCCCTACGTCCAACTCTTGGCCGTCTGAGAAGCCCTGGGCTAGGCGTGTGAACATATTGTCTCTTGACAACACCCCGCCGTTGTGCTAGCCTACTCATGTGAAAAGTCCAACCCGCGGGGAAGTCCTTTCCTCGCTATCCTAACAACCGTCTCAGGAGGGACCATGTCCTTACGCAAATCACCCCAACTTACGCCCGCGTTGCTCGCCGCCGCGCGCGCCAATGCCCAGCATTCCACCGGACCGCGCAGCGCTGCCGCCAAGCGGAATTCCAAGCTCAATGCCTTGAAGCACGGCGGACGCGTCAGCGACGAAAATCGCTACCAAGCCATGCTGGCGCTGGGCGAAGACCCGGAAGAATTCGAAAACTTGAAGCAGGAACTCATGAGCGCTTGTCCCGGCGACGCGCTCTGGGAGAAGCAGATCGACGACTTGACTTGGCTCTACTGGCGCCGCGAAAGGCTCGAGCGGGCGCAAGCAGGCCTGAAGCGGCGCGCCTTGCAGGCCATCGACGACTGGCAACACCGCCGCCAGCAGGAGATGGCCCGCATCACCTTCGACGCTTCCCAGCACGACATGCTTGAGGTCAACTTATCGGATTCTACAGATCGCGGCGTGACGCTGAGAAGGACGCTTTCTTTCCTTGAACTCGTACGGGAGGAGGTCAAGCAACGCACCTTCCGCGTCCGCCAGTACGCCGTACTGGAATCTCTTTACCAAGGTACGACGGGCTGGCGACAGGCGCTGATCTTCAGGCTGCTGCACCATTTCGGTGACCCCATGTACCTCGAGGCGCAACAAGCCGACGAGGAAGAGAAGCAGTCCCTGCGCCAAATAGACTTCGACTGCGAGGCGCCGGGCGAAGCAGAGCACCAGGAACTTCTGCGTCTGCTGGAGGAGGAAATCGCCAGCGTCCGCGAAGAATTCGAATACGCGGAAAAGGCGAATGAGGAGAGAGCGGCGATAGAACGGGACGCCTGCCTTGCTCCAGAGGGGGAGACGTGGAGGATGATGCTGCGCCAAGAAGCCGCCCTGGACCACTCCATTGACCGCAAAGTGAGGATACTGCTGAGGCTGCGGAAAGATGCTGCCGACCGCCCGGTCGCCCCTGCCGGCCGGGATGATGGTACGGGGACAGAGAACAACGAGGAGGTTCCCGACAGCGACATTTCGCCCGATAACTCGCAGGGTGTGGAAGCAGTGGAAGATTTAAAATTGAACGACCGACGCGGGAATGTTGTTGAAAACAAAGGACCGGGTTCGGAGAATCGGGGACGAAACGGGAATGTTATAGAAGACAAAGGTACTTGCACACTGAAAGCGGGAATGTTGTTGAAAAGACAGTTAGTTAGTTGCCGGTAGGTGGTAGGTGGCAGGTGGGGGAACCAGGTGGCACAAAAACTCGTTGACAGGCAGCCGACCGCGCATTATAAACACGCTCCGGCTCCGCTGTATATAATGTTCAGAGGTCGGTCGTGGGTCAGTTTGATGTAGAGGCGGCTTTACGCCGCCATTTGGCGAGGTAAACTCGCCGCTACAACACCAAACTGACCCACTACCCAGAGGTAAGCAACAGCGGATCTGCCATGAAGCTGATGCAGCCGGAAGGGGGGAAGATGTCACAGCAGCCTGCCAGGAGAATGGGTTGGTTATGTTTCGCCCTAGTCGTTTCGCTTGCAGCGCCTCTCCTGGGCGCCGAAGGAAACGTCGCAATTTTCAATGTGAAGAATTACGGAGCTACAGGGAAGAAAGCGGACAACGCTCAGAAGGCCATTCAGAAAGCCGTGGATGCCTGTGCGGAAGCCGGTGGAGGCACAGTTTATCTGCCTCCGGGCGAGTATACGTCAGGAACGATTCACCTGCGCAGCCACGTCAGGCTTTATGTTGAAACGGGCGCCACGCTGTTCGCCTCCCAGGACTCTGCCGTGTTCGATAAGAGTACCCTGCTCTACGGCGAGGATCTGGAGAATATCTCGATTGAAGGTCGGGGGACTGTGGACGGCCAGGCCGAGTACGAATGGCGGTTGAATGATATCGATGATGCTTACATCCGCGATAACCAGCTCCTGGCACAGTCCCTGGGCAAATCGCTGATGCGCTCTTTTCCAAAGGCGCGTCCGAAGCCCAGCGTGTACCCGCATATGGTTCTGCTGCTGCGCTGCAAAGACGTCAGGATTGCCGGGCTCTCGTTTCTCCATTCGCCGAGCTGGACCATAAATCCCTACGCTTGCGAGCGGCTGACCATCGACGGCGTTTACATCCACACCAGCTTGAAAGACGGCGTGTGGGCCGACGGGATCGACCCGGATGGCTGCAAGGACGTGCGCATCGCTAATAGTACGATTGAGACCGGCGATGACGCCATTGTCTTCTATTCCTCGAACATTTGGGGACCTCCGCTTCCCTGCGAGAACATCACCATTACCAATTGCCGCCTCTCCTCGGCCTCGAGCGCGCTGAAGTTCTGCGATGGCAACATGAACAGCGTCCGCAATGTGACGGTGGATAATTGCGTGATCACCGGTTCCAATCGCGGTATTGCCTTCATGGTGTATGACGGAGGTTATATTGAGAATGTTGTGCTGTCGAACCTGATTGTCAATTGCCAGCGTTTCGACTGGTTCTGGTGGGGCAACGGCGATCCCATCTACTTTACCATCCAGCGGCGCAGCGAGAGCCAGGGCCTGCCGCTCAAGCCCGATGAGCCGCCCGCCGGCTCGATTCGGAACGTCATTATCCGCAATGTCATTGCTCACGGCAAAGGCTCCTGCCTGATCCTGGGGCATCCCAATAGCTGGCTCCAGAACGTCAGCCTGGAGAACATCAAGCTGTTTCTCTCCACCGATCCTTCGGCGGCCTATGACCGAACTGTGAACGCTATGCAGTTTCGATATGCCAGAAATCTAAAGGTGAGGGACCTCGAGGTGATCTGGGACAAGCCCGAGTTGAGCCAATGGCAGAGCGCCCTATACTTCCAGGATGTGGAGGGACTGAAGCTGGAGAACTTTGTGGGAGGGCCGGCGAAGTTGCAGACGGATATTCCCGCCGTAGTTTTCAACCAGGTTGAAGATGCCACTGTCTGCAACTCCAAGGCGCGACCCGGAACGCAGGTATTCCTTAAAGTGAAGGGCCCAAAGAGCCGGCACGTCTACCTCGTCGGCAACGAATTGCACGAAGTCCGGTCTCCATATCAAGTTGATGCGGACGTGAAAGAGGGGACAGTGAAAGAGGCCGGCAATTTCTAGCCGCTGTTACCTCGGGGCGGATTATTCCAGCTCTGCCGAAGCGAGGGGACAAGCAGCTAGGCCTACGGAAACGAGCGCGGGTGGCGCTTTTGAGTACGTCTTATACCGGCGCCGACAGGGCTGTTCTGCACCTTAGCGCAAGCGGCCACTTCTTCCGGGCGAAGTCTCAGAGAAAGCCTCGCGGCCTTACTTTGGGGAACGAAGCGCCACTTCATACGCTTGCAGCAGGGCGTTCCGGTCGGTTTCCCAGTTAAAGTGCTCGACGATTCGCCTGCGGCCGCGTTCGCCAAGCTCTCGTCGCAGAGATTCAGAATCCAACAAGCTGAGCACCTTCTCGGCAAAATCGACTGGATCGCTCGGGCGAGCATAGAGGGCTGCGTCCGCAGCAGACCGGCGTCCCTCCGTTAGTTCGAAGAGTACAACCGGCATTCCAAAAGCCATGTATTCGAGAATCTTCCCCATGGTGGATTTATCATTCATAGGGTTCAGCGGGTCAGGCGCCACACCGACATCCGCCGTCGAGAGGTATTTGGCGAGTTCTTCACCGGGGATTCGCCCCGTGAAGTTAACCACCGACTGCAATCCTTTTTGGGCGACCAAGTCCTTGATGTGCGGCAGCTCGGTTCCCGACCCGATAAAAGTGAAGAACGTGTCGTCGCGGCCCTTCTTTCTTACCATGTACTCGATCGAATCGACCCAGAGGTCGAGCCCATCTTGTGGCCCCATCACGCCGAGATACAAGGCCAGGAGTTTCTTCCCATGTTTTAACTCCGGATACGCCGGGCCACGTCGCATTTTCTCGGGTTCAGGGCTGACTCGGACGATGAATACTCGCTCGGGCGGCATCCCGCCGCGTTGAATGGCAATTTCGCGATAGGACTGATTAGTAGCCAGCGAAACATCCGCAGTCCAGAAGGTTGCGCGCTCAACAAAGCAAACCAGGCGGTAGAGGAAATCTTCCCGGCCAAACTTAGCCAGATACAGTTCGGGGTTCAAATCCAGGTGGTCGAAGATATAGCGGGCGCCGAAGAGCTTAAAAAACAGCCCGATCAGAAACATGATGTCCGGGGGGTTCCAGGTGTGAACCACGCGGAAACGGGTGCGGAAGTAGATTTTCAGGGCCAGATAAAGCTGTGCCGCAAGCGCGCCAACGTATTCCAGCAGGTAACCTGCCGGCCCCGATGCCTCCCAAACTCCATAACGGTAGATCTCGATTTCCTCGATTGTCTCAAAGCTCCGCTCGCAGCCCGCGCCTTTAGGCGAGATAACGGAGACACGGTAGCCGGCGTCTCTCAAGGCGCATGCCTCCTGCCAGGCGCGCCGCACAAATGGGAAGGGTAGATTCTCGATAATTATTAATACCCCGATTCGGCGGTCACTACTCATTTGCATTCCTGTATAGTTCGATCTGCATCAAGTTGGGGCGAATTCGGATTCTAACATCTCACAAATCCTGCCGGAATTAGCCGTGTCGGACAACGTTTGAGTAGACTTGCAGGATTTGCCTGGCGACGTTCTCCGTCGAGAGCCTGGCAATCCGCTCGCGCCCGCGAGTGCGCATCCCTCTACGGCAGACCTCCACGATTTTTGCGGCCATCTCTCCGCAATCACGCGACACCAAATGGCATCCTTCCGTTTGGCCGATCAGCGCGGCTGTGTCGCCCACATCCACGGTAATCACTGGGAGGTTGGTGGCCATGGCCTCTTTGACAGTATTGGGAGAACCCTCGGCTTGGGAAGCCAGGATCAGGACATCGGCAGCATTCATATAGAGTGGCATGCGGGATTGAGGAACGCCGGAAACCCGAAGAATTTCTAACTCGGGGATGGCTTGCCGTGCCCGCGCCACTGCCGACTCAATAACGTCAAAGCGCTTCTCGGCGCGCTCTGGGTCATAAGGAAATAGGACAAGTTTCTTTTGCGGATCAAGGCCCAGACTCCGTCTAGCTTCAGCCTGGTCGGCGGGTTTGAAGAGATCCAGGTCAACTCCGTTCGGGATGACCTGCGCGGCCTCAAGCCTCAACCGGCTTTTCAGCTCGGCAGTCTTGACAATGACCGCAGAAGCGAGGCGTGCCAGCAAGAAACTCGAGAGCTGGTAGAACCGACCGAAAGCTGAAATGTGATCGCCCCCCGTGAACTTCCCCGTGACATCGAAGCCCATGAATGAGACCACAAGAGGGACGGAAATCTGGCAGCGAGCCACCAGTCCGGATAAGCCCATGTGCGCGTGGATCAAATCGTAGCGATGGGTGCGCAGCCGCTGCCACAATTGCGGGAGGGCGCGCAAATAGTGCCAGCGGGATTCGCGGCCGTTGATGAAAAGTACGTCGTAATCCACCCCCAGGGGCCGCAAGGACTCCATCTGGGCTTTCACGAAGCAACCGTAACTCGGATCGGCTTCGTAAGGCCAGAGGTTGGCAACCACCAGAACTCGGTACAAAGTCATACAGCGCGGCACCGCCGCAACCAAAACGAGACTCTCTCTGGAGTGCGGCAGCTTGCTGCCGCTTTGATCTGGCGAGCTTGCTCGCGGCTTCACCTCGCCAGGAACCGCACACTAGTGCACCGCCAGCAAGCTGGCCTGGGGAAAACCGGCAGCAAGCTGCCGCACTCCAGAGCATTCCCTCGTCGCAACAATGGAGATTCTAACCCTTCGGAGAAGAAATCGGTAGCGCTGAAGCGACGTATTCCTTCCATGTGGCGCAGGTGAAACTCGACTACAATGGACCACTTAGCAATTGCATCTCTTTCGTTTTGGTGTTCACCCTATGTGCGGATTCGCAGGGTTCGTGGGTTCGGCGCCGGAGCAGGAACTGCGGACCCAGGTTTGCCGAATGGCCGACCAGCTTGTTCACCGGGGGCCGGACGATTCCGGCGTCTGGGTTGATGCGGAAGCCGGCATCGCCTTGGGATTTCGACGCCTGGCGATTGTGGACCTTTCTCCGACTGGCCGCCAACCCATGACCTCCTCCAATGGCCGATACGTCATGGTCTTCAACGGCGAAGTCTACAACTTCGGAGAATTGCGAAAGGACCTCGAATCACGAGGGCACGGCTTTCGCGGCCACTCCGATACGGAAGTCATGCTGGAGGCAGTGAGCGAGTGGGGCCTGGAGGCGGCGGTCAAGAAATTCGTCGGCATGTTTGCCTTCGCGCTTTGGGACAGGCGCGAGCGGGTGCTGCACCTGGTGCGGGACCGCCTGGGCATAAAGCCACTTTACTGCGGATGGGCGGATAGGACTTTCCTCTTCGGTTCGGAGTTGAAGGCGCTCCGCGTGCATCCTGATTTCGCCCCGGAAATCAATCGCGGGGCTCTCGCCTTGTATTTGCGATACGGCTACATACCCCAACCCTACTCCATTTATCAGGGAATCTGGAAGCTGCCTCCCGGCCACATCCTCAGTCTCAGGGCCGGAGCGCAGACCTCCTTCGAGTTATCGGGAACGGCTCTCTATTGGTCTGCCAAAGAGGTTTACGAGAACGGAGCCGCGAACCCATTCAGGGGCTCTGAAGGTGAAGCTGTCGAGGAGTTGGATCGGCTTCTGCGGGAATCGGTCCGCCTGCGGATGATAGCGGATGTCCCTCTGGGCGCCTTTCTTTCCGGCGGCATCGATTCTTCGACGGTGGTCGCATTGATGCAGGCGCAGAGCAATCGCCCGGTGAAGACGTTCACAATCGGCTTTCACGCGCAGGAATTCAATGAGGCAGCTCATGCCAAAACTGTGGCCGCCCACCTGGGGACCGAACACACCGAACTGTACGTGACCCCGCAAGAAGCCCTGGATGTCATCCCCAAGCTGCCAACCCTTTACGACGAGCCTTTCGCAGACTCCTCCCAGATTCCGACTTACCTGGTTTCCGCCTTGACGCGCCGGCACGTTACCGTGAGCCTCTCCGGAGATGGTGGCGATGAGCTGTTCGGAGGGTACCAACGCTATAGCAATGCGCGCCAATTCTGGGAGACTGTCAGCCGGTTTCCACATTTCACCAGAAAGGCCTTGGCCAGATTCATCCGAGTGTGTAAGCCCGCCACCTATGACCGCCTGATCGGCAGGCTCGGTCCGTTACTCCCCCGGCTGGCACGCCCGTCTTCGGTTGGCGAAAGAATGTACAGGCTGGCGGAAGTAATGACGGTTAGGAATCCCGAGGAGCTTTACCGTCAATTGGTGTCTTACTGGAAGTCCCCGACGGAAGTTGTGCTGAATGCGAAGGAAGCGCCGGCCCTACTAACCCAATCTTCAGACTGGGCGCGCCTGGCTGATATCTCGCAACGAATGATGTTCCTCGACTTGGCCACTTACCTTCCGGACGATATTCTTGCCAAGGTTGACCGGGCCAGCATGAGTGTGAGTCTTGAAGCTCGAGTGCCGATCCTCGACCACAGGGTCGTGGAGTTTGCGGCCCGTGTCCCAATTTCCATGAAGATTCGCTCCGGCCAGGGGAAATGGCTGCTCCGGCAGGTGCTCTACAGGTATGTACCGCGAGAACTCGTCGAGCGGCCCAAGATGGGTTTTTCAGTTCCAATCGAAGACTGGCTACGCGGGCCTCTGCGCGATTGCTGATTCCGATGAAGGTGG
>DLMI01000171.1:0-19769 GCA_002478145.1 Acidobacteria bacterium UBA7540
TACGTGATTGCCGACAAAAGAGCGCATGGGGCTGTAATTGCCTGGGAAAGAAGGGACGACAAGACTCCGTTTCGAGCCGCTCGGGCCGGCGCACGACCGGGGGGCCTTTTCATGTGGTGCAGAAGCGCTCGACAACTACCTGCGGAAACAGGCCGGGCAGGATGTAAGAAAGCGCGTCGCCGTTGCATTCGTGCTCACGCCGGATGGCAAGACCGTCGCCGGCTATTACACCCTGTCTCAGTACTCTGTCGAACTGGGCGCGATTCCGGACGGGATCGCAGCAAAGCTTCCCAAGTACCCCTTCGTGCCCGCGACCCTCATCGGGCGTCTGGCAGTTAGCAACGAATTTCGGGGCCAGAGGCTTGGCGAGTTGCTTTTGATGGATGCGCTTAACCGTTGCTTGAGTGGCAGCAAACAAGTCGCCTCTGCTGCGGTTATTGTGGATGCAAAAGATGACAGCGCAGCAGCATTCTATAAGAAGTACGGCTTCATCGAACTTCCCAAGACACCCAAACGGCTGTTCCTCCCGATGGCGAGCATTGAAAAGCTATTCTTCTGAGCGCCGACTGGCGCAGAACGAGGCTCTGCGTTTAGCGAACGCCCATCATGCTCGTTTAGAGGCGGCATTTTCATCCCGGACAACTGCGATTCCTTACTTACTCGTTCGTCTTGAGCCCGCACCAGCTTCCCTGCTTCCCCGTCGTGCCTTCCCAGATCGCAGAGCTTCGCTCTGCGCCAGCCCGGCGGTGACCGCGTTCCCGTGCTCTTTTCGAGCGCCGCGTTGTGTCTCCGTCTTGTACCACCTCTTCGGCGCTCCGCGACGAGCATGGTTGAGACTTCAGGGCCGCGGACCTCAAAGACGGAGGTCCGGGCTACCTGCTCCATGGGGCCGGCGACAAGAAGGAGTGGAAAGCGGCGCGCGGGGGCTCCGGCGGGGCGAAGGATAGGCTATACATCTGGCCTATCAAGAAGCGCGCAAGTCGCCGAGTGTAGCAAAATACCACGCTCATGCGTCTACCCTTATATCCCCAGTAGCCTTCTAACCCGTTTAAAAACATTGGGATAATCTGCCGCGAGGCAGAATACTTCAAGAAAAACGGGACACAGGGGAGAAATGGAAATCTCGCACCCTGGGGATGGGTGCCTTCGATCAAGTGGATTCCCGCTTTCGCGGGAATGACGCGGTCCTGAGGTCTGCGGCAGGCGGCCTACCAGATGAACTTGAGTCCGAACTGAATCTGCCGTGACGTTGTGGATGTGCTGGTGATGACACCAGCAGCGGGGGAGGGGACCCCAGCGGCGGATGTGAATACGATCAGGTTTGGCGTATTGAAGTTAGCGCGGTTCAGGGCGTTGAAAAACTCCGCCCGAAACTGGAGATCTAGTTTCTCCGTAATCTTCGTGTCCTTGAGCAACGAGAGATCAAGCGAAGCGAGCCCCGGGCCAATAAAGGTGTCTCGTCCAAGATTCCCGTAAGTCCCGTTAGGTGGGACGAGAAAGGCGTTGGGATTGAAATACTGGTTTGGACTTCCCAGAATCACAGGCCCGGAGAACGCCGGGTTCAGAGACGGGCGCACCGGGTTACGCGTATCCCCGTTGTTGGAGGGATTGAAGCTGAGTTGTGGCGTGAATGGAAAGCCGTTCTGCAAGGTCACAATGCTATTCAAACTCCAGCCGCTTACGAGTGCATCACGCCCACCGCCGAAGCCATTCGCAAAGGCCTTCCCCCGTCCGAACGGCAGCTCATAGCTTCCGTTAATGACGGCAACGTTTCTGACGTCAAACGTCGCAAGTCCCCAATCTGCGTGGAGGTTGAAGGGATTCATGACCAACCCCGGGGCATTGGCCGCTGCGGTGGCATTCAGTGAGTCTCCGTCGTCGAGGACCTTTGACCAAGTGTAAACTCCCCTCAAGGCCAAGCCCCCACTGAAGCGGTGAGTAAAATCCAAAAGCAGGGCATTGTAGGAGCTGACCCCCTCAGAAAACCAGCTCCAGGTGTTCCCCAACGCGGGATTGGCCTTGGGTGCTCCACTCGGAATGTAGTACGTCCCAGCCGGGAGGGAAGCCGGGCAGGGGGCCGCAGGGCAAATTGTGGGGAAAGGCTCGTTCGCGTCCACGCTGACGATCTCGTGGTACCCGTGAGATCCCACATAACCGACGCTGAGCGAGGTGTTGGGAGTCAACTCCTGTTCAATCCTGAGGGAATAGGACACGAGGGTGGGCGTCTTCAAATCAGGTTGAACCCCTCCTGGCACCACCTTCGCACTTGACGGCAGTGGGGCGCCGGGGTTGAAAGGGAGCTGAGAGACCGGGAGGCTCGCGATGCTGTCGGTTGGATTGAAGGGCGCATTCTGATCGAGGCGGTATCCAAGCGCATCTTGAAGATCGTTGTACATTCCGAAGCCGGCGCGGACGACGGTCTTGGTGCGGAAGGGACTCCACGCTAAGCCGATTCGCGGTTGGGGCAGGAACTTCGCGTTGTTGGAAGTGAAGACTGAGTTTGCGACTCGCGGTTGAGTAACAATGACCCCGTTCGCGAAAACGAAGTTGGCGCCCCGTCCATGAGATTCGTTCCACCCGTTGGTGAACTCATCGCGGAAGCCCAGGGACAGCGTCAACTTCGGACTCAGCCGTATGTCGTCCTCGAGGTACCAAGCGCCGAGGAAGGAGCGCCAGCCCAGACGGGTCGGTGTGGGATCAAACAGGAAAGTACCCACCGTGCCCTCCAGGAAGGTCGTCAGACTTGTAAATGTAGCCTGTCCATACTGGCTGAGCGCCAGATTCTCATTGGACTCGAGCCGTTGGAACCACGCTCCTGCACTGACCCGATGACGCCCTTTCGTGAAGGTTACGCGATCCTCATAAGTGAAGAGATTTCGAGCGATGTCCAGGTTGCTTCCATTGTTGCTTCCAGCCAGGCTTAATTGGGCGGCCGGATTCGATGCCGCGCTTCCTCCGATTACCACCGCGCCAACAGGACGGCCAACCAAAAAGCTCGGAACACTCGCTGCGGGGGTATTGGGGGTGGGTTTTCCCGTATAGAAATAGCTGGCGCGAGAGAAGCCGAAGCGGGCGGTGTTGATCACCGTGGGGGAGAAAACGTGGGTTTCTTCGAGACTGATAACCTGTTCCCGGAGGCTCTCCAGGTCCGTGCTATAGGGATTGATGGTGGGTGAGTCGTCCGCGCTGTCGTCGACGGTGTAGACCGCGCCGAAAGAGTCTTTCTCAGAAAAGAGGTGGTCGAGCCGCGTGGTCCCAAAGTCCTCTCGAATCGTTTGCAAGGGGTTGCTGAACGATTCGGCGATGCCTCCGAAGTCCGGCGCGTTCGGGCTTTGCACGGGCCACAACGAAAGCAGAGGCGCAACTCCGGGCGCCACTCCCACGTTGACCATCGTGCCATTCGGACCCGGCAATAGACCTTGGCGCGCGTTGTTATCCGGAACGAGCGTCACATCGGTTAACCCCAGGTGCTGCTGGAATCCCTCGTAATTGCCAAACAGGAAGGTCTTGTCCTTTTGGATCGGTCCTCCAAAAGACCCTCCAAACTGGTTGCGCGCGAAATGCGGGATGGAGGTCTGATCGAAGAAATTGCGCGCATCAAAGGCGTTGTTGCGGAGGAATTCAAACACCGTCCCGTGCCAATCGTTTGTCCCGGACTGGGTGACAATGATGACTTGGCCGCCGGGCCGTTTGCCGTACTGCGGGCCGTAAGTGTCGCGCAGCAGGTTGAATTCCCGAACCGCGTCCACCCCCAGCAACTGCTGGCTGGTACCGCCGGGCTGCATATCGTTCTCGGCCGCCCCCGTGAATTCGACCCCGTTCAACAAGAAGAGGTTTTGCTGAGGCCGGTTCCCCGCGACCGAGAACATGTTGCCCACGGCAGAGTTGGAGATTCCGACCCCGCCTGTCTTCTCCCACGTGAAGTTGACGACCCCGGGATTCAGTGTAAGAAGCTCATCGTAGCTTCGGCCGTTCAGCGGCAGGTCCTTTACTTGCCGCTCTCCCACCAAGCCCGATGTCGCAGTCGGCGTGGCGCTGACCAACGGCGCTTCTCCCGAAACCGTCACTTGCTGCCTGAGTTCGCCCAATTGCAGGACCAAGTCGACCGTGGCCTCCTGTCCGACGACCAGGGTGATGCCCGTGCGGAGCTCAGCTCTGAACCCGTCCTTTTGTGCCCCTATCTCATACCGTCCGACTGGAAGTGAGAGCACGCTGTAACGCCCCATGCCGTCGCTCACGCCGGCACGAATCGATCCGGTCTCCAGGTTCCTCACAGTTACGTTCACTCCTGGCAACACGGCTCCCGATGAGTCGGCAGCCGTTCCCGAAATCGCACCCGACACTTGTGCCCGAGCTGCCGAGGTGACCATGAGAGTCAACGCCATCGCTGAACAGAAGATGCCAAACCAATGGGCATGTTCCATTACCCCTTTTTGCCGGCGATTCATATGCTCCTCTCCGATGGAAACTGGGCAGACCTGGCCGTTGTGTTTTTTCAGCCCCTGAGGGAATCGGCCCTATAGCTCAAGCAGCACGCTAAGCTGGGGATCACCATCATCTCCTTGGTTTCGCTAAGGGCAAAGCCGGCTGCAACCAGCTTCGCGGCTTTCCACCGTATCAGTACGCCCAGCCAAATATTGTATAGGCATGTGTCCATTTAAAGTCAATAACATCAATCGTTTATATACGATAATATACGAATAGTCGTAGCGAATAAAATAAGGACTCTACCCCGACTAAGTTCGCAGCCTGTTTGCTGCCTACTACAGAGGCGGCGTGTACTTTCCAATTTCGGTCGGCAGGAAGTGAGCTCGTGCTCCACTTACTCGGGTTCCAATGAGATCTCTACATGTTCCATAGAGTCTTGGGCAAGCAGAGCTCGCGCGCAAGGTGGTACTGGAGAGGGGCGGTCGTGGACCGTCGGGGCCTTCTAAAAGATGTAACGGAGGTAGGAATCGGGTTGGGGGCAACCGGATCGCTGGTGGACGAGCGGGCTGCGCTGGCGGCGACAAGCCCTAGAGGAGGCAGGGCAAACGCACCAGAAGCGCGAGGCCGTTAGAAGAAACCGCTCGCAAGCCGCCACGCCCGTCGTCTCCTTAGACGAGGAGTGGCTAATGGCGACAGATCCGCAAAATAGGGTTCTTCTACCCCCTCAACTGCGAAAGTTGGGCTAAAGGCGCGATGATTATTCAACAACTGCAATGCGACGGTGGATTAGTGGTGTCCGCCACCGGCGCCCCCGCCGCCCCCGCCGGAGACGCTGCCACCACCGCCAGAGTGTGCCGCGCCGCCACCGCCGGAGACGCTTCCACCTCCACCGGAGTGCCCGCCACCGGAGGAGCTACCGCCGCCGGAATAGCCCCCACCGTGCGAGCCGCCTCCACCTTGTCCGTGGGCCATGATGATGGCCCCTGACCCGCCCGCTGAGTGCGACACGGTGGGGCCGCCCCGGGGACCGTTCTGGCCACTGGCGCCCCCATTCCTTTCCCCACCTCTGAAAGGATTGCCGCGGAACTCACCCGTTGACCCGCGCACCGGATAGCGTCCCCCCAGGGTTGCGCCTTCAACGGCGCGCAAGGGTTCACGGCTGGAATGGAAATGATGGTCCGCAAGCAGGGCACTCTCCTTTGCCGCATCGCCTCCCATCAGGATGGTCGAAGGCGCGGAAGCGTGGCGCGATGCGAAGCCTGGCCCCGGCCCACTGATCGGCCCGGTTGAGGGTGGCGCCGTCGCGGCCGCTGCATTGCTTTTGGATGTGGTTCCCGCGCCCAGCGCCGGGGAGCTTGCCGCGCTCGTGGGCTGCGGGCCCGGTTCGAAGGGCGGGCGCACAATCAGGCTTCCCGCCGTGGGCGGAATGTTGCTCACGGTCTGGGGCGTAATCAACTGCCGATTCTGAACCACACTGGTCGGAACCGTGACAAGTCCCCTTTGGAGGACGGGGCGAGGACCCGGGCCTGGATGACCACCCCCTGGTGGAACGGGCCTCGGATGACCGGGCCCTCCCGTCGGCGCCCAGCCGATCCATCCCGGCCCCGCATACCAATTGACCAGCGAAGCCCCCCAGAGTCCGCAACCGAACATCGGGTCCATCCAATACCAGCCAAAGCTAGCGTCGAAGTCCCATAGACCGCAGTGGTAAGGCAGCCAGCCCCAGGGTTCGCCGGAAATCCACGTCCAGCCGAATCCCGGGTACCATCCCCACTGGCCGTTGGTGTAGGGCGACCAACCTGCCCGCGCGTAGGGCGACCAGCCGAATCTGCCACCGGGAAGTCCAACCCATTCGCCATAGGTGTCAAGGTCACTCCAGCCGTAGCGCGGTCCAATCGGATGGACGGGTTCGTCTTTTTCCGTAAGCTGCACCTGCTTATCCCGTGCCTCCGTCCACTGATCCCAAGCGTCCTTGACAATTCCTTTCTGGGTGTTGAAAGCCAATTCCGCGCCGCCGGACGTATGTTCCAGGATCTTGCCTTCGCCGAGTTTGGAAGACAGGGTAGGAGTGGCGACATCTACCGAGCCATTGAAAACTTCCACGCGCAAGCTGTCCTGTTCCAGGTCCGTGCGGAATTCGCACTTGCCATCGGTCGTCACCGTCGCGTCGGCAATCTTGACGCGATAAACATCGCCGTACGTGGGCTGAAAGTGGATAATGCCATCCCGTTTTACCGAGCGCGGAAGGCTGTGCTCGGGCAGAAAGTGGAAAGTGGCATATCCCTGCTCAAACGTCATGCCGTTCAGCTTGTTGCCGTGGGCGTCCAACGCCAGTTGATCGAAAAGCAATTTGGAGAGCTCGCCTAGGCGGGCGGTGGAACCGTTTTCGAATTCCACTTCGGCATAACTGCCGCCGGAAGTGGAGAGCTCGAAACCCTCCTGGATGGGCACGTTCACCATCGCCGGTTCCTCTTCCGCCGAAGCAGGCCGCTTGACCATCACCGTACCACTCACGTAGCTCAAGCGAACCACCCGCGCGTGCGATTTCGCCCCCGCCTCAGCAGCCGTCAACGGGTTGTATACCGCGGCCTTCCCTTTACCCAGGGTTAGGGAGCTGGCGTGTGCCGAGATCGTGACGGAGCCCGCCAACACGCGCAGTTGCACCGTCCCCGAGGTGAACTCCGTTTCGAATTCGGTCTTGCCATTTGAAGTCAAGGTGGCGTCCGCAATCTTCACCTTGGAAACGTCCTGTCGTTCAGGGACGAAGTAAAACCCAGCCAATCCCCGTTCCAACGTAATGACGTTCAGTTTGTTTCCATCCGCATCCGTGTTTAATTGCGTGAAGTCGGCTTTGGCGTGTTCGCTCAGTCGAATCGTGGAGCCGTTCTCGAGCTGCACGTTCGCAAAACCGCCAGCCGATGTCGACACCACAAAGCCTTCCTCGATTGCGGTATTCACCTGCGCCTGGACCCCTGCGGCTGCGCCTGGACGTTTCACCGTCACTTTGCCGCTGACCAAACTCAGCCGCACCGAGCGCACCTGGGAAGGGTTCTGTTGTTGGCTAAAGAGAGCTGCTGGTAGGAAGAGCAGCCCCGCGACCAAAACCACGAGTACACGTCGTAAACGATCGTATCTCACGGTAGGCCTCCGGCCGGGATTTTACACCCGGCTCACATATGTTCTGACGAACCATCTCACGATAAAGTTGCAGCTATGAGACCCTATTCAGAAAGATCTGTGGAAATGACCTTACGAACAGCCGCCAGCAGAGCGGCCTTCACTTGCTTCGAGAGGGCGGGAGCCCTGGGCGCCTTATACCTGCGGCAAGCTTCCACGGTGGTTTTCAAGCTCTCGAGATAGGCGATGCAGGGCCGGCAGCCCTTCAGGTGGCGCTCCAACTCGCGGCAATTCTTTACCGGGAGCTCACCATCCAGGTACTCGGAGAGCATGGCGAAGATCTGTTTGCAATGCTGGTCAGTCATGTGCTCTTGCCCCCGGCATCTCTGCACGGCGGACATAACCCGCCAGCGCGTTGCGAAGGAAAACGCGCGCCCGGTGCAGGCGCATCTTGGTGGTTTCCTCAGAAATGCCCATCACCTCCGCCACTTCCCTGGTGTCGAGTTGTTCCATGTCGCGGAGAATCAGGACCAAGCGATAAGGCTTGGGAAGGGCTAGCACGGCGTCTTCCAGCTTGCTGCGCAACTCCTTGTTCAGCACGATTTCTTCGGGTGTAATCTCCCAGGATTTCACTGCCGGAGCTGCGGCGCCGCTTTCCTTGGGCATCAACGCATCCAGGGAAAGGATTTGCGCGGGAGCGAACTTGCTCTTGCGGCGGCTCATCAGGCATTGGGTCTTGGCCACCTTGTAAAGCCAGACGGCCAGCGCCCGCGCATCGGGAAACTCCTTCAGTTGTCTGGCCAGGCGGATGAGGGTTTCCTGGGCAGTGTCCTCGGCGTCCTCGCGAACGCCGCACACTTTCATCCCGAAACCGTAAACGACCTCCTGAAGTGTTTCGAGAGCCTGCTCAACGTCCTCGAGTTTCCCGGACTTCAGATTTGCGAGTGCCTGCTCAACTTGCGAATTCATGAGATACGTCGCCGGAATCGGAGATTGCCAGCGCAGTCTTGGGCCGCCTCCTCCGCGTTTGCAAAGTAGATGCTAACACAGCGGTTCCCCAACTTGTGAGGAGCAGTTTCGAGCCATCGCCGCCGTCCCAGCCGTTCCTGCCAGACCCCAGCAGAGACGCGCTGTCCTGTACAAGAAACTCACTTCTTTTTGTTACCTTTCCGTGGAAACTGCATTTATGTGGATGAGGCCAGGAAAATGCAACACGACAAAGGGGTCCGGAATACCTGGGTCGAAATGCGCAAAGGAATCGGTAGTTGTCATGAACCCCTCGTAAGGGCCCCCAGGAGGATTACCATGCCATGGTTTTGCCTCCTCGGGCACGACTGAGGACTACAGAATAGGGTAACAGTCCGGGCAGACAACCTCTGTTTGTGGAAGGGCAGGGCTTTAGCCCTGCCTTAAGGGGCTGAAACAAGGGGCGGCTTTAGCCGCTGAAGCCAATGCAGTAACTTTCATGGGTTTATGACGGTGGCTTCAGAGGCTAAAGCCTGAAGTCGGACCGGCGTTTTGGGCGGGGCTGAAGCCCCGCCCTTCCGCTGACGCGTGCCACGATATTACGTAATCATCAATGGAGAGCAGACCGAAAACTGAGGTGAACCATGATCGAAGGAAAGCTGCGATTAGCAACCGTGGAGGGCGAAGGAAGGCAGTTTGTAGCGGAGTCGGGTACTGGTCATGCCCTCGTTATGGACGACGCCAACGGGCGCACGGGACCGAAGCCCATTGAGCTGGCCTTGTTGGCCCTCGGTGGCTGCACCGGTTTTGACGTGATCGGCATTCTTCGCAAGAAACGCCAGACGGTCACCGGGTATGAAATCGAACTCCATGCTGAGCAGAACCCGGAGCCGCCTTCTTACTTCACCCGCGTTGAAATCAAGCACCGGCTTCGGGGGCGCATCGCTCCCGAGGCTGTTCAAAGAGCGATTGAGCTTTCCGAGACGAAGTACTGCGCCGTGGGAGCGATGATCTCGAAGACGGCGAAGATCGAAACTACGTTTGAGATCCTGCCGGACGTGACACAGGAAACCTTCCGCGAGGCAGCGTGATGAAGAGATTCATCTCCCTGGTGGCAGTGTTTCTCTTGGCGGCTGGCGCAGGCGCTCAAACTCAGCCTGCCGCAAGAGAGTCAGCTCAGTCGCTTACCCTTCAGGAAGCTGTGCAAATTGCGCTTCAGAAGAACCCTACCATCCAGGCGGCTGACGCCTACGCGCAGGCGGTGCAGCAGGGAATCACTGCTGCCAAGGCTTTCCGCTACCCGCGGCTGGATTTCGCCGAGGGATTCACGCGTGGCGACAATCCCGTTTACGTGTTCGGAACGCTGCTCCCTCATCACAACGAGGTGCGTATAATTTGGCTATGGCAAACTTCTTGATTTTCGTTCTCTTTCTGGTGGTCTGGTTCCTGGTCCTGCCACCCATTCCCGGAATCTCGCGCTTTACATGAGCGCGGCGTTTTGCCTCCCCGGCGGGGAAAGCGAAGCAAGAAAGCTGTGACATCAAACCTAAGGAGTGAGATCGGTTTCCCATGCCTATCTTTGAATACGCCTGTTGCAACTGCGGACACGTCTTCGAGAAAATCGTGTTGACGCGCAACCAGGAGCCGCCTGAGTGCCCCCAATGCGGATGGAAGCGGGTCGAGCAGAAGTTCTCGGTATTTGCCACAGGCAGCGCCCCAAGCAAGTCAGCCGGCGTGTGTGCGCCTTCCGGTGGTGGTTGACAGCTCTGACCGGGGAGCAGGCTGCTTCCTAATGTACACGCCACCCGCGGTCACCACGCTTCCGCGGCGAGCCCTGCTACGTGGTTAAAGTGCTCATCCCGGGTGGCCAAGGACAGGCCGTATTGCTGTGCGACGGCGGCAATCCAGATATCGTTTTCGGGTATGGGGCGGCCTTTCAACCGCAAAGATGCTTTAATCTCTCCATAGAGCCGGGCGGTGGTGGCATCGCAGGGCAAGATGGTCACGGCAGCGGCCAGTTCCTCGATCCGGGCGAAATTGGCGCCGGCCTGGCTGGACTTCAGGACGCCGTAGTAAAGTTCTCCAAGAACTGTGGAGGGCAAGAAAACCTCCGGGCATTCGGCCAGTCGCTCGCGGACCGGCTTCTCGCCCGCGAAGAGCGCAATTACAATGTTGGTATCGAGAGGTATTCTACCAGGCATTCAGGTCAACGTGTTCACAGCCTTCGAGGATGGCCCGTGAGATGGTTTCGAGGTCGGCCGGAGCAATGGCCCCCGCAAATTGGAGCAGTTTGTCGCCCGAAACGCCGGCCGGCGAGGCCAAGCCTCGCGCAAATTCCAGCACCTGGCGCTGTTGCGGGGTATCCAGCTTGTCCAATTGCTCGTTGATCTCGTCCTTTACCGTTTCACCCATGATACTTTCGAATCTAAAGAAGACGCCACGGAAAGTTAAGCGCCGCGCTTGCAGGATTCCGGAAATTGCGCGCGGCGGCTGCCCGCAAAATCATTTGGTCGGGCTGGCGCCGCGACGTGTCGGGGGGCCAGCCGGCAGTTGTTCTTTAGGAATAACTACGGGTCTCATAGACGGTGGCCTTCGCTTGCTTGACCATGGTCCGTCAATGCCGTATAATAAGAAAATGAGCGCGGCGATTGCCTACACCAGCCTGTATGAGAAGCGGGTAGGGAAGGTCCTCCGCGTGGAAGAGCGAAACGCGATGGAACTCCACGTTGCGGGAACCCCTGAGATACACGCGGTCGTAGCAGGTACCGGTGGGGTTCGAAAAGCGCGGTGGGGCCGCCAAGGAAAGTGAAAACGGGGCGGCGTTCGAGTGATCTACTTTTACCGGTCAGCGGCCGATGTGGTCTACTTCCTCGACATCTATGCAAAAGCGGCGAAGGAAGACTTGACCCCGACCGACAAACAGCAATTAAAGGAGCTGGTAAATCGTTTGAAGGGTGTCCAATGACAAAGACCAAGCACTCCAAAATGGGTAAGCGTCTGATTGCCGCTATGAAGGAAGTCGTCGATCACGTGGAGGGGAGGACCGCCCTTCCCATGCGCTACGTCGAGGTGCCTGAGGACGTGGACGTGGTGGCGATCCGGTCCAAGCTGGGGCTGTCGCAAGCGGAATTCTCACGGCGCTATGCCGTCAGCCCGCGCTCGCTCCAGGAATGGGAGCAAGGGCGCAGGCGTCCAGAAAGCGCGGTGCGCGCCTACTTAACGGTGATTGATAGAAACCCGGAAGCCGTGGAAAAAGCGCTCACGAACAAGTCGTGAGATGCCACGGCATCAGGTACGAGCCCGCTACATTTTCTCACCTTCCCATGCGATACGCGGGTGGCGCCGACAACGCATTTTATATCGGCGACCGTTAAGAAGCCAGAACAGGCCACGGATAGGACGCGGTGATGGAGATGTTGCCCGTGTCCGTGGGGCGCATACATCAAAGCCAATGTATGCGCCACACGCTGTCTCTTGACAAGCGGAACAAGATAGGCTAGTGTAGTAAGCTGAAGCCGTGCAGGCGGTCATGGCCTCCTGGGAACGCTATGCTGCAATGCTACCTTGATCCCCCAATGCACTCTCTGGAGTGTCCCAAGCGGGGCCAAAAGCCCGAAAAACTCCCTTTTCTCAGGCGGACAGCAAGTCCATTCTCGGCAGAGAAAGAGAAAAGTAGTTTTTTGAAAATTAACGCACGACGCGGGAATGTCTATGAAAACAAAGGATCGCTGTGGAAAACTGGGTGGCAAAGCGGGAATGTCTATGAAAACAAATCGGATACTAGCATAAAGCGGGAATGTTGCTGAAAACAAAGGACGTAGGTGGTGTCTCGCAGGTGGTAGGCGGCCCCCCCAAATACCACCTACGACCTACCACATACGGGTAGAGCGGGTGCCAGGCGCCAGACCAGGATTCGGGATTCAGGAGCGGGATTCAGGAAGTGGAAGAGCAGCAGACAGGTTGGAGGGGAGCGGCGCGGGCCAAGACCCCGCCCCTCTGGAACCTCTCCCCAGGCAACCTCTTCGGCTTGATTTGCTTCGAAAACAAATGCAGGTTCTTCGGACGGTTAGAGGGAGAGAGCCTGTCTTCCAGGTGGGGCTAATTGTTAGGGTTTCACGCCGAAGCATCTTGCCACGCGGCAAGTCCGATGGCATTATAGTATGTTGGATATTCTAAGGGTTCCTTTGGGACTTTCCCACGAAAGCATGAAGCGAATCATCGCCTCTTATGGGCGCGTTTTTGTGGCTAGCATCATGTTCCTGCTGGTTGGCGTGGTCGCTCTTTCGACCGCCACCAGGAGGCCTTGTCTTCAAGCCTGCAGCGGGCCGTGGCACACTTACAAAGCCAGCCACATGACCGAATCGAAGCAGCTTGAAAGTTCCGTCACCAATGCGGCTGAGTCCGCCGAGGTTGTTGTGGCGGAGACCAAAACCTCACCCCCGCGTTATGTTCCCCACGAAGAAACGCTCCCCCTTCCTCTTCCTAAAACCTTCCAGAAACATCACCTCCGGTCACCACCCGTCCTCGAGTAAACCTCTCGCGTTCATCACCTGTTTCGCCTCACCCATTCGGTGAGCAGCCCAGCGGATAGCGCTCAATCTCTCACGACATCGTAGTCATCGTTCCGTCGGTTCGACAGAGACCAAGGAGGTAGAGATTTTGCAAACTCCATTATCGTCCGACCAGATCAACCAGCTCCGGTCCTTCGACACGTGCGTAATATCTGATGCGATTGAAACTTTCGGTGTCCGGTTGCGAAATGAAGGGTTCGCAACTGCCGGCTTCCGATGTCTGTTCAAGAATTTCCCTCCCATGGTTGGGTATGCGGCAACTTGCAAAATTCGATCGGCTGATCCACCCATGGTGGGAAGCCGCTACCTTGAACGCACCGATTGGTGGAAGCACATCACAAGCCTTCCCTCTCCGCGCGTGGTCGTGATGCAGGATATTGATGAGCACCCGGGGACAGGGGCTTTCCTCGGCAAGGTGCACGTGAACATCTTGTTATCGATGGGTTGTGTGGGCGCCGTAACGAACGGCGCCGCCCGCGAATTGCCCGGGATCGAAGCGAGTGGCTTTCAGGTCTTTGCCGGCCGGCTCGCCATCTCGCGTGCCTATGTCCACATTGTTGAGTTTGGCGGTCCGGTGGAGGTCGGCGGGCTGAAGATTCAACCCGGCGATCTAATCCACGGCGACCGCCACGGCATCATTACCATTCCCCAAGACATGGCAATCAAACTCCCTGCTGTGGCCAGCAAGATTATGGAGAAGAAGCAGCTAGTGATCGACTTGTCGAAGAAGCCCGGAGCTACGGTTCAGGAACTCAGCCGGGGGCTCAAGGATTTACTCGACTTTAACTCGGATTCCATTCGCGATGGAGCAAAACAGTGGAAACGATGAACAAGCGAATATCGGCCAAGAGCAAATGGGTGACGCTGGCTATCGCCGGCTTGGCTGCCATGGGGGTCGCGCTTCTCCCTTCCTGTGGGAAGGTTCGAGCCAAGGTCGACTCCCCGGCGGCCGTAACAGTTGGGGTGACGAAAGTAGCCCGGAAGTCTCTTCAGCGGCAAATTACGCTTTCCTCGGAGCTCGTCCCCTTTCAGGAAATCGACGTCTACGCGAAAGAGTCAGGTTTTGTCAAAAACTTGTACGTCGACTATGGCAGCCGCGTGCAAACGGGTCAATTGATGGCAACCCTGGAAATTCCGGAGCTCGAGGCGCAGCTACAAGTGGATCAAGCCGCCATCAAGAACGCGACGGACGAAGTTTCCCGCGCCGATCACGAGCTGAAACGTTATCGGGCGCAGTACAGGGCTCTCCACCTCGAATATACCCGCTTGAATGGCGTCTTCGAAAGCCAGCCAGGCTTGGTGGCGCAACAGGAAGTTGATGACGCACAGGGCAAAGACCTGGCGGCAGCGTCTCAGGTGGACGCGGGTGAGTCAGGACTCGAGGCCGCACAGAGCCAGCTCCTGGTGGGTAAGTCCAGGCTTATTCACGACCAAGCGTTGTTCGCCTACGCGCGCATCACGGCGCCGTTCTCCGGCGTGGTGACCCAACGCTACGCCAATCTGGGCACCCTGATGCAGGCAGGCACGAGCTCCAGCACGCAGGCCATGCCCCTCGTCAAGTTATCCGAAGATGATCTGTTTCGTTTGGTGATCCCCGTTCCCGAATCCTCGGTGCGCTACATCCGAGTGAACGATCCCGTCGATGTCCATGTGCCGTCTCTAAACCGGTCTTTTCCAGGCAAAGTGGCCCGCTTTTCCGTGGACGTGCAGGCGGACACGCGTACCATGCACACCGAGGTCGACGTTCCCAACCGCGACCGGCTTTTGATGCCGGGAATGTATGCGGAGACCACACTTACCCTGGAAGCGAAAGATAACGTTCTAGCTGTGCCCTTGGAGGCGGTGAATCATGAGGGCGAGCAAACCACGGTTTATGTCGTGAGTCCTACCGGCAAGGTCGAGGATCGGGTGATAGCGTTGGGCCTCGAAACCTCCACTGAGGCGGAAGTTGTCTCGGGCCTCGCGGAAGGCGAACCGGTGATCGTAAGCGACCGCAGCGGCCTTAAGCCAGGCCAAGAAGTGCGTCCGCAAGTGGTCCAAATGCTGCAATTCCACGGAGCAGGCCAGCAGTAGCAAGCGACGATTGGCGCGACCGTTTGAAGGTGGAGGCATATGCCGCGATTTTCAATCCGCAATCCGTATTTCATCATCGTTTGTTGCCTGATATTACTGGTCATCGGGGTGACCAGCCTGGCGCGCATGCCGGTGGACCTTTTCCCGCCCATTAATTTGCCGGAAGTGGTGGTGGCCACGTTTTACTCCGGTATGCCTCCCCAGGATATCGAAATCGACATCACCAACCCGCTCGAACGCTTCTTCACCCTGGCCAGCGGTATCGATCACATGGAATCGCGCTCGTTGCTGGGGGTGAGCATTATCAAGGTCTATTTCCAGCCGGGGACGAACGCCGACGCGGACGTGACGGAACTTTCGAACCTCGCCCTCGCGGACTTGAAGCGCTTGCCGCCCGGCACCTTGCCGCCCGTGGTGCTGAAGTTTGATGCCTCCAGCCTGCCGGTTTGCTTGGTGACGGTGAGAGGACCGGGGCTCACTGAAACGCAGCTTCACGACTACGCGCAGTTCGCCATCCGCAACCAGATTGCCGTAGTGAAAGGCGCAGAGATTCCGCCGCCGTTTGGCGGCAAGTACCGGCAGGCCATGGTGTACGTGGACCCCTACAAGCTCTTTTCGCGTCAGATGACTCCCATGGACGTGGTGGACGCGGTGAACCAATCCAACCTGATCCTGCCCGCCGGGGATGTGAAGATCGGCCCCGACGATTACTACGTCTATTCCAACAGCTTGGTGAACCAAGTGAAGGACTTGAACAGTATCCCCATCAAGACGGTGGGGACCTCGTGGGTTACGGTGGGAGACGTGGGGAAGGCCGAAGACGCCAATCAAATTCAGTATAACGTTGTGCGGGTAGACGGCCAGAGGTCGTGTTACATCCCCATCATGAAGCAAGGGGGCGATACCAACACGATTGAGGTGGTGAACGGAGTCCGCAATCTGATCGGCCACCTGTTTGATATCCCCAAGCAGATGACGGCCAGCCTGGTCTTCGATCAATCCGTCTTCGTCAAAGAAGCCATCAAGACTCTGCTGCACGAAGGCCTCCTCGGGCTGCTTCTCACCAGCCTCATGATCCTCCTTTTTCTCGGAAGCTTCCGGGCGACCTCGGCTGTCTTTCTTTCGATTCCTCTATCGGCCTTGGCAACCTTTGTGGTGCTCAACCTGATGGGCAGCACCGTGAACACGATGGTTCTGGGAGGGCTGGCGCTGGCCTTTTCGCGGGTGATCGACAATTCCGTGATCTCGCTCGAAAACATCTACCGTCACCTGGAGGGGGGCGCCTCGCCCCAGGTCGCCGCAGAGGTGGGGGGTGATGAAGTCAGCCTGGCTGTGTTGGCGGCAACCCTTACCACCGTGGTCGTCTTCTTCCCGGTTACCTTTCTCTACGGCGTGAGCAGATTCCTCTTTTCGGCGCTGGCCTTGGCGGTGGTCATTTCGCTCTTCGCCTCATACTTCGTAGCGATGACGGTGATTCCGCTGTTCTGCTCGCGGTACCTCAAGCAGGCGCCGCATACCGAAGGGCACGGGGTAGGGCCGAGCGGCGCTCGGCCTGGGGCCAGCGCCGCTGGCCCCTACAATGCCTGGTCCTGGGGGCAGAAGTTCAATGCCAGGTTTAACCGGATGTTCAACAAGCTCCTGGATTTCTACGAGTACTGGGTGCGGCGGGCGTTGGTGCGGCCGGGTCGCACCGTCGCGGTTTTGGCGGGGGTGTTCTTGGCCAGCTTGGCCATCTACCCCTTTCTGGGCTTGGCCTTCTTCCCGCGCACGGACGCCGGGCAATTCACCATCAACCTCAAGGCGCCCACCGGCACGCGCATTGAAGTGACCGAGCAGTACGTCGCCAAGGTGGAGAACCTGATCCGGCAGACCGTTGATCCCCAGGATTTCAAGCTGGTGGTCTCCAACATCGGCGTGGTGCCGGATTTCTCCTCTCTGTACACCACCAACGCCGGGCCCTACACGGCCACCGTGCAAGTGCAGTTACAGGATGACCACCGGCGCAGCAGTTTCGATTACATGCAGCAAGTGCAGGAGGAGATCAGCAAGCAGTATCCGGAGATTCGGACGTTTTTCCAAAGCGGCTCGATGGTGGACGCGATCTTGAATATGGGCATGCCGGCGCCCATCGACGTGCAGGTCAGCAGTAGCGAGTTGGGGAAAAGCTACGACATCGCCCAGGACTTGGCGAGGCAGATTCGGGATCTGCCCGGTGTGGGAGAGGTTTACATACCGCAAGACATGAACTATCCGGCGTTGCGGTTGGATGTGGACCGCGTGCATGCCGGGGAGCTGGGGCTGAGTCAGAAGGACGTGGTGGACAATGTCATCACGGCACTGAATTCGAACTTAATGATCGCGCCCAACTACTGGGTGGACCGGAAAACCGGTAATGACTACTTTCTGACCGTTCAATACTTTGAGTCAGGCAGGCCTGCCATTCACGACTTCATGGATCTGAAGAATATCCCCCTGCGGGCGCCCAAATTAACTGAGCCCACCACCCTCGGGGCCGTAGTGAATCTGACCCGCACCCAGACCCCGACGGAGGTTGACCACTACCAGATCCAAAGAATCACGGACGTCTATGTGACCCCCGCCGGAGAGGCCCTCGGGAAGGTCGCGGACGCCATACGAAGCATTTTGAGAAAGGCAAGCCTCCCCGGAAATGTGCGGGTGAACCTGCGCGGGATGGTGCAGGGTATGACCGAGTCGTTCCACAGTTTCGCCCTGAGGCTCTCGCTGTCAGTGGTCCTTCTGTATCTCATCCTGGTGGCGCAATTCCGGTCATTTAAAGACCCCATCCTCATCATGCTGGCCATCCCCATGGGATTCATCGGGGTGCTGGTGATTCTTCCCGTGACGCACACCACGCTCAATGTGATGTCGCTGATGGGTGTACTGATGCTGGTGGGCATTGCCGCGTCCAACAGCATCCTGATCGTCGAGTTCACGCACCGCCTGGAGGAACAGGGCAGATCCGTCGAGGACGCCGTGATTACGTCATGCCGGGTGCGCTTGCGCCCCATCCTGATGACTTCGCTGGCAACCATCATCGGCATGTTGCCCATGGCTCTCAAGCTGGGCACGGGAAGCGAGCAGTATGCTCCGTTGGCTCTTGCCATCATTGGCGGCTTGATAGCCTCCGTCATCCTCACGATTTTCATTGTTCCAGCCGCGTATCTGCTGGTGTACGGCCGGCGGCAGGCAAGCCCGGCCCGCGGACCCAAGGAGGTTGGGGTATGAGACGTTTCGGATTTCAGCGCACCGTCATTCTCTGCGCGTTGACTTGCGCGCTGGGTTTGGCGGCAACAATTCCAACTCTGGCTGCGCCCCCTCAAACGCCAAAGCTCACCTTGAAAGACGCTGAGGCGCTGGCGCTGCGCAACCATCCCTTGTTGCAGGCCGCCACCTTCGAGGCGGAAGCGGCCAACCAAGTCACCCGCGAAGAGAAATCAGCCTATTACCCCACCGCCACGGCAAGTCTCACAGGGGCAGGGGCAATACCCGACAGCCGCATCGCCGCAGGCTTCCTGAACAACCCGACCATCTACAACCGTTATTCGAACGGTCTGGAAATCAACCAGCTTATTGCCGACTTCGGTCGCACGTCCAACCTGGTGGCCTCGGCACGCTTGGGAGCGAAGGCCGCTTCCCAGAGCGCGCAGCAAACCGCACAGGACGTGCTGCTCGCCGTCAATCGCGCCTACTTCGGCGTCCTGCGCGGTCAAGCCGTACTCAAGGTTGCTGAGGAAACGGTGAAAGCGCGCCGGATTCTTGCCGATCAGATCACCACACTCGAAAAGAACAAGCTGAGGTCTCTGGTGGACGTAAGCTTCGCCGAGGTGGACTTGGCGCAGGCACAGTTGCTGCTCGTGCAAGCGCAAAACGGCGAGAAGGCGTCTTACGCAGAACTGGCCGACGCCCTCGGACTCGCCAATCCTCAACCGTTCGATCTCGCCGAGGAGCCGATGCCCCCCGCGCCAATCGCTGACCCCACCGACTTGATCGTGCAGGCCCTTCAGGATCGCCCGGATCTCTCCAGCGCGCGCTTCAGCCACGAGGCTGCGCTGCGTTATGCCCGCGCTGAACGCGATTTGTGGATGCCCACCATCACTGCGACGGGCGCGGCGGGTCTCACCCCGGCTTACCAGGTTCCGCTCAGCGACCGCTACGCCGCGGCGGGCATCAATGTGAATATTCCGATCTTTAACGGGTTCCTTTTCTCCGCCCGCCACCAGGAAGCGAACCTCCGCGCCAAAGCAGCGGACCAAAGCATGCGCGACCTTGCCGACCGTATCTCGCGCGACGTGCGAACCGCCTGGCTCGACGCCGGTACCGCCTACCAGCGTCTCGCCGTCACCGCCCAGTTGCTGAAGGAGGCCACCTTGGCGCTCGACCTCGCGCAGGCGCGTTACAAACTTGGGCTCAGCTCGATCGTCGAACTCTCCCAAGCGCAACTGAATCTGACCCAGGCCCAAATCGCCGACAGCAGCGCGAAGTACGATTTCCAGATTCAGTCCGCGGTTCTCAGCTATCAGATGGGGCAATTACACTAGCCTGCATTTCTCACCACGGGTCCGGAAGGGCGGGTCCCGCAGGGCGGGACCCGCC
>DLMI01000171.1:19852-39867 GCA_002478145.1 Acidobacteria bacterium UBA7540
CGCCGTTACAAGGCCTTCCTGATTATTCCTGTGTCCCGTGCCCCGCGCAGTCCCGCGCTCGGGGGACGGCGCGGGGCACGGGACCAACAGAGGGCGGGAGCCGCCATTTCGGCGGGTCCCGCCCTGCGGGACCCGCCCTTCCGACAGTCCCCTAGGAGCGTCCAAACGTGGTGAGAAATCCGGGGTTGTAGCTTATGCTTTAACGAATTTCAAAGCCGCAGAGTTCAAGCAGTAACGGAGGTGGGTTGGAGGCGGGCCGTCGTCAAACACGTGCCCAAAGTGAGCATCGCACTTCTTGCACTGGACCTCGCTTCGGACCATGCCGAGCGTCAAATCACCCTCGGTGCGGATGTTTTCCGGGGCAATCGGGGCCCAGAAGCTCGGCCATCCCGTTCCCGATTCGAATTTCGTATCCGAACTGAAAACCGCGTTGTCACAGCAAACGCACCGGTAAATTCCCTTTTCGTGATTGTTCCAATACTTGCCTGTGAAAGCGCGCTCCGTTCCCTTTTTTCGAGTAACCTCGAATTGCTCGGGATTGAGCATCTGCTTCCATTCTTCGTCTGTCTTCACGACTTTTTCAACCATGACCTTCCCTTCCCTCTTGCCGGAGGCGGTGAATTCCACCAGGGTTACCAAGCGGGGTTTGCTTTTACTCTGGGAAATCCCCGCTCCTGGAGGGGCAGCGCTTGCGACCCTTCTCAGAGCCAATGCGCTCCCCATCGCAAAAGCAGCAGTGAGAAATCCCCTGCGGCTCAAGTTTTTGTCTCTTAGAACATGCCGAATGTGCTTTGTTTCAGGTTGCACGCTCCACCCCTTATTTGTGCCTTTGTTTGCCCTTTGCCTGACACTACAAGAGATGGAGACAAAGGGTATTTGGTTACAGTAAGTCTGCCTGTTCAGCGAGCAAGGGATATAGGCGTGGGAAAGGCGCCATCTTCATCAGGCGTTTTCGATTGGCGGCGATGGCGGCGAGCTCGCGCCGTTGACAGGATACACCAAGCTTCGGTCCGGCTCCCAAGAGAGGTAAACCTTGGCCCCTGGGGAAGTCCGCTCGAGGGGAAGGGCGTTCGCCGCCATGGCCCCTCGCACGACCAGCCGCTCGCCGCTCGCAATCTGAACCGTCCAGCGGCGGCTGCCACCTTCGAAGATGGCCTCAACAACTTCGCCTGGCACGATATTAACGGCCTCGCTGCCGGGTCGCGGGCGGCCCAGCGTCAGTCGCATGGCCTCAGAACGTACACCCAGCATGCCGGCAAGGCCTGGGCCCAATTCCAGCGAATTCCTCGACCAGAGGATCAATCCGGTCGCGGTTTCGAAGCGCGTACCCTGAGTGGAATGACTGAGGCAACGCACTTTGAAGAAATTCTCTACCCCCATGAATTCCGCTACAAAGGGCGTCAGGGGCGCGCCGTAGGTCTCCTCCACCGGCCCCACCTGCTCGAGGCGCCCACGGTTGATGACGGCAATTCGGTCCGACATCACGAGCGCCTCTTGCTGGTCGTGGGTGACGAAAATAAAGGTGATCCCCAGGCGCTCGCGCAGGCGCTTCAGTTCCACTTGCATCTGCTGGCGGAGCTTCTGGTCGAGCGCGCCCAAGGGCTCGTCCAGCAGCAGCACCGCAGGCTCGAGAACGAGAGCCCGCGCCAGTGCCACGCGTTGCCGCTCACCCCCGCTCAGTTGATGTGGATAGCGGTCCTCTTTTCCGGGGAGCTCGACCATCTCGAGGATGGAACGAACTTGCTTGCGGATTTCCGCCGCCGGCAACTTCTTCTGCTCGAGGCCGAAGGCCACATTGCGGAAGACATTCAAGTGAGGGAAGAGTGCGTAGTGTTGGAAGACGGTGTTCACGTTGCGGCGGTAAGGTGGCAGAGGAGAGGCGTCCCGCCCGTTGATTAGGATTTGCCCGCCTTGCGGTTGCTCGAATCCCGCCACCAGTCGCAGGATAGTCGTCTTCCCGCTTCCGCTGGGACCAAGCAGCGTGAGGAATTCTCCCCGCCGCACCTCCAGCGAGAAATCCTCAAGCGCCGTATGTACCCCGTAGCGCTTGCTGATGCTCCGAAGTTCGACAATGCACTGCGGCAACTCTTCCAATTCTTGAGCTGACTCCACCGCCTCGTGGGATGTCCAACTCATCCTACTCGCCACTTGAAAAAATGACAAGAGTGATTTTTATGATTTGTGATTTGCGATTTCTGATTTGCGATTGCCGGTTCCACTCTGCGCGTCTCTGTGCCTTGGTCCCGCTTCACGGGATGAGCTGTTTCGACTTTTTCACACCTCCCCAGCCCTCGGTCCTGACGCCCTGACACCTGAAATCACCCCACGCGGCGGTGTCATTCCGATCCCGCAGTGGCGGGAGAGGAATCTCGCTCTGCGCCCTGTGTTCTTCCCCCTGCGCCTTGATACTGTGCGCCGCCTTGTTACTCTGGTAAGCTGAAGAGTCCGAATTCCATGAAGACCTGCGTCGCAGCTCGCAGATAGCTGATAGCTGAGAGCTGAAGGCTGAATGCTTTTGTGTCAGCTATCAGCCGTCAGCCTTCAGCAGGCGGTTCACTGATAGCTGAGAGCTGAAAGCTGAATGCTTTTGTGTCAGCTATCAGCCGTCAGCCTTCGGCAGGCAGTTCACTGATAGCTGAGAGCTGAAAGCTGAAAGCTTTTATGTCCAAGAAGCATAAAGAAACAGTCCAAAAGCAATTCACCAAGACGGCCGACGCCTTCGCCAAGTTCACGGTGCGTGATACACCCGAGGTTCTGGCCGAAAAAGTGGAATTTGCCAAGCCCCAACCCCAGGAACTTGTTCTCGACGTCGCCTGCGGGCCGGGAGCGTTTATTCTGGCGATCGCGCCGCGTGTGAGTTTCGCCTGCGGCATCGACTTGACACCCGAAATGCTCCGCCAGGCGCGCGAATTCCAGGCGGAAAAACAAATCGCCAACGTCCTGTTTGCCTGCGCCGATGCCGAACGCATTCCCTTCCCTGACACCAGCTTCGATTTGGTTAGCTGCCAACTCGCTTTCCACCATATAACCAAGGCGGAACCGGTGCTCCAGGAAATGATACGCGCAGCGAAACCCCAGGGCCGGCTACTAATTATCGATACCCTTGCCCCGGAGAGCGACTCGAAATTCGAGCTCTTCAATCAGATTGAAAGACTCCGCGACCCTTCCCACACCTTTTCTCTTCGCCTTACCACCTTCCTCAGCATGTTCGAGGAGCGTCGACTGGAGGTACTGCGGCAATCAGTCCGGCGACGGCAGCGATCCTTCAATCAATGGATGCGGCGCGCCGGACTGGAGCCAAGCCAAAAGCGCTATGTGGAGACTCGAAAACGAATGGAAGAATCGATCCCTGGAGACAAAGCGGGTTTCTCCGCGCGAGTCGATGGACACGACATTCAGATTATCCATAACGAGGGGATGTTCTTGGCAAGGCGGCTTCCGGCAGATACCTGAGCGCCCAACGCTGTCATCCTGATCCCGCACGGCGGGAGAAGGATCTCGCCCGTTCGCAAGTCTGGTGTAGAGGCGGCGGGACCTGTCCCGATCTCATCGGGGCGCCGCCACTTGGTCCGTCAGCAAGCATTAAATGTTGAGCGCCGGTGAATGCCCTTGTCACGACCCGGCGCTTGTGGTAACTATCTCTCATTGATGACGCCACTGGAAACTTACCTTCGGGACCTTCGCGACATTCGCTCCACCGGCGCGGGAGTTGAGGAAGAATCCTACTATCATCCTCTTGCTGCCCTGTTGAACGAGGTCGGCAAGAAACTCAAGCCCAGGGTCAAGTGCGTCCTGCAACTCGCGAACCGCGGCGCCGGCAAACCGGACGGCGGCCTTTTCACGGCTGACCAGTTCGAGCACCTTTCGGACGCCGAGCCCCTTCCAGGCCAGCTTCCGGCGCGGGGCGCGATTGAGGTGAAGCCCACTAAAGATGACGCCTGGGTCACCGCCGAGGCCAAACAGGTCACCAAATACTGGAACCGCTACCGCCAGGTCCTCGTCACCAACTATCGCGACTTCGTCCTGGTGGGCCAAGATGCCGAGAGCAACCCGGCGATTCTGGAAACTTACCGGTTGGCGGAAAGCGACAAAGCCTTTTGGCAGGCGGCGGCCACGCCTCGCGCGACGGCGGAGAAACAGAATGACCGCTTCGTCGAGTACCTCCAGCGCGTCATGCGCCACGGCGCGCCCATCGCCGCGCCCGAGGATGTGGCTTGGTTCCTCGCCTCCTATGCCCGCGATGCCCTGGCCGGCATCCGTGACGTCGAGCTTTCGGCCCTGGCGGCGGTCCGCGCCGCGCTCGAAGAAGCCCTGGGCCTCAAGTTCGAGGGCGACAGGGGCGAGCACTTCTTCCGCTCCAGCCTCGTCCAGACCCTTTTCTATGGGATTTTCTCTGCCTGGGTGCTCTGGTCCCGCCACAATCCGCCCACATCCCGAAAGCGGTTCGACTGGCGACTCACGGCCTGGTCGCTGCGCGTTCCCATGATCTCGCGTCTGTTCTCGCTGGTCGCCGATCCCCACCAGCTTGACGCGCTCAAGTTGTCCGAGGTGCTCGATTGGACGGGCGGTGTGCTGAACCGCGTGGACCGCGCCTCGTTCTTCAGCAACTTCGAGGAAAGCCACGCGGTGCAGTACTTTTACGAGCCGTTCCTTCAAGCGTTCGACCCCGAACTGCGGAAGCAACTCGGTGTCTGGTACACGCCGCCCGAGATTGTGAAGTACATGGTGGAGCGCGTCGATACCGTACTGCGCCAGGAATTGGGCTTACCGCTCGGCCTTGCCGATAAGAACGTCTACGTCCTCGACCCTTGCTGCGGCACAGGCTCTTATCTCGTTGAAGTTCTCGACCGCATTCATCGAACCCTCAAGGAACGTGGTGAAAACGGCCTCACCGCCAGCGACTTGAAAGAAGCGGCGCAGAAGCGCGTTTTCGGCTTCGAGATTCTCCCCGCTCCTTTCGTGGTTTCGCACCTTCAACTGGGGCTGCTTTTGCAGAAGCTCGGCGTCCCCCTTTCCGACAAGGGCCATGATCGGGTCGCTGTTTACCTGACCAATTCCCTCACGGGTTGGGAACCACCAAGGGTGCCAAAGACTAAGCTGATGTTTCCCGAACTGGAAGAGGAGCGCGACGCCGCCGAGCACGTCAAGCGCGAAGCGCCCATTCTGGTGATTCTTGGCAATCCGCCCTACAACGGCTTCGCTGGTGTGAGTCCATTAGAGGAGCAAGGACTGCTTGAGCCCTACAAAAGGGGTTTGAAGGATTGGGGCATCACGAAGAACTATCTTGACGATCTGTACGTGAGATTCTTCCGGCTCGCCGAAAGAAGGGTTGCTGAGAAAACCGGCAAAGGAATCGTATGCTATATCTCGAATTTCTCGTACTTGAGCGATCCTTCCTTTGTCGTGATGCGTAAGCGGTTCCTGACAGAATTCGACCGGCTCTGGTTCGACTGTATGAATGGAGACAGCCGCGAAACGGGCAAGCTCACCCCTGAAGGAAATCCCGACCCCAGCGTCTTTTCAACAGAGTACAACCGGCAAGGCATTCGCGTAGGGACGGCGGTCGCACTGATGGTGAGGCGGGCTGAGCGAATTGGCACACCGTCGGTCAAATTCCGGCACTTCTGGGGCGTCACGAAGCGCGCGGACCTATTGGAAAGCCTAAGCTCTCAGGACTTCGAGCAATCATACGTCGCTGCGAACCCCCAAAAGGTGGATAGGTTTTCGTTCCGCCCCGCCAGCGTCGCAACGAGTTACGGCAAGTGGCCGGACGTCGCTAGTCTCTGTAGCATTACGCCGATGTTAGGGCTAAACGACAATCGTATGCAGGGAACCCACGATGTCTCCCAGGCCGAAATATCTCGACGGATGAGGGCGTACTATGATCCCGCCGTACCCTTCGAGGAAATTGCCCGGCTCCATCGGGGCTTGGCAACCGACGCCGCTTCGTTCAACGCAAGAGCTACCCGCCAGCGACTTCAGACCGCAAGCGGATTTACTGAGGACCACGTAGTGCCCTTCTGGTTCAAACCGTTTGATCTACGTTGGGCCTATATCGAGAGGGTGGGCAACCTGTGGAACCGCGTTCGCCCCGAACTGCTGGACAATGCGTGGCCCGGAAACCTCTTCTTGTTGGCTCGCTGCCATGCGCCGAAGACACCCGATGGGGCTGCTTTCTTCTTTAGTCGGCACATCGCGGACCAGCACGTGCTACACACAGACGCCTACTTCATCCCGGTGTGGTTATCAGCCGAACGTTCCGACGCTAAGACGGGCAAACAGGGTGGGCTCCTCGCTGGACCGGCTGACGCGAAGCTCGTCGCCAATCTATCACCACGTGCTCGCAAGTATCTGGACCAACTCGAAATGGATTGTGGTGAGAGTGCCCCGCTGATTTGGCTACACGCCTTGGCGATCGGCTGTTCGCCAGCTTACCTCGCCGAAAACGCTGACGGCATCCGTCAAGACTGGCCGCGCATTCCGCTGCCGGACTCGAAGGAATTGCTGCTGGCTTCGGCGGCGCTGGGCCGGGAGATCGCCACGTTGCTCGACACGGAGACGCCATTCGATGTAGGGGCGCATGACATGCCTCCAGAGGGCGAACGCCGTTCGCCCTTACAAAAGATCGGGCTGCCCACGCGCGTGGACGGAAAGCCACTCGACGAAAGCAAGGACCTCGGCGTGACTGCCGGCTGGGGCCACGCGGGCAAAGGCGGCGTCACTATGCCCGGCAAGGGCCGACTCATAGAACGCGACTACACTCCCGAGGAACGCGACATAATGCTCGGCGACCGCACCTGCGACGTGTACCTGAACGACGTGGCCTACTGGAAGAACATCCCGCTCCGGGTTTGGGAGTACACCATCGGCGGCTACCAGGTCATCAAGAAATGGCTCTCCTATCGCGAGGAGCGCTTGCTGGGCCGTCCGATAACCAAAGATGAGGTTCGCTGGGTGCAGGAGATGGCCCGCCGCATCGCCGCCATCCTCCTGCTGGAACCAGCCCTGGACGAGAATTACCGCGCCGTCAAAGCTCATACCTACGAGTGGACGAAGAACGGGTAGGACCCGCGGGTGGCCCACACACTGCGCCAGCCGGCGCAAAAACACCAGGTTGAAACTTGAGCCTTGTAAAGTATTTGTGGATTACAGCATGGGATGGAACGACCCGGAGCGACTCGACGGCTTGGAACTGAGCGGCCCACTTGACCCAAATCGGCCTTGGCCCTATCATCAGGGCGCGCGACGATTGATTCGGAAGCGGAATATAGATCCTTGCCGCCACCCGGCCGCCGCATGAAATCCCTAAATTGGTGAGGTGACACATGGAAGTTTTTGCAGGACTCTGGGTGATCCTTGGTGCAATCTTGCTCATAATAATCGTTATTGCCCTTATCTTGGCTCCCCTTAAACTCTATTCCATAGATTCCAACCTGCGCCACATTCAAACGCAACTCCACGCGATCTCACTCCAGATCCAGGAGGAGTCTCGCTACCTCAGCTCTATTTCCAACACCCTGGCGAAGCCGGCAGGCGCTCCAGCTCCGCCCCGAGCGGCGTGAGCCGGATAGAGTGCCCGAAGCAAGCGTAGCGCGTACCTGCTTCTGAAGGTCCGCGGCTTTTGACGGTGATCCCTCTTCGAACCGCGGGCCTGCAAATCAGGTGCCCACTACCTCGCTCGTAACAAGATAATGGAAGGACGTATCTACATTTCGGGTGTGTTCACCACGGTCAATCGCAACAAGTGCGGCGGCGGTGTGGGGTGGCTGGACAATGACCCTCATTTCTGGAGACCGCCTCCAACTTGGGGCATTTGCCGCACGGATTTCAGGCGAGTCATAAAGGCAGGGGATTACATTTTCTTCGTCTTAGCGAAAGCCTCAGAATTGCCGCAGATGGTCTATGGCTATTTCAAGGTGCGAGAGAGGATCACACACGTGGAAGCGTTCTGCTGCCCTGACCTTCGCCACAAACGCATGGGGAACAAGGTTCCCAACGGGAACATCATTGTTGACGCACACGGGCGTTACAGCCGATTTGACGGCGGCTACCACAAGAACAGATTCGATGAGATTAAGCCCTACTACGTCATCGGCGACAGGAACGAAAGCGAGTTTCTTTCCGAAGAGAGGATTCGACAATTGGCTCCCGGGTTTGTCGCGGTTTTGAACAGACTATTCGGAACGCGGAAAAACTCGGTTTTCGGAATAATCGGGCGCAAAGGCAGAAGAATGTCCGAGGAACAGGTCAGGCGCTTGCTGGCATGGCTGCGGCATTGACACTCGCCGTCTGGCGCCTGGGGTGCGGAATTGCGGTTGCGCACGAGCCGGTGGGCGTATACTGCTGGGGTTCAGGATGCCAAAATGGAAATCCTGATAAACAGCGATCAATAGAGACCAAAGAAATACTTCAATAGGAGGGAGTTTACCATGTCAGGTACCGCTATCTCTATCATAGTCCTTGCTGCAATCCTTGTTATCTGGCTGCTAGGAAAATCCATTCGTACGGTCAGGCCGACCAGTCGAGGTTTAATCGAACGGCTTGGCAGATACAACCGTTTTGCTAACCCGGGTATTATCTTTCTGATCCCGTTTATCGAGCACCTGGTTCGCGTAAATATTACAGAAAATATGATCGATGCCGGACTGCAAGAGATTATCACCAGCGATAGTCTGAATGCCCAGGTTGATGCCCAGGTTTACTTTAAAGTACGTTCTGATGAAGAGGATGTCAAAGCATCCCAGTATAATGTGTTCAACTATATGCTGCAGATCGTGGCTCTGGCGCGAACAACACTAAGAAACATCATCGGTACTATGACATTAAAAGATGCCAACAGCGAGCGCGGCAAAATCAATAGCGCACTGTATAATAACCTTTCCACGGAGACCAAGAGCTGGGGGCTTGAGATTGTCCGTACCGAACTTAAGGAAATCAATCCTCCTGCTGACGTTCAAGAGACAATGAACAAAGTGGTTAAAGCCAGTAACGAAAAGATTGCTGCGATTGACTTTGCGACGGCTCGTGAAACTCAGGCAGACGGCGAAAGACGCGCTGCTATCAAGGTGGCTGAGGGACAAAGGCAGGCCGCAATCCTGCAAGCTGAAGGTCAGAAGCAGGCCAAGGTACTGGTGGCTGATGGTGAAGCTCAGGCAATTAAGCTCGTGAATGAAGCGGCCGACCTTTATTTCAAAGGTAATGCCCAACTGCTTCGGCAACTACAGGCGGTAGAAACATCGCTCACCAACAATTCCAAAATCGTTGTGCCTACAGATTCTTCACTGGTCAATGTTATCGGAGGTCTGGCGGGCATCGATACTCATCCGCCGGCAATGAAGTAATTTGATTTACCACGTCTCGAATGCGTTTCTCAATTCAAATGGTCTGCCGCCGGCTGCCGCAGAACCAAGCTCTGCGGTCCTCAGTGGTTGGAAATCCGCCCGAGCGCGAAGAGGAGCTAGATATATAGCCTATCATAAAGGGCGCGACGCCCGCAATGTGGCAAAATGCTACACATATTTGATTATTCGAATATCTCCAACTATAGTTCTAACCCATTGAAACACATTGGATAATCTGCCGCTAAGGCAGAACCCTGCAAGAAAAATGAGAAGAAAGGTAAAAATGGAAATCTCGCCCCCTGGGGGCTATGTTATCTCTGGCCGCCACACCCTCCTAGCCGCAGGTGGCACACGCATGGCCTTCCACTCCCTTGGTTGAGGCCAGTCATCCTTCAGCTCCTGATAGGAAGAGTGAACGGCCATTCATGCTTCATCCGCGCCCGAACAAAGTACGCCGCACTGCCGACCGCAAAAACTGCAAAAGCGAAAATCAGTGACTTCCTCGCCGCAGTTCCCAACACGTAGACCCAACCAAAAAGCGAGATGATTCCGGGCAGGGGATAGAACCACATGCGGAAGGGGCGCGGGAGTTCGGGAGATTTGAACCGGAGCAAGAAGAAACCCACGGTCTGGGGTAAGTACTGGATCAGCACGCGCGTGGCGACCAGGCTTCCGATGACCTCACTCAGATGGCCGAGGCTGAAGATGGAGGCCACAATTCCCAAGGTGATGAGCGAGACATAAGGGAATTGGCCTTTGGGATGAAGCCGCGCGAAGACGCGGAAGAAGTTCCCGTCCATCGCCGCTGCGTAGGGGATGCGGGAATATCCCAGGAGCAGCGAGAAAACCGAAGAAAAGGCAATCCAGAGCAGCAGGCCCGTCATCACTTTGCCTGCGGCTGCGCCCTGGAGTGTCGCGATATAGACAGAGGCAATGAAGGGGCTGTGAATGGCATCCCGCCAGGGGATCACACTGAGGAAGGAGGCGGTCATCAGCACGTACAGGGTTCCCACCGCCAGGATGGAAAACATGATGGCACGCGGAATCACGCGGCCCGGATTGCGGATTTCTTCGGCAAGGTAACAAACGTTGTAATAGCCGAAGTAATCGTAGAGCGCATAAAGCGTGGCATGGCCGAGCCCCACCCAAAAGATCAAGTTCAGGTGAAACGCGCCAGGGGGGAAATCCAGCAGGCGCCTAGCACTCAAGTGAGGCAGCCCGGAAAAGATGATCCAAAAGCACCCCAGAATCACGCCACCCACCAGGACCACCGAAATGTTTCCGAGGGCGCCGATGCGCCGGTAAAGCAGCGCGACCAGGATCAGCGGAAAAATCGCGGCGACAATGCGCACGCCCCCTGGCGACAGGCCTGGCAAGAGGTAATGGAGATAGTTCGCAAAGCCGATGCTGCCGCTGGCCACCGAGAGTGGCGCAGAAAACATAATCTGCCAGACCATCAGGAACGAGAACCAGCGTCCCGCGCTGCGCGCTCCGTAGGCTTCGCGAAGATAGTTGTAACTCCCACCCGCCTTGGGCATCGCCGCGCCCAGTTCCGCCCAGACCAGGCCGTCGCAGAACGCCAGGAGCGCTCCCACCAACCAGCCAAGCATCGCCTGTGGCCCGCCCATCGTGGCTAGGAAGAGGGGAATGGTGATGTAGGGACCGATCCCCACCATGTCCGTGATGGCCAGAGACGTGGCCTGGATCAGCCCCAGTTCTCGACGCAAACCTGGTTTGCTGGACAGCTCCATAACGAAGTGGTCAGTAGTCAGTAGTCAGTTGTCAGTCGTCAGTTGTTGCGAATCTGCCATCGCTTGCTACTAGGAACCTGACACCTGTCGCGTCTACTTCTTGAGGAGCAGGCGAAGGAGGTCAGCCTTGGCCTTCGGGCCGGGCGAGACGGGCCGGGCAGAGAGGCTGAGCAGATAGACCGTCCGAGCGGCTTCCTTAACTCTCTCCAGGCAATGCTCGCAACCCTGGGTGAGGTGCTCGCGCAGTTCCAGCGAGCCCTCATCCGAGAGCGCCCCGAGCAGGAACAATTCGTAAACGTCCTCTAGATGTCGGCAGTCCAAGTTCCCAACACCGCGTGTTGGCGGTGCCTCAGGAAGGTAAAGGCCGCGCGCAACCCCGCGTTCACCTTGCCCAGGGGCTCGCCGAGCTGCTCAGCGATTTCTGATTCGGTATACCCACCGAAAAGCGCAAGCTCCAGCGCGTGGCGTTGCGGCTTGGGCATTTGGTTGAAAGCTCTTTGAAGCAGGCCCATCCGAGTATCAACCAAGGCTATGTCCTCCGCACGCGGCATCCAGACCTGAGGAGTCGCGGCGAGGAATGGCGACGTCTCCGAGTCGCCCTTGGTTGAACGGCGCTCCCGTGGTTTGTCCTCTTTGCGTGCTGAAACGGCTGACTTGCCCGCCGCCTTCTCCTCTTTCGTACGACCCTGCCCGTGGCGACTTTGGGTAGGTCGAGCCCCGACTGTCCGCTGGGCGCGAAGACGCTTCAAGGCGATGTGCCGCGCCGTAAGCACAAGCCAAGCAGCCAAACTCCCCTTGGTTTGGGCAATACCAGGCGCTTCCTTCCACAGTCGCACAAAAACCTCTTGCAACGCGCTCTCGGCATCGGACCTCGCGGATAAAATGCGCATGAGTAGCCCCATCAGCTTGGGGGCGAGGTCCTCGTACAAGCTCTCCAGCGCTTCAACCTCACGGTCTGCCAGGCGGCCCAGAAGCTCCTCCGTCTTCAATTCCTTGTTCGCGCCCGATGACTTGGAGGACCCTCTATTTGCTTCAGTAGGCATGACATTTCAATCGAATCAAATCAGTCATCCGTTTCCCCGAAAATTATCGCATTCAGTCTTCCCTGCCCCAAGGGCCAAGCGGGGTTTCTATCCATTTGTCTCAAAATGTCCGAACCGTGTTGCCGCTCGCGTTGCAACGATTCTTTAATGATAACCATAAAGAGAATCGATTGGACTACTCAAGGCCTCCGGCATTAAATGATAAGTGAGTCCCGTCAGAGCATCGGATCTTCGTCGAGAAGGCCTTGCCCCCAGGGCTTCACGACTTGACCATGGCGGGACCAAATTCCTCTTCTTCACTTCGGGCCCCCGTTAAGGGGCCCGAATTTTTTTGCCTGACTTTTGATGGTCCTTCCTGCGCGGTTCCCAAGGGCCGAGGAGGGCCACTGCTACGAGGTAATCCTCTTCGCCCTCGAATCCCAGACGGCCGCCGTCTTGTTGAAATAGGAGTAATTCGCCATGTGGCAGCCGAGAGCGGTGTTGTTTCCAAACACCTCGTTCTCGACGACCGGCTGGCGTGTCCTCACGGCGTGGAAGAAGTTCGCCTCGTGGTCAGCCATGTCGCTGTATTGCGGTGGCGGAGTGTAGACCTCATCCTCCTCTTCGATCTTGAATTGTCCCGGCGGCGGCTCGGGATGCTCCTTGCGCCATTTATCCAGGTACTCTTTACGCAGTTTCTCCGGCCATCCAAAGATCGAATAGTCCTCGGGCTGAGCTGAGGGCGCTTGCGGCTTGAAAGTGAGAGTGGAACCATTGATGAGCATGGTGCCTTTCTTCCCGTAGAAGCCGAAAAACTCACCCTGGTAATTGTTGTTATGGTTGCAGCGCAGCACTACCTGGAAGTGCGGATAATCGTACATGGTCCAGAGAAGGTCCGGAAACTCACGGCCATCTTTGTAGTAGTACAGCCCGCCGGTGGAAAGCGCGCGCTGGGGAGGCGTATTGGCGCCGGTCACAACGTGAATACCGGAGAGCAGGTGAACGAACAGGTCGCCTGCCAAGCCGGCCCCGTAATCCTTGTAGCAGCGCCAGCGGAAGAAGCGCGTCGGATTGAAGGGGCGCTGGGGTGCGCCGTCAAGCCAAGTGTTCCAATCGATGGTCTGCTCGCTGGCGTCCGGCGGAATTGGATATACCCAGGCGCCGCTGTCGGTGTTCCTATCCCACGCCGCCTCGATGGTATCCACTTCCCCCAGCTTGCCGGAACCCCAGATCTCCTTCGCCTTGGCGTAGAGAATCGAGCTGACGCGCTGGCTGCCGACCTGAAGGATGCGGTCGTGCTTCTGCACAGCCTCGATCATGGCCAGCCCGTCCTCGACACTGTGCGACATGGGTTTTTCGCAGTAAACGTCCTTCCCCGCCTCGACCGCCTCCGTCACCGCCTTGCGATGCCAGTGGTCCGGAGTCGCCACCAATACCGCGTCAATATCCTTGCGATCCAGAATTCGCCGGTAATCACGTGTGGTTTCGATGTTCTTCCCTTTCAGAGCTTCTTTGGCTGCAATATGCCGGCTATCGTATAAGTCCGCAGCAGCCACACATTCCACGCCCGGTACCGATAAGCTCGATTGCAGGAGAGTACAGCCCTCGATGCCCGTGCCGATGATGCCGAACCGGACGGTGTCCGAAGGCGCCACGGGACCAGGCGACGCCCACAACCGTTGGGGCTCCAGCAGGGTGACTTTGGCGGCCACCCCCGCCGCGGCGGCGCCCGCACCCCACTGCATGAACTCACGCCGAGTGAACGAGTAATTCTTCATGATAGATAAGACCTCCTTTGAAAACTGCAAACCCTACAAAATCTACAGGCGCACAGTCTGCCAGAAACCACCGGCGAGTGAAAGTGTTTTGTTGGATAGGAAGGGAACAGGAAAACTGCAAGTAGGGCCACCCCTTGGGGCGGCCAGGCCGGTCCCGCAAGGCGGGACCGGCCCTACGTCGCATATAAGGACATCACAGGAAAACAGAATCCAGAAGTCAGAAGAAAAGCCCCAAGCCCCAGCAAGCGTAGCGCCCCGACCTGTCGGGCGGCCTTCGCTCGGCATTCTTGAACGAACTGCGGACCTGCATGACGCGTGCGCGCTACCTGCTGCCTCATGCCTCTATCAAACCCGTTCACCGTCCAGACATTTCTGGATAACTTCTTCGAGCATGGGCAAAGGGATGAGGAAGCGATTTCCCATCCGTATCGCACCTACTCTGCCGGAGTTGATCCACCGGTAGAACGTGGTGCGCGAGATGGAGCCGCCCGTGCGCCGGCAGAGGAGGCGCCAAGCGTTGGTGGGAGTGAGCATGGGCAAGAGAGCAGACGCCGGTTTGGAATTCTGCCCCCTGAGGGCTGGAATTGGAGTTCGAACGGTGTAGGGCTCCATGGCGAAACAATTCCTCCAACAAAGTTCACCGTCGACAGGCGAAAGCCAAGCGCGAAGGCTTACCCTGCATTTCCCTTAGCGAGTGCACGCATTTCATCAGGCTGCATCCCCCAGCATGAACTGCACGCGTTCCTCTGCTAGCCGATGCCGATCCCTGACGCGCCCATCGTCGGGCTCGGTGTCCGGCAGGCCGAATCTGGCTTGGTCCAGAAGCAAAAACGAGGGTTGCTGGGACTGAAAACAACCGGGCTCGAGGGACTGGCGGCGGTGATACGCGCACTCGCCGTCACCGCCCCGTTGGGCCGGAAAAACGCAGCCCTTCTGGCAGCAGCGGGGCAGGAAGAGTTCCCGGCGCAGCGCTCCTGGATGGGTTCGCAACGAAGCACGAGGTTCGAGCGGCGGTCGACCTCCGGCCGCAGCACGATGAAGTCTGCCCGATCCTCGTTGTAGTGGCGCCGGCGGTGGGGCGCCAAGGTCAGGCCGAAACACATTTGCAGCTTCGTGATGGCTTTCAAACAGCATGGGAATGCTCCTTGATAAGAGGTCTGGCATGTGGCCGCAAACTTGCTGATAATTTGGTGAGGGGAAGAGAGTCTGGGGGTCTCGCGGGCGGAGGTTTTTTTCGAAACAATCTCTCCCACAAGAAAGCGAAATATGCTAACATGGCTTTCAATACGGCACGGGAGGTAGGCTAAGTTTTGAGTAGCCGAGTAAGGTACCGAGCGGCGTAGGCCACTTTGCTTCAAGTCCGCGCTCCAACCTTCCGATAAAAGGGAGGAGAGGAACTCTGAGGGTACGAGGCTAGTGGGTCGCAGGAACGCCGCGCATGAAGCTGGCTAGAGGTCGAATTCAAGTGGCGCAGCGCGCCCGGAGCGGGCGGGTGTGAGGTCTCTGTTACGAATGAGTAGCATGGCAAAGAGTAAACATGGTGACCAAGCCCCGGCCCGCGCCCCAATGAATTTGAGGGAAACACCAGGGAAGTGCGCGGGAGCGGGCCGGGATGGTTCAATGCCCAGGCCCGCCTGGGAAGCCGCCGCCGGGCGCCGGGGGGCCGTTCCCCCAGGGCCCAAGGGCGGAGACTGTGCCTTCAAGTGTAGCCCACGGAGAGGAATCGGCTACTCTCGCAAGGCCAGTGTAGTGTAGCCTATCACGATCGCAAATGTCAAGCTTTTTTTGAAAAGGGGAGGAGTGGCTCTTATGGAAGAAATGAATGCCGCGAAAGTAGTTAAAAAGGTTCGACAGCGGTTAGAGGTCAGCCAGGAGGGTCTGGCGCGGCTGCTGAATGCCACCAAGGGGGCGGTGCAACACTGGGAGCGGGGCCGTAACCGGCCGGACTTGGCGCGCCTGCTGGCGCTCCGACAACTCTGCCCGGCGGGTGCGGAACGGAAGGAACTGGAAACGCTCATCAAGGAAACGCAAGCCCACGTGGCGCCGTTGCCGACCGGCCAGCCGGGACCGGGCGGGAAGATTACTTTACCGCAGCCGGGCGAAAGCCTGATCCTGTTGCGCAGGGATAACAACAAGCTGCGGAAACAGGTCGCCAAACTGGAATCAACCTTGAAACGCCGCAGCGAAAAGTTGCGCATCCTCGAAGATTTGGCGACGGAGTTGCAGCGGGATATGGCTAAACTCCGCGCGGGTCAATCGGTGGCCGCGCCCGCGCCCGTGAGTAGCTCAGTTCCGCAGCCGAGTGAATGACCGAAGGGTGGCGGCGAATCTCCACATCGACGGGCTGGCGGCCCATGGCATGGACGCCCCCGGTCCTGCCGTGAGCGGCAGCCGATAGGTGTGTAATCCCGCCCGGGCGGCGACGTGCAAGCAGGCCTAATACTTCCTGAGGCGCATCACTTGGACGGACACCACCACGGGGAGCCCTCCTGACTCCCCCTGGTGCTCCAGTATGTGCAGGAGGCTTACTGCCTGGCCCAACAGTTTCCGTGAGTCAGGCCGTGAACGAAGTCCGAGCAGGAGTGCGAATGCTTCCCTCAGCAGTGCTCTGTCTGACCTTGTTCCATCGCTCATCCTTTGATAAGACCCCCTTCAATGCCGAACCGCTCGCTTTCGACCAGTGTGGGCGCCGGCGCCCCACAGTCCACGGGCACAAAGGGCCGATCGCGCCTTGAACCTTCGGCGCGGATAGCGCGGGCGGCCAGTTCCTTACCCGTGCCGCTTTCACCCATGATCACCACCGGATGCCGGCTAAACCCAACCCTCGTAATTAGGCGGCAAACCGCCTGCGTCTCTCCCGAGGAGCGAACCAACCCTGAGAAGGATTGCGGCATGGTCGGCACCGTCGCTTCGCCTCTGCCTATGCGTTCGAGGAGGCGTTAGCATAAGCCGTCGTTAGCGGCTGCGTCAATAGGGTATAATACTTAGTATTCACTAGAAGATACTGTAGACTTAATATCCGAAGGCCCTGGCTAGCAGGCGATAATGCCATTGCGGATGGCGTAGTGGATCAACTGGCCGAGAGAATGCAAGTTTAGTTTGCGCATGATGTTGGCGCGATGGGTTTGTACCGTCTTGACGCTGAGGTTGAGGAGGGTGGCAACCTCCTTGTTGCTCTTCCCCTCTGCCAGCAGTTGGATGACCTCGCGCTCGCGCGCAGACAGGTGGGGTCCAGCGAAATCGATGGTGTCGCTGCTCCAGGCGTGTCCCACCTGACGACTGAGCAGGATTCCTGCGACCTTGGATGTGAAGAACGGTTTACCTCGGGTTAGAGCTTCTATGGCGCTTACCAACTCGCGCCCGGCGTCCGATTTAAGCATGCACCCGTGGGCCCCTGCCCTGAGCACTTCGGCCAAGAGCTCCTCGGACTCGTGCACCGTGAGAACCAGCACCTGCGTCTCAGGAACTGCTTTGCGGATCTGGCGCGTGGCTTCCAGGCCATTCAGTTCCGGCATGGTGATGTCCATAATGACAACGTTGGGCCTGAGCCTCCCTGCCTTCTCTACTGCTTCGCGCCCGGTTGCTGCCTCTCTCCGCACACCTCCCACCCTGCCTGTGCTTCCACGAGGGACCGCAGGCCGCGACGAACCACGTCATGATCATCCACCAAAAGGAAGCGTAATTTGCCCATTGGTCACCTGCCCGAGGGGAAGAATTGCCGTCAAGGTGGTTCCTCGGCTACCGGTCTGGATATGCAGCCGGCCCCCGAGTTGCCTCAGCCTTTCCCGCATCCCAGGGATACCCACGCCGATGTCTGCGCCTTCCGGGCCAGCTATCCCCAGCGCGGCCGAGGGGAACCCGTGTCCTTCATCCGCAACCGTCAGGACGATCTCCTTGGGCCGGCGCTGCAGCCAGATGCGGGCTGTCTTGCTTCCGGAGTGGCGGTGGACGTTCGTTAAAGCCTCCTGAACAATCCGGTAGAGCGTCAACTCGAGATCGCTGGGCAGTCGGCCGAACTCGGGTGACACGTCTTCATGAACTTCTATCCCACTCCTCTGGGCAAAGCCTGCCGTGTACCATTGTAGGGCGGGGGCCAGCCCGGCTTCATCGACCAGAGGCGGGTGCAACAAGTAGGAAAGGGTCCGGATCTCCCGCGAACATTGCTCGGCCAGCTCAAGGCTCTCGGAAAGGCAGGCGCTTGCTCTGAGACTCAGGTTCGGTGCCGAATCTTTCACCACGCTGAGGTTGATTGCCAGGCCCGCCAGGCTTTGGGCCGTAGTATCGTGCAGTTCGCGCGCAATACGTCGTCGCTCTTCGTCTTGCAAGCGAAGCAAACGGCCCGACAGGTTGCGCAGGGCTTCCTCCGTCCGCTTGCGCTCGGTGATATCTCGCAGGATAGCCAGAATAGCTCTCTGCCCGCCATGGTCGATCACTGAGGAACTGGCCAAGATATCTATCGGACTTCCGTCCTTGTTGCTGTGGACGGTCTCAAAGTTCAAGTAGCTGCCGTCCCGGAGAATTTCTGCGATTTGCCGTTCTCCCCGAGGTACGTCTTTGGTGAGCTTCTTCAGACTCGTCCCGACCAGTTGTTCCTTCGAAAACCCGTACGCTTCACATGCTTTCTTGTTGGCATCCAAAATGATTTCGTTTTCCGGTTCGAAGATGAGGATCGCGTCGTTGGCACTCTCAAAGAGTGTTCGAGACTGCTTCTCCGAATCCCGCAGCGCCTCCTCCGTCCGCCTGCGCTCGGTGATATCACGAATGGTGCCGATGACCCCGATGATTTCTCCGCGGGCGCCAAAGTGCGGGCCATAAGTGTTGGAGACCCAGCCGAACTTGCCTGTGGTAGGCACGCGGAAGGGCGTGTCGGGGGTGTCCACAATCTCCCCCGCAAGGGCCCGACGGATCATCAGATCCAACTTTTGCTCTCGTAGGTGCGGGAAGAGGTCAAATGCGTGCTTGCCCAAAACCTGCGAAGCGGGCACCCCGGTTAGTTCTTCCATGAAGCGGTTCCAGAGTTGGTAGCGGAATTCGCGGTCATAGACGGCAACCCCTTCTTGGACATTGGCGATAACTTCGCGATTGAATTGCTCGCTCTCCCGCAGCGCCTCCTCCGCCCGTTTATATTTATCAATATTCTGAAATGTCCCAGCAAGTTTTACTATTTTACCGCCGCTAATGACAGCCCTTCCAAGCGAACGCACCCAGATCTTATCTTTGCTGCCTGAAGGAATGAAAAGGGATTCGAGATCGTGAGGTTCGCCCGTTTCCGCAGCTTTCTTCAATGCTTCCTCTAAAGCTGGCCTGGATTCGGGCGCATAGAAATTCAGGGCTTCTTCCAGCGTCGGCTCATATCCCGGCCCGACTCCGTGGATCCGACCGACCTCTTCCGTCCATGAGACCTCCTTGGTCGAGAGGTCAAGCTCCCAACCTCCGACTTTGGCCATTTCTCCAGTATCCCTCAAAAGCTGAGTGCTTTTCTTCAGCGCCTCCTCTGCCCGCCGACGCTCGGTGATGTCGACGACCGTGGCCTCAATAATAGGGTCCTGACCCTCGCCCCGCTTCACCATGGACAGGTTTTCCAAGACCCAGACGGCCTGACCGTCTTTGCGCCGCAGGCGCAGCTCAACGTTGCTGAGAGCTACCTCGCCCTGGATTCGAGCGACAAGGGCCTCTCGCTCTGCCGGATCGAACCAGAGGTCTGAGACTCGCCGGCTTAAGAGCTCATCCCGGGAGGCGTACCCGAAAATCCGGGCGAAGGCCCCATTGCAGTCGAGGATGCGGCCATCCAGAGACATCTGCCCAATGCCCGCCACGTTGCGCTCGAAAAGCACCCGATAGAGTTCTTCCGACGACCGTAGCGCCTCTTCCGTCCGCTTGCGCTCGGTGATGTCGCGGGAGTTGAGCACAACTCCCGCTCCCGATGGAGTATCAAGAACCTTGGCGATGACTTCAAGAATACGCCACGATCCGTCCTTGTGACGTAAACGTTCCTCGGTGACTTGACAGATCGCGGGAGTACCACTTCGAACCCCCGCTTTCATCACTGCATAGGACTCGAGCGCCTCTGACAGGTCGTCCGGGTGAAGCAGTTCGGAGATGTCGGCAATCACGTAGAAACGT
>DLMI01000172.1 GCA_002478145.1 Acidobacteria bacterium UBA7540
GCCCACCTTCATCGGAATCAGCATAAAGAAACAAAGATGTTTTTTGAATACGAATTTGCCATTTCCGAAGAGGATCAGACTGTAGAGAACCTAAGAGCGGCGATTACTCAAGAATCCCAGCACTTACCCCAGTCAGGCTATCCCTCCGTTGTTGAAAACTTGTTGACCGCCATGAAGAATCAGCCCATTGGCACGATTACGCTGCGATTACGTGAAGTTGTCGATGGACGACCTAATGTAGTATACCTATCAACGGGAACGAAGCTATTTATGTTTGATCCAATCGCCCGCGTAGTTGTGTTCCACATGATGACAAGCTCCGGGCGATCCGTGGACCTCCATCTACCCTTAGAAAAACCTGCACCCGACGGTCTTTATTTTATCGCGCTCGTATGGGATACCTCAAAGGGGGCTAGGCTTCACGTCAATGACAGGGTCGCGGACGACGGCCTACAGTCCAAAAGCGGCAATGCCACAACAACGGGTAACCAAAGCCCAGCAGTGACAGGTGATGGGAACACTATCACCTATGGCCAGTTGTCCGACTCCAAAAAGCCGAAACCGAAACCATAAAAATGAGAGGGTAAAGCCATGAAATACGGCTTGATCTTGTCTCTGCTTATTTCCCTGCCGTGCTTGGGCCAAACCAAAGCGACAGGAGAAGCCAAAACAGCCGGCCTTTGCAGTCCGGCGGTGACAGGCAGCAAGAACACATTCCAAATCACCTGCAAGATCGACAACGAACAGGGTCAGAAGATGTTGGGTATTCTTAATAAGATTTTGGCTAATCAACTAGACCCAAAGATGGTCATGGAAAAACTTGATGAGATTTTAAAGGCCGTAAACCCGAATATGCCAGCAAAAACGTACTCCTGCGGCGGGGATTGGGTAATCACTTCACATGAACCTGGACTAACGCTCAACCCTGGAGGAGATACCTCCGCATATATGGAAATGTTTCGCCTCTACAACTCTAGACAGTTCGCAGACCTAATCAAGACGTGCCTTGCGCAGATTCGCTCAACGCCGGAATGGCTGACACCGCGCCTATTTTGTGCAATGGCCTATTTTTACACCGGGGATAAAGCAAAAGCCAAAGAAATGCTGGCAGACTTCGACGCCAAAACTGGACCCGCGTATACCTCCGACGGGTGCGGCCAAATGTCGGACTTCCTGCATAAGGCCCTTCAATGACCCACCAACAATTGCGCCGCTTTCTTCGATAAGTCGCTGATCCTGCCAACTCGCCTCCGGCTCCCTCGAGCACCTCAGATGTGAATCCTTCCAGCCGAAAATAAGGCTCAGAAAGAATGGTTTTGCGGCTTTGATAATCAAAAGAAAACAGACATTGATGTTGTCAAGCAGAAAGTGCGAACTATATTCGTCTTGTTTTCATACAGTTGCAGATTAACTGTACTACTTACCTGCGACTGAGTCCTAAGTAGTGTTATACTATCCTGGACTTAAGAAAGGTCGGAGGTTTAAGATGGCTGAAGGTGAAGCGATAAGGCTGGCGATCAAAGAACTCCAAGGGAAGTTAGAAAAACAGGAAAGAGATGTATCCCAAACCAAGAGCGCGATCAACGTGCTTCTCGCCACGTTGGGCGAAGTGCCCCTCTTTGAGCAAACCGAGAACAAGACCTCGGCACAGGGTAATGTCACGATCAGGGCCGACCAGTACTTCAAGAAGGGCATTACTGCTGCTGCTAAAGAATATCTCAAGGCAAAGGGATCTGCCGCCAAGGTTGAGGAGATCATTGATGCTCTTACCAAGGGCGGGTGCGAGCTGGGTGCCAATGCCCTCAAGAACGTAAAGATTTCGTTGTCAAAGAACTCCCGAATTTTTGCCCAGATCAATGAAGACACTTTCGGCTTGTGGGAGATGTACGGTGGAAGGCCGAGGGAGAAAAAGGCTGAGCCCGAAGGCGCTGGCGAGCAGCCTGAATTGGGCTCCCCTGAAGATGCTGAAACTCAAAAAGTGGTAGAGACGGAGGAGCCCGGTAAATAAACTAAGGGGCTCGCAACGGCTGTCACCGTCCGAGCCCTGGAAGTCAAACGCATGTACCTAGCGAGCACAAAGCGCGGCTTCGTATTTATCTTCCCACGACCGCCCCCACTTTGCAAGAGCAAGGCTGTTGGTAAGGCCCGTTCGTGCGCCAGCGTGGGCGGGCCTGCCACAGTAAGAAGCCCTGCCAGTAGTTGAGACCTACCGACAGGGCGTAATCCCCAGGCGCGGATGATGCCCGTACCCAGAGACCCGAAAAGGATTGTCGGGCTTCTTCCCGCCGAAGTCAAGGAGCCTGACATGAAAATTCAATGCCCTTTCTGCAAGAGCGAAAGTTACAAGGTCCACCAAAGGAACGGACACGCCTGCAACACGATTTATCGCTGCCTCGGTTGCAATCGCTGTTTTTCGGGGCGGAGATTCAGTCCCTACGCTGGACTAAAACTGCGGCCCGAAAAAGTTGTGCGCGTGTTGCACAGCCTGTGTGAGGGGTGCTCGGTGCGTGCTACCGAAAGACTGGCGGATGTTCACCGCGACACAATCCTCCGAATGCTCGTCATGGCGGGAGAACGCTGCCAAGCCGTCCTCAGTCGATATGTACGCAACTTGCGTCCTCGGTACGTCCAGGCCGACGAGTTGTGGACGTTCGTTCATACGAAAGAAAAGCGTCTGCATCACGACGATCCGGTAGAGTGGGGAGACACCTACATTTGGCTCGCAATGGACAGCGAAACAAAGCTGATGATTTCTCATCTAGTCGGCAAGCGGGATGCGGTAAGCGCAATGGAATTTATCGGAGACTTCAGCCGTCGCCTGAAACCTATGTGGCGTTGCCAGTTCACCAGTGACGGATTCAAGCCGTACATTGGTGCCATCGAGGAACACTTCGGAACCGATATCGACTTCGCACAACTCATCAAGGTCTATGGGAAGCCCGACAACTCTGGCCCGGACTGGTACGGTCCGCCGAAGGTTATTGAAGCGGTCCCAACCCAAGTCAGTGGCAACCCCGATGAAGCCCACATTTCCACCAGCCATATCGAGAGAGCCAATCTTAGCGTGAGAACGCATCTGCGGCGCTTTACTCGCCTCGCCTTGGGATTCAGCAAGAGTCTGAGAAACCTGAAAGCTGCTGTCGCCATGTATGCAGGCTGGTATAATATGTGTCGTGTTCACCTGACCCTTCGTGTAACTCCCGCCATGGAAGCGGGATTGACGGACCATGTGTGGAGCATCGAAGAACTCTTGCGGGAAGGTCGGAATGTCTCAGAGGAAGTGGCAGCATGAGAACAATGAAGGCTCACATAACAGAAGACGGCTATGTCGATTACTACGAGTGCTCAGAGTGTGGCTGGGTACACGCGTTCCCCAGATTCCTAAGAGAATCTGACGTTTGGTTGACGAACGAGCAGATGGCGAAAACGGAGTTTGACCGGCATTTCTGCAACAAGCATCCTCGAAAACCTGAAAATCGGGCGGCTCATATCAAGTGATTTTAGGACACTACCCAACTTCGCGTTAGATAAGACGATCGTCGCGGCTTGCCCCATCCCCATCGATGACGTTCACCTGCCGCCGGCTATGGCGCCGGAGAAAAGGCCACGGTCAGCAAGGCACTGGCCGTGGCCACCTGCTTAGGCAAGGTCGTAGCGATCAAGATTCATCACCTTGTTCCACGCCGCCACGAAGTCCTTTACGAACGCCTCCTTCGAGTCGTCCCATGCATAGAATTCCGCGATGGCTCGGAGCTGGGAGTTCGAACCGAAGACAAGGTCGACACGGGTGCCGGTCCACTTGATTTCGCCCGTCGCCCGATCGCGCCCCTCATACACGCCTTCGGATGTAGAGGAGGCCTGCCACTTCGTATTCATGTCGAGCAGGTTGACGAAGAAATCATTGGTCAGCGTCTCGGGTCGGTTGGTGAAGACGCCGTGTTTGGACTGCCCGAAGTTAGCCTTCAGGGCGCGCATGCCGCCGACGAGAACCGTCATCTCGGGGGCCGTCAGCGTCAGCAACTGCGCCCGATCCACCAGCCGCTCCTCCGCGGATCTTGGGTCTCCATTCCGGAGGTAGTTGCGGAACCCGTCTGAAGTCGGCTCCAGTACGGCGAATGAGTGCACATCGGTCTGCTCCTGCAAAGCATCCGTGCGCCCCGGCGAGAAGGGAACCTTCACGGCGTGCCCGGCCCTTTTCGCAGCTTCCTCGACGGCTGCGCAGCCGCCCAGAACGATCAGGTCAGCAAGCGAGACCTTCTTCCCCCCGGACTGCTTGCCGTTGAAATCCGTCTGGACCGCTTCCAGCGTCCGCAGGACCTTCGCCAGTTCGGCCGGCTGGTTGACTTCCCAATCCTTTTGCGGCGCGAGGCGAATGCGTGCCCCGTTGGCGCCGCCGCGCTTGTCGCCGCCGCGGAACGTTGCCGCCGACGCCCACGCCGTCGTGATCAGTTGGGAGATGGACAGTCCGGAGGCGAGGATCTTAGCCTTCAGGGCAGCAATGTCCTGCTCGCCGATCAGTTCATGATCCACCGCGGGAACGGGGTCCTGCCACAGCAGCGGCTGGGCAGGAACGAGCGGCCCAAGGTACCGCGAAACCGGCCCCATGTCGCGGTGCGTCAGCTTGAACCAAGCCTTGGCGAACGCGTCTGCGAAGGCCTGCGGGTTCTCGTGGAAACGCTTCGAAATCGCCGCGTAGCTCGGGTCCACCTTCAGTGAGAGGTCCGTCGTGAACATCATCGGGGCGTGCTTCTTCGACGGATCGTGGGCATCCGGCACGGTGCCCGCTGCCGATGCGTCCTTGGGCGTCCATTGGTAAGCACCGGCGGGACTCTTGGTGAGTTCCCATTCATAGCCGAACAGGTTGTCGAAGTAGTTGTTGTCCCACTTCACCGGGTTGGTGGTCCAGGCGCCCTCCAACCCGCTGGTGAACGCGTCGGCGCCTTTGCCGCTGCCAAAGGTATTCTTCCAGCCCAGGCCTTGCTCTTCGATGTCGGCAGCCTCGGGTTCGGGACCGACATACTTGCTCTGCTCGGCAGCGCCATGGGCTTTGCCGAACGTGTGTCCGCCGGCGATGAGGGCCACCGTCTCCTCGTCATTCATCGCCATACGGCGGAAGGTCTCCCGGATATCCCGTGCCGCAGCGACGGGATCCGGCTTTCCATTGGGCCCTTCCGGATTCACGTAAATCAGGCCCATCTGAACCGCGGCGAGAGGATTCTCGAGCTCACGATCGCCGCTGTAGCGCTCGTCTGCCAGCCACTTGCCCTCCGGCCCCCAGTAGATGTCTTCTTCCGGCTCCCAAATGTCCTCGCGCCCACCGCCGAAACCGAAGGTCTTGAATCCCATCGACTCCAGAGCCACGTTACCGGTGAGGATCATCAGGTCGGCCCAGGATATTTTCCGGCCGTACTTTTGCTTGATCGGCCAGAGCAACCGGCGTGCCTTGTCGAGGCTCACGTTGTCCGGCCAACTGTTGAGGGGCGCAAACCGCTGTGCTCCGGCACCCGCGCCGCCTCGACCATCGGAGATACGGTACGTGCCTGCGGCATGCCATGCCATACGGATGAAGAGCGGCCCATAATGGCCGTAGTCCGCGGGCCACCAGTCCTGCGATGTCGTCATCAAGGCATGGAGGTCCTTGATCACGGCATCCAGGTCAAGGCTCTTGAATTCTTCAGCATAATTGAACTCCTTGTCCATAGGATCGGACAGGGGAGAGTGCTGGTGCAGGATCTTCAGGTTCAACTGATTCGGCCACCAGCCTGCATTCGCCGGGGCCCCAGCCGCCGTGTGTCGGCGAGCGCCGCCCGATACCGGGCACTTGCTTTCGGTTGACAACTCTTGCTCCTGATTATCGGGGACAGCCGCCCCCGCTGCGGTCTTGAGTGTTTTATCCATATGTTTGCCTCTCATTGAATTAGTTAAAAACATTGTGACGAACTACGAAACCATCATGGCTTTCCCTTTCGCGCCATCGCCGCCGGCCGCGCTCGCTGACGCGCGCCACTCATCCGGTATCCACACGCCTACGACACGGAACGGGAAGCGTGCCGCGGAGCGCACTTCGCGCAGAGCCCCCGGAAAATGAGTTCGCATTCGCGAACAATCCGCTTACCGAGGGAGCCCGAGGCAGGCCTGGGCACGTCGTACCACTCAATGTCCTCAACATTGCCGCAGCGGTCGCAGATAAAGTGGTGATGCCGCTTGCCTTTCGCATCGAATCGCGCGGCGCGGCCCTCGACGGCCACTTCACGCACCAGACCCGCCTGCACCAAGTCCCGCAGATTGTTATAAGTCGTGGCCCTTGAACAGCGCGGATCCGCGCGATTCACGGCTTCGAAGATTTCTGCCGCCGTGGGATGACTGGTGTGCTCCATCAAGAAAGCTATGACCGCGTACCGTTGCGGCGTGCACCGCAACCCGCTGCCCTCTAAGGATTTCTTGATCGCCTCGGCGTCCATGACGACGTTAGATTAAATCTAATGTGATATTTTGTCAAGACTTATGCTTGCGGTGGCTGCTGCGAGCAGAAAACCGGTGGATACCGTATTGAGCCCACATTTCCATTTTGAACTCCACCTGTGAACCTTCGGATGTTGCCCGTCATGAATATTGATGCGGGTTTGAACGTGATGAAGACACGCCGGAGGTCGACACCCAATGGGTTCTATAAGGGGGGAAGTCAAGAGAAACAGTTCCCCCACGGCTGGAGGTTCTCTTCCTTCCAGCCCCACGTGATTAAACAGGGTCGGTTCTGACCGACCGCGCCATCCACACGAAGGATGCACACTGCGGCGCAGCACTTTCGGTTTACTCTCCCAGCGGTTTTCATCACCTCTTCGCGACGAAGCCAGTCCGCTCTGAAACCAACAAGCAGAACGGTTGTCAGGTGGCAACCATGGTTCTATGAGGGACTCGTGGCCCATTGCTTTTTCGGGTTATCCGAGGGGGCCTAGAGTGAGATTGAGACTGGGTGCACGAGGCACGCCGAGCCTACCTATTGGGTTGAGACTCACCCTCGAACCCAAGTGTCCCAGAACCGGACTCGCCACCGTCAGGAAAGATCCCCAGGGATGGAACGAATTCGGGTCAGAGACACTCAAGCTGTTTGTGGTTTCAGATATTTGGCGTCAAACGCGACTCCTTTCCTCCAAACGGTCAACGTGATGGCGGCAATCTTACGCGCCAGGGTGAGACGGGCTATCTCGGGCCTCATCCCTTTCGCCAGGAGAGCCTCGTAGAACTCCCGGAAAGGACCCTCCCGGGTGGCGGCCTGGATCGCCGCACCCTTGAACAAATCCTTGAGATGGTGATTGTGATTGGGGTCGAGCCCGCGAACCGATACCGGTTTCTTGGATCGTTCCAGTTGCCCCTCGACATACCGGTGATCGGCACTGGTGTGCGTCACCACCCCAAACCCGCTGTATTTCCAGAGCGGCCGCTTGCTGCGGAACCGGTGGGGCGTCTGGACAATGCCCATCAGCAGGGCCACGCGAATCGGACCCAGGGCCGGAATTGAGCGGAGCGATTTCCAGGCACTGTGCTTCCGGCTCTCGGCCAGGAGCTTTCGCCGCGCTTGCTGGCGCAAGGAAGCCAGCGCATCGAGCTGCTTGTAGTAAAGCTCCGCCCGGCGGCGCACGCCGGCCTGCGCGATTTTGCTCAACCACTCGTCACGACGGCGCGGGTTGTAGACACTCTTGCCGCCACAGGGAATGCCCCAACTGCGAAAGATCGCCTTCACCCGGTTCATGACCCGCGTGAGATCTTTGCCGAAGGTTAGATAGCTGCGGACCAGTTCTTTCACCGAGCGCAGCCCCTTCTCTCCTTGATAGACCGAGCGGAGAAGATTCGCGCGCAACAGCTCGGCCAGCTTCCGCGCATCGATCCGGTCGCTCTTATTGCCTTCTTTGAGCAGGGCGTTGCGGCGCGGATCGCACACTACGATCTTCGTGACGTGGAGCTTGAGCAGGTCATACAGCCAGCCAGCCCGCCCAGGTGCCTTCTTCGAAGGTGACGTGCAGGTCCCCGCGCAATCCCTGGATCAACTGGAGAATTCCGGTCCAATGGAAGCGGTTGGGTATATGATCATTGCTGGCCAGGAGGCCAAAAAGCAAATCCTGGAGGAGATGATACCAATGAGACGCATCTCAACCATCTGCATTGCTGCAATGCTGCTCGTGGCCACGGCCTCGATGTCACCGAGCCAATTAACTGGCCAGGCAACCTCGGTCACGCCCCAGGAGCCACCCACCCTTGGGGAATTGTTCGGCATCGACCAAGCCACGGGCACACCGACTCCTCTGGAACGTGTGGAGGTCAAGGGGGTGGCTCTAAACCTGCGTAAGGTGGAATTCGGCATTGAAGGTTCAGCTTCTCCTGTGTCGTTTAAGGCCGGCGAGCCGCTTCAGTTCGCCATCCGTCTCATGAGCCGTGGAGACCGAAATGACGGGGAGCTCAATGCAAAGGAAGTGCAGAGACATATAAGGCTGGGGCGGTTAGTTGTTCAGCACTTCAAAAAGGGGGGCTATGAAAGAATTCTCACGCTGGGGACTATAGGATTCAATGTCCAAACCTATGGACTATTGACGCGCGGCCTGGATCCCAGAAAGCCAGACCGCGTGGCGCAGTCGTTTCGATTGACGCCAGACATCGCACTTACTCCAGGCCAATATCAAATTTGGATCAATGGCATGCACGACTTTGAGTTGGATACCCACTTCCATTCAAGCTACGCAAGCGGCGGTGAACACTGGGCGTTCGAAATCATCGCACGCTGATCTAACGCATATGCGCTTAGCTCATAATCCCCCTTGAGTATCCTCATCGAGTGGCCGCCCTGTTACTCTTCCCCATGTCAAACGGTCCCGACGTTGCGCTCGCGGGGTTTTGCGACGACGAGCGCAGCGGGCGACAGATTAGTGCGGAATCATGAGGCACGATTTCCCTGAATAGCACCGACCACCCGCCGCGCCAGCGGGTTCGTTCTGGTCGGCCACTCGGAAATTACTCTGAAATGGTCCCCGAATAATATATTCGCTCGTCACGCTGCAAGCCACTGCCGGTCAAGAGGTTACACTAGGTTTTGGGGATTCGGCCTGAAAAGTCGGCTAGCCGTCAACTGGCCCGCTGCGCTGGGCCGGATGCCGGCGTGGAAGGGCGTCTTCCAGGCGCTATCAAGCTTGGTGATTATAGGCGCTGTCCAAGGCCGCCAATGAGGGTCAACCTGTTTCCCTCATGGTGACTTGGGATGCCACTTTACTCAGTGGGGGCGGATGGACGTCGCTAGTGTCAAGTCACACTTAATTCTCCACAAGAGCGATTCCCTTGAACCCCCTCACCCCCTGTTCCCTCTCCCCCAAGCTGAGCGTGTCCCACATCTCTCGCTGGACACAGCGGTTCCACCGCTGTCTTCTGCCCCCTGTGTCCAGCCCAGATATGGGTAAAGACCAGAATGGGGAGAGGGGGATCCAACTCTTGACTAGGGTTCTACTGGCCGCCTACTTGTAAGGGCTTCCGGCGCCCACGCTCGGGGCCGGTTTGTAGGTCTCGAGGAATTCGGCGACGCTTGCCTCCTGGGCGTT
>DLMI01000151.1:0-2128 GCA_002478145.1 Acidobacteria bacterium UBA7540
TTCCAGTCGGGATCAGTGGGCAAGCAATTCACCGCGACCGCAGTAATGATGCTGGTCGAGGAGGACAAGGTGGGTCTTGACGATCCGCTTACAAAATATTTCGCGGACGCTCCGGCCAGCTGGAAAGAAGTGACGGTAAGGGAGTTGCTGAGCCACACTGCCGGCTTCGGCGACTATCCCGAGAAGTTCGATTTTCGCAAAGATTGGACGGAAGCCGAACTACTGAAGCTGGTGGAGGGCATTCCGCTGGCATACCCTCCCGGCACGAAGTGGGAATACAGTAATCTGGGATTCCTGACGCTGGGAATTTTGATTCACCGCGTCACTGGAGAATTCTACGGTGACTTTCTGCAGCAGCGAATTTTCCAGCCGCTTGGAATGCAGACGACGCGAATCATCAGCGAAGCCGATATCGTTCCCAATCGCGCCTCCGGGTACCGACTGGTGAAGGGTGATCTGAAAAATCAGGACTGGGTCGCGCCGATGGTCAACACAACGGCCGATGGGAGCCTTTACTTTTCTATTCTCGATCTGTCGAAGTGGGACGCGGCGTTATACACCGAGAAACTCCTGAAGCGCTCGAGCCTCAACCAGATGTGGACACCCGCGAAATTGAAGAACGGCCAATCAAACAAAGACGGTTACGGCTTTGGCTGGTTCATCGGCGAGAGGCAGGGACACCGCGTGATCAGCCACGATGGCGCGTGGCAGGGATTCAAGACCACCATCGCTCGCTATGTGGACGATCAGTTGACGGTCGTCGTGTTGACGAATCTGGCGGAGGCTAAGCCAGGCAAGATCGCCGAGCACATCGCGGATATGTACCTGACGGATGCGAAAAAACCAACGGAACAAAAATGAACCATCTCAACGCGGTTCGATTCGCATGAGCATGCCACATTTCGGACGGAGCGTAATGAGTGGCTGCGGCTCAACGCGATGACCCGGAACCAATCGTAGTTTCCATTTCTGCGCCAGCGTGGCCAGAATCAGCACGCCTTCCATCCAGGCAAACGATTCCCCGATGCATTGCCGTACGCCCGCACCAAACGGGAAGTAGGTGAATTTCGTACGCTTGGCTTTGCCTTCCGCAGTGAACCGATCGGGATCGAAGCGCAGAGGATCGGGAAAATACCGCGGGTCGCGGTGGGTGACGAACTGGCTGATCAGCACGGTAGTTCGCGCCGGAAGAAAATAGTCGCCGAGAGCGAAGTCGTTGCGGGCATAGCGGCCCATCGCCCACGCCGGCGGATACAGTCGCAGCGACTCCGCCATAACGTTTTCGGTGTAACGCAGGCACGGAACATCCTCGGCAACAGAAAGCCTGCCCTCAAGTACTTCGTCGACCTCATTGTGAAACTTAGCCTCGCTGTCGGGATTCTGCGAGAGAAGATACCACGTCCACGACAGCGCATTAGCAACGGTCTCGTAGCCTGCGAGAAAGACGGTGATGACCTGATCCCGCAAAGACTGTCGCGACGCCTCGTCGTTTGCGGGCGAGGCCGCGAGCATGAGATCCAGCAGGCTTCCCCGATCGAGACCGCTTCGCTGGTGCGCCTCGATCATCCGATAGACCACGGCGTCGATTCGTTTGCGCGCTCTCACGAATGCGGCCAAACCCGGAGGACGCAGGTGCACCAGCCATTCCGCTGCGGGCAGCATCACCAGAAAATTGTAGAGACCCATGATGCGGTTGATCGCCGCCGCAAGCTCATAAACTTCCTCGCGCAAGTCAGTTGCGAACAGGGTGCGCGCCACCACATTGAGAGTCAAATGCATCATATCGGCGGCGATATCGCGCCGTTCACCCGCACGCCACGAATCACGGATGCGCCCCGCCTCTTCCACCATGATGGCGGCATATTCGCCAATGCGTTGCCGGTGGAATGCAGGTTGCGCGGCCAGTCGCTGGGCGCGGTGCACCGCCCCTTCACTAGTGATCATGCCTTCGCCAAGCAACATCCTGGTGCGCTGCACCGTGCGTTCTTTGATGAAGTTGTCGTTTTGCACTACCAGCACCTCCCGGATGTACTCAGGATGGTTCAGAAAAACAATGTGGTGAGGACCGATCTTGTAGTGTGCGATATCTCCATAAGTCTCGGCCAGGTGTTGAAAGAGAAGGATGGGA
>DLMI01000151.1:2259-4638 GCA_002478145.1 Acidobacteria bacterium UBA7540
GCCGGTCCCTGGAAGGCCTCACCTCCGGTTGCCGCGCCGCTGTTGCCATTTCAATAGTTTACGCTGCGACGAGTGACACCAAAGCGGCCGGGGGGTCTCTTAGCTCAAAACTTAAGGCTCTTGCCATCCGCAAGGATGAAGGACAGACACAACTATTCCTTCTGCAACTGATCAAGCGCAGCCAAAACATCGTCACTGTGCCGGCCGGGGTCAACGTTGGTATATGCTCTTGCAACCTTGCCGGCAGGATCGATCAGGAACGTATGCCGCGCGGCAAACTTTGCTACCCCCAGATTGGTGAGCGAGCCGTACTCCTTGCTCACTGTGCCATCGCTGTCTGCTAACAGCTTGAAATTCAAACCTTCTTTCGCGCAGAACTTCTTGTGCGAGTCCACGCTATCCACGCTTACACCCAAAACCACGGAGTTGCGCTGATTATACTTGGACTGATCCATCTGAAAGTTGTGGGCCTCGCGCGTACAGCCGGGAGTCTGATCCTTGGGATAAAAATAGAGGACCACCCATTTCCCGCGATAATCCTTCAGGCTGACGGAAGTACCTTCCTGCGAGGCCAATGTGAAGTCGGGCGCAGTGCTTCCCGGTGCGGGAGTAGCGGCGCGCGAACTGGATAACAGGCGCGGAACAAGGAATATAACGACTACAACGAGCAGCACGAGCAGCACAATCTTCACCATTGAGGGCCTCCGAAGGCAGCTTGCATTGAAACTCGGGAAACGCTGGCTCCTACATTCATCCTGACGTTCAGCATTGTAGAACGTTTCGCCATCAACCTTCGCCCAGCAAGATTCCGCATAATTGAATATCATGAGTAATTCGGCATAATCAGACGGAGAGATCAGACGTGGCTCAGACGGAAACTGACGGTCAAGAGGTATTGGAAACACGAGAGTGGGTTGACTCGCTGGACTATGTGTTGTCCAAGGGTGGTCCCGTGCGCGCGGGACGACTGCTGCAACAACTGGCACTGCACGCGCGGCGCGCCGCTGGAGTGAATCTTCCCTTTTCAGCGACCACCCCTTACCAGAATACGATTCCATCCCAGCAACAAGCGCCGTTCCCCGGCAGTCAGGAGATGGAACGGCGCATCAAGAGCCTGGTGCGCTGGAACGCTCTGGCCATGGTGGTACGTGCCAACAAAATCCAGGAAGGGATTGGCGGTCACATCTCGACGTTCGCTTCGGCAGCAACTTTGTACGAAGTTGCTTTCAATCATTTTTTCCAGGCCCAAACTGAAAGCGGCGATCGCGACTTCGTTTATTTTCAGGGCCACGCCGCGCCCGGTATTTACGCTCGCGCCTATCTTGAAGGGCGTATCCCGAAAGAAAAGCTGGAAAACTTCCGCCGTGAACTGAAGCCGGGCGGCGGGTTGAGTTCGTATCCGCACCCGTGGCTCATGCCAAATTTCTGGGAGTTTCCCACGGTCTCGATGGGATTGGGACCGATCCAGGCGATCTACCACGCGCGCTTTATCCGCTACCTGGAGAATCGTGGGCTGAAGCAGTCGACCGGGGGCAAGGTGTGGGCATTCTTGGGCGACGGCGAAATGGACGAACCGGAAGCGCTCGGCTCGATCACGCTGGCTTCACGCGAAAATCTGGATAACCTGATTTTCGTGGTGAACTGCAACCTGCAGCGCCTCGATGGACCCGTACGCGGTAATGGAAAAATCATTCAGGAGCTCGAGGCCATCTTCCGCGGCGCGGGATGGAACGTCATCAAATGCATTTGGGGCTCGGATTGGGACAGCCTGATTCGCGCTGACCGCGATGGACTGCTGGTGAGGCGTCTAGGAGAAATCAGCGACGGCCAGTATCAGAAATATTTTGTGGAGAGCGGAGCCTATTTCCGCCAGAATTTGTTCGGCACAGATCCGCGGCTTCTGAAAATGGTGGAGCATCTTTCCGACGAGCAATTAGCGCGGATGCGGCTCGGCGGGCACGATCCGATCAAGGTGCATGCCGCATACCGGGCGGCGGTGGACCACGCCGGATCTCCGACGATTATTCTGGCCAAGACCATAAAAGGCTACGGCCTGGGCGAAGCGGGCGAAGGCAAGAACATCACGCACCAGCAAAAGAAGCTGAATGAAGAAGAGCTGGAGATGTTCCGCTCGCGTTTTGGAATTCCGATTCCCGACGACCAACTGCAGAATGCGCCATTCTACCGGCCCTCCGATGACAGCGCCGAGATCAAATACATGCAGGCGCGGCGGCAACAGCTCGGCGGTTATATGCCGACGCGTAAAGTTCGCGCCACGCCGCTGAAGCCGGTGCCCGAATCGTACTTCGAAGAATTCTACAAAGGCACTGAAGGACGGGAAGCCTCCACCACTATGGTTTTCGTGCGGCTGCTGGGGAA
>DLMI01000121.1 GCA_002478145.1 Acidobacteria bacterium UBA7540
ACTGTATGACATCCCTTGAGTTTGCCATCTGCGCACCAGATCAGTTGCCGAAAGGTACCGTGCTTCCTGCCGCCAAGCCTTCGGGAAACGACCCCATCGCAAACTACCTTTGGCATTTGAGCCAAGCTTACAAAAACAAACTGTACATCGTTCTCTACTCCACCAAGGGAGCTGGTCTGCTGCGGGAGACAGCGATCCTGTATTGGATTCAAGAGGGGGATTCGTGGAAGTTGGCAGCCTTCAAAGGCACGAATTGGTAAATCCCCGCTATTCCCTCACAGACTGATGTGCCCGTCGCATGGGCGGTTAGCGGCCGCGTGGTAGCCCTTGTCCTGGGCTTCTTCTTGCGTCATGTACTCGCCTTCCTTTGTCTTCCCGTACCACCGCGTCCCGGGGCAATGGTAAGTCCCGGAGTTCGTGTTGACCCAAACTCTTACATCGGGATTACCCCGTGTGGCGGCTGTTTGAGCCTTGGACTCGGGGTTTTGCCCATCTGGCTTGAGCATCAGATTGGCATCCAACAGGTATGCCAGCCTGACTCCGGCCTTCTCCAACTGAAGTTCGATCACCGCGTTCGCTTGTTGCTCATACGCGGGAGTAATCGGGGCTGGATTGTCGTTGCTGAGATTTCCGTAAGCAACCGTTTGAGCCAGCCGGTGCCCTTCCATCACCCAATCCTCGATGCTCCCTTTCTGCCATTCAGCCTGGTCCCGGGGTGTTATTCGGTTCTCCAACTCCGCCGCGAATGCCGCTGGGTTGCGGTTGGTGTGTTGAAGCAGGCCCGTGTCCCACACCCAATGAAGATTATCGGGATGACCGTCAAACATCACCTGGCGCGTGTTGCCGCCCTTGTCGCCATTGTCTTCATCATGCAACGGCTGGTGCAAGTCGCCGACGAAATGAATCACGAATTTCAGGGCCTGCGCCTTGGCGTCTTTGTCGGCGTTCGGGTCTTTCAGGACGGTGAGGAATTGTTCCGTCTTGACGATTACGCAATCACCGTTAGGGCACTCGCGGGCCAAGTCGATCTTGGAATCCGCAAGGGGGATGTCGATGTAATGCCATGGGCCAGTCTCGCGGCGGTCCTTGCGGTACTCGTCAGCCCACACTGAGGCTTCTTCGGGGCTCTCGGGACTGAGCAGCTCCCGCATGTGAGTTGCCGTCTCCGGGCGCATGTAATGCTCCGCCAGAATCACTATGATTTGATGGCCTTCACGACCCCAGGCGAAAGCCCCTTGCGGTGTCGCCAGGATAACCGCAAGGTAAGCCACCGAACGGCAAATTGTTGAGGCTCCAACACGCATTTAACTCTTCTCCACCACTGGAATGCGTTACCTTCTAGGAAGCCAACTGACGGTTCTAACTCCCATTTCCCCTAGAGTCCGTCTGCCGGACTTCGGTGGGGCACTGTCAGCAAACAACTTCCAGGAAATTACGATTGCCTCAATGCACTGTTCAGCGATACCTGGCGCTGGTGGTTGCACAAAGTCTTCCCTCTTGCCCCCGGCTGGCTGCCACATCCGGGTGGTCACGTAACACATAACATTGAAGCTTGTTTCCATTTCAGGATAGATCGGGTACTGCAGTTCCCAAAACCAAGTGCGCCAGTGGGTGGATCGAGCCTGGACTGTCTGGGTAACCCCCCTTTCGGTCGAGAAGGAACCGTAGTCGCCGGTGGTGACCACGCAGCAATTGTTCGCCTTGATTCGACCGATATTTGCAAGTGTCCATTCGATGGTCAGCCCCAATTGCTGATGCGCCCCTTGAGCGTTAACTGCGACGGTCGAGATTTTGACGTTCTTGACGACCACATCGGGATGCTTGGCTCGGTTGCGAATGTCCTCGATCAGTCTGTGGGACGCTGGTTGTGATGTGCCTCCAAGCCTGATCGATCAATTTCGTTGAGGCGTTGCCCAGGAATTTCGCAGCTTCACGGATGTGGGGAATCCTTTCGGGCTTGAATCCCATGAGCCTCGCGCACGTTGCATCCGCGGCTACAGGATCATCTGAAAGCACAATGCTGTGGAGCGGCCGGGAGGTCCCGGCAAGAGGACCGTTTCCTTCCATTGCCGCGATGCCATCAGCGATGACGAAATGAATCGGCACCGTCGCGCAGATGTCGAGGATACTCTGCTGGATTCCGCTCCAGTGCAGGATGTTCTTGGGCCAGCCGTACTTTGTGCCTGGGACAACGCCAAACATGTTCTTCATGCTTAGCGTGACACCCGACCAGTGATGGGTTTTCACCTTAGGCATGGAAACGACGAAGTCATGGCTGAGCACTGTGCGTGGGAGAAAAAGATGGCCCAGGGCAGTGTAGTTTGCACACAACTTGATCTTGGCCAACTCATCGCGGTTCAGATCAATAAAGGGAATATGCTGTTTGGTGAGATCGTCTTGGAACCGACTTTCAAAAAGTACAAGTTGCGTGTCCCTCTGGTGCCCCGGGCCTTCAGCCACGGTGACAGAGAGAGCACCAAGCCGCCTGAAGCACTCCGCGGCGGCAGTGACCAGAACGGGATGGGAATTGATATCGACGCCCGATACGAAGTCCACAATATTTGGCTTTAGCAGGACTGACTTTCCACCGATATTGAGATCAAATAACCGAAGAGCACTCATCAAGGTCCATTCAAGCCGTTCCGAATACTCGTCCGCACGCACGATGGCGACGCGTGAACGGGCGGGTCGCCGGACTCGGTTGTATTTGGGAAGGAAAAAGGGAGCCGCAGTCGCGGCTCCCGCTACAAGTCCGACAGAACCGGCTAACAAGCTTCTTCTTGTCATGCGATCACCTTGAAAACGTTGCCTTCGACCAGGCAATCAATGGCCAGGATCACAGCGGCCAGGGTGGCAGAATCCGCGAGGAAGCCTTTATCGCTGAGAGCACAGAGGCGAGCAAGCAAACCCTCGACGGGCCGGCCGTAGGCATCAAGAGCCAGGATGGACCAGGCCAAGCTCCAAGGCGCGGAGCAGGTCCCCGTCCTGCGCTCAAGCCAATCAAGACCGGAGGCTATGGCGCCGTTGCTCTGTTCTCCGCCCAGGGCGAGCAAGGCGATGGCTGTGGCATCCAGATGTGGTGCCAGAGGAACTCCGTAAACCACACCGTTTCCAGCATTCCAGCCTCCGGTAGGGCAAGCGCGATCCAGCAACATCTCTTCGCCACGGCGGATTCGGAAGTTGACGCGGTCTGGCTTACAGCAAACGAATGCCTGCTTCAGTGCAATCATTGACAGGGCTGTGGGAATGACCCAACTGCAAGTTCCAGGCTGCCACGGCCAGCCGAACTTGTTGGGGTCAAAGCGGACGTGAGTATCCGTGGTCGCAAACTTCCATCTCCAAAGCCAGTGTGATTCTCTTCCTTTCAATCTCAGCAGCCATTCGACTCCGCGCTCTGTTTGAAGTGCCATCTCGCCGTTGTTGATGAGCGCGATCACGGCCAAGGCCGTCAGACCTGAACCCTCAGAGTCGTCGCCGCTGAACGCCGGCCAGCTTCCGTTTGGATTCTGCATTCCGAGCAAAAACTCAAGGCCGAGTGCGCGGGCAAGATTGGAATCCCATCGCAGAGCCAGCATAGCAAGACACGTCGGTTCGAGCGCGCCCTGACTTGTCGAGGAACAATAGCTCCAGCCTCCACCGGAAAGTTCCTGTTTGACGAGGGCATTCTTTAGCTCGGCTCGCAGCGCGGTGTCTATCATGGCTTGGTTGTAAGGGAAGATGTAAAGGCAGTCAAACGAGCGCCCCTGCTACAGGCTCGAGAGTAGTTTGGGCACTGGGCGAACAGGACGATAGAGCTTTGAATACTACCCATTGCCGGAGCATTAGGGCGCGCGAAGACGCTCTGGCAGGTGGTTCTCACATTTGTCGACCGGTGAAAAAAATTGTGTATTGCCTCCTTGGATGCTACGCAAGCCCGAGCCTCAAGTAGGCAGCGGCGAGGGTGGGCCCCCACGGCCAAACGGCGGTCGGCCATGCTCCTCATGTCCCGCCACGGGTTCTTCGATCTCATCCCTCTGCCTTCGGAACCGCTCCTTCTTCGTCGGCTTTGCCCAGAATTTCGGAGCCTTCCAACTGTTCCGATGTGCACCTGCGCTATCGCGCTTATTTTATCCCATGAAAGATATCTGCCCGTTTGATGGTCTTGTTTTACCATATGCCGACATTGTAAAATAAGGCTGGTGGAGTTGGCTGCTTAGATTCGTGCTGTAAAATGAGCAGCGAAACACTGTCTGCATGTTATGCGTGCTGGAACTTATGTAAAACAAGCAACCGGTTACCAGGCCTTCATCCCTGCTCCGTTGCCGCCTGACCCACCCATCGAAATCGATGTGGAATTGGGCCGGCTCACGTCGGAAGCAGATCGAGCCCTGGGCCGACTGGACGGAGTCGCGACCGTTCTCCCGAATCCTGACCTCTTCGTCTCCATGTATGTCCGGCAGGAGGCAGTGCTGAGTTCGCAAATCGAGGGCACCCAAAGCACCCTTGAAGACGTTCTCCAATTTGAAGTGGATGCGAAGGGGCGGGAATTCCCGAAAGACATCCAGGAAGTCGTCAACTACGTGCGCGCTATGAATTACGGCCTGGAACGCCTGAAGACCCTGCCCTTGAGCCTACGGCTAATCCGCGAAATCCATGGCAAGTTGCTCGAAGGGGTCCGTGGCTCGCACCGTACCCCAGGCGAGTTTCGTACCAGTCAGAACTGGATTGGCCCACAGGGATGCACACTCAGTGCCGCGACCTTCGTGCCTCCTCCTGTCCACGAAATGCACGAGGCGCTGGATAATACGGAGAAGTTTCTCCACGACAACTCACTCCCATTGCTCATCCAATGTGGGCTAGCTCACGCGCAGTTTGAGACCATCCACCCGTTTCTTGATGGCAATGGCAGAGTCGGACGCCTCCTCATCACCTTTCTTCTCTGCCATAGACAGGCGTTGGGACGACCCCTGCTTTATTTGAGCCACTACCTGAAACAGCATCGCGCCGAGTACTACGACCGGCTGATGGCCATTCGCAACGACGGTGACTGGGAAGGCTGGCTGAAGTTCTTTGTCCGCGGTGTTTTTGAGGTCAGCCAAAAGGCTACGGAGACAGCGCGAAACATTGTGCGGCTAAGGGAGGAGCATCGCCGGGTGCTCAGCGAAAAGCTGCTGCCGGAAAAGCCGACGACTGCGGCGCCCGACTCGCTCCAGTCGCGCCGCCGGAGAGCATTGGCGGGGCACTCGCGAGAAGAGGTGACGGCTACGCACTACGACTTGCTCTTGCTTGAATACTTGTTTGAGCAACCGATCGTTACTATTCGCATGGTCGAGCAGCGTCTGAACTGCGTCTACGTCACCGCGAACAAGGTGGTCAACCGATTCATGAAACTCGGTTTACTTGAAGAGGTCACCGGCTTTCAACGCAACCGGCGCTTCCGCTACGCTCCTTACCTTGCTTTGTTCGAGCCGGCCCATGGCGGGCCAATGCCCGCTTGAGCCGCTCGATTCCCTCCTGGTTCTCACAATCGTCGACCCGCAAAAATAATTCTTGAAGTCGGCTTCCCTCGCCCAAAAGCGTGCGCTGCTTACCTTTCCTGCCTCTTTGCGAATGAGGTGGGTATTGCGTGCCGACTTCAAATGGCCCGTTCCAAGAAAATTGCAGTGTATCGTGTGCTTCGGGAGGCGGTGGACGTGTTTCGATCAAGGGAGGAGCTCTCCGGCAAGCTGCACGAGGCCAAATACGTTATCGACGACGTGACCCTGGAAGTGGTGTATCTCGCTGCTCGCATGCAGAAGCCGCTGCTTGTCGAGGGGCCGCCCGGCTGCGGCAAGACACAACTGGCATACGCAGTGGCTGAGGCGGCCGGCACGTTCGTGGAGCGTCTCCAGTGTTACGAAGGCATCACCGATGATAAGGCTATCGGTAAGTTCGATGAGGCCTTGCAGAAGCTCTTCCTCGAAACTCAAGGAAATCAATTCAGCAGCGACTGGGACTCTATTCGCAAGCGCCTGCATTCGCTCGATTTCTTCGCTGAAGGTCCCCTGCTGCGGGCTTTGCTTTGCCGGGACCGACCATGCGTGCTGCTGGTGGACGAACTCGACAAGGTGGACCACGAGTTTGAAGCATTGCTGCTGGAGATCTTGAGCGCCTGGCAAGTGACAGTTCCAAAGTTAGGGACCATCAAGGCGGAAACGGTTCCTTTTGTGGTTCTGAGCTCGAATGAAGAACGCCGGCTCGGTGATCCCCTGCGAAGACGTTGTTTTTATTTACGCGTGGAGTACCCGACCGTGGAACGGGAGGCGGAGATCCTCGCCGTGCACAGCACAGATATGGACCCCGCCTTACGGGGACAACTGGCCGGTCTGGCGCGGGCGTTGCGCGGATGGAGTCTCGAAAAACCGCCGTCCATTGCAGAAATGCTCGATCTGGCGAGGGCTCTCGAGATCATGGGCGTAAGTGAGATAGAACCCGAGCAACGGGATGTACTGCTTGCTCTTCTGGCCAAAACTGAGGCCGACCGGAAGCGTCTGCTGCTGCGCGCCGGATTCGATGGCTTGGTCGCGGACTCGAAAAGATATCGTGACGAATTGACGAAGGTGGCCGTATGAAGACGGGATGCAGGGCGTTGATCGCCTTGTTTTGCTTCATGGGTGTGGCGCTGGGAGCCGAGCCTCCTCCGTTGCGCGATTATTCGGCTCGTTGTGTCGAGTATTACGCGAATGTCTACCAAGTTCCGGTCGAGTTGGTGGAGGCCGTGATCGAAGTGGAGTCGGATTGGCAGCCTTATGCGGTTTCGCCAAAAGGCGCCGCAGGCTTGATGCAGTTGATGCCGGCGACCGCCGTGAGACTTGGGGTGCGGAATCCATTTCAGATCGAGGAGAACGTTCGCGCGGGCGTTAAATATCTGGCTTGGCTAATGCACCTTTTCAGAGGCGACCTAAGACTGGTGACAGCAGCTTATTACGCCGGAGAGTGTACGATCCTCGCGAGGGGACTCGAATACTCTTCACCGGATGTTTATAGCTACGTTAACCGTGTGGCTCGTCTCTATCGCACGAAAAGGCTTGAGAGGATGCGAGAGGTGACCGCACCGGGGGTCGGCGAAAGGAAACGAGGTGACCAATGAGTACGTTTAGTAAGGCCTTCGTAATCTGCATCTTGTTCGTTTTCCGGTCGGCAATGGCGCAGGTTCCCGAGGTCAAGCCGCGGGTGTTGACCAAACTTGAAATGGACGGGAAGGTCGCGGTAGTCGAAGTCGCCGCCCACTTTGTGACGGCGATCCGCATGCCGGAGACTGTGAATTCAGTAGTCGTTGGCGACCCGACATTATTCAAAGTCGAGCACTCGGACCGGGAACCACAACTGGTGTTTGTCAAGGCCCTTACAGAGAAGGCGGCGGAGACCAATCTGCTGATTTCAACGACTCACGGGCGCGAGGCAAGTTTGCTGCTGGTGAGCCGAGGGGAACAAAAATCAAACGACCCCGAAAACGTGGACCTTCTGCTCAATTACAAACCTGCCAAAGGCTTTCTAATCGAGCCAGATTACCCCTCTGCGCTGGTAGCGAAAACTGTGGAAATAGGATCGCCCGGAGCGACTGCCGTGCCCCCAGCTCTTGAGACAGCAAGCACAGGCAGGGCGGCGACGGATGTCAAGCAAGCGTCCTCCGTCACACCAGACCCACCGGATGACCCCGCACCGGCGGGGTTGGATGAGCTTCTTACCCGGCAGGAACGGTCTCCATTGCCACCTCTCTACGGCGAACATGTGCCGGCGGAAACGGCCACCGGAGACCGAGTGCGCGCCGGCGTGGGCGAGGTAGTAGATGGCGGAGAGCGGGTCATCGTGCTCTTCTCTGCCCTCAATCCAACTGGCCGCAGCATCCTGATCATGCCGCCACAAGTCCAGCTTGGAGGCAAGGTCAAGTCAGGGAAGATCATTCGGCGGTCTCGCTGGACAACATCCGAACAGCTTCCTGTGCTGAGTTTTCGCTTGAGCAAGCGCCGTTTGGCGCCTGGTGAGCGCGCAGATGGGGTGGTGGTCTTCGATCGTCCCCCCTACAAACAATCTAACGAGACGCTTTTCTTGCAAATTGCCGAGACGGGGGCCGTGGATCACCCTGCCTTGGCGCCCATCGGTTTTGGCATCAACACATTGAAGGAGGATTCTACGCATGGAAAGCCCGTCACAAGAAAATAACACGCTGCACACGACGCCAGCGGAGTCACGAGCCGATCTGGAGGAAGCCGCGGAACCGAAAGCGGCGGATGGAAAGCGCGGGATTCAATGGCGCGAAATCATCCGCCAAGCGTTTGACAAGGCGCGGCAGACCCAGCAGCCCAGAACCACACGCCGCGAGCTCAGCAAGGACAAAAGCAAGTCGCTCGTGGTGCTGGGTGGTGCGGCCGTTGCTATGCTCCTGCTGTTCCTGGGCATATTCTCTTCGCCTCAAAAGGCAAAGAGAACAGTGGGACAGGCAGGAGCGCCGGACCTGGGGCGCAGGATAACGCCGGGCCAGGAGAGTGGCCAAAGCGGATCTGTAACGCCCATGTTGAACGCCGAGGTAAGCGGCGACGAGGCAGTGAATAGGGGCGACGTGACACCCGAGATGATCGGGCGAACGGCGCGACCGGGTCGGCCAAAGGCCCCCACCGCGCAACAAACAACTCCGCAGTATGCGCTGAATAAGATTGATTTCGATTCCACCCTGCCGCAGGAGCCAGGCTATCAACGCCCACAGCAGCCTCCCTCACCTGACGAATCCCCTGAGGCCGCTCTCCGTAAGCCGTCGCTGGTGTTTGTGCGAGGGGCAGATACTGGTGTTGCCGGAGGCGCCCCGATGAGGCCGGCCGTCCTCGAACAGAGCGATTTCGTCACTCTGCTGCCTCCTGGCACCCGCCTCGTAGCGCGGTTGGAATCGGCGGTCAGTACGGGCGTGAAAGAACCGGTTGTCGCGGTGATCGAGTACAACTTCGAGCGGGAAGGTGAGATTGTGGTGCCGGCGGGAGCAAAAGCGATCGGCCAGTTGCGTCAAGCGGACCGCTCGGGGAACGTCGATATCAGGTTCGACAGGCTGGAAATGCCGGACGGAACCACGCAGAGGCTAGATGGCGTAGCTATGGATCTGACGTTTCGACCGCTTAAGGGGTCCGTATCCGGAAAGAAGACAGGGACCAAATTCCTGGTACGGACATTCACAGGTCTTGGCACTGTCGCCGCTTACCTTGTCGGAAATGGGGGCAGTAGCGGATTCTACGGCCCGCTTTCTGAGAGTGCGCTGCTCCGGGAACGGGTCGCGAACAAGGTTGGGGTCGCAGGCGATGAAGAGTTGAATGAGTTGGCGTTCAATCAGAACATCGTGGTGACCGTCCCTGGCAATACCAGGTTCTACATTGTGCTAGGGACCGGCGCCGTAGGCCGTGACGCAGGAAGCAGACAAGCGGTCGCACCCATTCCCGCAGGGTCGAGATTCGCCACAACGCCGACCCTTGAGGAGCTCCGGCAGTTGATG
>DLMI01000217.1:0-7512 GCA_002478145.1 Acidobacteria bacterium UBA7540
GGCCGGTTATTTCCGACTATACGTCCAAGTGACGCGCCGGTGTGAGGAACTCTTGTCGGGCCCAGAGGGGCGTTTTCGAAATTCTTTGGAACTCTTGGGCGACTGCTATCGTATTCCGATAAGAGGTGACCATGGGTGAAAAAAGAGCCGATCTTCTACGTGGAACTCGCGACCTGCTGGTATTGAAAGCGCTGTCCTTGGAACCTTTGCATGGAGTTGGCGTCTCCCGACGCGTCACGCAAATCACCAAGGGAGCCTTTCAGGTGAGTTTCGGTTCGCTCTTCCCCTCTTTGCACCGCATGGAGGAGAGGGGATGGGTGGAAGCCGAGTGGCGCACGTCAGAAAATAATCGTCGGGCCAAATACTACAGGCTGACTTCATCTGGGCGTACACAACTCAAGGTCGAAGAGCGGGATTGGAACCAGGTGGTCAAGATCATGACGGCGGCCGTTCAATCCACCTGAGTCCGGATGGGAGGCATCATGTCAACGCGAATACTGAGTTTGTTCCGGAACCTCTTGCGCAAGCACACAGTTGAGCAGGCATTGGACGACGAACTCCGGTCTTCTGTGGAAGTTCTGACGGAGGAGAAGATGAAGGATGGGTATTCGCGATCAGCAGCCCGTCGGCAGGCGCTCATTGAACTCGGCGGCGTGGAGCAAGTCAAGGAGGAGGTCCGCGCCATACGGGCTGGGCGCTTTCTGGAGGACTTTGCCAAGGACGTCCGTTTTGCATTCCGTACTCTGGCCAAGTCGCCCGGCTTCACTGCCGTGGCTGTGCTGACGCTGTCGCTGGGCATCGGGGCCAACACCGCCATCTTCAGCATTGTCCACGACTTCATTTTCAGCCCGCGGCCCTACCCCCACGAGGCGCAAGTCGTCCAGTTCTACACGCAGGACAAGAGACACCCCAGCAACTTCCGCTCGTTCTCCTATCCCACCTACACCGACATCCGCGAACGGAGTGCGGCGAGAGCTGTCTTTTCCGGCGTGCTGGCTCACAACATGGCGATGGTCAGCCTCGGCGAGGGCGAAACCTCCCGGCGCACGTTCGTTGCTCTCGTCAGCTCGAACTACTTCCGCACGCTCGAAGTTCCGCTGCTGCGGGGCCGCGCGTTCCTCCCCGAGGAAGAAACCCCCGGCAGCGCCGCCCCCGTCGTCATCGCCAGCCATGTTTACTGGAAGAAGACGGGCTTCGACCCTCAACTCGTCGGCAAGGCCATCCGGGTCAACGAGCGCTCGTTCACGGTGGTCGGCATCACGCCGGAGCATTTCACCGGAACGATGATGATCTTCGGGCCCGAGCTCTATTTCCCCCTCGGGGATTACGACCTGCTCACGAACGATTTCGAAGCCCAGGCCAAGCGCACCCTCGAACGGCGCGATGGCTATGCTCTCCTCCTTGTCGGACGCCTCAAGCCCGGCGTCACCGCCGTGGCCGCAGGGGCTGCCCTCCAGTCCGTCGCCACCAATCTCGAAAGGGCCCTGCCGGTTGAGCAGAAGGATCAGACTTTCATCATCCGCCCCCTGCCCCGTTTGGACACGGGGGGAAGCCCTACCGACGAGAGCGGTCTGACCGTGATCGGCCTCATGCTGTTTGCCTTGGCCGCCATCGTGCTCTTCGTCGCCTGCCTCAATCTTGCGAGCGTACTGCTCGCCCGGGGCTTGGCGCGCCGCAAGGAGATTGCCATTCGCCTGGCGCTAGGGGGCGGCCGCAATCGCATCATCCGGCAACTCCTGACCGAGGGCCTGGTGCTTTCCCTCGCGGGCGGCGCCGGCGGCTTCCTGATCGGTCTTCTGTCCTCCGGTCTGCTGGCGGCCTCCCTGGGCGCTCGCATGCCGGTGGCCGTATTTCTCCGCGGCGGCGCTGATCCCGCCGTCTTCGTGGCCACCCTCGGCTTCTGCGCCCTCGCCACGCTATTCTTCGCCCTGGGACCCGCGCTCAAGCTCACGCGCGCCGACCTGGTCACCGATCTTAAGGAGCAGGCGGGCGAGGATTCCGCTCCGCGCCGCCACCGCTGGCTCCCGCGCAATCCCCTCGTCGTGGCGCAAATCGCTCTCTCGCTCGGCCTGCTCACCGCCGCCGGACTCTTCATCCGTGGTGCGCTCAAGGCCGGCAGCGTCGAAACCGGCTTTAAAGCCGATTCCACCATTCTCATCGAGGCCGACGCCAGTCTCGGCGGCTACGACCAAACCCGCAGCTTACAGGTTTATCGCGCTGCTTGCGACCGCCTGGCCGCGCTGCCCGGGGTGCAGGCCGCCAGCATCGCTTCCATCGTGCCCTTCGGTCTCCTCACCCTGAACCGTCCCGTACAGCGCGCTGGGGCGAAGTCCGGCCCCGACACTCACCCCACTACCGCCGCCGATGGCTTGGCCTTCAGAGTCCGCTGGAGCAGCGTCGGTGCTGACTACTTCGCGACCATGGGTCTGCCGCTGCTGCGCGGCCGCGCGTTCACCAAGATCGAAGCCGAGGTGCCAGGCGCCCCGCCCGTCGCCATCATCGACGAAGTGCTCGCGAAAAAGCTCTGGCCCGAGGGCGACGCGCTGGGCCAGCGCATCCAATGGGCCGAAAGCGGCACTCCCACGGCCGGCGGCGGAGGGAGCGGCACCATGGGCGTCAGCGACGACATCGCCAGACGCGCCCAGGACCCCCCATCGGTCGAGATTGTCGGGATCGTGCCCGCTACGCGCTGGGAACTTTTCCAGTCGGGGGTCGGCGGCCAAATTTTCGTGCCCTTCGCGCAAGATTTTCGGAGCAACGTCTTCTTCCATGTGCGCACCGCGCCAAGCGCCGCCGGAGGTGACGCTGCCTTGCTTGATGTCCTTCGCCGAGAGGTTCGCTCCGCCGCGCCCGGCGTGCCGGTCTTCACGGTGAGAACCTTCCGCCAACACTTCGACGCCAACATGCAGCTCTGGATCGTCCGGGCAGCCGCCGCCATGGTTTCCCTCTTTGGCGGTCTGGCGTTGGTCCTCGCCGTCGTGGGCGTCTACGGGGTCATGGCTTACGCGGTGGTCCGGCGCACGCGCGAGATCGGCATCCGCACGGCGCTCGGTGCTGAGCCGGGCGCAGTGCTGCGCATGATCCTCCGCGAAGGCCTGCTCATGACGCTGGGAGGCGCGGCGCTGGGCTTCCTGCTCGCGCTCGGCATCGGCCGTGCGTTCAGCGGCATGCTTTACCAAGTCAGTCCGGTGGATCCCGTCGCCTTTACCCTCGCACCCGCCATGCTCGTTGCCACCGCGCTGTTCGCCTGCTGGCTCCCTGCCCGCCGGGCAGCCAAAGTCGATCCCATGGTGGCTCTCCGCAACGAATAGGGATCGGCATATCGAACACCTGTTGATCTCGCCGGGCTGCAGAGCCGCGGCAAGATCTCCGGGCAAATCCTGCCAAATATGCGGGGGACCCGATCCCGATGGCCGGTTCAAACCTGATGCTCAGAAGTTGAACCTTCGGGAGGAAACCTCGTAACAAATCAGCTTCAGACGTCAGCTAACGGGCCTCCGTAGGAGTGAATCATGTGCAACCGGCCAGAAGTCTGCTTGTGGGAAGTTGGAAGCTCCATCGGCACTCGCTGCCGATTGTGGGCGGATGACGCATTCGCAAACAATTCACTTGGACGTATTGCGCGCTACACGTAAAAGCGGTCACCTCGACTCGATGGCTGCGGCTTCTTCGCGCGTTGGACCGGTTCTGGGCGAATCGTCGGCCACCCTTCCATGACGGGTTGTGTCCGGGTCCGCCGTACCACTGGTCCGGCTTCTACGCCCAAGGGCCTCTTGTTTTTCCTGCCGCAGGTATCAGCGATGGATTCTTTCTAAACCACGGACGCAGTGAGCTTATTACAGAAGAACCTTTTGCTTTAAATCCTGAGCGGCTTGCATCAGATTTTCCGGCCTGCCGAGATCACGCCAATAATATTCATCGGCCCGAAAGGCGAGGATTTTTTCATCGCGGGCGGCGAGATGCAGATAGGAGGTGATGATGGAGAAAACGCCTTCTTCCATCATCATCGGAAACAGACGAGGAGAAATAACGTGGATGCCGGAAAAAGCCAGCGCCTGCGCCTGCTGTGAAGATCGCACAAATTCAATGTTTTGATCGCGCCCGGATCGGCGGCCGCAAAGCTGGAGCTGCTCGTCGAAGATAAGGTATCGAGAGGTCTCCCGGTTTTGCACCGCCAGTGTGGCGAGGGCCTGCTTTTCATTGTGAAATTGCACCATGCGGCGGAGATCAATCGTGCTGATGACATCGACATTGTGCAAAATGAACGGCTCTGCAAAACGCTTGGAATCCTCGAGGAAAAAATAGGCGGCCTTCTTCAGGCCGCCGCCGGTGTCGAGCAGAACCTCCTCGCGCGAGACTTCGATGCGCATGCCGAAGTTATGGTTCGTTTTCAGATAGTCAAGAATCATGTCGGCAAAGTGATGCACATTGATAATCACCTCGCGAATCCCATAGGCGCGCAAGCGGGAAAGTGTGATCTCTAACAGCGTGCGGCCGGCGACTTCCACCAGCGCCTTGGGGCGATCGTCGGTGAGTGGGCGCAAGCGCGTACCGGGACCGGCGGCCAAAATCATCGCTTTCATTTGCCAAAATCCTCCAAGTCGCGATGCCGCACCACGACCTCCACCCCGTTCCTGCCGCGCAAACGGTTCGCCAATTGCTCCGCCAGATAGACCGCGCGATGCTGGCCGCCGGTGCAGCCGAACGACACCATCAAGCTCTTGAAGCCGCGACGCTGATAATTGCTCACGCTGGCCTCCACCAGCGACATGACGCTGGCGAGGAACTGGTGCACACTCTCTTGCTGATTGAGATAATCGATCACCGGCGCGTCTTTGCCGGTGAGAGTTTTGAAGCGCTCTTCCCGTCCGGGATTCGGGAGGCTACGGGCATCGAAAACGAATCCGCCACCATGCCCGGTCTCGTCCGTAGGCAGGCCTCGGTGAAATGAAAAACTGAGAATTCGCACCGTGAGATTTTCTGCTTCCGAAGCCAGGCTTTGCAATTGCTCTGAGCCCAGCATGCTTCTGAACGCGTCCAGCAGCGTGGGCAGCGGGATAGGCAGCTTGACGTTGTGAAGCAGCCAGCGCAAGCTTTTCAGCGCGTACGGCACGCTTTCGAGAAAGTGAGCTTTGCGCTCATGGAAGCCGCGAAAGCCATAAGCGCCCAACGCCTGCATGATGCGGACGTAAACGTAGGCATAGTAGTGCTGCATGAACACTTCGCGCTCGAGCTTGATGAAACCGGCAAGCGTGTCGAGATAATGATCGAGCAATTGCTGGCGCAGCTCCGGGGGCAGATCGGCCTTGCCATCGTACAAAAGAGAGGCGATGTCATATTGCAGCGCCCCTCGGCGGCCGCCTTGGTAATCCACAAAAAATGGATGGCCGTCGCGCAACATAACGTTGCGTGATTGGAAATCCCGATAGAGAAAGTAATTGCGGTCGGCGCTCAACAAGAACTTCGTCAAGCGGCCGAAATCGTCTTCCAGCGCTTGTTCGTTGAAGGGGATGGTGGCCAGCCGGAGAAAGTAGTACTTGAAATAATTCAAATCCCAAGCCATGGACTGGCGATCGAAGCTCGAGCGCGGATAGCACACTTTGTAATTCAAATCGCGCCCGGCTTCGATCTGGAAGCGTGGCAACACGGCAACAACTTTGCGATAGGCTTCCACGGCCTCGGGAGCAATGTTCTCCCCGACACGATTCTTCGAGAGAAACTCAAAAAGTGTCGTGTCCCCCAGGTCTTCTTCGAGATAAGCGCCGTGGCTCAAATCTTCAGCATAAATTTCCGGCACCGGCAGACCGTGTCGGCGAAAATGCCTGGAGAATTCGAGGAAGGCGATATTCTCTTCGCGCACGTCATACAGAATGCCAATGGCGCTGAATTGTTCGCTGGCAAGCCGGATGATTTTGCGCCCCGAACCGCCCAGCTCGCCCTGAAGCGGCTGCACCCGCCCGACCGCTGAGTGGAAATGCTGCTCAAAAAGTTTTTTGAGAACGTCCATGGATATGACTTCCAGCGGTTCAGTAACCGCTACAAAGATATCATCGAACGCGCGATCCGAGAAAGGGTAAGGTCATCGTCCGTGGCAAGTCGATGGCCCGAAGCATGGTACCCAGCGGCCGGCATGTCTTGGACTCCTGCTGCGTCGCACCAGCGATTGCAAAAAATGATAAAATCCCTGGTGACGTGAAACTTAGAGCCTTGCCATTCTTGTGGTGCAGTCTGGCGTTATTCATCGGAGGTTGCCCGAAGCGGCAAGCCCCCACGCGAATCGTGTACGTTCCTTCGCCACCACCCGCGGCTACGCAGGCTTCCGCCGCAGGCGCGCCGTCAATGGTCATCGAAGAGCCGGCGCCGCCCGAAGAGCCCCTAGCGCCTCCGCCTCAGCCAACCACCCAGCCTGAACCTGCGCGGCGGCGGCACGTGCTGCGGAGGGAAGCACCGGCCGCGGCCCCTGAAAACACTCCTGAAACGACCGAGCCGCTTACTCCCCAGGTGCCCTCACAGGTGCCCTCATTGGAGCCGCGCGAGAGTTCTGCCCAGGAAGCGGCTCTGCGCCGCCAAATCCAAGGGTTGCAGGATGACGTCCGGCAGCGGATTGCCAAACTCAGCCGAGCGGGACTATCCGGCGCGGATCGCAAAACCCTTGACGATGCGCGCACATTCTTCGCACAGTCCACTCGGGCTCTGAATGACGCAGACCTCCAACGCGCGCTTAACCTGGCGCGTAAGGCCTCCCTGTTGGTCTCGGCGCTCGAACCGTGAGGGCCTGCGCCAGGAGCCAGGATTCAGGATTCAGGATTCGGGATTCAGGGACATGCAAACCGGGATCGCATTCTCGTTCTGGGTCGCGTCCTACTTTAATCATCACCCTGCCCTTCAGGGGGAAACATGCCGAAATGATCCATCCTGACCTGTCCCGACCTGTCCCGGTGCTTTTGATTGGGATGTTCTTGATCGGGACCTTTCCCGATGTTTCTAATCGGAAAGCCCGCCGCCCCTCCAGAAATCAGAACGCGGCCCTTCTCCTGAATCCCGAATCCTGGTTCCTGAATCCTGGCCTCACAGCCACAGGTGCCTGTTGGAGTAAAACGTGACAGGGCCGTGGGGATGTTTGGCTCGGTAGGCGCGATACTGCTTCAACATGGCAGCATATCGGCGGTCGGAGGTCTTGAGCTTCTTATGAGGCATTTTGATGAGGGCGCGTTCCACTTCCCAGACGCTTTCCTCGGAGAGCCGCCAGTCGCCTTTCACCAAAGTGCGTAATTCAGCGACCCCGTAGCCTGTAATTCGTCCGGACCCGTCCACGTAAGGGTCCACGTAACTCATCACCAATTGCCGGATGGTGGGAAAGAGTGGCTTGCGTCCATGCAAGCCGGCATCACGGGAGCGGGCTACTGTTCCCCATCGTCCCCGCCGCCTGAATAGGAACAGGACGTGGTCCAATTGGTCCTGGGATTCGAGGTCGAGGAGCAACGGCGGGTAGCCATGCTGCTCGAGAATTGT
>DLMI01000217.1:7646-17953 GCA_002478145.1 Acidobacteria bacterium UBA7540
CGAAAAGTCCGCAGCGTTTCTCCGCCCTTCTCCCAGTTATAGGGCAGGTCGCGAAGAAAGGCCTGGACCTGGCGCGGAGTCCTGTATTGTTGAATGATGGACCATTCCTTGGGGCGAAACGCGAGTATCGGGTGATCGGAAGACCGGGTGATCGGGTGAACAAAGAACAACGCGCGGCCAGTTTGCTTCTGTTCTCCCGATGTCCCGATCTTCCGATCACGCGATACTGGTTTCTTGCTCACCCGATCACCCGATCTCCCGATTCAACCTCTTCCCCACCGATCGTACCAAAGCTGGAAACAAAAGAGGGCCCAGAGTATTTTCCTGTAGTCAGCCCGCTCGCTCCAATGTTCTCTGAGAAGCCGGCGCACAAACGGGACGTTGAACAGCCCTTGGCGCCTTAATCTCTCTTCTCCCAGGGCCTCATCCAACCAAGGACGCAGTTCCTTCCGCATCCAACGGCTGATCGGCACGGAGAATCCACGCTTCTGGCGGTAAACGATCTTGCGCGGCAACCATTTCTCGGCGGCTTTCTTAAGAAGGTATTTGAGTTCGAAGCCACGGACTTTCAAGTCCCCAGGTATGCCAGCCGCGAATTCAATCAGCCGGTGATCAAGGAACGGCGTCCTCATTTCAAGGGAACATGCCATGCTGGCGCGGTCGACCTTCACCAAGAGATCATCTTCCAGATAGAGCCGGAAATCGACGTAAGGCATTTCCGCCAGGACGCTTTCAAAAGTCGCCCCATCCAGTACCCTCTCGAGCGGCGCGAAGACCTTCAGGCTGGGTGGTTGCGGACCTCTCCACTCCGGCGAAAAGAGTTGATCCAGTCCATCGGGACTTGTTATTCCGAACCAGATCGCGTGACGCTCGGCGGGTTCCCTTTCCACATAATTCAAGAACTGCTGTAGGTACCAGCCGATCGGCACCGCGCCCGCAGACACTGGCAGGAAGCGTCTGAGCGGCGCGAAGAATTTGTGGCGCAGGAGGCGCGGCAGGCGGAGATAGTAGCCAGCCAGCCAGGCGCCAATATAGGTCGGGTAACCTCCAAAGAGCTCGTCGCTGCCCTCTCCGCTCAGCGCCACTTTGATGTGCTGGCGAGCAAAGCGGGACAAGAGGTAAGTGGGGATGGCAGCAGGATCGGCCAGGGGTTCGTCAAGGTGGTCCGCCAGAATTTGCAGGGCTTGGCGCATGCTTGGCTCGTTCGCCGTCATAACGTGGTGCTGGGTATGAAAATGCCGGGCCACAAAATCCGCATAAGGCTCCTCGTTAAATGACTTTTCTTCAAAGGCCACCGAGAAGCTATTCACGTTCCCGGGCGTCAACTCGCTCATGATCGCCACCAGAGTGGAGGAATCGATCCCGCCGCTCAAGAACACGCCTAATGGAACGTCGCTGACCAGCCTGGAAACGCAGGCTTCGTAGAGCTTTTCAGAGAGTTCTTCGATGAGCTGTTTTTCCTGGTTGGGCGTAGCTCTTGGCTTCCCCGGCGGCAGAAGATGATCCTGAAGGCGCCAATAGGCGTCGATATGTATCTTGCCTCCCTGGATAACCATTCGGTGCGCAGCAGGCAGTTTCCGGATCTCCGCAAAGACGGTGCGTGGCGAGGGGAAATAACCGTAAAGGAAGTACTGGGCTAAAGAGGTGTTGTCGAGGGTGCGGCCAATTCCCGGGTAGGCCAGCAGCGACTTGATTTCAGAAGCAAAGACCAGGGTGTGATCTCGATGCCAGTAGAAGAGCGGCTTCTCTCCAGCCCGGTCGCGCGCCAGGACCAACTGCTTCTGGCGGTTGTCCCACAGCGCCAGGGCAAACATCCCGTTCAGTTCGCAGACGAAGTCAGGCCCTCGCTCCTCATAAAGATGAACGATCACCTCCCCGTCCGAATGAGTCCTGAACTTGTGCCCACGCTGCAAGAGTTGCTGGCGGATTTCCCGGTAGTTATAGATTTCGCCGTTGAAGACGAGGGTGACATCCCCCGTCTCGTTCGCAAGGGGCTGGTCGCCGGTCTGAAGGTCAATGATGCTCAGCCGCCGGATGGCCAGGGCCACATAAGGGAGCTCGAATTTGCCATGGCTGTCGGGGCCGCGATGCTCGATCCTTGAGGACATCTGATCGATCCGCTCACGATCAACCACCGGCTCGAGTTTCAGGTTCAGGAGACCACAAATGCCGCACATAGTAATCCAGTGACGAGTGATGAGTGACAAGTGACGAGCAACAACTCTTTCTTGCTTGTCACTTGTCACTCGTCACTGTCCTTACGGAATCTTCCAGACCGAATAGTCCCAACCGGTCCACAGCGGCTCGAAACGATCCACCTCGTGGGCCAACATGCTCACGTGTGTGTTGCGAACCAAAACCAGCCGGGGCTGAGGCGAGGAACGGACCAAGTCGATGAATTCCAGGATATCTAACAGCCGCCGCTGGTCGAGTGGGAGGGGATCAAGATCCTTGAAGGTCCGCGGCAGGGCCCCGGAGCCCAGCTCAGGTGATGATGTCTGTCGAATCTCGCGAATCCGCGACACCAGGTAGTTGCAGGTCAACTCATTCCCGCCCGTGGTCACCAGTCCCACAGGGCGGCGAAGATAAAAGGGCAGGCTGGTGCGGAAATAATAATACCCGTAAATCGGCAGTTCTCTTTCCGGGCTCGAGAGGATTGTGCCCGCCAGACGGCGGCTGGAATCCGTGTCCGCATAAGCTCTCAGCGGGGCGATCCAGCGTGCCAGGAGCATAGGCGCGGTCAGAGCGAGAAGCACAAAGGCGGCTAATGAAAGCGATCTTCCCCGCGCACGAGCCGCAACATTCCTCCCTACGATCGCCAGAGCCGCCAGAATCAATCCAGTGTAGAGAATGGAAGGCTTCAGCATGGCGAAAACTGCCGGATGGACCGTCTGCGCCAGATGCGAGCGCACGGAGTTGAATATCGCCAACTGAGAGGAAGCCGCAACGATAAGACCCACACCGAGGAGCGAGGCGAATCCCGCGGTGAGCCAATCAGGCGATCGTATCGAGGCGTTTGACCCCACATCGTCCCAAGTCTTCGCCATCAAGATGCCCAGCGGAACAATAGCGGGGAGGAAGTAGCCGGGAAGCTGCGACTGAGAAAGCGAAAAGAAAACGAATATCACAACCGACCAGGTGAAGAGAAACAGAGTTGAGCGGTTCTGCTCGAGCCTGATTTCTCTCCATCGCTTATGCCGACTCCATCCCGCCCAAAGCAGAGCGATGCTCCAGGGGAAGAACCCGGCCAGGAACACAGGGAAGTAATAGAGCAGACCGCCCTTTCGATGCACAAGGCCGCCGGAAAACCTGGCGAGGCTCTCCTCGAGAAGCGCATAGCGCGGGAAGTCCGGGTATCGAATCGAGACGGAAATGAACCAGGGCAGCACGGCGGCAAGAAGTACCGCGCATCCTAATCCCCAACGTAGGCGTTTCAATTCCTGGAGCTTGCCACGCAGCGCCTGGTAAGCGATGACGGAGAGTAGCGGGAGCAGGAAACCGACAGGGCCTTTGGTGATCGTCGCCAATCCCATGGCCAGAAACATAAGTATGTCCAGCCCTGGACGGCGGAATTCCGCGGCCTCCGCGAACCAGAAACTCGCCATCGCCAGCGTGATGAGGAAAGCGAGCGTCATGTCGAAGATGACTAATCGGGAAAACACCATCGCCAGCGGGGCGGTGGCAATGATCACGCCGGCACGCACGGCCGTGGAATCGCCGAACATCCTGCGTGTGAGGAACCAGGAAAGCAGCAACAGGCACAATCCCATCAAAGCGGAGGGCGCCCGGGCAGACCACTCGTGAAGACCCGCAACCTTAAATGAAGAGGCTACTAACCAGAAGAAGACCGCTGGTTTATCCAGATAGGGCAAGGCATTGTAGTGGGGAGTGATCCAATCGCCCGAGGCGAGCATCTCCCGCGCCACCTCGGCATTCCGGCCCTCGTCAGGCTCCAGCAACGGCAAGCTTCCAAGGCCCGCGAAGAAAAGGCAGCCCGCCAGAACAAAAAGCAAGAGCAAAGGCAGGACGAGCTTCAATCTTGAGACAATCCCCGCCCGGCGCAGCATTTTCGCGGATTCGACCTGGAGATCGCCAGCGATGCACTCAGTTGGCATGGGTAAATGAATCGAATACGTGGCCAAGAGTTCGAATTGACTCCGATAGTGACCGTTCTGGTGACGCCTAACGAAAGATGAAGATGAGGCCTCACGCTTGTTATGAGGGCGAGCCGTCCCGCAGGAACATCTCCGCACTCAGGCAGAGGCCCGTTCCGCCGCCTTCTCCGTGTTGCTCGAGGTCGCGGGCGCCTCGACAACCTCGAGGATATCTCTATAGTCGATCCAGTTCTTTTTCATCCAGCGCACCGCCCAGACATCGACCAGACCCTTCTTAAGCCTGCCCCACGTCCCGTACTTGGTTTTTCCGCCCAGGCGCGGATGATGACTCACGGGCACCTGCGTTACGCGGAACCCGCGGATCTTGAGCAGCGTGGGCAGAAATCGGTGCATGCCTTGATAAAGCTCCAACCGCTCCAGGCATTCACGCCGGTAGGCCTTGAGCGTGCATCCCGTATCGGCGATGTTGTCGCCAGTAACCCAGTTCCGGAAGCCGTTTGCGATGCGCGACGAGATGCGTTTCCAAAGGGTATCCTGGCGACGAACACGCACGCCGCAGACGGCATCCCATTCGCCCAGCATCTCCGCCAGGCGCAGCATTTCCGCGGGGTCGTTCTGGAGATCGCCGTCGATCGTCACCACCGCCTTTCCTCGCGCCAGGCGAAACCCCGCCGCCATGGCAGCGGTTTGACCGAGGTTGCGGCGGAAATGGGCGATCCGGATGCGCGCGTCCTTCTCTTGCGCTTCTTTCAACAGCGCCAGCGTCTGATCGGTGCTTCCGTCGTCCACAAACAGCATCTCGATTTGCCCCGGAGCGGCGCGCAAAGCAGACTCGAGCGACTCAACGAGCGGCCGGATATTCTCCGCTTCGTTATAAACGGGAATGACGACGCTCAACGAGATGCTTTCCACCCGCGTAATTCTAACATGCTCAGACCATCCAGACTTGGATTTCGCATTCACATTCGACCCGAGCAAGGCCAACAGCTTCGGGGATATCGGCCAAACGGAAGTGGCAGTGGAAACTCGCGTGCATCCTAAGTGGGCGAAGATGAATCCAAAAACAGTGATGCGGCGACAGTGGGGTCGCTGGAGGGTAAACATGCAAAAGGTGAACATGCCGAGGTTGAAATTCGGGATTGGTTGTATCTTGATCGCCAGCGCACTTCTCTTTGCCGGGTGCGAGGCATTGAAGCTCGGCCAGTCTACCGACGACAAGACCACCACCACACAGGTCCAGGCCAGGCTCTTTGACGACCCCGTACTGAAAACGCGCGACATCCACGTGACTTCGGACAGGGGCACCGTGACACTCACCGGGATGGTCGGCACTGAGCTCGAGAAAGCGGCCGTGGAGCGCATTGCCGGCCAAGCCGACGGCGTAAAGTCGGTTGTCAACCAACTCGTGGTCTCTTCGGCGCCCGCTGCCGCCGCGCCGGCAACCCTCGAGCCCGCGCAAACTGCCGAGGCAACACCGCCGCTGTTGCCCACTCCAACCTCGGCCCGGTCCGAGCGCGCTCGAGCCTCCGGGCGCCGCCATCATGCGGCCAGCTCCAGCAGCGATGAGGCTACAGCCGACCAGTCTTCCGCTTCAGAGACCCCAGGAGAGAACCCGCCCGCAATGACCGCGCAGGCTGCGCCACCTGCGGCTGCACCGGCTGCTCCGCCTGCGCTACCAGCTCTGCCCGCGGCTGCTCCACCCGCACCAGCGGTTAAGCCACCCGAGCAGATCACGATTCCCTCGGGCACCATTCTCTCCGTGCGCATGATTGACAGCATCGACTCCACTCAGAACCACGCGGGCGATGAGTTCGTGGCCACCCTCGAAGCGCCCGTGGTGATTGACGACCGCGCCATCATACCGCGCAATTCCGACGCGCACGTTCGATTGGTGCAGGCCACAAGCGCCGGGCACATGAGCGGCCGTTCTGAGTTGAAGGTTGAGCTGGTCAGCGTAACCGCCGGCGGCCAGACCTATCAACTTCAGACCAGCTACCACGAGCAAGCCGGGGCCTCGCGCACTACGCGCACGGCTGAGACCGTCGGCGGAGGAGCTGTACTCGGCGCCCTCATCGGCGCGATTGCAGGGCGTGGGAAAGGCGCTGCAATCGGCTCCGTAGCTGGCGCGGGCACAGGAACTGCGGTGGAGGCCGGGACTCACGGCCAGCAGGTGAAGATTCCATCGGAGACCAAGCTTGACTTCACCCTCAAGAGTCCTGTGACCATAACTGTGACCCCCGCCGCGGGAGCCGGCCGTTGACAGTCGTCAACCTAAGCTACCAGCCATCAGCCGTCCGACTCGCGTATCTCACTCTGGAAGTTCCAGGGCCTTCCAAGCGGGGTAGCGCAGCAGTTTCCCTTCGCACACGTTAGCCACGTATCGCCCTCTGCACCTGAACTGCATGATGCGGTTGCCTTCGCGCGCCAGCTCTGCCCAACGCGAGCCTGTCTTGGGGTTCTGTTCGATACCCACGATGCGGTACGGGCCAACGTTAAATTCCACCATGCGAAGTCCTTTGACCTTCGAGACGGTCACGGGGTAAGTCTTGCCCTCCAGCTCGATATCTCCCCGCCCATCGCCCATCGCCTGTTGCCATGCCGAAATCAACGTTTCACCCAGGGTCATCGCAGTACCTCCTGAGAAGTCGATGAAACACGGTATTGGAATGTAATTCTACACGAAGCGGCTGTCACTCTGATTTGCTGCGCCTCTATCAGCAACTGCATTAATTGCAGGGGAGCGATCAAGGTACAGTGGCGGAAAACGTTGACTGGAAGCGCGACGCTGCAACCTTCACCTTTGCACCGTCAGCCAGTAGCGACGCTTCGCTCTGGAGGCGGGCATTAGATTTCAGGAACCAGGAGGGGACCGGAGGCGCGCATGGGCGTCTCGCCCATGAGGAGCTGTTGCCGGAAGGCATGGCCGAGACCCATCCCGCCTCGGGGGACCGGGGCGTGCGGCCGTGCTACAATACACCTACACTCGCCAACATCCAGCGGGCGATGTATATGCCAGTTCGCGAAGGGAGGCAGATTTGAAGACCGTCACGTTGTTGGGGATATTCGTTTTCATTTCGGTGTGCGCCGCGTCGCTGCAGGTGTCCAGCCCAGACTCGCGCTCAGATTTGCCGCAGTACGCAAACGGTGATGAGCTCGTGCGTCCGGAAAGTTATCGAGAGTGGATATTCCTATCCTCCCGCCTACGCGTGAACTCCAAGGCCTCGAGTGGCGAGGGGGAGACGTTTGGGGACGTCTTCGTCTCGCGGCCGGCGTATCATCAGTTCTGCGCAACGGGGAGTTGGCCCGACAAGACTGTTTTCGTGCTGGAAAAAAGGATGTCGTGGAGCAAGAATTCCGCCGAGATAGTAGACCATTATGAGACAGACTTGATAGGCATCTCTGTTGAAGTGAAAGATACAGCTCGATTCGCGGAAAAGTGGGCCTACTTCAGTTTCGATTCCTCCACGAAAACAGCCAAGGCCAACCTCAGGGCGATGTGTTGGCAATGTCATAATGGCGGCGGGGTGGTGGAAAACACGTATGTCCAGTTTTACCCTACGCTCAAGCCGTTGGCGCAACAGTTCGGGACTTACCGGCAAGCCGTTGAAGGTCCGGATTCACTCCGGAAATAGCGACTCAGCCGCTCCGGCCTGGCCAGCGGTGCCCCCACGCAGGGGTTTGGCATGGCGTAGATGAGCCGCAGAGATTCCACGTGCGGGACCGCCCGCAACACAACATCACTCTTTAGCAGCCTCCGATTTCCAGTTTCTATTTTCGATTTTCCGAATTCAGTTTGCGGACGCAAAGCGTGTAAAGGTTGTTGCTCTTGACTTCATCCACACGCTCCAGGAGCTTCGCGAGGTCGTCAGAGACGTCGATGAAGCGCCCGGAGAGCGCGTCCGCCCGCCCCGAGGCCAGTTGCACCACCAGTTGCGCGGCCTTCTCCGCCGGCACGTCCCGCCCCCGGTCAAACAATTTCCGAAACCACGGCAGCCACTTTCTTCCGGCCTCGGATTCAAGCACCTGTTCGGCCATGGCGGTGCGCACGGTGCCGGGGCTGATGGCGAAAACGCTGACGCCGGAGTTCGGGAGTTCTGCCGCCAGGTTCTCTGTGAAGCGGATGAGCGCCGTTTTGGCGATGACGTACGCGCCCATGTGCGCAACCGCCACGGCGGCGGCGCCGGTGGAGACATTGATGATCCGGCCGTGGCGGCGCGCGATCATTCCGGGCAGCAGGGCATGTGAGCAGAGGTAAGGCCCGCGCAAGTTCACCTCGATCGAATGCCACCAATCGCCCGGGTCGGCTTCCCAGATCGGCCCCAAAGGCCCCGTGGTCCCGGCGTTGTTCACGAGCAGGTCCACCGGCCCCAGGGTGCGCTCCACTTGGCGTGCCATGCGCTCGACGGCCGCGGCGTCGCACACGTCCACCACAACGGCCAATGCATCCCCGCCTGCATGCGTGACGCCACGTACCGTTTCCGCGAGTTGCTCTTCGGACCTCGCGACCACCCCCACGCGCGCCCCCGCCCGCGCCAACGCCAACGCTGTGGCGCGTCCCAGACCCCGTCCCGCACCCGTTACAATCGCAACTTGGCCTCGTAGTTCATCCAAAATGGAATCAGCGCTCATCGCTCTCCTTCCCCTTGGTTGCTGAAAATCAAATCAGCCGCGTGAAGCGGTGCGAAGACCCGACCAAGCCGGAGCCTTTACGCCGCCCCGCCCCTGATGCATTACCTGCCGAATGTCCAGACACGAATCAGTGCCGCTACGGGGCATTCCCGCCGAGCATACTATAGGTCTGTCGAGCAAGATCTCAAAAATCTCCGGCGTTCCCACGCGAAGTTTTCGGAATGTTTCCGCTCAGCCTCTCTGAGAAATAATGAGACCGAGATTTCAGTTTTGGACAACAAGGGCGTCGAGCTCCTCCTTTGTTGCCGGTCAACTTAAGGGCGAATTTGACATAAATTGTCAAAATGACGTGACAGATCTCGTCTCCTTTCTAAACTATGAGTCACTTATGCCAAGGGTTACGCCAGCACTCCTTGACTCCATCGCAGTTGAATAACTAGATGGTTACCCGAGCACTCCTCGACCCAAACTAAACGAAGTAAACAATCACCAAAAGGTGTAGTATTTATATCGTCCACAAAACTACTGCTGTAGTAGCTATTATATTATGGAATACCTACCGCAATCATTCTCAAACGAGGAAGGGCAGCAGTACCCGCTGGGCGGCCAAGCAGGCATCGAGCACGTCTCAAGGATGGGATTGCAAGGGCGTGGGAATCTGTCGGAGATAGATTTCGCCGCACGCAAAATCGGACCTACCTACGTTTGTAGGTTGGAGATTCATCGTCCCAGAGACATTATTCCGACCGATTCTTAGAGCGATAGTAGGGAAAAACGAAAGCAGGTTAAATCTCTAGGGCTCACGTCCGCAACTCTTGCCCCTCATCTCCTCGCGGAAGCGAGTGGGACTCGTTCACCGATTTGCTGGGAAAGCGCACGTGAGTTAACCACCTGAAGGAGTGTTCGGAATTATATGTGGCAATCAAACTGCCGCGTCACATGTGCCTCCCAGCGATCGGGCGGGGAGCACGGGGTGAGGTGGCACGCCTGGGGAAACATCGACTGGGGCGTGACGCTCGCGGAGGTTTACACCGCCGGGGGCGAGGTGCTGATGGGGACGCAGCGCTGGGAGAAGGGCACGCGGGAGCGGCGGAGAGGGAACCCCGCTGCGCAGAGGCTGAACACAAACGGCGTGAACTCGAAGCGTCCGAAGGAGAGGAGGCAGAGATAGAAGTGGTAGATATCCTCCGAGAGCCGTTGCGTACTTTGGTTGAGGGAGTTCTTGTCACGCCCACGCTCGTCAGATTGTCGCCGCCGGTACGGCACATTGTGGGCGACCCGAGCGACAGGGCAATTGTACTGCGTGCTCTCGGTCTAGATGGAAAGGCAAAATGAGCAAACGTAGATTCGGCGTTGACACCACCAAGCACACAAATACGGAGCAGGCGCAACGACGCATGGATGAACTCATCCGAGCGCTCATCGAGAACACTTCAGATATCATCACGATTTTGGACGCTGAGGGAATCATCCGCTACGAAAGCCCCTCCGTTGAGCGGGTGCTGGGATACAAGCCGCACGAATTAATCGGCAGGGACATCTCTGTCGGCGCGCATTTAAAAA
>DLMI01000109.1 GCA_002478145.1 Acidobacteria bacterium UBA7540
ACGATGTACCCCGACTTCCCTAGGCGAGTTTGGAGGGCGGTGAACTCCAGCCGCGGGGTGGGCCACGAAGCGCTCTGTGACCAATCAATGTGCGCCGCATGGGAAGATGCGTGATAGAATCGAGGCGTCAACATGAGCCTTCGGGAACGCATTCGGAGTCTTTTCCGCCTCTTTCTGTTGTTTACGGTCCTGGTGACCGTGGCGCTGGTCAGCGCCATCATGACCATCCGGTTCACCATCCGGGGCCACCAGGAGACCATGCCGAACATGGTCGGATTATCTTTCGACTATGCTCAACGCATGGCCACCGGATTAGGTCTTGAAATGAAAGTCGAAGATAAGCTCTTCAACACCCAATACCCTCCCCAGACGATAGTGTCCCAGATGCCTCCCCCAGGGACCCGCATCAAGATCGGCCAGCATGTGCACGTCCTGGTGAGCCTGGGCCCCCCCCAGGTCGTCATCCCCAACTTTTTGGGGACCAGCATTCGCGCCGCAAGGATCACAGCTATTCAGCGCACCCTCACGCTGGGCGATATCGTGGGAGTTCATTGGCCCCAGTCTGAACCCGATCTAGTCGTGGCACAGGATCCGCCACCGGAAAGCGCCGAGGTGAGGAGCCCCGCCGTGGATATTCTGGTTTCTGTCGGGGAAGCGCCTGAAGCATACCTGTGCCCGAGATTCGTCGGCCAACCCATTGCGGAAGTCCGTCGCGGTCTCGAGAAGGCAGGCTTCAAAGTGGCAGGTGTTACTTCCATTACAACCGAAAGTGGCCCTCGAGGCATCATCTTCACGCAATCGCCTGCCGCTGGAAGCAAGATCGGCTCGGACGCCGCGTTCAGCTTCCAAGTCTCGCAATAATGGAGCAAGGCGCATTGCGCGCCCTCGAATTTCAGGATGACATGTCACTGACACGTGACACTGTGTCAGTTCTGCGGTATTGAAAAACTCCTCGTCCACGGCATGATAACTGCAACACTATGTCCGTAAGTATCTGGAAGAGGTGTGCGAAGTTCCAAAGTGTCCCATGTAGGTCGCCTTTATGGGTGGAAATTCGCAGTTTGATATTTCATCACTAGCCGTGGTTGATGTGGAGTCAAAACATGGCTTGGGGCTGGAATCGTTGCACGGAAAGGCCCTTGAAATGAGTCTGGGCAGGTTGATCATTCTCAGTTCGGTCATTCTACTCCTTGGAGGCAGCACATGCCTTCGGGCTTCAGACGATTGTCTTTCCTGCCACGGACCCTCCACTGGTTTGACGAACTCGCAAGGCAAGCCCATCACGGCGAAGGCGGAGGCGCTGGCGCATAGCGTCCACAAAGACGTTCGCTGCGTGGATTGCCACGCAGGGGCAGCCAAGTTCCCGCACACGGCAAAGAGCGCATCGGCCTCTTGCCACGCCTGCCACGGAGAAGTCTCCGGGGAGTTGGTGGCCAGCGCTCACGCGGCGCTCGGAAAGCCGGATAATTCTGAAACCTGCGTGGCTTGCCATGGCAACGCCCACGAGATAGTGGATCCCGCCACTCGCGGCACGGCCTTCTGCGCCACATGCCACGCAGATGAAGTCAAACAATTCGCGTCCAGCATTCATGGCCGCGCGCACGCTCACCTGAACGGGGATGCTCCGACCTGCCAGAGCTGCCACGGGCCCGCGCACCAAGTGGTGGCCGCCAGCGCCCCAAACTCGCCGGTCAGCAAGCTGAACCTGCCTCGGACCTGCGGACAATGCCACTCGAACCCCGCGTTGGCAGCCAGATACATGTTCGCGGTGGCCAAGCCCGTGGAAGCCTACGAGTCGAGCGTGCATGGGCGCGCCATCCGGGCCGGCAAGATGAATGCCGCGGTGTGTAATGACTGCCACGGCGTCCACGACATCCTTCCGGCGAATGACCCGCGCTCGCCGATTTTCAAATTCCGGGTAGCCTCGACGTGCGGGAAGTGCCACACGCAGGTTTTTGGTCAATACAAGGAAAGCATTCACGGCCGCGCCGTGGCGGCGGGCGTTGATTCTGCTCCCACCTGTACCGACTGCCACGGTGAGCATCGAATCCTGGCTCCGAACGACCCCAACTCTCCGGTTTATGTGGCCAACATTTCCCGCGTAACCTGCTCGCACTGCCACGCGGACCAGCGGCTGAATGCGCGCTTTGCCCTCCCCGCGGGCCGCGTGTCAAGCTATGAAAACAGCTACCATGGCTTGGCGGCGCAGGCCGGTTCCCAGACGGTTGCCAATTGCGCGTCCTGCCACGGTGTGCACAACATTCTGCCCTCCGCCGATCCTCGTTCCACCATTGCCAAGGCCAATCTGTCCCAGACCTGCGGGAAGTGTCACCCGGACGCGGGCAAAGAGTTTGCGCTCGGGCCGGTCCACGTGCTGCCGGCCTCGGCGGCCGAAAGTCGCTGGCTTTATTACGTGCGGCTGTTCTATCTCTTTACCATTCCCACCGTCGTAGGGTTCATGCTGCTGCACAATCTTCTGGACTGGCTGCGAAAGGTGCGCCGCCACGTCGCCCGGTACCGCCTGCTCCAAACACCTCTCCGCTTAACCCTGAGCGAGCGGGTTCAGCATGCGCTGCTGCTGATCAGCTTCATGACGTTAGTGATTACGGGCTTCATGTTGAAGTTCCCGGAAAGCTTCTGGGCGGCGCCGCTGGTGAGGTGGGAGAAGGGCCTCCCGTTACGCGGCCTTGTGCATCGCATCGCGGGGGTAGTGTTGATCGGCGCAGGCTTCTATCACCTTCTCTATCTCGTCTTCACTCGGGAGGGGCGGCGAGACCTGCGTGCCATGTTGCCCAAGGTCCGAGATGTGCGCGAGGCAGTCCAGACCGTGGGCTACGACTTGGGGTACCGCCGGGAGGCTCCGCTTTACGCCAAGTTTAATTACGCGGAGAAGCTCGAGTACTGGGCGCTGGTCTGGGGGACCATGGTCATGGCGGTCACGGGCATTTTCCTTTGGGCGCACAACTTCGTGCTCGAATACCTCTCCAAGGTCTGGCTCGACATCGCCACGGCCGTCCACTACTACGAGGCCATCCTGGCCACTCTCGCCATTGTCATCTGGCACTTCTACACCGTCATCTTTGATCCGGATGTCTACCCCGTAAAGTGGACCTTCGTGAGCGGCCGCGCGCCTGAACACGAGGTGAGAGAAGAAGAGGAAGAAGCCGCGCCCCAAGCTGCTCCGGAGTCAAAGGCCGGTAGTGGGTCAGTTTGATGTAGAGGCGGCGGAACCAGTCCCGATCTGATCGGGACGCCGCCATTTGGCGACGTAAACTCGCCGCTACGCCATCAAATCGACCTACTATCCAAAGGCCGCGAGCAAGAACCCGCCTTCGCCCACAGCCCCTTAGGGCCAATCCCGCCATGCGGGATTGGCCGGGGCCAGTGCACCTCCCCATAAGCGTTAACCTAAGGAATAAGGTGCTTCCGAGCTCGCTGTCGCCCGGCCAGAACTTCGCATTGCCCCTGCGGATTCGTTGATAAACACAAGGCGACAAGGCAGGACTTACTTCACCGAATGCCATTTCGGGACAACGATCCGCCCAACGGACCACTCAAAGTTACTCAAAGCTTACTTTCCGAGTCGCCGACATAACCGGGAGCTATCGCGTGGTGGCTCAGTCCGCGATGATGGATCTCCTCCAAGTCACTTCACGGTGTGACCTCCGTCACTGCTGTGTCGTCGCTAGTGATGTTTGACTCCCTATGGGATAATGGTTGCCGTTTTGTTCGAGGGGGGACCGCAGCCGGGCAATGATGGACTGGGAGCGCGGGCTTCCAGCCCGCATCGCAGGGCGGCGGCCAGGATGGCCGCGCTCCCACAGCCGGTCAGGAGGCTCGTTTACGCATGGCCGATGTCGAAACCAAGTCGCTTTCGGAAAACGCGTACCAGCCGTTGAAGGACGGCGAAATCTATATGCCGCTGGTGCCCACCAGCATGGCGCCACCGGAGGTGACCTGGCGCGCGGTGCTGTGGGGCACGTTGCTGTGTATCGTCTTCAGCGTCGCGTCGGCCTATTCCGCCCTCAAGGTCGGCCAGGGAATGGAGGCGGCGATTCCCATCTCCATCCTCGCCATCGGCTTGGCGCGCGTCTACCGGCGGCGCTCCAGCGTGCTGGAGAACATGATCATCACCGGCATGGGCGGCGCCTCTGGCAGCGTGGTGGCCGGCGCCGTCTTCACCGTGCCGGCACTCTACATTCTCCACCTCGACCCGCATCCGGTGCAGACCATCTTCATCTGCCTGACCGGCGGCTGCCTTGGCATCCTCTTCCTCATTCCGCTGCGGCGCTACTTTGTGCGCGAAATGCACGGCAAGCTGCCCTTTCCGGAGGCCACGGCGATCACCGAAGTCCTGGTCACCGGCGAGAAGGGCGGCTCTCAGGCCAGACTGCTGATTCAGGCCACCGTCATCGCCGCGGTTTACGACTTCTTGGTCACCACGTTCCACGTCTGGAAGGAGTACCTGAACTTCCAGTTCGTACCCGTGGTCCGGTCACTGGCCGAGCGCGGGCGCATGGTCTTCAATTTCGACGCGATCAGCTTCATCCTCGGCCTGGGCTACGTGATGGGCCTGCGCATTTCCATGATCTTTTGCGCCGGCGGCATTCTGGTGAACTTCGTGCTCGTCCCAATGATCTGGTTCATCGGCAGCCACATGGGCGACGTCACGGTGTATCCTGCTACCATCCCCATTTCGCACATGGCGGCCTCCGACATCTACCGCAATTATGTGCGCTTCATCGGCGTGGGCGCCATCGCGAGCGCCGGCCTCGTCGGCATCCTCAAGTCGCTGCGCGTGGTTGCCGGATCGTTCGGCATCGCTTTGCACGCTTTCCGCCACGGCGAAGCGCCACACATGGAACGCACCGACCGTGACATTCCCATCATCACCATCCTCCTCGGCGTGGTGCTGGGGGCAATCGCAGTGGCCGCGCTCTTCAGACACCTTCATGTTTCGTGGACCGTGGTCGCCGTGGGCCTGGCGCTGACGCTGCTCTTCTCATTCTTCTTCACCACGGTGGCTGCCAACGCCATTGCCACCACGGCCAACAACCCGGCCAGCGGCATGACGTTACTGACCATCATCGTCTCCGCGATCGTGTTGCTGAAGTTCGGGCTCTCCGGGACCACCGGCATGTTCTTCGTGATGGTCCTCGCCGGCATGGTCTGTGTAGCCCTCTGCGCCTCGGGACAGTTCATTACCGACCTGAAAGCTGGCTACTGGCTCGGTTCCACGCCTTCGGCGCAGGAGAAAGGTGAAGTTTATCGGGGTCGTCGCATCGGCAATCACCGCGGGCTTAACCATCATCCTGCTGGCCAAGGCCTTCCAATTCGGAGAGGCCGTGCCCGGCGACCTGCGGCAGGTCCTGGTCGCGCCCCAGGCCTCCGCACTGAAAGCCGTGGTGTCGGGATTCATGAGCGGCCAGCCGGTCGCCTATATGTTGTTCGGCATCGGCGCCATGATCACCGTGGTGTTGGAGATGCTCGGCCTCTCTTCCATGGTCTTCGCGCTGGGAGTTTATTTGCCGCTGCAGTTGACCACGCCGATCTTAGTCGGCGGATTTCTCTCGCACCTGGTGAACAAGCGCGGGGAGAAGGTCGGCGGCCAGCACGGCAAAACCATCCGCGAGCGCGGCATCATCATTGCGGGCGGCTTGATGGCAGGCGGCGCACTCGGCGGAGTGATTGGGGCGGCGCTACGCGTGTTGCCGCACTTCAAGGAAGAGTGGATTCAGACGCCTTTCTACGCGAAGGATGGGGTGTCGCAAAGCGTTTCCGCCCTGGTGTTTGTTGGTCTGTGTCTGTACGTATGGTTCGGCTCGCTGAGCCCCAAGGGGGCGAACTAACAAAGCCCAGGCCAACGGCCTGCGACGAGATAGCATCCCAAATTTAAGCCCCCAGCCCTGAAAGGGCGATATCGCTTTGAGCCCCAAAGGGGCGATCTAACAAAGCCCAGGCCAACGGCCTGGGACAAGATAGCATCCCAAATTTCAGCCGTTAGCCCTGAAAGGGCGGTACAGGTGTTTCGCCATGTCGCAATCCCTATCCCAACTCTACGTGCACCCAATCTTCCATTGGCAGAGCGGGTATGGCGGGTTTTCGGTGAGCGCGGCGGACGTGGAAGAGGTCGTGGAATACATCGCGCAACAGGAAACCCATCACCGTGGGGTCAGCTTCCAAGACGAATTCCGAAAGTTGCTGGAAGCCCACGGGATCGCCTACGACGAGCGGTATGTGTGGGATTGAAGGGGGTTGTGCCGCCCCTTCAGGGCTTGCGAAGAAGATTGGTGGGGATTCGCTGACCCAGGGCGTTGCCCTGGGCTTTGCTGGCGCGCCCCCTTGGGGCTGCGACTGCTCTCACCGCCTGGGCCTGCGCACGGCCATAAAGAAATACCGATCGGAAAGAAAAGCACGCCGGAGTTTCGACGCCGCGATAGAATACGGCACGGCGGCGACGATGGCTACGGAAAAGACGCGGACCGCAAAACCGGCGGTCCGCGCTACCTGCTTTTCGGATATAATGTGCGGTCGCTAGAGCGACGAAGCGAGGTGAGTGTTGCCCGGTTGGATGGAAACATTGCCGCTTTTGGCCAGCCTCTTTCTTGCAGTCCCGTCGTGCCTCGGCGAAACCTTCTTTTGGCATTCTCCGTCCCCGACCCCGGCGGAGGCGGCGGCGTTGTTGCGGGCTGTCTGTCCCGGCGCCGTGCAACCGGGCGGCACTGCGCCAGATTCCCTTGCTGGCTGTAAACCCTGCCCAAAGTACACCAGCGTCGGAACTCTGGAGCCTCGCCGGGCGATGGGCTTTTTGTTTGAACTTCACACGGTGATCTATGGCAGCTTTACCCGGCCTGGCGCCCGCGAGGCCGTGGCAGGCTTCGAAGGTTGCGAGTCTCACGCGACCGGGGGCGGTGGCACTGTTCTGTTGCGCAAGAGTCACGGCTCTTGGGCTATGATCGATTACCAGATGGCGCTGATCACCTCAGCCTGTCAGACCTATCACCTCAAGACCGGCCGCGACCTTTTGCTGTGCGAAGACGTCGACCACTTCCAGGGAGAGATGGTTCAGTGGGTCTACCTGTGTGACTTTTCCAAGGAAGCACAGTCGCGGTCCGAAACCATCTTCGAAGTACACGATACGCGAGGCATGCGCAGCCACGGTGCCATCTGCGGTTCCATCGATAAAGTGCTCCTGCACGACTTGAATGGTGACGGTATGCCGGACGTGACGGTATGGTTCAGCTCGGGCCGGGGCGCCTTTCCAAATGCAGACGGACCTTGCAGCTCGGACGGCATGCACGCGTCGGCCCAGAAGCACCGGTTGGACTTCCTGTTTCAGCCAAATACAGAGAGCTTTGGCCCCGCACCATGGAGCGAGTCGCTCGCCGAGACTTACCGTGAATTCTTCCGCGTCGGCCAGTGAAAGGAGGGAGAAACGGCGGGGTGGCACAGACATTGGTTTGTATGTCTGCGCCCCGGTTGGAGGAGGAACAATGGACGCGATAGGACGATTTGTGGCAGATGCAGCAGGTAGCGCAGAGTCTCGCTTTCCAGAGACTCTGCGGCTTTTCCGGATGGCATGTTCGTAGTCAGCAATAACAGACACGCGATTATCCAAGATTAGAAGCCGCAGATTTTGAAAAGCACAAACTCTGCGCTACCTGCTGTGAGGAGGGATCAATGGACGCGATAGGACGATTTGTTGCAGATGCAGTTCTCGGTATCGACACGCTTTGGGGTGGCGATGTCATGTGTCCCTCGGGCACGGGACGATTTATTGCTGACTCGTGGTTCTCGGATGAGCCACTGCCTGCGGCCTACAAGGTTCCAGCGGCAGCGCGGCTGCGGGACAGCGGTGGGGTTGCAGGCAAGAAGGTGGATCGACAGGCGGTGGAGGAGTATCTCGGTGAGGTGGATCTCCCGCAAGCCATCGCGGGTGTTCGAGATGAGGCACGGAAGATGGGCGGCATGCGCGCTCAGTATCTGCTTGGCCTGTCGCTTTGCCTGGAGACCATGTGGGACCTTGCCATGGAAGTGCTGGGGAAAGGCAAACCGGTTCCATACGTCCGATGTGTTGAGGCCTCGACCGGCCGTCCACCGGAAGCCTCCAACCCGGAAGCCAAGCGGGAGCGTGTGGCTGAGCTGTTGGGGCGGGCAGGTTACGCGACCTCTGGTTCTGCCGGCCTTCTTGGGGCGGTCGATGCGTGGCGACGGGATCGCTTGGTTCCGATGGCTTCTGTCCGCGCCCTCGGCGCTGCCATGATTGCCCACTTTGACCGCCTCAGCGCGGTCAACTTGCTTCCCTATCTTCCCAAGGATCTCGTGTCGGTACCTCGGGCCAATATTGAATTCTTGCCCATTAAGGACGCATGGTTTTCGGGCTCGATGAACTACCTTGGGCGAGCGCGCAAGGCGGATGGCAGGCCGCTGTACGAAGCCACCTATGAGATTAACGCTTCGCTAATGATCTCTGTGCCGGAGTTCGAGCAACTGGTGAGCCATGAAGTCGTGCCCGGGCACGTCACCACGTTTGCCTACTTGCAGGATCTCTATATCCGCGGGAAGGCCAACTTCGAAGCCACGGTATTGACCATGAACACCCGCTCCGCCACCCTGTTCGAGGGAATCGCGAACAATGCGATTCTCATCGCCCATGGCGTAACCGAGATCGAGCAACTACCCGACGAGGATTTGCAGATCGGCGTGTTGCTGGCGTTGCTGCAGGACGATGCCAAGAATCAATCTTCATACCTAACGTGGGGAGAAGGAGTGCAGCGCGAGAAAGTGGCTGCCAATCTTCGAAGGGATTTCCTGGTCACCGAAGAGCGCGCGGACAAGCTCTCCGGTGCATGGGGTCAACATCCGTTACTGGGCCGAATGTATCTTCCGGCCTATCGGGCGGGAACGGAGAGAGTCGCGCAATTGCGACGCATTCACCCGGCGGATCACATTCTACCGGCAATCTATGGCTGTTCTGGGCTGGTTGATATCGTGACCATCGACGAGTTGTTAAGGCAAGAGTAGGTAGCGCAGACCTCATGCTCTCCGAGGTCTGCGGCTCTTCCGGTTTCGTCGGTGGAGTCAGAGATCTCCACGCATTGTATCCTGATGACGGGGCACTCGGAAACAATTCCGGTCCAGAAGTCCCCTGTGGGAAGTGTGGAATTCCTAGGTTCCGGACCGATAGATCCCCCCTAACGGCGTAGTGTTGACCGTACCGATCAAGTCCCGAATGGTCGCCTATTCGTAAGCAACTGTCTGTGATCCCGTCTCAAACCGGCGACGTTTCTTCGATGTCGACCTCCAGCCCAGAGAGCTTAAGTTAACGCTTATGGGGCAAGCCCCGGCCCTACGATCCCCCGCACGCCGGTCGCGGGCGGCAAGGGTGTAAATTAGGTTGCCGATTTGCTGTGCGGTTGTAGGGCGAGCGAGTAAGTCCCTTCAGGCAATCGCAGAGTGGACCTTACTTGTAAGCAAAGATCTCGGCATAGAGGATGAGGGCGATGATGCCGAGCCCGATCGTCAGGGCGGTGAAGCCGAAACGACGCCAAAACTGAACGACGACCGGCGGCGGGGCGGGCATCAGACGTTTTTCCAGTTCACCCTGCTCGAGCAGTTCCCGGTACTCGCGCGGCCGGTCGAGCTTGAACTTTTCCAGCGGCTCGCCGCCTGTAAACACGACCGTATCGATGGGAAATCTCTCCGGTCGGAAATGCGTGTTGAAGAAGTGCACGGTGAAGATGAATCCCACCGCCAGCAGCGCCTCGTCACTGTGGATGATGGTGGCCACGTTGATCAACCGACCGGGCAGCAGCCGCGTGAAGAATTCCGGGAACCAAAGGAATAACCCCGTGGCGCCGATGACCGCCACGCCCCAAAGCACCGCGAAGTAATCAAATTTCTCCCAGTAGGTCCAGCGGCCGTATTCGGGGCGCGGCCCTCTGCCCACGAACCATTTGAGCGAAGCGACGAACTCCCGCCAGTCGTTGCGAGTGAACACCGTACTCTCGCGATTGAAGATGAACTGCCGCCAGCTTTTGCCGCTCGCCCGGCGCTGGCGGGCCACGTCCCAGAGGTGCAAGCCGAAATAGGTGAAGGTGAGCACAGCGCAGAACCGGTGGATGACCCCGGCGGCCTCGAACCCTCCCAGCAAGTGTGACAACACCTGCGCCCAGCGCGTGTAGGAGAACTTCAGCATCATGCCCGTCAGGGCCAAGCCCAAGAAACTGGCGATGACCATGAGATGCAGGTTGCGCTCGAACGGCCGGAAGCGGCGCACGTAGGCCGCGCCCTTCGCATTGCCGTTCGCCTTCAATTCCCGGCTGTACTTCAGCGAGCGCGGCAGCCAAGCCACCGTATGCATACCGGCCACCACCAGTGTGCCCATCAACAGCGAGGTCATTCCCCAGAAGGTGAGGAACAAGATGGGATACTTTTTGGGATCGTGGTGAGTGGCGTGCGTCAGATATCCCGCAAAGCGGCGGTTGGAGCCGGGATGGCACTGGCCGCAAGTCTTCACGACATTCGCTCGGCTGAGCCGGGAGGCGGGGTCGGTAACCGCGCGGACGTCATGAGCTCCGTGACAGTCGTAGCACCTGGCGGTTTTTACGTAACCCAGCTTGGAGACCTTGCCGTGGTAGGTCTCGAAGTAGGTCTTGGCGATGGCCTCATGACAACGACCGCATTGCTCCATGATGTGGAGGCGGAAGTCCGAGAGGTCGGTCCGCTTGATGGTGTGCGCGGAGTGGCAGTCGCTGCACACCGGCAGGGGCTTGGCCGTTTTGGTCACCGCTGCCGAGTGGACGCTGGCGGTGAAGGCCTCGTAGATCCCCTGGTGGCACCGACCGCAGGTCGTGGCCACATTCTTGGGATTCACGCTGGAGCGTGGATCGCGACTGGGCAACTCATCATGAGGCGTATGGCAGTCGGCACAGTTCGCCGTCACGGTCAGACCACTTTGGAGCAGACCCTTGCCGTGGATGCTCTCCTCGTAATTTTCCACCACGTTGGTTTGCGTGCCTTTATAACGGACCGCCGCCCGCTGCCCCGTGCGATGGCACTTGCCGCACAGAGCGGGAACATTGCGGGAATAGGTCGGCGAGCGGGAATTGTTCCTGCTCAGGACTGCATGAGTGCCGTGACAGTCCGCACAGGTGGGCCCATCCGGGCTGCCCTTGGCCAACAACTGCCCATGAATGCTCTGCTGAAACTGTTCGACTTCATTGGCGTGGCAAATCGAGCAATCGACCCGGGCTGTTATAGTGGCGCAAGGCCGGAGCAGGGACGGGTCACCGCCCGTATGGCATTGCACGCAAGCTACCCGGGCATGCCGTGAGGCGGAGAGTTCCTGCTCGTTGACGAACATGGAGCGCATGTGGCCACCACCAGCGGTTTTCAACTCCGGGTTGCCATGGCAGCGCTGGCAGTCGTAGTCCGACATCCCCTGCGCATAAAAGACTCGCCGGATCTTGTGCGGCTCGTGGCAGTCCACGCAGGCGGGGATCAGGCCCGGCCGCTTCTCCCACAACTCGCCTCGGATGACTTTGCGGTGCACCGTCGCAATCAGCGCATGGCACTTCGTGCAGGTACGGGCGATGTTCTGCTTGGAGATCGAAGACCGGGGATCGGTGTGCGGCAAAACGAAGTGCGCAGTATGGCAACTGGTACAAACCGCCGTGACGATCAGGCCACGGCGCAACAAGCCCTCGCCGTGGATGCTTTCGGTATAGTTTTCCAGGATCTTGTCCTGAGGGATGTTGTGAGTAAGCTGGACGGGAGTGCCTTCATGGTGACAGCGGCCGCACAAAAAGGGGATCTGGGTGGTCGCGGTGGGAGAACCCGGATCGGAAGGCCGCAGGATGTTGTGAGTTCCGTGACAATCCGTGCAACGAGGGGCCAGCGCGTCACCACGCCTCGCCGCCTTCCCGTGCAAGCTTTCCCCATACTGCTTTGTTTCATCGGGGTGGCACGCGCCGCAATCAACCGGCTGGAGCTTTTCGGGATGGGGGAACTCCTTTCCAGCCAGATCAGCGTGGCAACTTGTGCACTCGAGTGTAGCGTGCGGCGAGGCCCGCAGGGTGGCCTCGTTGAAGGGGGGTGGCATTCCCGGCTGCCGCTTGCCTGTGCGGGGGCCGGTTTCGTGGCAACCCTTGCACGGCTCGCTTCCCGGCAAGGGCTTGGCCTGCTGGGCTTCCAGGGACACAGCAAGGAGGACAGCAGCGAGGCCAGCAGCGCCGATAGATACCAAAAGACGCTCTTGCCCTCTGAGGCTCATCACATTTGTCCGAGGCCCCGCGCAATCATGGCGGAATTTCACAGCACCTCATACTTCCAACAGTGCCGACAGTGACCAAAAGACGCTCTTGCCCTCTGAGACTCATCCCATTTGTCCGAGTCCCGCCCAATCATGGTGGAATTTCACAGCACGCTATGCGTCGTGCAATTCGGTTGCCAGCCGAATTCGCGCCGCGCATCGGAGACGCCTTTCTGACGCAACTTCCTGCACTACCCTCGTTGCGAATGGCCTTGACGCTCTTTTCATTTGTGAGCTAAGGTCTAGCGGAGGTGCTATTTGCGGGCGCCTCCTGACAAACTTGAGACCTGGAGTGGCGTCCCGCATCAAACAAGCGGAAGACAAATGTGATGGAGATTTTTGAGCTCGCTAAGGCCTTAATCAACATCGAATCCGTGACGGGCCACGAGCGCGCCTGCGCCGAGTTCCTGCGTGGTTATCTTGTGGCGAGAAACTTCCAAGTGGAGTTCCAGCCGGTCTCACGAGAGCGCTCCAACGTGTTCGCAAAGACAGGAAAGCCGGATGTCGTTTTGAGCACGCACATCGACACCGTCCCTCCTTTCCTTCTTGCCCGCGAGGACGAGGAGCTCATTTATGGGCGCGGAGCATGTGACGCCAAGGGGATCCTGGCCGCGCAGATCGTAGCGGCGGAACGGCTGGTGAGCGAAGGGGTGACTGACTTCGGCCTGCTCTGCCTGGTCGGAGAGGAAACCACGAGCGACGGCGCGCGAGAGGCGAACCTGCATCCACCCGGCTCCCGCTACATTATTAATGGTGAGCCCACGCAAAATAAACTGGTGGTGGGGTCGAAAGGTAACCTGCGGCTGGACATTCGATTCAAAGGTAAGATGGCGCACTCGGCATACCCGCACCTCGGTGAATCCGCAATTGATAAGTTGCTCGATGTGCTCGTTGATTTGCGGAAGGTTCCGCTGCCCCATGATCCCTTGCTGGGCCCTGCCACGCTGAACATCGGGGTCATCTCCGGCGGCAGGGCTGCAAATGTTGTGCCTGACCAGGCCGCGGCCCAGATCCTGATTCGGACCGTCAACGGCTCGGAGGAGCTGCGGCGCAAGATTTCGGAGTTGCTCGGAGGGCGGTGTGAGTTTGAGTTCGTCCGCGATACGCCGCCCCTGCGCATGGAGAAACTGGACGGCTACGAGACCGACGTGGTGTCCTTCACTACCGACCTGCCGGCCTTGACCCGATGGGGCCGGCCCGTGTTGCTGGGGCCGGGTTCGATCCTGGTAGCCCACACCGAGCATGAGTGTGTTCCAAAGGCTGAGTTGGTCAAGGCCGTCGACCTTTATTGCCGGCTTGTCCATGAGCTGAAAAAGACAGTTTACAGTCCACAGTCGACAGTCGACAGTGAGATAGCGCCAAGCTGATTTGTAGGTTCGCAATTCGTTCGAGATGGGCCGGTGAGGAGCCGCCGAGTTGGCCCGACAGGTCCCGGCGGAACGATTCACTTTTGTCCCTCGACCTTCGACTCTCGACTCGTTGGCAGAAAGGCAGTCGAATTTAGCTATGAAGAAGATTGAAGTCGGCATCCTGGGCGCGACGGGAATGGTCGGCCAGCGCTTCGTGAGCTTGCTCGAACACCATCCCTGGTTTGAAGCCCGATGGCTTGCAGCCTCGGACCGGTCGGCAGGGAGAACTTATGCGGAGGCTTGCAACTGGCGCTTGCGCGAACCCCTGCCCAAAGCCGCAGGCGAGCTTCCCGTGCATGAATGCAAACCGGGCCACGCGCCGCAGTTGCTGTTCTCCTCGCTTGATTCCAAGGTTGCGGGTGAAGTCGAAAGGGAATTTGCGCAGGCGGGCCACCTAGTGGTCTCGAATTCCAGCAATCACCGCATGGAACCGGACGTCCCCTTGTTGATTCCGGAAGTGAACCCCGACCATCTGGCCCTGGTGCGAATCCAGAGAAAACGGCGCGGGTGGAAGGGCATGATCGTCACCAACCCGAACTGCACGGCGGTCGGTCTGGTGATGTCGTTGGCTCCGTTAGAGAAGGCTTTCGGCCTCGAGAAGGTGCTGATGACCAGCATGCAGGCGGTTTCCGGCGCCGGTTACCCAGGCGTGCCCACGCTGGATATTCTCGGCAACGTGATCCCTCATATTTTGGGGGAAGAGGAAAAGGTGGAGCGCGAGACGCGCAAGCTGCTGGGGAAATTCGTGGATGAAACGGTCAAGCCCGGCGACTTCGTAGTGAGCGCCCACTGCAACCGCGTGCCAGTCGAGGACGGCCACACCGAGTCGATATCGATTTCTCTGAAGTCCAAGGCGTCAGTGGAGGAATTAATTGGGGTGTGGCGGAAATTTCGTTCGCTGCCTCAGGAGCGAGGTTTACCGTTTGCCCCCAAGCATCCCATTATCGTTCGCGAAGAGCGGGACCGCCCGCAGCCCAAGTTCGACCTCGCGGTCGAGCACGGGATGGCCACCGTGGTGGGTCGCGTGCGGCTGTGCCCAGTGCTTCAGTTCAAGTACACCGCCCTCAGCCACAACACCATACGCGGCGCTGCCGGCGCGGCGCTACTGAATGCGGAATTGATGAAGTCCGAGGGCTATTTGGATTAGGCCCCGCAGGGTTGCAGAGGCGAGTCTCGTGAGTGAGCGGTGAGTTGTGGGTCAACCCCCTCACCTTGAAGCTTATTTACTGCCGAAGTGGAGAAAATAGGAGGACGAAGCGAATGAAGTTTGAACGCATAACGATTGACCCCAATGTATGCACCGGGAAACCCTGTATCCGCGGACTTCGTTTTCCCCTCTCCCGCCTCCTCGGGCTACTCGCTTCCGGTGAGAGCAAAGAATCGATCCTTAAGGCCTATCCTTACCTGGAGGCTGGGGACATCGACGAGGCTTTGCGGTACGCTGCGTATCTTGCTGAGGAAGAAACCGTGGAATTCTCGCGATGAGATTCCTTATCGATATGCCTCTATCGCCTGCGTTGGCCGCTTGGCTAAGGCAACAAGGGCATGACGCCCTGCATGCCACGGAGGTAGGATTACATCGAGCTTCTGACGGCGAGGTTCTCGAACGCGCCCGTATTGAAGGTCGAGTGGTGCTCACGGCAGACTTGGATTATCCCAGGCTCTTAACCCTGACCGGGGCTCAGGGACCCGGGCTGATACTCTTTAGGGGTGGCGATTTTAGCGAGCGAGAGTGCATCGAACGCTTAGCCCAAGTCTTTGAAAAGGTCCTGCCGCAGGTACTCGAGAATTCGATTGTGGTTGTTGAAAGGAACCGCATCCGTCTCAGGCCCCTCTGCGGTGAATGATGATCAACCTCGCACTGCTCGGCTACGGCAAAATGGGCAAGACGCTGGCGCAGCTTGCGCCGCAGCGCGGCTTCGAAGTGCGCCTGGTGATGGATGTTGACGTCAACGCGCAAGGCCGGGGCATCACGCGCGAGAAATTCCAGGGTATCGACGTCTGCGTGGACTTCACCACGCCGGATGCGGCTTTCGAGAACATCTGTCGTGTCGCGGAGCTGGGTGTGAATCTCGTGGTGGGGACTACGGGTTGGCATAACCGGCTGGAGGAAGTCCGTAAGATCATCGAAAGCGCCGGCGTCGGCATGGTTTACGCCGCGAATTTTTCCATCGGCGTGAATCTGTTCTACCGGCTGGCCCGCGCGGCGGCGGAAATCTTTGCCCCCTTCGCGATGTACGACCCTTGCCTCACCGAGGCTCATCACAAGTTCAAGAAGGACGCGCCCTCCGGCACGGCGCTCGAAATCAAACGCAAGATTCAACCCGAATTCAAAAGCCGCGAGATTCCCGTGACCAGCGTGCGCGCGGGTTACATTCCCGGCACGCACGAGTTGGGCTTCGACTCCGAGGCGGATACAATTATCCTCCGGCACACGGCCCGCGGCCGCCAGGGGTTTGCTGAAGGCGCACTGTACGCGGCACACTGGGTGCTGGGCAAGAAGGGCTTTTTCAGCTTCGCGGAGGTGTTGAAGCCCAGTTAAAGGCTGAGCCTTTTCATGGAGGATTTCCATTTTGCGATCCTGACGGAGTTTGAATTCACCCTCAAGGCTAGGAGGAAGAAGGCGGTTTATGAAGACGTTTTCAGCGTATGTCGAATGGGACCCTGAATCGGCGCTGTATGTTGGGATCGTGCCCGGCATTCCTGGGGCGCATACTCAGGCTGCTACGCTCGACGAGTTGCAGAAGAATTTGAAAGAGGTCCTGGAATTGTGCCTCCAGGAATACAAAGGCTCACTCGACGAGCTCCCTCACTTCGTGGGGCTGCAGCAGATTGAGGTCCTGGCGTGAGCCGCTTGCCAACGGTCGGCTTCCGGCAGATGGAGAGGGTTCTTTTCCGTCTGGGCTTTGAGGCCGTTCGCCAGAAAGGCAGCCACGTCTTTTGCCGCCAGCCCGACGGGAGGACAATGATAGTTCCCAACTACCCCGGAAGAAACCTGGCGCGTTCGTTGCCTCGGGAGATCCTGCGCGAGATCGAACTGACGCCGGAGCAGTTTCAGGAGGAGTTGCGGCGGGCCTAGGTTGAACTACTATAAGGTGCAGAAGCCGCCGCTTTCGGTTGTGGCAAGGAGGTTTTATGAGCCTGGAACTTCGTGGTTGCGGCACGGCGCTGGTGACCCCCTTCAGGAGGGATGGCTCCCTGGACCTTGATGCCCTGCGGCGTTTGGTTCAGTTCCAACTCCGCGCCGGCATCGACTTCCTTGTCCCCTGCGGTACAACGGGAGAAACCCCCACGCTCGAGCACGCTGAGTACCTCGCCGTCGTCCGCGCCGTGGTCCAGGAAGTGGCGGGGAGGGTTCCGGTGATTGCGGGAGTCGGCGGAAATAACACCCGCAAAGTGATCGATCTTGCCGCCGAGGTGCGCGGGCTGGGCGTGCAGGGAATTCTTTCCGTAGCCCCTTACTACAACAAGCCTACCCAGGAAGGCCTTTACCAGCACTTCCAGGCCATGGCGGAATCTACCGACCTTCCGATCATTGTTTACAACGTTCCGGCACGCACCTCGTCGAATATCGAGCCCCCCACCGTGGCCCGCCTCGCGAAAATCCCAAACATCATCGGCATCAAGGAGGCCTCCGGGAGTATCGTGCAACAAATGGAGGTCCTTGCCGCCGTACCGCCGGGCTTCCGCGTGCTTTCCGGCGACGACTCGTTCACCTTCCCGCTCATGGCGCTGGGTGGCGTGGGTATCATCTCCGTCATCTCCAACGAAATCCCGGCCCAGATGACCAGACTCGCGCACCTGCTTCTGGAGGGAAAACTCGAGGCAGCGCGCCAACTCCACTTCAGCCTGTTGCCCCTGATGCAAGTGAACTTCATCGAGACCAATCCCATTCCCGTCAAGGCCGCACTCGCCATGATGGGCATGATCGAGGAAGTTTACCGCCTGCCCATGGTTCCCATGAAAACCGAAAACCGTGCCAAGCTTGAAAAGGTGCTGGCCGCGCAGGGGTTGCTGCCGCCGCAGAAGCTCTAAGCACCCGGACGGAGGAAACGGTAAGAAGCGCACTCTTCCGATGTTGAGCTAGACTCGGCGGCTGGGAGGGCACAGCAGAGGGATGACCTCGCGCTTGTTCCTCCGGTAAACGCGGAAGTCGCTTTCATCAACGGTGATGACGAGGTGGCGGGGATAAAGCTCGCTCATCCTGATGACACACAGGTCCGCGAAGTCCGGCCCGCGATTCAGGTAACGGCGGGCAAGGTCCGCCAGGGGCTCGAGATTGCGCGAGCAGTCGAAAGCCACACGAAGCATCTTGTTCCGGACGAGGTCTAAAACGTAGCCACTGGAACCCAGGTGAAACGCGGCTTCGGCCAGAACGGCTTCGCAAGTCAGCAGCGGCTCAGAAATCCTTTTTGCAACGTCCAGCGCCCAGGCGTGGTGGAAGTCGTTGCGATTCCCAAACGCCACGATGAATCCTGTGTCCGCGATTCCCTTCATCGTCGGGAGAAGCCTTTCCGCGAAGAAAGACTGGCAGGTCCGCTGATTTTTCCGGCTAGCCTGAGGAATCCCTGATCCCCCGCCTCGGCTTTCGCCCTCTCCAATTGCTCGCGAATAATCCTTCCGGCCGGTATGCCCGTGCGGCGCGTCGTCTCAGCCAGCCAAGCGGCCAGGTCCTCGGGAAGACGTACGGTGATCGTATCACTCATATGTCATAAACGTAATACACTTACCTTGAGCACGTCAACATGGTCGCTCACCATTCGTAGAGCCAGACATAGCTCGTGGCCCGGCTCTGCTGCGGCATTCCATAAGCTTTCCCGTCTTTTTCTTCGCCGTTTCGCCAAGCCAGACGAAGTCCCTTTTGAAAGAGAATCGGATCCTCCTCATGAAAACGATAGGCAGAAAAACGGCAAGTGCCGTCGGCGTCTTGCTCTTTGTGTGTTAGGCCGGCGATAGGGAAGTGGTACATGCCGCGGTTGAAGTAATAGGTGCCAAGGAAGTAGTCCTCGGTTCCCGAGGAGAGCAAAAGGGGCTCTTTTGCGCCATCCAAATAGGCCCTGAGGACGGCTTCGAGAAAGTTGAAATTCTTGCTGGCGACTGCCAGGGTCACTTGGTAAAGGGCGCCGGCGCGCGATGATTGGCAGATGTCGAAAAACTGGAGAGGCTCTAACTCAACATTGTCGCGTATTTGGAGCCGCAACCGTGCATTATCCGGCAGGCGGATATTCCCGAGGAAAACCGGGAGGTCCTCGACTCCCCGGATGATCCACCAGAACACTTGCGGTTTCTCGACGCCCGCGCCGAGTTGCCCGGTAACCCGGATGCTCTTACCAAAGGGGATTCGGTAAGTATTATAGAGACCGCTGGGATGGCCGGTCTTTCCCAGGCGCTCGGAACCCCAGGGGGCGGAGGGATCGCCCCAGCCGATTCCGTGGCCAAGAAAAAGCTCCATATCAATCGAGGGTTTGGTTTCTCCATCGACATAGAAGCGAATTCGGGTGCGGTCATATCCCGGCCAGTCGCCGCCAAACCACATATGCGTCAAACATCCGGCGCCTTCATGCTGGAAGAGCGCTACCTCGCGGTCAGGGTAAAGCAGTCCTTCCTTACCGGCGGTCCCGAAGGTTTTGTGGATGGCGGCGGGCAAGGTGCTCTCCCCTTTTTGCAAAGGTCCTCCTGAACCTCTCGAAATCCAAATGAGGATAGGAACAGCGGCTACGAATGCTGTTCCCCAGCAGATGGCAAACCGCAAGTTAGTCTTCGCCCCTGCAAGAGTTGGACTCTTCATTGTAGACTCCTTTGCCGCACGGGAAGCGCACCGCACATCGATGCCGAGCGGGTTCTGGTGATGCTCGCAGCGCAAATTCACTGGTCGTAAAAGCTCCTCCTCCGCGTGGGCGGAAAGACAAGAAACTGTGGCCATCAAGAAGGTCAGCGGAAGACAGCGTCTGGACACTCAAGGATGCTCCCCTTACTTGCTGTTGTCTCATTGATTGTCGCCGTCGTCCCATTCCTCGAGGCGATGAGTACGACGAACATGGGTTTGCGAGGTCCTTTCAGCCTGACTTTCTGCGCCCTCACCTGGCTCTTCGCGATCTTTTCGATCTGGGGTCTGGTGGCGGGGCTGCGCTCGTATTCACTCGAGATGAAACCGGCCGTCCGCCTGCATTCGCTGCTGGTGGCACTCGCCTGCTGCGGGGTGACTGCCTACCTCGCTTGCCGGCACATCATCGGCCTGCGCCTCTGGGCATGGTAAACACGAGAGCCGTCGAGGGCCGGTGATTCTGGCCCTGCGCATTGGGTTACGCTGGCTGTGTTATCTTCTCCCCGTCGGATCAGCGGATCCTCATTCCATATCGACCGCCAGGTACATTAATTCACCCTGGCGTTCGATCTGCAGGACGACGGAGTCGCCGGTTTTCAGCTTGTCCAGGGCCTGGCGAAGGCCTTCGAGACTGATAATATCGACGCGGTTCAGCGCGTGGATGATATCTCCCGATTGAAGACCGGTCTCCACGGTGGCGGCGTAGGCGGCTCGGGCGGCCACGATGACCCCAGAGGCTATGCGAAGTCCCGGCAGCGCTTCGGAAATATTCTTGTTGATTGCGACCCCCAGGATTCCCAGCTTGGCTATCAAATTCCCTTCCGGATCCAGGTCCGCCACGCGGTGGACTTCGTCTCGGCGCTCAGCGACCTGGATTTCCAAGATAAGTCTTTGCGAGCCTCGGATGACGTCGAACTTCACGGCTTCGCCACCCTTGCGCAGATACATGATGGCGCCAAACTGAGCCAGACTTTCCACCGATCTGCCGTCTACAGCCCCGATCACGTCCTGGATTTTCAGGCCGGCTGAGTCCGCCGGGCCTCCGGGGGCGATGTCTGATACGATGACACCATGATCCTGCGCGAGTCCCAGCCCCGCAGCCAGTGCAGGGGTGACGGTCTGAACATTGATGCCGATCTCGCCGCGATGCACGTGCCCATACTTGCGCAGTTGTGGGTAGGCGAACTTCACCACGGAGCTCGGAATGGCAAAGCCCAAGCCTTCACTTCCACCACCCTTCGTCAGAATGAATGTGTTGATCCCCACGATGTTTCCTTCCACGTCCACGAGCGGGCCGCCGCTGTTGCCCGGGTTGATGGGAGCGTCCGTCTGAATATACACCATCGGGCGGTCGGGATCGGGTTGGCGGGCGACGGAGCTGACCACCCCCATAGTCACGGAGTTCTCTAGCCCCTCGGGGCTGCCAAAAGCCAGAACCAACTGACCCTTCCGGAGCGCGGCATAGTTACCCATTGGGAGCGCCCGTAATCCCTCAGCCTCAACTTTCAGAAGTGCGAGGTCGATGTCTTTATCCAAACCGATGATGCGCGCATCAATAGCGGGGGCGGGAGGCCTGGTCGTCGAGCGAGGTGACCCGGTGGCCGTTTGCGAGGGTATGATCACCCGAACCCGTTGCGCCGCTTCCACCACATGAGCATTGGTGATGATGTAGCCACTCGCGTCAACGATCACGCCGGAGCCGGTGATGTGCTGCTTGGCGATCAACGCGGTAGCGGTTGCCCCATCCTCTTCCACAGGTCCGAAACCCGTCACAAGTATTTGCACCACCGAGGGGGAAACTCGCCTGGCCAGCGCCTCGAAGGAGTCGCTCAATTGGCGGAGAATATCCGGGGCTTCCTTTTCTGGGGGTGCTTGGGCCTGAAGCCCGGTTGTCAGCAGCAGACACGCGGCGGCCAGAATCCAGTTCACCAACCTTCGCCTTCGGCGCGGATTTGAATTGGACATGAGTTGATTGTTCATCTGGACGTGATACTCCTCCCAAAGCTCAACAGCTTGATCTTGCCCATCGTCTTTTTGATGGCGATAGTCCCTGTGTAGGTACGCAGAAGAGCGCGGCATTCTTTCCATAGGCGCAAAGCAACCCCTTCGACAACTCGGGGCTGGCCGAATCTAACCGGGCGGGGCAGGCTCCCGGACAATTGCAATGTTCAGGATGGCACTCCAATGGCTTTTTTCAGCAAGCTGCCGACGCGCCTTTCGCACCGCTCTCGTCGCAGCGAACGCTTGTCCCGTCGCATTTCGTCCACCCAAGTGTTAATCGCACGAACGCCATGCGAAAAAGCTCCTCTTAGCACTCCGGCATAGGCCTCAAAGGGATTCTCCGCGGCGCGGACGGGCCGGATGATGATGTTTACTCCCTCGACAACAAACTCGACCCTGTCGCCTTTCTTCAGTCCCAACCGGATGCGAATCTCCTGCGGCACCGTCACCTGGCCTTTGCTGCTGATAACACTGGAATGCGCCATCTTTACTGATCCTCCTTACAGTAAAGATAATACTGCAATCAAACGAAAGCGATTCCCTGTTGGGAAGAGCAAGAGAGAAAGACGCCCTTATGAGCAGAAGAAATCCGGCAGCGATCTCGGTAAGGCCTTTACTGGGCAGCCGGCTTATAGGCTTTCGTCATTCCGTTTCGGCCATTGGTCACGGTGAACTGGCCGTCCGGTTCCGCAGAAAGCCTGATCCAATTCCCCTGGCAATGTTCTTCCAGGTTGGCGATGAAGGCCTCGGGCGCGTTGTTCGCCTTGCCCGCTTCAAGCGCATAATGCAGTTGCCAGATGTCTTCCAGGCCGGGCGAAGTGCGCATGGTTTGCCACGCTTCGGGTGAGCCACCCTTCCTCGCGCCGTTGTTTATGATGGCTACGAGGGGATGCAAAGCTTGTACTAAAGCAGGTGCGCCGGAGAGATCCATGCCGTGATGCGTGCTCAGGTACACATCGACTGTTCCGATCACATTATACGGACAAGCCAGTCCAAGTTCCTTGTTCCACGTCAAATCCCCCAGATCAACCATGCGGAACTTGCCATAGGTGATGAGCATCCCAATCGACTGGGCATTCTCTGAAGGGTCTATGGCCTTTCGTTTCACTCCGGCACATAGCGGGTTGAGCGCATCCACTCCCGCCAAGGGCTCTGAAATCTCATTGCCGGCGGCGGTTAGGACCTGAACGTTGATCCCCTGGATTGGAATCCAGTCACCGGGTTTCGCCAGAAGATGTTTGGCTTTGTCGCGCACTGTCAAATACGCCGAAAAAAGCATATCAGCTTCCACACCGATTTCGACACCCGGCCCGTGGTCCACGAAGGTGCGGATGGGGATCCGGGCTGCGAGTTGCGGCACGCCTCCCACGTGGTCGGCGTGGTAGTGCGTCACGACCAGGTAATCGATCTGTTTCACTCCCGCCAGTTTGGCGGCGGAGACGATGCGGTCGGCGTCGCGGCCACCGGCATCCGGCCAGCCGGCGTCCACCAGCATCGTTTCCCCCCCGGGTGGGACGAAGAGCGTGGCCTGGCCGCCCTCCACATCGATGAAATACACTTGCAAAGTCTGGGCGGCGCGCGCCGAAGCGCAAAGAAGAAAAACGAGAACAGTGGTGATGGTTGTTCGCATGGTGGAATCCTGATGAAACGTATTTAAAATTCTGGCTGCGGCTCGACACGAGTCAAGAATCGACGGTCCAAGGTCAAAAGTGGACCGACTGGAAATGTGTGCGACAAGTTGCACAGACTCCAGCGGCTAGAATCCTACCAGAAAAAAGGCTCCTGGGATTCGGGTTTCGTGCAGCGGCGCCGTCAAGAAACCATCGACGGCCTTCAGGTTTGCACATCCTGAAGTTGCCACAAGGGAACTGGACACCTGGAAAGAGCGAAGAAGGAGGGCATTCCTAAACAGGCTGGATAGCACAAGCGGAAATTAACCTTGCGGGTGTTCTCAACCTGCGGTATACTCCTGGCCGATGTTCAGCGCTTACGCCAACTGGTTTAGCTACCGCTTTTGGGGCTTTAGCCCCAGTGGGTAGAGTGGTGTTGGCCTGAACCCGGAAACAAGTCGTAATAAGCCAACCCACTCGAAGGAGTGGGTTTTTCATTTTAAGGAGGCTGGCGGTGATTATTTCCATGAGACTTCATGCCACCAAAGAGGAGATTGAGCACGTTTGTGAGCGCATCGGGGAGTTTGGCTACAAAGTTCACTCCATCCAGGGCGAGGAGCGCGTGGTGATCGGCGCCGTGGGGGTCGGAGACGTCACCGCCTGCCTCGAGTCCCTGGAGGCCGCGCCCGGAGTCGAGAGCGCCGTCCGCATATCCGCGCCTTACAAGTTCGTGAGCCGGGAATTCAAGAAGGAGCGTACCACCATCCCTGTGAATGGCGTGGAAGTGGGCGGCAGCGAATTCGCCATCATGGCCGGTCCGTGTTCGGTGGAAAGCGAAAAGCAGATCATGGAAACAGCCGAGGCCGTGGCGGCTACCGGGGCCAAGATTCTCCGGGGCGGCGCCTTCAAGCCCCGAACCTCTCCTTACGACTTCCAGGGCCTGGAGCTCGAGGGATTGAAACTCCTGGCCAAGGCGCGGCAGGCTACCGGCTTGGCCATCGTCACCGAGGTGATGAGCGAGCAGGACGTGGAGGTGGTTGCCGAGCATGCGAACATCATGCAGGTCGGCGCCCGCAACATGCAGAATTTCATGTTGCTCAAAGCGCTGGGTGAATGTCCCCGGCCGGTTCTCCTGAAGCGCGGCATGAGCTCGACCATCATGGAACTCCTCATGTCCGCCGAGTACATTACCGCCCACGGGAACCCCAACATCATGCTCTGCGAGCGCGGCATCCGGACCTTCGAGACCGCCACGCGCAATACCATGGATATCGCCGCCGTGCCACTGCTCAACGAGCTAACCCATTTGCCCGTCATCGTCGATCCCAGCCACGCCACCGGCAAGCGCAGCTTGGTGCCGGCGCTGGCGCGCGCGGCCGTGGCCGTGGGCGCGGACGGCCTGCTCATCGAAGTGCATCCTTTTCCCGAAAAAGCCTTCAGCGACGGCGCGCAATCTCTTACCCTCGACCAGTTCCGGGCCTTGACCAACGACCTCAGGCCTTATCTGGAGTTGTGGAAGGCATCGCGCGCCTGCGCCGCCGCTGCGGTGTGAAGCATGAATTGAAATCACATCTTTGTCGCGGTACCATCTACAGTTGAATGGCAAGGTCGCACTGGCACATCGGCGACGCTCCCTTCGCTCCGCAACGAAATGCCTCTGCAAACAACATCCAATGGGTGGCAAAGTGGTGGGCAGAGTTTTCCCGTTTAGGTCCGAAACAACACCTGAGGCGCGAAGTGGTAAAGGTGAATGGGCTTGGCGCCACTCCTATTTCGTCAGGGGTACCGCAGCGAGATTTTGAAGGCGGCAACCGGTCGCTCCTGGCCGGGGGAACAATTCGGCAAATCTTCTTGCAAAGAACGTGGTGTTCGGAATACCGTGGGGCCTGACCTGGTCGAGCCGGCCGAGGTTAGGGAATATCCGATGCCCGAAAGGGGGATGGAAATGAGTGCGCAACAGACCACGAAGAAAGACGATTCGATCGTAATCGGCGGAGCGGGCGGCTTTATCGGCGGCTCGCTCACCCGATACTTCCACGACCGCGGTTTCACCAGGATCCGCGCCATTGACAAGAAACCTTTGCCGGACTGGTACCAGAGAGTGCCGCGTGTTGAAAGCCTCTGCATGGACTTGAGTGAGAGGGAGAATTGTGTAAAGGCGTGCGAGGACGCCGTCGAGGTTTACAATATGGCTGCTGACATGGGGGGCATGGGCTTCATCGAGAAGTTCAGGATCGAATGCCTGCGCAGCATCCTGATCAACACCAACCTGATCGAAGCGGCCTATCAGGCGGGCGTGCAAAGGTATTTCTTCTCCTCCTCCGCCTGCGCCTACAACACCGAGCTACAGAAAGATCCGCACTGCCGGGCACTGAAAGAGTCGGACGCCTACCCCGCCATGGCGGAGAGGGGCTACGGCTGGGAAAAACTCATCTCCGAGATGTTCTGCCAGGAATACTGGGCGGAGCGCGGCTTGAAGACCTTCATCGCCCGCTTCCACAACGTCTACGGTCCCAACGGCACTTGGGACGGCGGGCGAGAAAAGGCTCCTGCGGCCATTTGCCGGAAGGTCATCGAAGCCAAGGATACCGGCAAGAACGAAATCGTAGTCTGGGGTGATGGCACGCGGACCCGCAGCTTCATGTACATCGATGACTGCACCAAGGGCATTCACATGATCACACACTGCGAGGATCTGATCGCAACACCCATCAACCTCGGTTCCAATGAGCTCATTTCGGTCAACGACCTGGTCAGCATCGCGGAAGAAATTGGCGGGATAAAGCTCCAGCGCAAATACGACCTTGCTGCGCCCAAGGGAGTCACCGGCCGAAACAGTGACAACACCATGATTAAGAACATCCTGAACTGGGAGCCCAGGACCCCATTTCGTGAGGGACTGGCGAAGACCTACGCCTGGATCGAACAGCAGTATCAGGACCGAAAGGCCGGCAAAGTCACGGTGCGAGAAAACTATCAAGCGGCGTAAGTCCATGCGCACACAACAGGTGATTGAAATCACTTCGATCATCAGCGAAATTCCCTACCGAATGGCATTTGCCGGCGGTTGGATCGATCAACCCTTCGTTTCGAAACTGAACCCCACTCCACCGGGTTCCATGGTGGTGGTCGGTTTGGAGCCCACTTTCCGGTACATGGATCGCTGCGGAATGGCAACCAGTACGCGCGAGGTTGCGCGCAAGCTGTGGAACGGCAAACTGCCGAATGGAGATCCCAGGGAGCTTACCCGCGAGCTGTATGAGGCAGAAAACAAGGGCAAGCCGGAGCCCTCCGGTTCGCAGGACATGGCGGGCTTGATTTACCCCGGAGTGAACAGGCTGGACTATGACTACAGCTACGAGGGCGGCCACTTCCCCGTGCACGTCGAATCCAACAATGATCCGGACGTCGCCCACTGGTTGGAGGACGTGGTGCACATGGTGCCGGTCGCGCAGCGTCCTGCCGACTACAATCCCCTCGGGAAAAGGAACCTCGACCCGAAGTGGATCCAGAGGCTGGGCGCGACGGGAAAGCAGTGCTTTGATGCCATCGTGACGAAAGACTGCAAGGCGCTGGGCGCCTCCATGAATGAGTGCATGGAGTGCTGGGAGACGATTCTGCCCCACACCGTAAGGCACCCGACCGTCACCGTGGACTTGGCGGGAATCCTGGGTTACTACCAGTCCCGGTATGCCGGAGCCATGTACTCCGGGTGTGGTGGCGGATATCTCTACGTTGTGTCGGACGAGCCGGTGCCTGGGGGAATCCGCGTGAAGGTCAGGTACTCAAAGAAGAATGGCTGACGCGAAGACAGTTGTGGTGACCGGTGGTTTTGACGATTTCAAGTCCCAGCACGTTCGCTTTCTCGAGGAGGCTTCGAAGCTCGGGGGCGTGCGCGTTCTCCTTTGGTCGGACGAGACAGTGCGCGCCCTAGAAGGCCACCCCCCGCAGTTTCCTCAAGAGGAGCGGTTATATCTTCTCCAGGCTAACAGGTATGTCAAAGATGTAAGGCTGGTGACGGGGCAGGTGGACCAAGACTCCATACCACAGGTCGGCGGAATCAATCCTGAAATCTGGGTTGTGGAGGAGGCGAGCGACAATCCTCGGAAGCGGGCCTACGGCGAGTCACACGGTGTTGAATATCGTGTTTTCAAGAAGACAGACCTGGGAGGCTTCCCGGCGTTGCCGTTCGATCCTAAGGGTGAGCGGTCGTCAACAAAGCGCGTGGTTGTGACCGGTTGCTACGATTGGTTTCACTCGGGCCACGTAAAGTTTTTCGAGGAGGTCTCCGGGTTGGGCGACCTCTACGTCGTGGTGGGGCATGACGCCAACATCAAGCTGCTGAAGGGCGAAGGTCACCCGATGTTTCCACAGGACGAGCGGCGCTATATGATTCAGTCCGTGCGTTTCGTCAAGGTTGCCCTGGTATCTTCAGGACGTGGCTGGATGGATGCCGAACCGGAGGTCGCCCTCATCAAGCCGGACATATACGCGGTGAACGAAGATGGTGATGTGCCGGAAAAGCGCGCCTTTTGCAAAGAGCACGGCATTGAATACGTCGTTTTGAAACGGACCCCCAAAGAAGGCCTGCCCAAACGGCAGAGCACCAACCTGCGGGGATTCTGAAGGTCCGTGTGAGTGAGCGGAAGGCGCCCCACCGGAGCGCGGGCAGCAGCCCTGGAGGAGGAACTCGATGCGAAGCAAGGTTCTTATCGGTGCGTGTTTTGTTGCCACAGCAGCGAGCGTGATTCTAGCTCTGATGAGTATGAGCGGATGTTCTCGCCAGGCTTCCCCTGGCGTGGTTCAACAGTGGGTGCAACATAATCGAAACGCGCCACAACCCCCCGTTATCACCCCTGGAGTGGAAAGTACACAAGAGCAACCGGGAAAGCCTCCGTCAGACGCCGTTATTCTTTTCAACGGCAAAGATCTGGCCGGCTGGGAATCGGTCAAAGGCGGGCCTGCCCTATGGAAAGTTGAGAAGGGTTATTTCGAGGTAGCTCCGCACACGGGAGACATCAAAACCAAGCAGGTCTTTGGCGACTGCCAACTGCACGTGGAATGGGCAGCGCCTAACCCGCCTCACGGCCAAGATCAGGATCGCGGAAATAGTGGGGTCTACCTGATGAGCCTTTATGAAGTCCAGGTCCTTGATTCCTATGAAAGCAAAACCTACCCGGACGGACAGGCAGCGGCAATCTACGGCCAGTATGCGCCCTTGGTCAATGCGTGCCGGCCTCCCGGCCAGTGGCAGAGCTACGACATTATTTTCCATGGTCCGCGGTTTGACACGGCAGGGAAAATCGTCCGGCCCGCGACTTTCACGGTGCTGCATAACGGCGTGCTGGTCCAGGACCACGTCACCGTCCTCGGTCTGACAGATGGTGAGCATGAGCCCTACAGGCAAACCCCAACCAAATTGCCTGTGAAACTGCAAGACCACAACCACCCGGTCCGCTTCCGAAATATCTGGATTCGGGAGCTTGTTGAGGCCCAAAAATAAGCGCGCGCCGGCTGACCAAAGAGGGAAGGGGCCAATACCGACGCCGGCTGGCGCAGAGCGAAGCTCTGCGACTGGAGTCCAGAAGGAACTCAAATCAGCTTATCCATGCTCAAGAGGGATGAATCATTAAGTTAGTAGAACCTGAAGCTCGACCAGGGCCATTCCTCCGGCGAATGCACCAAGCCCCTCTTCACCGGATTGTTGTGCATATAGCTCAGCTTTTCCAGGCGTTTCTTCTCGCTATAAACACCATAGGGATAGAAACGGCGCTGCCAGACACGATAGCGCGAGTCGCTGTGAACGGTGGGCGGCAGCCGCACGCCGGTCAACATCTTGCGGCACCAGGAAAGCGTTTGATTCTCAGTCAAGACCGAGACAATCCCTTGCGCGGTTCGTTTCTTCAGCTCTTGCATGAGGCGGCTGGTGCTCTCAGCCGGTTCGGGCTTGATCAGTAGGTGAAAGTGCTCTGGCATCAGAACCCAGCCGACGAGTAGAAAGCCCGCCTCCCGCCGAAATTGCCGCAGAACCTCAACGAAGTCGCAGCGGAAGCGGTGACTATCAAAGAGCTTCGTGCGACGATAGGTGCTAGAAGTGATAAACTGCAACTGGCCGGGTGCGAAATGGCGTCTGGAGACAGGCATAGCAAGGGCAGTATACCGTATTGGAAGCTGAAACGCCCCGATCTATCGGGGCGCCAGCCGGCGGTCCCTCCATTTCGGGACCCGGGGTCGCCCTCAGCCGCAGCCGGGGAGCATGTGGTCCGGCCCCGTGGTAAGACAGCGCGCAGGAACTGCAAATCGACCCGGGCTGTGGTGGAAGAGGGAGGTCAAACTGTAAATGAGCACTTGGCTTGCGGTTGCCGGAATGTTCGTTTTAGGCGCGTTGGCTGCGGTATATGGAATGTTGATGTTGATCTCACCGACCAAGTGGCAGAACCTAACGGACCGCGCTAGCTTGGCAGGCACGTGGTCGTCCCCGCGGCGTTCGCTGAAACGCGGGGAAAGCATCGAAATTCGGGTGGCCGGCCTGCTCATGGGAGCGGTCGGAGTCTTTTTTGTTGTAACAGTCTTGCACGGGCTGCTAACCCCTAACGCTCGGCGACACAAGGCGGCAACACCTCTGCCCAACAATGAGGCGGCTGCGCAATCCCACTCCTGGTTTGGGTTGACCGTGCCCGCCGTTGTAACTTTGCTGGGCCTCTATCTGCTCTTACTCCCCGAGTCATTTCTACGGTGGTCGGCCGGAAGAATGTACCCTCCGCGTGAGATTAAGGCCTCGGCATTGCCGTTGTTGAAACTCTTCATCCGCGCAATGGGCGCGTTTGCCATCCTCGGGGGGGCATCAGGCGTCTACAATTGGCTTCGTGCTGTTTGGTAGCAGCAGCTAGCGCATCTATCTAAGGTTGTCGGCCCCGTCAGGGAGAATTCTCTTCTCGGGCTTGGTTGATGGCTCGCGTCGGTTGGGCGCACCGCGGCCATCGGCCCAATCACGGCTGCCAAGATGTGGAGTGGTAGCCCGCCATTCCCCAGCGGTATCAGTAGGGTACTGAGCGGGTGGTCAGCCAATGGCGGAATCAACACCGCCGGCTGGCGCAGAGCGAAGCTCTGCGACTGGAGTCTCGAAGGAACTCAAGCGAGCTTGTCCATGCTCAAGAGGGATGAATCATTAAGGTAGTAGAACCTGAAGCTCGACCAGGGCCATTCCTCCGGCGAATGCACCAAGCCTCTGAAAGTGCTCTGGCATCAGAACCCAACCGACCAGCAGAAAGCCCGTCTCCCGCCGAAATTGCCGTAGAACCTCAACGAAGTCGCAGCGGAAGCGGTGACTATCAAAGAGCATCGTGCGACGATAGGTGCTAGAGGTGATAAACTGCAACTGGCCGGGGGCGAAATGGCGTCTGGAGACAGGCACAGCAGGGGGACTATGCCGTATTGCAAGCGGAAACACAGAGCTACGCTCTGCGCCAGCCAGCGTTTCCCGGTGTCATTCCGAGCGAAGCGAGGAATCTCGCCCTGGGCCAAGGCGGATCGGGAGCTCGAGCCGGACTAAAGGTTATGCGGAAGAAAGATCAGAGCAAGATTCCTCGCTGCGCTCGGAATGACACCGTCGCGTGAACTTTTTGGAGAGAAGGCAATCGCCCCACAAGAGCACCGGATCACGCAGGCGCGGGACGGAGGTCCGCGCTACCCCAGCAAGCGGGCGACCTCTTTGGCATAGTAGGTCAGGATGATATCCGCGCCGGCCCTTCGGATTGAGGTGAGGGTTTCTATCATCGTGCGTTCGCGGTCGATCCATCCCATCCTGGCCGCGGCCTCGATGAGGGAGAATTCGCCGCTCACCTGGTAGGCGGCGATGGGGACATCGAACTCGCGGCGGGCGAGTGCGATAATATCGAGGTAAGGAAGCGCGGGTTTCACCATGATGATGTCCGCGCCTTCCTCCACATCCAGGGCAATCTCGCGCATGGCTTCGCGTTGGTTGGCGGGATCCATTTGGTAGGCCTTGCGGTCCCCAAACTTCGGCGCCGAGTCTGCGGCCTCACGAAAGGGTCCGTAGAACGCCGAAGCGTATTTGGCTGAATAAGCCAAAATAGGTGTCTGGGTAAAGCCGCGGGCGTCCAACTCCCGGCGAATGCGCCCCACGCGCCCGTCCATCATATCGGAGGGTGCCACGATGTCGGCGCCGGCCTCGACCTGGGTCAAGGCTGTCTTTGCCAGAAGTGGAAGCGTGGAATCGTTGTCAACTTCACCGTTCTTGATCAGGCCGCAGTGACCGTGGCTCGTATATTCGTCCAGGCACACGTCGCATATCACCAGCAAATCCGGCAATTCTCTCTTGATCGCCCGCACGGCCCGTTGCACGATGCCATTGGGGTCGTAGGCGCCTGAGCCCACTTCGTCCTTGCTTTCCGGGATGCCGAACAGGATTACGGCAGGAACGCCCAGGTCATGTGCCGACTTGCATTCGCCCACCAGCCCATCGACCGACCAGCGGTAGTTTCCTGGCATGGACTTGATTTCGTCCTTAACCTTCGATCCGGGACAAACAAAGAGCGGATAGACAAGAGAGCGAGCGTTGAGCTGGTTCTCGCGCACCAGGCTGCGCAGGGTCTCGGTGCGCCGCAACCTGCGGGGTCGATGGATTGGGAAAGACATGGCATGCTCCTTCGTCCGTGGCCTGGAATTCGTTGCCGTGAGTTTTTCACGGAACTTGAAATCCATGTCATCCTGAGCCCCGACTTGTCGGGGCGAAGGACCTCTGCAGTTGCTTTTTGGGGTCAGCAGCCTACGACGAACTGCAGAGATGCTTCTCCCGCAGGGCGGGATCAGCATGACAGCGTGGCGCATTCGCGCCGATCTTCTGACATCGCGGATAGCGGTCTTCGGCTATACGTGCTCCGGGTGACAGGCAGCTCCAACTTCGGAATTCGGGCTAATACAGTCTGTCACGCGGTTTAAAGTCTCCAAACGTCCCGATGTTGGCTAACGAGATTGCCACCCGGAAGACGTTTTCTTTCCTAATGGTTACGGTCGTCGTTCCTAATGAAAACCGCTGATACTCAACATTTATCCCGAAGCATCCAAAATTATAGCTGAGTTGGCCGACTCCGCCAGCCGCAATCTTCTGAACAAGATTGTAGTTCACGCCAAACGCGCCACTCAACCCTTTGCGGTTGAAGTCCCCATAGGTTGCGAGGAGGTTCAAAAGGTGGTAGGAGGAAGTGGAAGTCGTTGTTGTTGAGGGGGAGCTTGTGGACCCGCTCAGAAGGTTAGGATACGAATTCTTATTGATGAAGAAGTCGGTGAAGGCCAGCCCATAAACGCCGCGCCTGACATGAGAGGTAATGCCAGCGTCAAGGATACCTCCACCGTTCGGGCTTAAATCAAGTTTCAGCTCGGTGTCGTAAAACGAGAAGGGAGCGATCTTCAGGTCAGAAACGACCGGCGACAAACGTTTGCCGGGAATGAAGTGAAATCCCGTGAGCGAGAGCGTCGGCTCCCAAACAATGGGGTTGTTTGGTCCCCGGACACCGCCGAACGTGGGGTCAAAATAATACTTCTCCGAGATGCGCCAGGAAACCAACTCCTGAGCCTGCGGCGTATCCGCTGTTCCCGCAGGAACGTCTTTGCGGGCCAGGATAGTGTTGGTCAGCGAATACTCAACTTCATTGGTTTGGGAGAGGATGTCCAGATCATCGTACCGAACAACGTTGGCAAGCTCTTCCGGATCCCTGGCTTTGACCAGACGATAGACTATGTCCGGCTCAATAACATGCTTAAGGCGCCGGCCCCACAAGGACCGTGCGAGGACTTTTTCGAGGGAAGGCGGCCGGAGATCGAGCGCGAAGTCGCCCAGCAGCCTGGTGAGGGGGTCGTGGTTCGGGTCCAGGCTGGTGCCGTACCGGGCCGCATCGACTCCCGCCGAAGGGGTGAGGTGAAAGCCCCAGAATTCCTTGAGGCGGAGTGTGACCTCCGGGTGAAAGTCCAGTCGCTCCGAGAGTGAGGGAAGGTCAAGTCCTGGTTCCGTGCGCCCGAGGGCGCCAGCAGAGGTCCCGAACGAAAAGTAGAAGGGGCTCTCACCCACCTGCTTGTCCGTTCCGTAAAACGAGAATTCGGGCGTTTGCCGGATGACAATGGAGGGTGCCGGCACCAAATGGCACTCGCTTCCTTGGCACTGATACGGCAGTTGTGCGGAGAGAAAGTCCTGATAGCGGGATGCGTAGATGTTGAAGCTGTAAGCGCCGAAATCCTTGGTTGCGAAACCGATTTGGTGGGCTTCGGAATTGACCGCTTCGGTGAAAGTTGGCGAATAAACTTCGCGGAAAGCCAGCGAGGAAACGTAGTCCACGTCCGCGACGCCGCGAAATCCGTCGAAAAAATCCTCAGCGTCCCCGACCGCCTTGAGGCTCTGGCCGGGAGCGCGATTTGCCTTAACCGTGTCCTTGTCATTTACCCCGAAATAGTCCACCCTGAGCTTGGTGCTATCGCTGGGTGTCGCCCGGAACTGTGCCCTTCGGGCAACCCCTCGGAGGCTGTAATCCTCCAGACCCAGCAACAGGTCCATGCTGGGACTGATAGCCCAGAAAAACCCTGCGCCGACGACGGTCCCCTTCTGCGAAGAAGTCCCAACGTGTGGAAGCAAGAAGCCGGTATGGCGAGGCTTGCGGGCGATGGAGGTACCCATGAAGGGGAGGTAGAAAAGAGGGACACCCAGGAAACGGATGACCGAACCACGCGCTATGACCTTGTCGTCCAACTCCACCTTGGCGTCGCTGGCGGAAAAGGACCAACCCTTGGCTTCGCAATCGCAAGTCGTAAACCTGCCATGTTTCACCGTGTACGTATTCTCATCCAGGCGCTCAATTTCCTCACCCTGGATGTAAAAGGGATTCTCCGAATAAAGCACCTTAGACCGGTCAGTCTGGATGTAATAGGGATTCTCCGTGTTAGGCGCCTTAGGCCGGGCGCGCGTGGTGTGGATGTAGCCGCGGCCGTTTGAAAACCATCCCTTCTGTGTTCGGGTATTGTAGTGGACCTCGTCGGCCGCAATATGGCTACGAGGATCGATGAAAAGCACATGCCCCGTGCCCACGACTTCTCCTGACACTCCGTCGTAGGTAACCTCGTCTGCCGTGAGCTTCATGCCACGGTAAGTCACCTCCACATGCCCGCGAAAACGGTCAATATCCTTGTCTTTCTCCTGGGAATCGGCGCGGAGGGTGATGATTTTGTCGGGATTCCCTAATTCCAGCGGCACGGAGGGTTGCTGTTGCGCCGATGAGATCAAGGCCATGCCCAGTGCAACGAACAACCCCAAAGGAACAGGCGCGCTACTTTTCCGGCGGGAGAAGGAAACGTTCACAGAGTTCATGAGCAAGCACAGACGCCTTATTTTACCCGAAGCAGCTTTGCTCGAACGAATCAATTTGCTAAGATGCGTTAGAGAGCGTATAACGCTGCCCGGAGGATTTTAAGCACCCGGTGAAGTGCCCTAAGTGCGGCTTTGTCAGTTACCACGGACTCGCACAATGTAAGAAGTGCGGCGCCAGTTTTGTGCCCGCGCCGCAGCCGCCATCTGTCGCCACTAAAACGACCATCATCGCCCAGGCTGGGCCTGCGCCGCAACTCGAGGAAGAAGCTACAGGTGCGCCGCCCGCCAATATGGACCCAGCTCAGAGCGGAGCCACCAAAGAACCCCCGCAAGACAAGGGACCTCGGACCATGCCAGATAACACCGAACTTGAATTCGTGAGGAATCTTCGCGAACCCTTGGCAGAGAAAGCAACCTCCCCCGTAGCGGAAGAAGCTGCGCCCTGGAGGCAAGAGCTTTCAGAGCGTGTCCAGAGCTTTCGCCAGCGTCGCGCCCGTCTACGAAACGAACCTGGCCGGGAGGAGTCCCTCGACTTTGAATTCGAGCCGAGAGAAGCGAGCCCGCCTCCGGAGCCGGGCGTGGAAGAGATCTTGGAATTCCCGCAGAACGTTCTTGCCGTTGACGCGGAAATTACCCCCCCTGCGGCGCTTGAGGATGACGTGAAACACTCGGACGCGGAAAACCTGGAAAAAGGTGACGAGGGATTGGAGATTCTCGATTCTGCGCTGGCTCAAGCAGACGAATTCGCCATCGAACCGGCATCGCCGGCAGGCAATCGTTTGGAGATCGTTGTCGGGCCGCCGGAAGTTGACGCTCCAGCGGCTGCCTCACAACTAGAACTCCAAGCCCTTCCCGTGGCGCCCCTGGGCCGCAGGTTCCTGGCGGGCTTGGTGGATGGACTGGTTCTCCTGCTTGGGGCGGCACTTTTCGCGCTCATTTTTTGGAGGGCCGGCGGCCATCTGACTCCGGTCCCTCTGAACCTTGCCATCGTCGCGCTTATCGCGGTCATTTTCGTTTGGGCATATTTTGGGTTGTTCACGGCCCTCACCTTCTCTACGCCCGGCCTGATCTGGATGGGTATTGAAGTTCGGAACATGGAAGGTTGGCCACCCGGACCCCGGGAATCCCTCTTGCGCGCTTTTGGTTACTTAGTGTCGATCTCGGCCTTGATGATAGGATTCCTCTGGGCACTAGTAGATGGTGAGGGCCTTACCTGGCATGATTGGATATCTGGGACTTTCTTAACTCCCGTGAATCAGGAGGCGCCGAGCGAAGGTGTGGAATCGAAAGCCTAGCGATTCTGTCGATTCTGCCTTCCCGACTTTCACTCGTCATTCCATGAACAAAGGACGCTTCTTGAACCAGAAACTCGGCAAGCGGGCCAGCCGCAAGATTGCCCTTCTCAAATCAAGCCTTTCGGCTATTCGCCAGCCTCTCCGACCGGAAGCCTCGGCCCCACGCTTCCCCAAAAAGGGAGCCTCCCGCGAAAAAGGGCCTGAATCCGAAGTTAGGTCGTAGATAGTAGGTGCTAGTACTACTACGTTAAGTTAGGGCGGACGGTTTCGTTTGCGAATTACGCTGCCACAATACGCGCACTCTCCGGTCCAGGTAAACAACAGGCGTTGGATCTCACGACGCGTCTGTGGCAGGGTCCACCCAG
>DLMI01000134.1 GCA_002478145.1 Acidobacteria bacterium UBA7540
TGCGGACGGCCCGGGCTATCGCCTAGCCTGACTTAGATTGGGGCAGGTGTGGCAGGCCGTTATGCTGAGAACGCACTGCCTGTGAACCACAGTCGTGCTATGAGGGAAACCAATTCGACCGTTGTCCTTCAAGTGGGGGCGTCAGTAAATGACTCAGAATCTGACAACTTAGCAGAGGATGATAGCAAATGAGAGGTGTAGAACCTCAAGCCAACCAGCTTCCCAGACTTTTGTCTGACTTTCGGCGACGATTGCAACAAGCTTCTTTGACCTCGAAGGCGCGTTATCTAAAGACTGAACAGACCTTGCAGGAAAGGAGGCGCCAGGACACGCGCCGGAGGACTTAGATTGGGTGCGCCCTGGCCCACGAAACCATGATAGAGGCAGATCCAATGCCAACGATGCGACAAAAAACTGGCGAATCGAACGCTTCAGCGGTCGCCGGTGGTGCTGAGGAAAGGCTTGAAGCCTCAGTCGCAGGGCTGAGTCAGGCGGAGGTGAAGGACCGCTTGGCCCAGTATGGGTTCAATGAGCTACCGGAGAAGAAGGTCAACCTTGTTCTTAAGTTCCTTTCCTATTTCTGGGGTCCCATTGCCTGGATGATCGAAGCCGCGGTGATTCTTTCTGCCATCGTGGGGCACTGGGAGGACTTTGCCATCATCATGGTCCTCTTGGTCGGAAATGCCGTTGTCGGATTCTGGGAGGAATACCAGGCCGGGAATGCCATCGCCGCGCTCAAAGCACAGTTGGCGCTCGAAGCACGGGTGAAACGCGACGGCGCGTGGACCATGGTCCCGGCGCGAGAACTCGTGCCGGGGGACGTGATCCGGCTCCGCCTCGGAGACATCATCCCGGCGGACGCTCGGCTGCTGGAAGGTGACCCGATCGACGTCGACCAGTCGGCTTTAACCGGCGAATCCCTTCCGGTGACCCACAAGACGGGGGAGACGGTCTATTCCGGTTCGATCGTCAAGCAGGGCGAGATCGAGGCGCTGGTTCAAGGCACGGGCAAGAACACGTACTTCGGAAAGACTGCAAGCCTCGTTGAAGAAGCCCATACCGTCAGCCACTTTCAGCAAGCGGTCTTGAAGATCGGCGACTATCTTATTGTCATCGCCGTGGTTCTCGTGGTCCTGATCCTGGCGGTAGCGCTCTTCCGCGGCGACAAGATGATGACCACTTTGCAGTTTGCGCTGGTTCTAACCGTAGCCGCCATTCCCGTGGCAATGCCCGCCGTCTTATCCGTGACCATGGCGGTGGGTGCTCGCGTGCTCGCCGCCAAGCAGGCCATTGTCAGCCGCTTGGCCTCCATCGAAGAACTGGCTGGTATGGACTTGCTTTGCTCGGATAAGACGGGCACGCTTACGCAGAACAAACTCACTCTGGGTGAGCCTTTCAGGGTCCCTGGAGTAGCCGTTGACGAGGTCATACTGGGCGGCGCATTGGCTTCGCGCGCTGAAAACAAGGATCCCATCGACCTCGCAGTACTGGCCGGGGTTAAGAAGGAGATGCACCAAGAAAGATATCGTATGACTCACTTCCAGCCTTTTGACCCCGTGCACAAGCGTACGGAAGCCACGGTGACGGGCCCCGACGGTCACGCCTTCAAAGTCACGAAGGGAGCCCCTCAAGTTATTCTCGCTCTTGCCGCCAATCGCAACCAAGTTCAACCGCAAGTCGAGAAGGCGGTAAACGAGTTTGCCACTCGTGGCTTCCGTTCCCTTGGTGTGGCCCGCACCGATGACCATGAGCAGTGGCAGTTTCTCGGCGTGCTTCCTCTCTTCGACCCGCCGCGCGAAGACTCCCAGAGCATGATCGATACGGCGAGGCAGATGGGCATCAACGTGAGAATGGTGACCGGCGACCAGATGGCCATCGCCAAGGAGACGTCGCGCCGACTGGGCATGGGCGGCAACATTCTGGATGCCTCCCTGTTCGGCGACACCAAGCATCACGAAGCCGGGCAGCTCGCCGACGCCATTGCATCAGCCGATGGTTTTGCCCAGGTCTTTCCCGAACACAAATACCACATTGTCGAGGTCCTTCAGCAGCGGAAGCACATTGTGGGCATGACCGGTGACGGCGTCAACGACGCACCGGCGCTCAAGAAAGCCGACGCTGGCATCGCTGTCTCCGGCGCAACGGATGCCGCCCGCGCCGCAGCGGACATCGTTCTCACGACGCCCGGCTTATCAGTGGTCATCGACGCCATCAAAGAGAGCCGCAAGATTTTCCAGCGCATGACCAGCTACGCGATCTACCGCATTGCGGAGACGATCCGGGTGCTCCTGTTTATGACGCTTTCAATCCTGATTTTCAACTTCTACCCCGTAACCGCGGTGATGATCGTGTTGCTGGCATTGCTGAACGATGGTGCCATATTGTCAATTGCCTATGACCGCGTCCGTTATTCGAGCCAGCCCGAAGCTTGGAACATGCGGATGGTGCTGGGTGTTGCCACCATGCTGGGCGTTGCAGGTGTCATCGCTTCGTTTGGACTTTTTTACCTGGGTGAACGCGTTTGGCATCTGAGCCGGGATACCCTCCAGACTCTGATGTACTTGAAACTCTCTGTGGCTGGCCACCTGACGATTTTCGTTACACGAACGCGAGGTCCGTTCTGGTCCACCCGGCCAGCCCGGGTCCTGATGGGGGCCGTGGTGGGAACGCAACTGGTAGCAACGTTGATTGCCGTCTACGGGTTGTTCATGACTCCTATCGGCTGGAGGTGGGCATTGTTGGTTTGGGGCTACGCTTTGGCGTGGTTCTTTTTCAACGATCGGGTTAAACTCGTCGCCTACCGAATCTTCGAGGCGAATCATTCGGGGATACTGACGAAGGCAGGCACTCGTCAGAAGCCCGCGTAAGTGGCTTGTTGAATCGATGTGGTCGACTTCGTGGAGTCCGATGGCAGCGAGCACCTTACAAGAAAGGGGAATCAGATGACGTTATCAGTCAGATCTCTGGCCATCGTATCGGCCTTGCTTTGGGGGGGTGGTGTTCTGTTTGTGGGGCTTGTTAACCTCGCGGCACTGTCTTACGGTACTGCTTTCCTGCAGTGTGTAAGCTCGATCTATCCCGGTTTTCACAACTCGCGACATTTCCTCGATGTCTTGGTCGGCACAGGGTATGCCCTCTGCGATGGAGTGGTCGGTGGGGCACTATTTGGCTGGCTATACAACTTCTTTAGCGGAGGTTCGCGCCATGCTTAAGGGCGGCAAGATGCTTTTCCTCAGTCGAGTCTGAAAACCACACAGGGCATTAAGGATCTGGAGGAGTGATGAGAATTCTGCTTGCGCTGGATGATTCCAAGTACTCAGTGGGCGCGACGGACGCGTTGATCGCCCAAGCCAAGACGGAGAACACAGAAGTACACGTTCTACACGCTGTCGAACCGTTTCCAGAGAGACTAGCGGAGGATATGGGTAGCAAAGATTCTCCCGACTTCGTTGCCGCCCGGTTACGCCAGCGTGAGCGGGGTAAGGAAATGGAGGCGCAGGCCGCTCGAAAGCTTCGCTCTGCTGGCTTCAAGGTGACCTCTTCCGTGGAAGAAGGCGACGCGCGAGACGTAATCCTCAACCATTCTGAGACCTGGCGCGCCGACCTGATTATGGTCAGCTCCCATGGCCGAACGGGCCTCGATCGCTTCCTGATGGGAAGCGTATCGGAGGCCGTGGCCCGTCATGCCCGTTGCTCGGTAGAGATTGTCCGGACTCGTTCTGCGCGTTAGCTAGCGGGGAAGGTCGGTTTTGGCTTGGTTTTCCCCTCTATGTTAACGTACCCTTCTCGCACGTGAGGTGAAGTGTATGCCACGACTCAAATCAATCCTCTGTCCGATCGACTTTTCAGAGTTTTCGGTCAAAGCCTATGATTATGCCCAGTCGCTCGCCGGGCATTACAAGGCCGAATTGCTGGTCCAGCATGTCTTGTATTCGTCTCACGCCTTTTATATTGACGCGGCGTATAGAGCAACCTGCCGAAAGCTTCGGACTGACGCCTTGCGGAAGCTCAGGGAATTCGCAAAACGGCAGACACGGACAAAGGTACAGCCGCAATGTGTCGTGCAAGATGGTAATGCTTCAGACAAGATCCTCTCTTTTGCCGAAACGAAAGGGGTGAATCTGATCGTGATGGGAACTCACGGCCTGCGAGGGGTTGACCGCCTGATGCTCGGATCTGTCACGGAAAGGGTCTTGCGAAAAGCGCGATGCCCGGTATTAGTGGTGCGAAAGCCCGTACACGATTTTGTATCTCCCGGGGGAAACGCTGATCCCATCAACCTCAAGAGGATAGTTCTCGGCATGGATTTTTCCGACCACGCTCACCGTGCTTTGAAATACGCGCTATCCATCGCGAGGGAGTACCACGCCGAGCTTACTTTACTCCACGTGTTGGAACACCTTCCAGGTTCGACGGACCTTCAAAGCGCGACGGCGAAGGTGACGAAGCAGCTCAAGGAATTGGTTTCACCGCGAGGGCCCAAGCCTTCCCTCGTCAAGTCCTTGGTGCGGATCGGCAAGCCCTACCAGCAGATCATTGAGGTCGCCCTGGAAGCGCAGACCGACTTGGTGATTATGGGGGTTCGTGGCCGCAGTTCCCTAAACAGTGCACTCTTTGGTTCCACGGCTTACCGGGTCATCCAGCTTGGCCCATGCCCGGTGCTTGCGGTCCACACTTGAACTTAAGGGAGCTTGAAAACCACTCCAAAAGTGGGTAGTGGATCAATTTGAAATTGGGAGAGAATTACGAAGGATTTGACGAAGAAAGGTGCCCCCATGAATATATTCAAGACGTTCACGTTGAAATGGTGGCAGACCGGTTTTTTTAAATTGGGAATGTTGGCTTTAGGAATTGCAATTGGAACTTATTGGCACGATGTTTTTGGCGGCTATCTTCTTATTCTCATAATTGTGGCGGTGGTCAGTTTGGCGTACATCACATACGTGTGGTGGAAGCAGTAAGTACCCATTCCAATCAGAAGATCTCATCGACGAGGGAGGCAGCTGAAGGGAAAAATGTCTGAGGACACCGTCGGAAAAACGACAACTTTGGGCTTGAGGATTCTCCGGGGAGGTGAAACTGACCCCCTCCGTGGTTCGTGGATGCACTCAGCATTGAAAACTCGGCTGAACTCGGCTGAACATTGAATTCAGGGGCGCTCGGGTGTACATTACCGGTCGGGCGGAAACCGAAAACGGAAATTCTGATGAAGGGCTCCAAATGACTTGATCGGTCTATTTCGCATTGCCTGCGCAGCTCGGCGGGGCCGAATCTATGCGAAGTTGAGCCACATGCCGGTGGAAGTTGTCCAGCAGGGGAAGGGTTGAGCGTTTTTGATCGAGGCGGTGGTCCGGGAGCGCTACGCGGGCGCAGGATCGAACGGGAGGTGGGCATGGAATCGACTGGGCAGCGCCGGCCGGACGCGGCGCAGCAGCAACGTATGGTCCAGCGGCAATTACCACTCGATTTCTTCGATTCCTCCCTTGAGTGGCGACGCGTCTTCGCGGAGACCTGGGGCACGTTCCTGCTGGTGCTGGTCGCTGCCGGTGGCGGCGTCGTTGCGGCGATGAGCGGCGGCAGGGTCACCCTGGGCATGATGGTGGTGGCGCCGGGAATCATGGTGATGACGATCATCTATTTTATGGGCTCAGTGAGCGGAGCCCATTTGAATCCGGCGGTCACGCTGGCATTCGCGGTGCGGCGCAATTTCCCCTGGAAGAGAGTGCCGGGCTACATTGTGGGACAAGTGATCGGAGGCATCGGTGCGGCTGTTTTCCTTCGCACCATGTTTGGGACGGTCGGCGCGCTCGGAGCGACGCTGCCGGGTAGTGGGGTGACCAGCGGGAAAGCATTGGCAATGGAGGTGGTGCTGACGGTCGGGCTGGTGAACGCGATCCTGGGTACGGCGTCCGGCGCGCGGAACATCGGCACGAACGGCGCCATCGCCGTGGGCGGGTATATTGCTCTGGCGGGACTTTGGGCGGCGCCGGTTACTGGCGCCTCAATGAACCCGGTGCGTTCGCTTGCGCCGGATCTGGTGCGCGGCGACTTCCACACGACTTGGATCTACGTCGTCGGGCCCTTCCTGGGCGCCTTGATCGGAGTGGGCTTCGAGTGGATTCTCAAAGGAAAGCCCACAGCGGCCGGCAGGATCGCATCGGAGGGCACGCTAGGCGTCGACGATCCAGCCGGACCGGGTAGGTGAGTGAAAGTATCCCCCGCCGCAGGTCTGCAAGAGACTTGTTTGATGCGTTCATCCCGGCCCTGATCCGACTAATCTGAGTTCAGATGTGTGTTCTCTTTTCAACAGATCTGTGTTCAGTCTTGGACAGACATGGCGCTTTCCCTTGCTGGCGCGACAGAACGGAAAACACTTGGTATAGGAGGAGTACGATGCATAAAGCCTGCGTTACATTCTTGCTTTTCAGCCTGCTCTTGGCGATTCCCCTATGGGGGCAGGAAGTATTCGTCAGGAGCGACAATCAAGCCGCAATGCAAGTGAGAACCGATTTTGAGAAGTACACTCACTACCGGCTCAGCAGCGACGCTATCAATCCGACCCTGCTTGTGAACGAAATATCGTGGAGCCCCGACTTTCTAAGCCCTGCGACTGTCGCGATCCAAATGGAGTTGATTTCGTCACGGGGCGACCTCCTTTGGAGCAAAACGGAGCCAGTTAGTTCGCGCCCGAAGGAGGCGGTGATTCAGGATCTCCTGAAGGATCTCGCGCTGGCCAAGCCCAGCCTCAGCGGAGCGAAAGCGAAACCGGCCGAGGCTGGAGAGCGAGAGTGAACAAGCAAGTAAATGCTAATTTGCCGGCTCAGGTGTGCCAGGAATATTGGGTACACGGTGAACGTCCCCATCAATGGCTTCGGACAATGCAATGTTGTGTCGATCCAGAAGGGTTCCCGTCGCCTGTTCGTACTGGATCAATGTCCTGGCATAGACGGCGCGGGCTATCACCACCTGGCTTTGGGCCGCAGCCAGATTCTGTTGTGCCGTGATGACGTCTTGCACGGTGGCCAAAGCCAAGGTGAACTTCTGGTGCTGCATTTCGTGCACCTGGCGCGCGAGCGTCACCAGTTTTAGCCGGGCGTCGAGTCGGTCCCGAGCCTGCTGCACCGCGCTTACCGCCTTGCTGACATCCCAAACGGCATAGTCCTTCGCATTCTGGAGCTTCATTTGCAATTGCCGTTGTTCCAGCAGCGCCCGTGCGGCGTCGGCCTGAGCAGTACGGTTGCGAATGGGGAGGTTGAGCCTCGCGCCGTAGGAGATGTTGGGGAAGTCGTATTGGAAGATATTCCCGAAGGTAGGGCGCAGCGCCCCATCCAACCCCGAGAGGTAATAAGAGGCAAAGACATCAAGCGAGGGCAACAGCGAATTGCGTGTCGCTTGGATCGCGATGTGCTGATTGCGCAAGTTCAAATCGGCCTGCTCGATCTCCGGCCGATGGCTGGCAGCTTCCCGCAGGGCCTCGGCCAAGGCGGGCACATCATCGGGATGGGGATCAGGCAGCCGGTCGGAGGGGACAACCTCCACCGTCGCCAACATGTCATTGAAACTTTTGGAGATTTTGGCCTTCAAGGATTGGGCGTGCTCGGAGAAGGTGTTCTGCGCTTCCAGCAAGTCTTGCTGCCGCAAAGCGACTTCCTCCTGGCTCAGCAGCACATCGTATTGGGCCACGGGCCCGGTCTTCGCTTCGGCTTGGTTGTTTTCCAGGAGCTTCTGCGCATGCTCCAGTCCTTCTTGTGCCACGCGAATCATTTCCTGGTCGGACAGCAGGTCGTAGTAAGTGGTCATCACGGCCGCTACCTCGTTGATCACGTTTTGGCGGAAGATACTCATGGAAAATTTCACATCATTACGGGCGATACGGATAAATCTGGAGTTGGCGCGGGTGCCAAAGCCTTTTAACAGGTGCTGGTTAAAGCCTACCGAAAGGCCGGAGACAAACTCCGGATTGAAAATGGCGGTGGGGGTGTTTGAGGACAGACGAGAGGTGTCCTCGGACACAGAAAGGCCTGTACCGGTCAGAAAACCCTGGCTGTACCCCACTGAAACCGCCGCCTCGTGAGTGATGTCAATCGGCACATGGCTCACCACCGTGTAGTTCAGGGGTGTAAGGGCATTGCTCCAGCCATAGGAGGCGTAAAGATTCGGATCACAGCACTGCGATGGACCCACGGCGTTGATGCCGCCTCCCAGAATGCCCCCTGCGCCAGGGCCGCCGCCGACTGCGCTACTGCCCACACCTCCGCCCAGACTGCCGGAAAAAAGGGTGGAGGACTGATGTGAGCCCGCCACACCACGTGTCGCGCCGCCCCCCTTCGCGCGCAGCAGGTCCGTCTGGGCAATGGGCAGGTCGTACCGCGCCACGGCGATCTCCATATTGTTTTCCAAGGCCAGCGCGATGGCGTCATCAAGAGTCAGCATCAGTTTGCCGTTGACAATCAGGGTTTGAAGCCGTCGCGAGGTGCCCAGTCGCGGCTCGGGGACGAAGGGGACGACGTAGGGAGAAAAAACATTGGGAAAGCTGCGGCTGTTCGAGTAGTCGAACTGGGTCGCTTCACCACGCACCGGCGTTCCTCGAGCTTCCTGGCAGGCGGCGGGCCCGGGGAAAAACAATACCAGGAAAGGAACTGTCGCTAGCAACCGCCAAAATCGCGTCCTTGTCATCATGCTCACTCCTCACTACGCACTTGTCGCGATCCTGACTTACGGTTACATCTTTGAGGCCAGCCTGCCCGAGCGATTTGCGGATGCTGCCAGAAACACCGTGTGACTTCGTGGACGTTGAGCACCCTGCGAGGGTCCGGCTGAGTGATCAACCAATGCCACTTCTTCAAGCTCGCGGAATCCCTCGCTTTGCTCGAATCGCCCGTGCAATGGATGGTTACGCCCGGTCAGGGGCCAACGGTCCTGGGAAGACTTCCTGCTTGAGAATCGCTCCCAGACAAGCTCCGAGCACACTTCACCTCCATTCAACGGAGGACAAAAAGTTAGTCCGGTGGCGTAATTGGCGCGGCTGTGCTGCGTCCGTAATCGGAGCGGATGCAGCCATTGAGAGAAAAATTTGGCGCGACTTGAGCGGCGGATGCAGGGCCACTTAAAGGTCAATGTCGAGCCGCCCCGATTAGCTGGCGCTTTCGAGCTAAAAATTCTTGCTGAAATAGTGCGCGACTTGGTGCCCGGCTTGCTCCGTGTAATAAACGATGACCTTGGCGGATTTCTGTGCGTCTTCAGAAATGTCATTGCCCGCATCTTCCGCGGCGTGCTCGGTTAAGCGGAATTCATGCTCGGTTCCGTCTTCCGCCTTGATGGTAAAGATTTTTGCGTTCCGATCAAGGCGGGTGAGAGTGCCCTGGGTACTCTTCAGGCCACCCTCGCCAATGTGGTCGATCTCCAGGGCGGTCTCTTCGCTTCCCTTGGCAGTATAGTGCACAACCACTTCACTGCCTTCCCTTAATCCGTGGAATGATTCTTTCGCGGCCGCGCCCCCCATCTCAGCGCCGTGGACCGCCGTCCGCCCCACAAAATAAAACGTGTGTTCAGTACCATCTGCCGCCTTCAAGACGATGGTCTTGGCCGTGCGGTCGATCTTCTCAACCCTGCCCTTGACTGCAGTTATGGCGAAGGCAGTGGAACAAAACAGCAGCAACAGCATACCGAGAATCACCGATTTGCTCATCTTTTTCCCTCCTTGAATTCTTAGCCTTGGGCGGTCATCCCCCTTGGGACCGCGACCAGTTGCCGTTCTTGTCCCGCCGATACCACCCGTCCTGGTGATGTTCCCAAACCTGCCCGTTGCGGCCGGCGTATAAGTCGCGCGACTGTTCCTGCCGTGCGAGGGCGGCGCCGCGCGTCGGGCCAGCACCATTTACATTCTCTCCGTCTTTCTTTGTCAGTGTCTGTTAAATATTGCTCATTGCACTGGTCAAAATGAGTCGCTCGCGGCACAGGACAAAGTGGTTCAATACTTAAGGAGAGACTGATTTTGGTCTGGCAACAGGCGTTTGCCGATGGCCAAGCTGAGGTCGAGAAGGATTGGAATTGGCGTAGAGCTGTTCGGCTATGGACCGTGGAACTTGGCTTAAGCGGCGATCGGCGGAATGCCTTATAGGATTTAACCGTGATTTCCGTGAGCTTAAAGGTATTGGCTCACCGTCGGCACTGTTTCAGCGAGCAATCGACGGGTGACCTGCCACTGCGATTGCTGGGGCGAGGCTCGGCGCTTATCTAGGAACGTTCCGCCCTCACACGCTCAGAACCGGAATCGACACCGCGCAAATGATTCCGTAGCCGTGGGTCCGCAGGTGACCGCCATAAGGGTAGCACCCGGTAACCAGCAAATCCGCCTTCGTCTGCTTCGCAGCTTGGCTCAGCACCTTGGGCACGTCACCACTGCCGATGAATACATCGGCCTTGATGCCCGTGTCATGCTGGAGCTTTGCCATTTGCTGGGAAGCGTTGCTGACGAGCTCCTCTTTCCACCTTTGATCGACGTAGCTGCCGCCGGGCCCCCACAACTCCACCCCGGCAGTGACGTTAGCGAGCGTAAGACGAGCGCCAAATTCGGCGGCCATTTGGGCGGCCCACGACACGGTTATGTCAGCACGGGGGCCGAATTCGACCGCGCCCAGGACGTTGCGGATCGCAAACTTCTGCACTGGCGACTCTTGCACGTGCGCACCGGTCCAAACCGGGCACTCGGTCACGTGTAACACTTTTGCTGTCACCGAGCCCATAAGAAACTGGTAGAACGTGAAGCTATGTGACGGCATCATGATCAGGTCGGCTTTTTCTTCCTGAGCCGTCTGCACAATTGCCGGAGCCACGTCGCCTTTGACCAACTTGCGCTGAATGGTAAGGCCATCAAGCTCTGGCCCGAGAGACTGGTCGTGCTGTTTCTGGGCCTGTCTAATGATCGCCGCGAGCAAGTCCCAGTCAGCCAGCTCGCGGCTGTCCTCCGGCACACCGGCGGCATGGCTCTGCGCTGTCACGACGTGCAGCATCACGATCTCAGAATGGAAATGGCGCGCTAATGTCGCAGCCTGATGAAGCACACCCAGTGAAGCAACCGGGAAATCAACCGGCAAGAGAATTTTCTTAATATTCAGCATCGCGCGAAAGCCCTCGAGTTAAAATGCCCCTCACCGTCTTCCTTAGTCGGTCGCGGTAGGGATACCAGTT
>DLMI01000131.1 GCA_002478145.1 Acidobacteria bacterium UBA7540
ATCCCGGCGCACGAATTTCCATTGTCCACCTCCGGCCCGACCGATAACATACACCGGACTGCCACTGCGTGCAATTGTCCCTGTCAGGTTTGCAGTGCAAGGTGCTTCCGCAGGCCGGACGGGCGGCGATTCGCGATGCGGTTGGGAATTGGAGCACGGTTTCGTACTGGCTCGATCTGGGCAACAATGCAGATAGCGGGCAGTTCATCCTGGGTGAATCTCTCAATGTGCGGAATCGCAAGGCAAAACTCCGCCTGAGGTCTGCGGCGGAGCTCTTTCCTGAGATCGTGGATCCGAATCTCGACAACGACGAAGAATCGAGCTGTAGCTCCGCTGAGGCAGGACTCCTCTGGCTGGCCATCGGTTTTTTGCTGCTAGCGTTCTTCCGCAGCCTGGTACAGCCGGCCACTACGCTTGTTGGACTATAATAGCGTCGCAGGTTTGTGGAGCACAGACTCTCGCTTAAGGGAAGGTTCTATGCGACGCAAAGCAATCCTATTGGTGAAGTGGCTCGCAGTCTTGGGGCTGGTTTTCTCTCTAACCCCGTTTTCGTTCGCCCAATCGGCGGGGAAGGATCGCATCGTGCGGGCGATTGGCGACTCGTCGCGGGTCACGCTCCAGGGCAATGTCCGCCCCATGTTCCGGCCTGAAAACGACATGGGACCGGTCGAGGGCTCCCTCAAGCTCGAAAACATCTCCCTCATGTTCAAGCTCACGGAGAGCCAGCAGGCCGGCTTGACGGCGCTCCTGGACGAACTACAGAATCCCTCTTCGCCGAACTTTCACAAGTGGCTGACCCCAGAGCAGTTCGCCGACCGTTTCGGATTGAGCCCAAGCGATGAGGAAAAGGTCGTCACTTGGTTGCAGGCGCAGGGTTTCACCGTGACCCAGACGGCTCACAGCCGCAATTGGGTCTCTTTCTCGGGTACCGCAGCGCAGTTGCAAGCAGCTTTTCAAACGCAGATTCACCACTTCTCGCTCAACGGCGAGACGTACTATGCTAATGCGACGGAGCCTTCCGTGCCCAGCGCCCTCGCGGACGTGGTCTTGGGCATTCAGGCGCTGGACAATTACCCTCTCAAACCGGGCAGCGTCGTCCGCAGGGTGAAGTCGAGTCTCAAACCGGACTTCACCTCCTCCATCAGTGGGAATACCTACGTCGCCCCGGGCGACTTTGCCACCATCTACGACGTCAATGCTCTTTACAGCAGCGGAATCGATGGCACGGGGCAGTCGATCGCGGTGATGGGGCAGACGGACCTCTATAACAACGGGAGCGATATCACCGCTTTCCGCAGTGCCTCGGGGCTGCCGGCGAACCCCCCAACGGTTTTCCTGGTCCCTGGTTCGTCCGACCCGGGCGTCGTCTCAGCGGATATCGTCGAAGCCAGCCTGGACGTCGAATGGTCAGGCGCGGTGGCCAAGAACGCCACAATCATCTATGTCAACGGGGGAGGCAACGGAGTCCTTAAAGCGGTCCAGTACGCCATTGCCAATAACACTGCACCGGTCATCAGCATCAGCTATGGCCTCTGCGAAGCGAAGTGGGGTTCCACGGCACTAAATACCTTTGCGAGTCTTGCCCAGGAGGCGAATACACAAGGACAGACCATTGTGGCTGACGCCGGCGACTCTGGCGCAGCCGATTGCGATGCCCCTTCGTCCACCGTGACGGTTGCCACGCAGGGCCTGGCTGTAAATGCGCCCGCCAGTTTTCCCAACGTTACAGCAATGGGCGGGACGGAATTCAATGAGGGCTCGGGGACGTACTGGGCAGCGGCTACCAACGGGGTGGATGTTTCCCCTTCGGCCCTTTCCTATATCCCGGAGGTGGTATGGAACGATACGTCGTCACCGTTAAACACCCAACACGATCTGTGGGCAGGGGGGGGCGGAGCTAGCGGGTACTTCTCCAAGCCGAGTTGGCAGACAGGAACCGGCGTGCCGAACGACAATGCCCGAGACGTTCCAGACCTTTCCCTTAATTCCTCCTTCTTTCACGACGGAAGCTTGATGTGTGTCCAGGGGAGCTGCGTCAGCGGATTCCGCGATAGTAATCAGGACCTGATTGCGGCAGGTGGAACCTCTGTGGCGACGCCCACTTTTGCGGGGATCGTTGCCCTCATAAACCAGTACATGAACACTCCAAATGGCCAGGGCAACATTAACCACATGCTCTATTCCATGGCGGCGACTACGCCCGCGGCGTTCCACGACATCACGACCGGCAATAATATGGTGCCCTGTCAGGCCGGAACCACGGATTGTCCCAACGGCGGCGCGATTGGCTATAGCGCCGACATCGGCTACGATCAGGCGAGCGGCATCGGCTCCATTGATGCTTTCAACTTGGTCACCGCGTGGGGTTCGTCGGGTGCAGGAAACTTGCCGGCTCCTACCTTGACCGCACCTGCCAACGGGGCGACGGGGGTCGCTCTCTCGCCTGCCTTCAGTTGGACGGCGGTGACCGGTAACGCCGGTTACCGAATCATGATCGCAGCCAGTCCGGCCGATCTGCCGACCAACCCCGCAACAAGCACTTGCAGCGCGTGCACGATTGTTGACACGACCAGCACGAATTCGAATTCCTACACTCCGCCGAGCGCTCTGGCTGTGGGCACCTACTTTTGGCAGGTGCAAGCCCTTGAGCCCTCTTCCAGCAGCGGGACCGCTGCTTGGTCAAACGCTTTTAGCTTCACTACGAACGGCCCGACGCTGGCGGCGCCGACGCTGACCGCGCCCGCCAATGGAGCGACGGGGGTCTCGCTCACGCCCACCTTCAGTTGGACACCGGTCACAGGGAATGCGGGCTATTTAATATTAATTGCTACTACGCAATCCGTGCTGCCCACAAATCCTGCGGTACAGACCTGCTCAGGCTGCGCAACCGGCACGACAACCACGGCGACCTCTTACACTCCGCCGAGCGCACCGGCTGCGGGCAATCTGGCCGCGGGCACCTACTATTGGCAGGTGCAAGCCTTGTCTTCTTCCAGCGGGGTGTACGGGACTTGGTCAAGTGTCTCCAGCTTCACTACCGTCGTTCCGGATTTTTCGCTCAGTGCTTCCCCCAGCACTTTGACGATGAATCCTGGGAGCAGCGGCACATCCACGCTCACCTTGACACCGGTCAACAACTTTTCCGGCAGCGTGACCTTATCCTGTAGCGTGGGCAGTACGCTGGCGGGAGTCACCTGCTCGGTCGGGGCCCTCAACAGCAACAACACGGCCACCGTCACGATTACTGCTTCGTCCTCGGCATCGAACTTTCCTGCGCCGCAGAAGAACCGCCCGTTCAAGGGATGGCCGGCGCCAGCCTTGGCGGCGGCTTGCCTGCTGCTGATGCTCCTAATCATACTACGCCGGCGTGATTCACAATCTCTGCTGTGGAGACCGTGCGTGCGGCAGGTCGCGTTCGTTGCCATGCTCGCGTGCTTGCTGGCGATGATGCTAAGCTGCGGAGGCTCAAGTGGGGGAGGTAGCGGCGGGGGCACCACAACCTCCGAATCCGGCACCGTCACCGTGCAAGGCACGGGCCCAACCACCAGCCATAGCGTGGCGATTTCCGTGACCGTCGATTAAACTGAATTTCCCACCGCGAAGGGGAAAGGCGGCTCCGCAGGGCGGGATTGGAAGACGAGAATCGGCGGTTGAAGCAGATCGTGGCGGACCTGCCGCTGGACAACCAAGCCTTGAAGACGGTGCTGGCAAAAAAGTTGACGCGCCCACGGACCGGCTCGAGGCGGTGGCAAAGGAGAGACAAGAGCCGTTTGTAAAGTCGACCCTCGCCCAGCACGCACTGGCCTTGCTGGCCCGGCTGTTTCGCTGCGGCGAAATCAGCTATCATGGCGGTTTAATCAACCTGGCGACGCGTGCGACATCCGAGCTCATGATCGACCCGCAGTGCTGGAAACGCACCCGGCGAGTGAACAAGCACTCCACGCCGCTACCTCAGCGGCTGGAGGATGGTTCCAATTGCGGAGCCACCTGAGGACGAGTTGATGGCCTGGATCCCCGAGTTTGAAAAGAAGCTCGTGGGAAAGAAAAGCGGGAATCTGGAGTTCAAGGTCAAGGCATTACGCGACCGAGAACTACTGCTTGCTTCGCCGTGCTCCCTTGACTATCATTGCGGGCAATGGAGGGACGGAAAGTGGTCAATTTCAGAGTCTTGCCACACCTAGGTACTTATCGATCGATTGGGGAACATAGAGTGGTCGGCAACTCGCAACCCGTGGGGCATCACTCGTCTGTACATGTAATTCTACTCGTTTTCGTTTTTCTTGTCCTACCTGGGGTTGCATTGGCCCAGCAGGAGGGGCGCGGCGCATCGGAGACCCTGCCCGTACTCAAAGAAGCTCGCCAGGTCAGAGAACTCTCTTCAGAAAAGGCCACTCTTGGCTACCCCATTCAACTGCACGCGGTGGTCACGTACGCCGAGTTCAGCCACGGACACTTGTTCGTCCAGGATGCAACCGCCGGAATCTACGTTGACCCTACCAAACTGGCGGTCCAGTTGCGCGCTGGCCAGTACGTGGAGGTTGAGGGCAGAACGGGGCCAGGGTTTTTCGCCTCTGAAATCGTGAATCCTCGCGTGCGCATCTTGGGCGAAGCTCCGTTGCCAGTGCCACGAAGGGTCTCTGGAGAGGAGTTGGCGTCGGGAGTACAGGATAGCCAGTTTGTTGAAGTGGAAGGCATCGTCATGTCTACCGGCGAGAATGATGGACGCTTACTCCTGCACATTGCCTCCAGAGCGGTTGAATTCCCGGTCTACGTCTTGGTCCAAAAGGCTGCCCCGGAAAACTTGGTAGGAGCAGCAGTGCGACTGAGGGGAGTGTCCAGCGGCATCTACAATGCTAAGACCCAGTTCATCGGCGCCGCGCTGATGGTCCCTGGCTTCGACAATCTCCTCGTGGAGCGCCCCGCACCGACCGACCTTTTCTCGGTTCCTTTGCGTCCCATTCACATCGTTCTGCGACTCACTTCACAGGGAGCATTCAGCCAGCGCGTGAGGGTTCAGGGAGTAGTCACTCTTCAGCGCCTGCGGAGATCGATTTTCATCAGTGATGGACAGCAGGGCGTGGAAGTCCAAACGGGCCAGACAACGGTGCTCAAGCCCGGGGATCGGGTCGAGGTGGTTGGATTTCCTGCGGTGGGCAACTATAGCCCCGTCTTGAAAGATGCGATCTTCAGAAGAATCGGAACAGGCCCGCCACCCCAACCTGTGACCGTGACGGCACAACAGGCGCTCGCAGGCAGCTTTGACTCCGAGCTGATTCGAATCCAAGGACGATTGTTGGACTTCGGTAGGCAAGCGGGCCTACGAACACTTTCTATCAGCACGGACAACCTGAATTTTAGGGCTGAGCTTGAGGAGGCGATAGCAGGGCAAGCTCTGGCCCACCTCCGTGTGGGCAGCCTGGTGCAACTGACCGGGATATGCAACATTGGTGTCGATGAGAACAGGGCCCCCGTAGGCTTCGGACTTCTGCTTCGGGCGCCGGAAGATGTGGCGGTTGTTCAACAGCCTCCGTGGTGGACCCTTGAGCGCGCGCTCTCCCTGCTGGGTTTCACGGGATTGGTCGTCCTCTCGGCGCTAGTCTGGGTAGTCATGCTTAGACGGCGCGTGCAGAATCAAACCGAGACGATTCGGGCGACATTGGAGTCCACCGCGGAGGGAATCCTGGTTGTTGATGGACGAGGGAAAATCACCGCTTTCAATGAGAAATTCGGGGAGCTTTGGCGGATTCCGAAGTCCATTCTCGCGTCGAGGGACGAGGACAAAGTGGTCTCCTACGTGTCCTCCCAATTGAAGGACCCAGAAAGTTTCCATCTGAGAGTGGCCGAGCTTTACGCCCATCCGAACGGGCAAAGTGATGACGTCATTGAACTCAAGGATGGAAGAATCCTCGAGGGGCAGTCCCATCCCCAGAGAGTTGGAGGGAAGAACGTTGGGAGGGTCTGGGGATTTCGGGACGTTACCGAGCGCACGCGGGCCGAGGAAGTGCGCTCGAAGCTGGCTGCCATCGTTGAGTCGTCCGACGATGCCATTATCAGCAGGACGTTGGGAGGGACGATTACCAGTTGGAACAAAGGCGCTGAAGTGATCTTCGGCTATCGGGCCGACGAGGTCATGGGAAAGCCCGTTTCAATGCTTGCGGCCTCCGACTATGTTGACGAATTGGCGGTGATTCTGCACAGGGTCAGGCAGGGTGAGAAAATCACCCATTTTGAGACCGTACGAGTGCGAAAGGACGGCTGCCGGATTGATGTCTCCCTCACGATCTCTCCGATCCGGAATGCCGCGGGAGACGTGGTGGGTGCTGCGACTATTGCCCGTGACATCACGGAGCGCAAGCGGGCGGAAGCGGCGCTGATGGAGGAGAGACATTTGCTCCACACCCTCATGGACAATGTCCCCGACCTGATCTACTTCAAGGATCGCGAGAGCCGCTTTACCCGAATCAATAAGGCGCATGCAAAAGCGTTTGGGCTAAAGGACCCTACCCAAGCGGTCGGCAAAAACGACTCCGACTTCTTCACTGGTGAACATGCCCAGCAGGCCTATGCCGACGAGCAGGAAATAATCAGGACGGGCCAGCCGGTGTTGGGCAAGGAGGAGAAAGAAACCTGGCCGAATGGCCATCTGACGTGGGCCTCGACCACGAAGATGCCCCTGCGTGATGCCAACGGGAACATTATCGGAACCTTCGGCATCTCCCGCGACGTCACCGAGCGCAAGCGGTATGAAGAGTCTCTTCGCGCCAGCGAGCAGCGCTACCGGCTGCTCTTCGAGAGGAACCTGGCAGGGGTGTATCGCGTCACGGTGGATGGCCATCTTCTGGACTGCAATGACGCTTGCGCACGCATTTTTGGCTACGCGTCAACGTCCGAGATGTTGGAGCGCAGGGCTGGAGATTTGTATTTTGACGCCACGGCCCGCAACGAGTTTCTCGGTAGATTGAAGGAGCATGGGACTCTAACCAATTTCGAACAGTGTTTGCAGAGGAAGGACGGGAGCCCTTTGTGGGTCTTGGAGAATGCTACCCTGGTCATGAATGTGGAGGGGGAGATCGCCCACATCGAAGGGAGCCTGATTGATATATCCGATCGCCGGCAGGCGGAAGAAGAATTGCGCCGCGCCAAAGAGACTGCGGAAGCTGCCAGCCGGGCGAAGAGTGATTTCCTGGCAGTGATGAGCCATGAGATCCGGACCCCCATGAATGGGATCATTGGCATGACGGAATTGGCCCTCGACACCCCCCTTTCGCGTGAGCAGCGAGAGTACCTGAGCAGCGTAAAAGAGTCCGCTGACACCCTCCTGACCTTGATCAATGACATCCTGGATTTCTCCAAGATTGAGGCCGGGAGACTTTCGCTCGACATTTGCGAATTCGACCTGCAAGATGCGCTGAGCAACACCATGCGGGCACTCGCCGCTCGGGCTGATGAGAAGGGACTTGAGTTGACATGGGAGACCCTGCCCGACCTTCCGGCCCGCCTAGTCGGAGATCCTGGACGGCTGCGACAAGTCCTTCTGAATTTGGTGGGGAATGGCATCAAGTTCACCGAACGCGGGGAAGTGGACTTGCAGGTCGAGATCGAGTCGCAAGGGGAAGATTGGACCACCCTGCATTTCTGCGTCACCGACACTGGCATCGGCATCCCGTGGGAAAAGCAACAGCGGATTTTTGGGGCCTTCATGCAGGCTGATAGCTCCACCACACGTAAATATGGTGGGACCGGCCTGGGCTTGGCTATCTCGTCCCGACTGATAAAGCTGATGGAAGGGCGAATTTGGCTGGAGAGCGAATCGAACAAAGGAAGCAGGTTCCATTTCACGGCGAAGTTTGGGCTTGTGAAAGGGCCGCAGCCACAGCCCGCTCCCCTGGTAGAGGTCAGCCTGCAAGGTACGCCTGTGCTAGTCATTGACGATAATGCTACCAACCGGCGTATTTTGGAGGCCATGCTCGAGTCCTGGTTCATGCAGCCCGCGTTGGTGGCGAGCGGGCAGGAGGGTCTGGTCGAGATGCGGCGCGCAAAGGACATGGGCAAAACTTTTCCTTTGATTCTGCTTGATGCCCAAATGCCGGATATGGACGGCTTCATGGTCGTTGAGAAGCTCAAGGAAGATCCCACCCTCGCCGGAAGCGCGATCATGATGTTGACCTCTGCTGGACAGCGCGGTGACGCCGCCCGCTGCCGTGCGCTTGGCATCTCGGCGTATCTCGTCAAACCGATCCGGCAGTCCGAGCTCTTGGAGGCAATTCTGCTCGTTCTTGGCCCGCGCTCCCAGAGAAAGGACCACCCTGACCTTGTCACCCGTCACACGATTCGAGAAGAGCGTCGCAAGCTCCGCATCATTGTGGCGGAGGACAACGCGATCAACCGAGAGCTCGTGACGCGCCTGCTCCAGAAACGTGGACACACCGTTATGGCAGTCACGACCGGTCGAGAAGCTGTCGACCTATTGGATAAGGACGCGGCGAATTGTGACATCGTACTGATGGATGTGGAAATGCCGGACATGGATGGCTTTCAAGCCACAGCTATCATCCGTGAGAAGGAAAAGATCAGCGGTAAGCACATCCCGATCGTTGCCCTGACAGCATACGCCATGAAAGGTGATCGTGAACGTTGCTTGGCGGCAGGCATGGACGGCTATGTGCCCAAGCCCATCCGACACCAAAACCTGTTTGAAACTATCCAAACACTCGTCATGGACGTGCCCAACATTCCCACCCATGCGCCTCCTGAAAAACCTCCGGTGGAGGTTCTGGATGAAGCGCTGCTTATGTCTCGGGTGGACAACGACCCTCAATTGCTAAGGGACCTCGTGGACCTGTTTCTGGAGGAGTGTCCGCGTCTTGTGGATGAAATCAGGGTCGCGCTGGACAGGAAGGATGCAAAGGTCCTGCAAAGAAGCGCGCATAGTCTGAAAGGCTCCACAGGTAACCTTGCTGCGAAGATGGCCTCGGAAGCAGCGCTCAAGCTCGAAAGGCTCGCTCAGGCTGGGAACTTGGTGGACGCCGAAAATGTGCTGCGGGAGTTGGAGTGTCAACTGGAACGCTTGAAGCCGGCTTTACTCGCCGTTCGGACGGAGACAGAGAAAAGAGCGCTCTGATTGCCGCGGAAACAAGTTAGAACGCCCCCGCAGGCTAACTTGTTCACCCACGGCGACGGCAACTTCAAAGCCCCAGGGTTGCGCCGTAACATAGACCCTGTGAAGAACCCAGCGAGGTAACTCAGGAAGATGTCCACCACGAGAATCCTGGTCGCCGAAGATGAAATCACCTTCCGCCATATGCTCCAGACTTTCCTTACCAAGTGGGGCTACCAGGTTGTGGTCGCGAGCGATGGGCTGGAAGCGTGGAAGGTGCTTCAGGGGGAGGATAGACCGCGGCTTGCCCTTCTGGATTGGATGATGCCGAACATGGATGGTGTGGAGATCTGCCGTGCGATTAGGGAAAGCAAGCCAGACCCTTACATTTATCTCCTCCTATTGACAAGCCGGGATCAAAAGCAAGACGTGGTGGAAGGCATCGAGGCTGGCGCTGACGACTATCTCATCAAGCCTTTTGATCCGCGGGAATTAAGAGCCCGGATCCACGCGGGGGAACGCATCATCGAGTTGGAGGACAGGCTGATCCGCGCGCAGGAGGCGCTCCTGGAATTGGCAACTCATGATCCCCTGACGGGTCTATTGAATCGCAGGGCATGTCTCGACTCCTTGTTGGCTGAATTAAGTCGGGGATGTCGCTCCGGAAACCCGGTATCCATCGTCATGGCTGACATCGACCACTTCAAGAGAGTTAACGACACCCACGGACACCTGACCGGGGATGAAGTCCTTTGTGAAGTGGCTCGCCGAATGCAAAGCTCACTGCGGCGCTACGACACCATCGGTCGATTTGGTGGGGAAGAGTTCCTCTTGGTTCTCCCCGAATGCAGTCTGGAGGAAGGTGTGAAACTGGCAGAGCGAATATGCCACCTGGTTCGTTCAGAGCCGGTGCAAGCCAAGAATAAACCCATCGACGTCTCAATCAGCCTGGGGGTGACAGTCGCCAACCAACTTGTTCCGGCGGACCTCGAAGCATTGCTGGGAACGGCGGACGCCGCTCTTTACCGGGCGAAAGAGGCAGGACGCAATCGAGTTGAATTCTCTGCCAATCCCCGTCCCTCCTCCGGGACCCCCGACTGAATTGCATGTCGGGAAACTAGCCCATGCAAAATTCAGCTTTCAAGCTTGAACCGGGTCGACGCCAGGTTGTATAGGCGTCGCCAGACAAGCCGATTGATGGTAACGACCATCGCCGCCAAGGAAACTGTGGCCGCGAGGAGCAGGCGGGAGTTGCCACTGTCTGTCGCCTGACTGATCACCGCACCGAGTCCCACAATCGAGAAGGTTTGCCCTCGGAAATGGAAATACTCCGCGACGATGCTGGCGTTCCATGCTCCGCCAGAGGCGGTGACCAGCCCGGTTATCAAGTAGGGAAAGATTCCGGGCAAAAGCAATTTGCGCCAGCGCTCGAGGTTGCCCAAGCGGAACACGCCGCACACTTCCTTGAGGTCCGTCGGAATGGCGCTGGCCCCGGCGATAACATTGAACAGGATGTACCACTGTGTACCCAGCAGCAAGAGAACAATCGAGCCAATCCCCAGTCCGCCGCCGAGGCGGAGCAGCAGAAGCAGAACGATGGGGAACAAAGCCGTAGCGGGTACGGAGGCTGCAATTTGAGCGATCGGTTGGGCGACAGCGCAGAGCTTCGGCCTTAACCCTATATAAAGCCCGACCGGGATCGTCCAGCATGCCGCCAGCAAGAGAGTCGCCTCGACTCGAAGGAAGGTCGCTCCGGCTCCCCACAGGATTTCTCGTATTTCTGGTCGCGAGAGCGCCGCGAGCATGCCGCTCATCTTCCCGACCGCGTACGTGACGCCAAGCAGCGCAACCACCAGCAGGGCGCGTAACGCAAATTTCACCAGCCCACGCCCCAAGTGATACCGGTGGGGGGATGCTTGGGCTCGAGCAAAGTGCAGGTTCAAGGCCTCACGCAGAGGAAAGACAAACGTGCGGGCGGCAAGATGCAGGACCTTCGAACGGCGCAGTAGATCGAGAACGGGTGATCGCGGCGTCACCGCAGCTTCGACCTGCTCAAATTTGAACTTCTCCGCCCAAGCGATGGTTGGACGCCAGATGATCTGGTCAACCAACACGATAACCGCCACCATGGCAGTCAGTCCCCAGATGATCGCTCCAGTATCTCCCGCATTGGCGGCGGATTGGAGGTATGAACCGAGGCCGGGAAGACGAAGGTCGCGATTTCCCAAGACAAACATCTCGCAGGCCATCAGAAAGAACCAGGCGCCAGCCACCGACATCATGGAATTCCAAATCAGACCGATGGCTGCGTAAGGCAGCTCCATTTGCAGGAACCTTTGCCACCAACTCAACCGGTATACCTTCGCCGCTTCACGCATCTCATTCGGAATGCTCTTGAGCGATGAGTAAAAGCTGAAGGTCATGTTCCAGACCTGCCCGGTGAAGATCAATACGATGCACCCCAGTTCCACGCCCAATTGCCGAGTGGGGAATAAGGCAACCATCGAGACCATCACGCTGGGGAGGAAGCTGAGAACAGGGATAGACTGCAACGTGTCCAGCAGCGGAATCATGAATCGTTCCGCTTTAGCGTTGTAGGCGGCAATATATCCATAGACGAAAGTGAAAGCCAAGCTGAGGACGTAGGCCATCGCAATGCGAGTGAGCGAGAACAAGGCATACTTCGGCAGTGCTCCGGGATGGAGTTGAATTTCAGCCTGAGTATTGACGGGGCCAATCCCGTAGCGACTGAACGTGAGCAAGCCATAGAGGATTGCCAGCCCCGCAAGGATGATGGGCAAGTCTCTCAGAAAAGGCGGGACAGTGGGAGGAAAGATTCCCCAGGGCGGAGGTGCAGACGAAGCTTTTTCAGTTCGCGGCGTCATCAGTGATGCAGAACATCTTCGGGAGAATCTACGGAGCTTGTGCTTTGGTACGACAGAAGTCTGTCGCTCGCGGAATCGTAGGTAAATATCTCGCCATATCGACCCCAATGCAGGGCAGTCTCGATCTGCCTTTGGGCCTCATCCTCGGAGAAGTGTTCCTCCAGGAGGTCACGAAAGAACTCAAGTGGCATAGCGTGGTCTGACTTACTCTTCAGACTATTGTTAATCTGCTGAAGCAGTGAGACATTGGCGAGTGCGGCCTCACGGAATAGGAGCTTTCGCGTGGAAATGTCGGCTTCGGAAAACGCCTTTCCCTTTGGGGTAATCTCAACATCGCCCTTATCTGATCTGGCGAAGGCAAGCAGCGTCGCCGCCTCGACGATGGGCAGCAAGTCTCCGACATCCATCAACAGTTCTTCAGCTAAGTGGTACAGGTCCTCCTCGCCGCCGCGGTCATCAAGTATTTCGAGCAGTCCTGCGACTCCGCCCGGCCGGGCATGGGGCAGCATCTGGGAGGGCGTTCTCGCCAGCCGCTCCGCGGTTGAGGGCGGCGCGGGCTCGAGCTGCGGCTGTGTCATCAGTTTGTAAATGTAGTCGACATAGACGAGGAACTCGGCGGAAGTGTGTGCCCTTGGCTGCCGGAGCGGAACACGAAAGTCGGCGCGGATTCTTGCCGGGTTACGCCCCAGGACGATTATTCGGTCCGCGAGCAGAACCGCTTCCTCGATGTTGTGAGTAACCAGGAAAATGCTTCGGGTGGGGATCTTCTTTCCAAGCCACAACTCCATCAGTTCGCCCCGCAGATTCTCCGCCGTCAGGACGTCAAGAGCCGAAAAGGGTTCGTCCATGAAGAGAATTTCGGGTTCCACCGCCAAAGCGCGTGCGAATCCTACGCGCTGCTTCATGCCTCCCGAGAGTTCTTTGGGGTACGCGGTCTCAAACCCCTTCAACCCTACTTTGTCAAGGGTTCGGAGCGCGCGATGATGTCGTTCGAAGTGTGCCATACCCCGTGCGAGGAGTGGAACCTCAACGTTGTCCAGAACCGTGAGCCAGGGAAACAAGGCGAAGCTTTGGAACACGATGGCGACGTTTGGCCGGCACTCATTCAGGGGTTCATCATGCCACAGGATTTTGCCGCCGGAGGGTGGTGTGAGTCCGGTGAGGATTCGCAAAAGGGTGGATTTGCCACACCCAGAAGGGCCGAGAAGGGCCACAATCGAGTCGGGCTCCACAGACAGATTGAGAGGAGCAATAACCTGAATCTGTCTGCCGTCCGGCTGTAGAAAACTCTTCTCAATCTGGAGAGCCGCGATAATGGGTTTGACCACCGAGGGAGGCCTGGCAATAGCTGCCCCCAATTCTTCCCCAACTGCTTCGGCAGGTTGCTCTCCCGAGAGTTCGTCCATCAAATGCTGCCAGGCTTCCTCCGGTAGCTCATCAAAGAATTCATGACGCTCTTCAGGCTTGGTCTTGGCAATAATAGCGCGCAGTTCTTCTGCCGGCCGGGAGTGGAGCAGAACATAGGAGTGGTAGTAAGGAAAATGCCCAACTAATGTCGCCGCAAAATCCACGGGCAACGCACGAAACAGGATCTGCTGCTCTTCGTAGGGGATGCTCATGACCAAGTCTGCTGCGACATCGGGATCGAGACGTTGTAGCAGCGCGACGGCGTGCTGCGAACGTCCTTGGAACAAGAGCTCTTGAAGTTTCTCGGCAGTCGCTGGGTTCATCGCGTGTACCCCATAACTGACTGTAGCACTAGGCGCCAACTCCATCGCACGGCGCGAAGAAAAGCAGATCCTTCGCTTCGCGCAGGATGACATGTCCCGCCGCGGCGGGAGCGGAGCGCAGCGTAGCGAAGAATCTGCTTTTGGTCGCCGCTATGCCGCGCTGTGGAACCTGAACAGCTTCCACGGTCCCAGGCAAAGTCTTTCTTGGGCGGCAATCATGTTACCAGAAGCAGGGGGCGTTGGGGTCCGATGTTGCCCTGTGGAGCCCAGCGGGTTATCCCTGGGCAGTCGCCACGGCGACCGTCCCCGCCCGCAAGGGCTGGTAGTGGGTCAATTTGATGCTGTAGCGGCGAGTTTATCTCGCCAAATGGCGGCATAAAGCCGCCTCTACATCAAATTGACCCGCTACCCAACGGCGGGAGGACTTCCGTTTTGTGCCTTTCTCGCCGATAATAGATCTTGGAAGCTGGAAGACTCACCGCCCTTATAAGGAACATGTCTACTAACCGCCGTCCAGATCCTGAGCAACTGTTGCGCCAACTTCAGGCCGAGGAGCAATACTACAAGCGCGGACGACTCAAGATTTTTCTCGGATACGCGGGAGGCGTGGGAAAATCATTCCGCATGCTTGACGAGGCGCGGCGCCGGCGGACACGAGCAGAGGATGTGGTAGTGGGTGCGATCCAACCCAAGGTCTCAGCCGAAGTCGAAGCCCTGCTGCAAAAAATGCCAATTATCCCCCTCCGTACCATCGGTGGCGTGCCCACGATGGACGTGGAGGCCATCCTGCGTCGCCACCCCCAAGTCTGCGTGGTTGATGGTCTGGCTTATGACAACCCCCCTGGCAGCCCGCACTCCAAGCGCTGGCAGGATGTAGAGCACCTGCTTTCGGCGGGCATCTCGGTGATTGCCACGGTCAACCTCCAACATATCGAGGAACGGCGGGAGGAGGTGGAGAGGATCACGGGCAAGCACGTGACGGAGACCGTTCCGGAAAGCTTCTTGCGCAATGCGGACGAAATCGAAATTGTGGACGCACCGCCCGATTTTGCTCTACAGCGCGACCCCAGCCCTCTGGTTACGGATCAGGCGCGCGCTACGACCATCCTGCCGCAACAGCTTTCTGGACTGCGGGAGATTGCGCTCCTGCTGGCTGCGGATGTGGTCGACTATCAGCTTGAGGCTTACCTGGCGCGTCATGGCATCGAGCAGGTTTGGGGCGCCCATGAGCGCATTCTCGTTTGTGTTTCCCCTTACGCCGACGCTGCCGAGATCATCGCCAGCGGAAGGCGCAACGCCGAGCGATTCCATGGGGAATTGTTTGTGGCGTACGTTAATCGGCCAGACGTCACATTGGAAGAAAAGACTCTCCTGGAGAGAAACTTATCGCAGGCGCGGGCTGCCGGCGCGCGCATCGAAGCACTGGATGGCGAGGATCCAACCTACATCATCATGCAGTTTGCGCGGGCCCACGGCATTACTCAGATCTTTTTGGCGAACCGAATGAGCAACAACTGGTGGGATCGCGTCTTTGGCAGGCCTGTGGAACACCTCATCCGGGCAGCGGAGAATATCGACGTCAGAGTTTTCCCAGTATAGCAGGCTGATGAAAAAGTGCCCATCATGTCATGCTGAGCGAAGCGAAGCATCTCGCTCTGTTTTGAAGTCAAGAACTTAGATTCTTCTCCCGCGACTGCGGGATCAGAATGACAGCTTCTGAGTTTTTTCATCAGCCTGATAGGATGCCGTACATGTCCGAGTCCGTCCGTCGAGGCACGCTTAAGATCTTCCTGGGTTACGCCGCGGGCGTCGGCAAGACTTATCAGATGCTGGACGAAGCCCACAAGTTGAAGAATGAGGGTATTGACGTCGTGCTGGGCTATTTCGAGCCCCACGGGCGCATGGACACCATTACTAAAGCCGAGGGCCTGGAATTCTTACCCCGCCGCAAGATCGCATACCGAGGAGCCGTGTTTGGGGAAACGGATGTCGATGCCATACTGCGTCGCCGTCCCCAAGTCTGCGTCATCGACGAGTTTGCACACACGAATATCCCGGGATCGGAGCGAGAAAAGCGCTGGCAAGACGTTAAACTCCTGCTGGACGCTGGCATCGACGTGTTGACCACGATGAACGTGCAACATCTGGAGAGCCTTAACGACCAGGTCTGGCAGTTCACGGGCATCCGCGTGCGTGAAACCATCCCGGATTGGGTAGTCAAGCAAGCCGACGAGGTGGTCATGGTCGACTTGCCTCCTCAGGCCCTGCTCAACCGGCTGATGCGCGGCGTCGTCTATGCACCCGAAAAGGCGCACCAGGCGATGGAGAATTTCTTTAAGGAGTCGACTCTGGTCGCCCTGCGTGAGTTGGCGATACGCCAGACCGCACATGAGGTTGACGTTCGCCAGTCGGTCCAGGACGACACGGAGGCCGTTAGGCTTGGAGGCGAAGACCATGACTCGCTTTCATCTCAGAGGCCGCGGACGTCCGACCGAATCCTCATTCTCGTCACAGAAGACCCCTCTTCAGCGGCGCTCATCCGACGCGGCAGGCGGGTGGCCGATTACCTGAAGGCGGACTGTTTCGCGGTGTGTGTCCTCCGCGACGGCAGCTTGCATAATATTCCGGCAGGCCAGCGCGAGGCCGTAGAAAAGCACATGAAATTCGCCCGGAACTTGCATATCGAGCCCAGCGTGTTACAGGGCGAAGATGTGGCCCAAACTTTGGTCGACTTTGCCCGCCTTCACAGAATTACACAGATCTTCCTTGCCCGGCCCCAGCAGAAGAGATGGCCGATGATTTTTGGCCGCGGTTTGGTGGAACGGGTGGTCCGCTTAGCCCACGATATCCAGGTCACTATTGTGGCCGAGCACCGCCGGCAGCAAGAAGGCTAGGCCAACCACGCCCGCGGCGGGTCTGCAGTTGCTCTTATTGCCCAGTGGGCGACCTACAAACTGCCCAGATGCTTCGCGCAGTTTACCCTGAGCCCGTTCGCTTCGCTCAGGGTAAACTGCGCGAATGGGTTCAGCATGACAATGGCCATGCCAGGGCGACAGGCAACTGGTTGTCAACAAGAAGCTTCACGACGCCTGGAGGACCGTGTGGTCAGTCTGGTGTGCGGCGTATTCGATCGCGGCGATGATGTCTTCCCTGTCAAGCGCCGGGTAATCCGAAAGGCTTTCTTGGAAGGAAGCGCCCGCCGCCAAGAGGTCAAGGGTGTCGGAGACACGCATCCGTAAGCCGCGAATGCACGGCCGCCCGCCGCATTTCCCCTCTTCCACCGTAATCCGCTTCAGTCGCTCGTTATTCATACCTCCGAGATTACTTGCTTGGCTCTGGAATGGCGAGGGCGATGAAGCCCCGGTAGCGGGTCAGTCTGCTGTAGCGGCGCTCTCCGAGCGCCGGAACTCCTTGAGAGTTCAAGACCGGCGGTCGGAGACCGCCGCTACAAGAAACAAGCTGACCGACTAACGAAGTGCCTGCGGCGCGGACGAGAGGCTACGTGTGTCGGCTATAGAGGAGCGGGCGAGCCGCCGAGTGTGTCAAAATGCCACACTCATACGATCTCCCGTATATTCGCTGTTGTAGTTCTAAACCCTTTAAAAACAATGAGATAATCTGCCGCGGAGGCAGAACACTGAAAAAAATGAGACCTGTGGGAAAAATGGGAATCTCACGCCCAACTCGCTACCCCGCCTTGCTGGACGCCTGCTGAAGCGGGCTAAAACGCCGCTGCGTTCCGCGCCTACGCGAACGATGGGCACAACATACGTCTGCTGCGAAAGCGAAGAACCGGCTTCGTACATCAGACTTCGCTGAAAGCTGAATCGAGGAAGGAAGCCATGTAATAGGCGTCCAGGAATTTGAACGGCGCCTCTCCCGTGGTGTAGTGGCCGCAGGGCAACACGGCCACCTTGGGGTCAAGCTTGAGACGAACGGATTCAGCGATGATCTTTCGCGAGAACTCAGGCAGGAAAGTCAAGTCGTAGAGGGCATAAATGAAGAGCGACTTCTTGGGCCAGCGAGCGAACTTTTCCGCATAGGCAATGGGGCTGATGGCCATCCAGGCGCGGCGAAGGCGGTCCAGGCTCAAATCGGCCTCGAGCCCGGCGCGCACGTGACGCGTGGCTTGACCCGTCCAGACCACCTCGCCGAAAGTCGTTGAACAATGATTGAAAACGTTCACCTTCAAACGCTCGTCATGCGCGCTGGCCAGGTATGCGTAGCACGAGCCCAGGCTGGTCCCCACAATGCCAAGCTTGCGGCACCCCTGGCTTTCCAACCAATCCAGGCACGACCGCGTGTCGACCACAGCCTGCCGGGCGGCATCGAGCGTCCGGCCCAGATTCGATGAAACAGCATAATCCGCGCGCTCAATCTCCGGCGGCTTGCGAAGGTCGTGATAGGGCAAGCTTAAGCGCAGCGCCGAAATCCCAAGCAGGTTGAAGATGCGGCAGAGCGCGTTGTGGCTTTCCAGGTCGGCATTCCACTGCGGCAGTACCACCACCGCCCCGCGCCGCCCTGCCGGAAACCAAAGAGCTCGTACGCGGTTGTTATTCGGGACCATAGTCCTGACGGGAGATGTAAAGAACAGGCAGTCCCCTTCCAGATGAAAATCTGAAGGTGTCTCGTAAGCGTAGAAGGCGTCACTTTGCGCAAGGATTTCTTGGTTCAGCTTGCCAAGGAATTCTTCTGCATCGCAGTCCGAGGCGGGAATTTTCCCGTTCACGAACCGCCAGCCTGCGGTCCACTCCAGTCCCCAATCCAAGGGGGACACCACTCGATTCTTATCCCGCTCTGTCAAACGGGTTTCCCACGCGTAAATCCACTCCTTGTAGCGCTCGCGCATGGCCCTCAAGGGACAAATCAAAACCTGCAATTATAACCTGAGGGAGCGTGGAAGATAACGGGTCCCGGAAGGAGGGCAGTGTCGCAATCTGAATGTGGGGCTGCCTCCCCCGCAGGGCGGCACGGGGCGGCCCTACCCATGCGGAGCAATTTCAACTTAGGATTTCGGGTTCACGCTTTCCAAGAAAGGGGGATCCCTCCCGGCGCAGGGTTCGCCGTGCAGCCCTGCGCCGGTTTCTTCACCACTTGGTGGGTCCTACTCGCCAGGAGGCGCTTGAGCAGGAGACGGTGGAGCTGGAGGCGGTAGAGCAGGAGGCCCAAACCCCGGTTCGGCGTGGGGCCCGCGTTCGATAATGATACCCCGGTGCTCAGGTGGACCGGGAGGCCCAAATCGCGGCCCAGTGAGGGTCGTGGCGATCCCCGGCAGGTCGCGAAGCTTCTTCCACTGATCGACGGTGAGAACCCGGCGAATCGCGAGTAGCATCTGCGCATTCGACTTTTCTAGGTTGGCTCTCGCCTGAGCAACTTTATCGATCTGGGCGATCACCTGCGATTCGTCGGGCTGATCGGCTTCAATCAGCGGCTCCAGGATCGCTTCCTGCTTTTCCAAAGCGGCGTGGAGATCGATGAGTTGTAGGCGGTGATCCTGGAAGATCTTCTCTATCTTCTGGACCTGTTCATCGCTGACCCCGATCTTCCGCATCAGTTCCGAGTCTTTCCACCATTTTCCAGGACCACGGTGACCCATACCGGGTCCACGATCGCCGGGTCGGACCGTTATTATTCGAGGGCCCATTTGGGTGCTTGGCCCCTCGGCCGGTGGAGGGGTATCTTGGGCGATGGCCAGCCCGCAGAACGCGATCACCAGTGTCAAGCTTGCTAGGGTTGCCTTCATTTTATTTCTCTCCTTTTCTTTAAAGTGCTCTTCGTTTGTTCTTTATTCGTTAGGATTTCATTCCGCTCCTCGGCGATCAGGACCGCGGGGGCCAGGGCTTCGGGAACCTCACGTGCAAGGTCTCTTTGAACCTCCTGTAACAGGACCTTGTCCGCATCCTCCGTGGCTTTATTTTGGGGAGGGTTCGGAGTGCGCGTCAGGAATATGGCCGTGATCAGAACCATTACCATGGCCGCAACCCAAGCCCAATGTAACGGATACCAATCGGAAACCTGTTCGCGGATGGCGAGCTGCTGCTCTCTCCAGAAATTGTTGTCACGTTGGGCAGCCGCATGAATCGAATCGCGAAAGCAGGAGATGGTGCTCCGCAATTCCTCCGCCGCGACAGAGCAAGCATGGCAGGTCTCAAAATGACGACTGACGAAATCGTCTCTGGTGCCGAGCATCCACTCAGTGATTTGGTCCTCGCTCAGATGGTTATTCACGGGCTCTACCTCCCTTGAGTCGCTGCCGGACCGCGCGAACCGCACGGAACAAGTGAGTCTTAACCGTTCCCAGCTTCAGAGAAGTCACCTCGGCGATTTCTTCCAGGCTCATTTCCTCGACAAAGCGCAGGATGAAGATCGCCCGCTGCTGGGGAGAGAGCTTTTCAACTGCCGACCAAACCGTGGCCACCTCCTCTCGTCCAAGGAGGACCCGCTCCTGGGACGCATGGGGGTCCGGCAGCCTCTGCTCGAGGTCCGCAACATCCTCGAATGGTGAGGACAATCTATGCCAAAATTCCCTCAGGCGGCTTCGTCGGTGATCGCGAGCCAAGTTCACGGCGATTTTGAGCAGCCAAACGCCCACACTCGCCTCACCCCTGAAGGAAGCACGCCTCTGATAGGCTTTCAAAAAGCACTCCTGGGTCAATGTCTCCGCGGCGTCGGGGTCTCGGAGCATGCCGAGCAGAACTCGGTAGATACGTTGCTGGTGCGCCCGTACAAGTGGCGTAAAGTCATCGAGTGCAGTCATCCCGAGGCCTGCTTCCTCCTGAACGGGAATCAAAACCGCGGCTCGTTCATTCTGCACCATGCCCGCTCCTTATTACATCAAGACGAGTCAGGTATCAGAAGGTTTACATGGAGCAGCCCAAATTCCCAATTTAAACTCACCTTGTGAGCTTCGCTTGACGACTCTTAGCATTACTCGTAGACTACAAACTTGCCCGCATAATTGGAGCCGACTTCGAAAACTATGTCATTCCGAAGCATTCTCGTCGCATTCTCGTTGGCTCTGGCACTGACTCCGGTTGGTTGGTGCCAGAGCAACATCCAACTGTTTCCTATCGCTGATGTCAAGCCGGGCCTGAAGGGCGTCGGCCTCACAATCTTCGAGGGTGACAAGATTGAAGAGTTTCAGGTCGAGATTCTCGGCGTACTGATGAACGTGCTGGCGCCAAAACACGACCTCATCCTGGCGCGACTTTCAGGAGGCCCGCTCGAGAAGACGGGAGTCATCGCCGGGATGAGTGGAAGTCCGGTTTACATTGACGGCAAGCTTGTGGGCGCGGTGGCTATTTCATTTCCATTTTCGAAAGAACCCCTGGCCGGCATTACGCCCATCAAGGAAATGCTGCAAGTCGTCCCCGAGGCGAAAGGTCAATCGCAAGCTCAGGCGGAGATGCCCCTGGATTTTCGCCTGGCTAGAACCGCGACCGGCCTTCGCGAGAGCGCGCGCTTGATTCCCCAGCAAGATTTTGGCCCGGAAAGCTTCCGGGGATTCTTTCCGGCGCGCCCAGCGGAGCTTTCGCTCCCCGCCCTTCAGTTGCCGCTACGGTTTGGCGGATTCGCCGCCGACGCATTAGAACCCTACTTGCCGCTGTTTCGCCAAATGGGGTTTGAACCCATGATGGGCGGCGCCCTTTCGGGCGGAGAGAGCTCGACACCGGTAAAGGCAGAATTAGAGCCCGGTTCGATGATCAGTCTGCTGCTGGTCCGAGGCGATCTCAATTTGAACGCGGACTGTACGGTCACCTACCGGCAAGGGAACGACCTCTATGCATGCGGGCATCGGGTGCTTTCGGTGGGCCCGGCTCAGATCCCCTTTGCGTCCTCCCATGTTCTGGTCAGCGTACCAAGCATCGCCGCATCCTTCAAGCTGGATGCTCCGGGGCAAGTGGTGGGAACGATTCGTCAGGACCGCTTTGACGCCATCTATGGCGTGGTGGGAGAAAAGAACCCGCCGATGATCCCTGTGACCGTCCAGATCCAAAGCACACTGAATACCCAGGCGGACTACAAGTTCGAGGTTATTCAGGAATCGTTCCTCTCGCCCTTGCTGGTGAATCTTGCTGTCGTCTCAACCCTGAGCAACACGGAACGAACCCTCGGTGCATCCACATTGGAAGTCAATGGGAAGATCCGGCTGGGCGGCGGAGAAGCTGTGGACTTCCAAGACGTCTTGTCGGGCGAGATGGGGACCGCCGCGCTGGCGGGTTCGGTGGTGGCCACCCCCCTCGCCTATCTCCTGGGCAGCGGTTTTCCTGATCTGCGCATTGAGGGCATCGACCTCTCGGTAAAATCGAGGAACGAGAGGGGTGTGGCCACGTTGGAGCAGGTTTGGATTACAGAATCCGAGGTGAAACCCGGCGACCACATCGAGGTCATCGCGCTTTTGCGGCTCCCCGGTGGGCAAACGGTGACCCAGAAGATTCCTGTTGACATCCCTGAAAGCGTGAGCGACAAGGCCTTGATGCTTGCGGTGGGAGGCGGGTCCAACATCAACGCTTTGCAGTTCCGACTCACGCCGCCGGGGAGCGACGCGCGGGACATTCATCTACTCGTCAAGGCCCTGAATCGTATGCGCCGGAATAATCGGCTCTACGCGCTACTCATGGCCCCCCAGCGCTCGTTCATAATGCAAGGGGATGAATATCCCTCTCCCCCACCCTCCCTGGTACAGACCTTCATGGCGGACCCCGCGGCTGCATCCAGCGTCAACCTCAGCGGCACTTCGGTGGTCGGCGACTTTGAGGCGGCAGCGTCTTCGTTCATGATCCACGGCCAAAAGACGCTCTTCCTGAAGGTAGTCGGGCCGGGCCTCTAGCTCTGAGAGCGTCACCGTTTGCAGGCAATCCCACCGAGAGGAGTCACCGGAAAGGTTAGGGCATGAAACCAAACAAGATATTCCAGCTTCTGATCCTCACGTTGCTTTTCTCCTCGCCCACCAGAGGAGTGGAAACCGCGTTCTGGCAGGTTGGCTCATTCGAGGAGTTCTTACAGGGAACACTCTCCAACGTTTCTCTGGACACAGAAGGGGCTCTGCATCTAGCGCCCGGGTCGCGCGTGGTTTTCAGCCCTGAGGAAGCGCTGGCCCTCTCACTCGCCCGCGACCGGAAGGGCAACCTCTATATCGGCACAGGCCATCAGGGAAAGGTCTTTCGAGTAGATGCAAAGCAAAAATCCACCCTCCTGTTTACGGCCCGCGAGCCGGATGTTTTTGCCCTGGCCGTGGGCCCCGACGGATCGCTTTACGTGGGAAGCTCGCCGGAAGGCAAAGTCTATCGAATTACACCCGACGGGCAATCCAAAGTATTCTACGACCCACGCACCAAGTATATCTGGGCGTTGACACTGGACGCGCAGGGTCGGTTGTATGTAGCCACCGGAGACAAGGGTCAGATCTTCCGCGTCGACCCGGCGGGGAAGGCCGAGCTTTTCTTCGACAGCAAACAGACTCACATCATGTGTCTGACTCTCGAAAAGGACGGGAATCTGCTTGCGGGAAGCGTCCCGAGGGGGCTTATTTACCGCATTACTCCGCAAGGGAAAGCCTTCATTCTTTATGAAGCCACCCTGCCGGAAATCCATGACTTGGTGACAGACTCCAGCGGGCGCATCTATGCCGCAGCCCTGGGCGCCGCGAGCGGCAAAGGTTCACCTGAACTTCTGATTCCTCCTCCTCCCGGCGCAGTCCCAGGCGGAGTCACCACGGTTACGGTCATGGCTTCCAATGAAACTCATGCAGCTACAGCATCTGAAGCGCAAACTCCACCCGGCGAGGAATCGACAGCGCCTAGCTTTAACCGTCCGGCTCCTTTGATTTCTGCAATCCCCAACTTTCAGATCCCGCAGGGTCGCGGAGCGCTCATTCAAATACTTCCTGACTCTACTGCCGAGATAATCTGGAGCTCAAACAGCGAGAGCATTTTCGGCTTGGCGGTGCGCGGTAATCATGTGCTGTTTTCCACGGATTCCAACGGGCGCATCTTCGACATGGTTCCCGGGCAGGACGCGCAAAGGGTAACTCTTCTCACTGAAACACACGAGTCGCTTGCCACGCGGCTGATGCTGGAAGGATCTGACCTTTATGTGGCAACCAGCAATATCGCCAAGCTACTCCGGGTGGAGTCAGAGGTTGCTCCGGAAGGGAGCTACGAGTCCCCCGTCAAGGATACGAAGTTCATCTCCCGGTGGGGAGTGCTTGCTTGGCGTGGCGAGGTTCCCGCAGGGACAACGCTTGAGTTCTTTACACGCTCCGGCAATGCTGAGCGTCCGGACCAAACCTGGAGCGACTGGGCGGGCCCCTATCGCAACTCCAACGGCAACCCAGTCACCAGCCCTCCCGCCCGTTACATTCAGTGGAAAGCTGTCCTGCATGCAAACGGAGCAAACAGCCCCACCCTGGATGATGTCACTGTGTCCTATTTGAACCAGAATCTCGCCCCCCAAATCCGCTCCCTGAACGTGAGCACGGCGGGGGAACGAACCAGCCCTACAGGAAGCAGCTCATCCGGTCTGGCCGCCGGAACGACGATTTCCGTTGGCGCCCAGCCTTCTGGAGCTTTTGGGGCTGTGGCGCCTGGGGGAAGTGTCGGGGGCAAGATTCCAGTGTTGCTGACCTGGCAAGCTGATGACCCCAATAATGACTCATTGGTGTTTTCGCTCTACGTAAAAGCGGCTGACGAGCAGGACTGGCACCTCTTGAAAGACAAGCTACGCCAAACGAATTATACGATTGATCCCGGCGCCCTGCCCGATGGCAAGTATGTTGCCAAGCTGGTGGCCTCTGACGAAGACTCCAACCCTCCTGAAATGGCTCGCAAGTCGGAGTTGCTGAGTGCGCCATTTTGGGTGGACAATACGCCACCCCAGGTTCGAGTGGTTCGAGAGACCGTGACGGCAGAAGGGGGGGAGGTCGTATTCGAAGTGGAGGATAGCACTTCGCCGCTGCGCAGCGCCGAAACTTCGATCGACGGGAAGGAATGGAAGGACCTGCTTTCCGACGACGGCATTGTGGATTCCCGAAAAGAGACCTTTACGGTAAGGCTTTCTAAACTGGTCGCCGGCGAACACGTCGTGTCAGTGCGGGCCTATGACACAGCAGGAAATGTCGGCGTCGGAAAGGCCGTACTGCACATTGCCCCACCGCAGGGGACAAGCCGGTGAACCGAAGACTGGCACCCGACTACTCACCTGTTGGGAGCCAGGGCTGGAGGTTTATCAGGCAGGGATGAAGACAACTCTCATATGGGCCACCGCATCACACAATCCGAGTCTGGATGCGGCTGGAAGTGAGACTCCTTGAGCCAACAGAAGACAGCGGCTCCGAAGGCCGCTTCCGAGACTCAACTGGTTGCGCGTGCACAGCACGGAGATGAGGAAGCATTCGCCGCGCTCTTCGAAATGCACAAGCGGCGTGTTTACTCACTCTGTTTGAGGATGACCGGCAACACCGCGGAAGCGGAGGACTTGACCCAAGAAGCTTTCCTTCAGCTTTACCGCAAGATTTCCACCTTTCGCGGTGAATCCGCTTTCTCCACCTGGCTGCACCGGCTGGCTGTCAATGTGGTGCTGATGCACTTGAGAAAGAAGGTGCCGCAACAGATTTCGCTGGACGAGGTGGACTCTTCACAGGATGAGCCGGTCAAGCGTGATTACGGCGACAATGACCGGAGGTTGATGGGTTCGATCGACCGGATCAGCCTTGCGCGAGCCATCGCCGACCTTCCACCCGGCTACAGGATGGTGTTTGTTCTGCACGACATTGAAGGCTACGAGCATAACGAGATTGCGGAAATCATGAATTGTTCCGTCGGTAATTCTAAATCGCAACTTCACAAGGCACGGATGAAACTGCGCGACTGGCTGCGTCAGAATGAGGGGCTCATGACTCCGGGTGAGCCGGTTGTCTCCGATCAAGCTCCGACCGAAAGGTGAAGGGGAAATGAAAGAGACTCGGTACGACAGGTCCCCAGCATGTTACCAATTTGAGCTGGAACTCGAGGCCTACATGGAGGGCGAAAACGGGCCCTTCGTGCCGGCTCACGCTCGTGAGTGCACGTTTTGCCGGGTTATCGTCGAGGACCTTGAAGCGCTCCGGTCGGCGGCTCTGGCGATGCCGCTGGAAGAACCCTCTCCCGCAGTTTGGTCAAACATCCGTGCTCAACTGGTTGCAGCAGGAGCGTTCGCCGAAAGGGTAAGTCTTTGGAATTGGGTCGGGCAACTGGACTTCCTTCGTCGCCCCGTTCCTGTTACGGCCTTTGCCTGCTTGCTCCTTCTTGGGTGCTTGGTGACGGTTCCCCGGACTTATCTTGAACAGGACGCTACCTCCGGGCTCAGTGCCTTGCCTGCCAGAACCGCCATCCGGTCCATGGCCTTCATTGGAGACAGCGACGCCCTGGAGCGCGCGGTTCAGGAGTTGGAAGAAACGTTCCGAGCGCGTGAGGGTTCTCTCGCGCCTGATCTCAAGGCCACATACGACAACAGCTTGAATTCGCTTGACGCTTCAATTCGGGAATGCAGCGATTCACTACAGCGTGAGCCCGACAACTCACTTGCTCACGAATACTTGCTTGCGGCATATTCCCAAAAAGCTCAGGTTCTATCTTCCGCATTGGAATTCGACGAAGGCCGCTAGGCCGGCCCAGGGGGGGACCCAACAGTGCCTGATCAAAGTCAGCCAACAACGAAGAAGCGTGGGGTTACCCCTTACGTCCAAGGGCTAGTCCTGTATTTGCTGGTGCTCTCAGGAGCCTTGCTTGCTGCCGACAGCAAACGGTCAGAGAAGACCTTCGAAGCTACGCCTAATCCCCGCATTACGCTTACGAACATGACGGGCCAAATCCTGGTCAGGGGATGGGACAAGACGCAAGTGCACGTTGTTTATAGCGTTGTGTCCCCTCACGTGGAGGTAGACACCGAGGTTATCCCACCCAACCAGCCCGCCGACAAGATTCACCTTGCCACACACCTCTTGGACCCCCTGGTTTCCGGAAAGGATCAGACGGCCGATTACAGCTTGGACGTTCCCATGGGAACCAATCTTGAAATCCGGAACCCGCAAGGAAGCGTGCGGATTGAGAAGCTACAGGGAGACGACACCTCGGTGGAATCGGTCGGAGGCGCCATTCTCGTCTCAGATTTCACTGGCCACCTTTTTCTGCGATCGGTGGGTGGAAATATCGAACTGATTCGCCCCTCCGGGTGGGTGGAAGCGTATTCGATTACGGGAGACCTCCACTTCCTCTCTCCCACTACCTCCAAACTGCGTGCCACCACGACCTCCGGACGGATCTTTTTTGAGGGCGATTTTCCGGATGGTGGTGACTACTCACTGTCGGCCTATAGCGGCGATATGGATATACTCTGCCCACCCTCCGCGTCTTTCGAACTTAACGCTAAGACAGTGCGGGGCAAACTGGAAAACGAAATGCCCATGACCATCCGACACCGGTCAGCCACCCCGCTGTCCTCCGCCAACAGCCTCTTTGGTACTCACCTTACCGGCAAAGCCACTGTGAATCTGAAGTCGTTCAGTGGGACAATCCGGATTCGACAGCGTTAGTGAGAACAAGTCGAGAAGTCGAGGAGTCGAGAAGTTGGAGTCAATTCTTCGACTTTTCGACTTTTCGACTCTTCGACTTTCTTCGACTCTTCAACTTGTTTTCCTGCCAGCCACAACACTATAATTCGTTGTGGAAGTTCAATTCGAGCGAATGAGCCGGCACCGACGCAAACAGATCTATCTCCTGGGGTTCATGGGCAGTGGCAAATCCACCGTCGGCGAACTTCTTTCCCGGGAATTGCGATGGCCTTTCATCGACCTCGATGCCGTTATCGAGGCTGGACAGGGCGTGAGTATACGCGAGATATTTGAAAGATCGGGCGAGCCATTCTTTCGCCAACTCGAACGCGCCGCTTTGACCGAGGTCTTGAAAACTCAGCCGGCAGTGATCGCCCTGGGAGGCGGGACTTTCGCGTACGAGCCCAACCTGGAGTTGATACGTGAGACAGGCGGGGCCACCATCTGGCTCGATTGCCCCGTCGAAATCTTGCGACAGCGGTGCGCCGCCATGCAGAATCGCCCGCTCTTTCGTGATCCCGATTCTTTCGTGCATTTGCTCGATCTTCGGCTTCCCTACTATCGTCTGGCAGAATTCAGGGTCTCCACGGAAGGCCGGGGACCACGGGAAGTAGCCGAACAAATCTTACGCCTGAGGGTCTTCTGAGCCGAAAAAAACTCGCCCTGTATCCTTCGATGATCCTGCTCCCGCCGCTCTTGGCGGGTATCCTCGCCTGCAGCGTGGCAACCTTGGGTCAGGAGACGCCGGGAAATCCACGCCTGGTGAATGTGGATGACGAAGGCGTTTTCGTAATCTCCCTGGGCGGACGCCCCGTGGGCACCGAGAGGTTCAAGATTCACTCCTCCCAGGGCAAGGTTGAAGCTCAAGGGGAGATCCGTCTCCAACTTGAACAGAATGGGAAGACGGTGAGTGTGCAGAGCTTCCCTGACCTGGTCCTGGACCCTCAACTCCGTCCCGTTGCTTACACGTGGAATCAAAAGGGGCCGCAATCCTCGCGGCTGGAGGTGGACTTCAGCGGCAAACCTGCCAGGGTTCGCTACAAGACGATCAGCGGCAATGAAGATAACAGGGACTTCGCACTTCCGCCCGATGTCGTGGTTCTGGATGACAATGTAGTCCACCATTACCAGTTGATAATTGCTCGCTACCAGGCCATGGGAGGAGGCAAACAGACCTTTCGCGTCTTTGTTCCGCAGGAAGCCTTGCCAAGCCTTCTAACCGTGGAAGACATGGGAAATGCCGCAACCGCCATCGATGGAGTCACGGCCAATCTCCGACATCTCGTAATAACCACCGATATCACCCACATTGATCTTTGGGTTGACGACCAGCAACACATTGAACGGTTCTCTGTTCCTGAGGCGCAACTCGAAGCCATCCGCAAGAGGTAACTGTTCTCGCTCTACTCCGTCGTAATGATCCCTCGAAATGCGCGCACAAA
>DLMI01000129.1:0-68098 GCA_002478145.1 Acidobacteria bacterium UBA7540
GTAATGCTGAGGACCGCGCTCCCTGTATTGCTGAGGGTGACGCTTTGAGCGCTGCTGCTGGTGCCCACCAGTTGTGCCGGGAAAGTCAATGAAGCAGGGGAGAGGCTGACCATCTGTGTAGCCACGCCGGTTCCCGTGAGGCTGACGGTCTGCGTGGCAGGGCTGGCGTTATCGGTGATGGTCACAACACCGGTCTCTGCGCCCACCACTGTGGGTGTGAAGGTCACGCTAAGGGTGCAACTGGCGCCCGCGGCCACGGTCGGGCCGCAGTTATTGGTCTGAGTAAAGTCGCCGCTGTTCGTCCCGGCGATGGTCACGCTTGTGATGTTGAGCGTGGCGTTACCGGTGTTGGTGAGCGTTATGGGCGCGGCGGAGCTCGTCGTCCCGACAGCCTGGTTGCCAAAGTTGTACGATGACGGCGAGAGGGCCACGAAAGGCCCCGGCGTAAGACTAAACTTGGTCACGAAGGCATCGTAGGGTCCGCCCCCATATGTCGGCTGGTAGCTGCCCGATGTGATGGGGAAGTCCAACGAGAAAGTCCCGCCGGTAACGTAAGCGTTCCCTGAGGGGTCCAAGGAGATTCCGCGTCCCACTTCGTCTAAGCTTCCACCGAGGTAGGTGGAAAAAACGAGCGAGCTTCCAGATGCATTTAGCATACTGACGAAGGCGTCGTAGAATCCGGCGTTCTTAGCTTGCGTGGGGCTTACGGTTGGGAAACCGCCCCCGTAATTGTATCCCGTCACGAAAGCATGCCCGGATGAATCTACCGCAACGTCATATCCAACCTGTGTTCCGGGACCGCCCAAGTAGGTCGAATAGACAAGTGCGGAGCCAGCGCCATCGAGCTTGGTAACGAAGGTGTCGTACGAGCCACCGAAGACTTGCTGGAAAGCTCCCGCCGTTGTCGGGAAGTTTGTGGAAGTCGTGTACCCAGTCATATAGGCATTGGACGAACCGTCAAGGGCGATGGCATAGCCGTAATCGCTGCCGGTTCCTCCCAAGTACGTAGAGTAAATGAGCGCTGATCCGGCGGGGTTGAGCTTCGCCACGAAGGCGTCGTAGCACGGGAAGGTGTTCGGGGCTACAGCGCAGAGGCCGCCGGCGTAATTCGGTTGGAAGGCGTTTAGGGTCGGGAAATTCGCGGAGTTTGTGGCCCCGGTGACGTAGGCATCGCCGGCAGAGTCCACAGCGACTCCGTAAGCGTAATCGTCCGCGCTGCCACCAAGAAATGTTGAATAGCCGAGCTCGGCGCCTCCCGAGTTGAATTTGACGACGAAGCCGTCGTGGTCGCCACCGCCGTAGTTGGCCTGGAGGGCGCCGGGGGTGACCGGGAATTCAGGCGAGGCGGTGTAGCCCGATATATAGGCGTTGCCGGAAGAATCGACTGCGACGCCAGTCCCTATATCATCGCTACTTCCGCCCCAGTAGGTCGAGTAGATCAGGGAGGCTCCGTCTGCGCTCAGTTCGGCAACAAAAGCGTCGTACCCTCCGGCGTTCTCGGCTTGGAGCGCGTTCTTTACCGGAAAATCCGTGGAATTTGTGTACCCGGTCACATAGGCATCGCCGCTCGCATCGAGCGCAATCCCCGTCGCATAATCCTCATTACTGCCGCCGAGGTAAGTGGAATAGACCAGCGCAGTCCCGGCGGGATTCAGCTTGGTCACAAAGGCGTCAAAGCAAGCGATAGTGTCCACACCATCTGTGCAGGTGCCGCCACCGGGGGAGCTCTGAACCGGCTTGACAAGGGGAAAATCGATGGAAGCCGTGTAACCTGTCACGTAGGCATTTCCGGAAGGGTCCACTGCAATGGCATTGGCATAATCCATATCGCTCCCGCCGAGATAGGTGGAGTAGCTGAGGACGGGATCGATGATCAGGGGCCGAGTCCTGTCGTAGGGTGCGATTTCAAAGGTTACTTCGCCGTCCGACTTGAGGACGTAGTAGGCGTCAATCGATTTTGGATTTTGGATTTCGGATTTTGGATTGGCGGATGTCCGTTGTCCGTTGTCCGGAGACATGCAGTCCAGTGCGCCCTCGCTTTCGCCTGTCAACTGTGAACTGTTCCGCCTCAGGCGGATTGACTGTTCTTGGTACACCACCGGCTTGTGAAACCGCGCCTCCCCGCCCTCGGCGGTCACAATCAGGTCGCCATTCGCCGCGATGCGCAGGGACGAAGAGATTTTGGATTTTCGATTTCGGATTTTGGATTGGGTGCTGTCCGTCGTTCGTGGTACGTGGTCCGTTACCCCTGATCCCGCCCTGCGGGCACGACTGGCCACGGACGGTTGACTGCTGCCTGCTGCTTTCTGCCTACTGCTTACTTGCCCGCCGGCGTCGATTGCCAGTGCGATTGCGCCGGGGTCGGCCCCAGGGGCCACGACAAAGTCATACTCCAACTGCCCACCCTGCTTGCCGTAATAGACCAGATCTACCCCTGGATAGATATTCTCGTACCGCACCCTGCCATAAGTTGGCACGTTGGTGCGCCACTTCTTAGGATCATTGCCAATCAGGTAGTTGCTCTTGCCGGGTAATTCATTTACGCCGATGACCTTGGCAGCAGGGTTCGCGCGAAGCAGCTTTAGGCAGAGAAAAGAAGGGGGCTGGGGACTGGGGACTGGAAATGGCAGTGACGAGTGCGGCGTGACAAGGGACGCGCTACGATCCCCCTCCCTTGTTTCATGCAACTGACCACGGACTACGGACAACTGACGTCTTTCCTCTTCTGACTTATGACTTCTGCGTTCTGGCTCCTGCCTTCCGGCTCCTGACTTCCGCAGTGCTACCACCGCTTCATCCTCCGCAAGGAAGAGCGTGTACCCCGGTCCTCGCGAGAGGAACTTCACGCGCGGGTCGGCTTGACCTAGGTTGGGCTCAAAACTCAGCAGGAGTTTGGCATGGGCAATCCGGGCGTGGCCAACTGGTTCGGCGGCGACGAGGACGCGGTTGGGGTCATCCTTAACGCGGGCGACAAAGATAAGGAATAAGCCGAACGTGAATACGCTGGCGCGACGGAGAGTGACGAGCGCAAAGAGGGACATTGGCTTCTCCTCCCATGCCAAGGGAACCCGGAGTAAAACTGAATCTCACATTCACCTACTCCCTGTTCCCTCAACTTCCGATGCCACCGGAACCGGGGTCAAACTGAACCGGTGAATCTTTCTTTCCTCTGCTTATCGGCAGCGGAGCATTGGCGGATGAGGAGTTTCTTATCTGGGTGCGGAAAAAAAGTATCGGTATGTCATTGGGAGCAGAGAAGTCAGGAGGCAGGATTCAGGAGTCAGGTAACAGGTATCGGGGACGAGTCGAAGACGATTACCTTGAAAGCGGGGCAGTTAGCCAGCATTTCTCACCACATTTGGACGTTCTTAGTGGGCTGCCGGAAGGGCGGGGCTTCAGCCCCGACGGAATCGCGGCTCCCGCCCTCTGTTGGTCCCGTGCCCCGCGCAGTCCCGCGCCTGCGGGACTGCGCGGGGCACGGGACACAGGAATAATCAGGAAGGCCTTGTAACGGCGGGGCTGAAGCCCCGCCCTTCCAGACCCGTGGTGAGAAATGCAGGTTAGAAGATCCGCCCCATCTTGAACTTCGGAATTCGGGTTCAACGCACTTCTGTTACAGGAAAGCAACCCCTCCTAAGATTTGCTGCCGTGCACAGGAGGGTGATGTTCGTGCTCGGTAATCTGCGGAAGCTTGGAGACGTCCCATCCGCCGCCCAGCGCTTTGATGAGAAGCACGCTGGAAGTCATTCGGCGCGTCAGGAGATCGACAGCGGCGCGCTCGTTGCTCAGGGCGGCGCTCTGCGCCGTAATGACCTCAAGATAAGTCACCAGTCCGCCCTTGTAACGGGTGGTGGAAAGAGCCAGTGAGAGTTCGGCTGACTGCACGGCCTGACTCTGCTTCTTGCTTTCCTCATCGAGAATGCGCAGCCCTGCCAGGTTATCCTCGACCTCCTGGAAGGCGGTGAGGACGTTCTGGCGATAAGAAGCCACGTTCGCATCGTAAGCGGCCCAGGCTTGGTCCGTGTAGGCATGGCGGCGGCCGGCATCGTAAAGCGTTTCCAGCAACGTCGGGCCCACGGCAAAAAAGCGGCTGGGCCAGGCAAACCAGTTGACGATCGAGGACCCTTCGAGGCCAGCCGCGGCGCTGAGAGTGAGCGTGGGGTAATAGGCCGTTTTGGCCACCCCGATTTCGGCGTTGGCGGCGGCCATGCGCCGTTCCGCCGCGGCGATGTCGGGCCGGCGCTGCAACAAATCGGAGGGGACTCCCGCCGGGATCTTGGGCGGGGGCATATCCAGCGGCGAGACGGGGATCGAGAAGGTCGATGCGGGCTGGCCTACGAGCGCGGCAATGGCATGTTCGAATTGGGCACGCTGCACTCCCACGTCGATGGCCTGTGCCTGGGTGGTTTCAAGCTGCGTCGCCGCTTGCGCCACTTCCACTTTGGCCGCCAGCCCGCCGTTATACCGGTTGGTGGTGAGGTCCAGAGCTTTCTGGTAGGCGACCACAGTGGAGTCAAGCAACTGCTTCTGCGCATCCAGCCCACGTAGCGCAAAGTAGTCGGCAGCCAGCTCCGCGTGAATACTCAGCCGGGCGGTTTCCAAATCTGCCGCGCTGGCCAGGGCGCTGGCCGTGGCAGCTTGAACCGTGAGATGGATTCGTCCCCAGGCGTCCACCTCATAGGAAAGGTCGAAGGGCAATACGAAATCCCCCTGCGTTTGGCCATATTGGGGGCCGGCGTTGGGAGCGTTCTTGGAAAGTTGTTCCCCGGTAATGTTGGGACCGGCGCTGACCGTCGGATACAAGCCCGACCGATTGATACGAATCAGGTCACGCGCCTGGCGAAACTGCGCTTCTGCGACCTTCAGGTTTTGGTTCGAGACGTCGACACGCTCCTCAAGGGCATTCAACTGCGGATCGTTGAAGATTTCCCACCACTTTCCGCGAATCACCTGGTCCTGAGGCTGGGACGCTTTCCATTCACTTTGCGGCCCGGCCGCACTGGGCGCAAGCTCCTTGTAGGCGGGTGGCGTCGGAACCGGGGGCTTTGCGTACTTGGGGCCGGGGGTGCAGGCGCTGGCAAAGAACAGTAGGCAGAAGGCAGATAGCAGCAGGCAGGTGGGTAATACGAAGTCAAAAGGCAAAGCGCAAAAGGCAAAAGGCAAGAACGGCCGGCTTTGACTTTTGCACTTTGCCTTTTGCCTTTTGACCTTCATTTCTGCGCACCTGCCCATATGCCACTTCCGTGCAGTTCGTGTCACTCCCCGCCCCAAGAACCCGCGCCCGGGGTAGCGCTGCGAACTTCCTGACCTTCCACCAAAGAATCCGGCGGATTCGTAATCAGCTTCTCGCTTCCGTCGAGGCCCGATACCACTTCAACTTCCGTCCCGAAGTCCCGGCCCAGGGTTATAGGAATCAGGGCAGCGTGGCCGTTGCGGACCACCCCGACGCGCAAGCCTTCGGAACGAAAAATCAGACAGGTGACCGGGATGACGACCGTCGAAGTGGCAGAGGGAAGCTTCAAATGGACTTCGGCGTAAGCCCCGGGCAGGATTTCGCCCGTGGGGTTGGCGACGTCCACCTCCGCAAGCAGGGTGCGGGACGCCTGATCAATCGCCTCGGAGGTCCGCACCAGTTTGCCGGGAAAGCGGCGCCCGGGAAACTGCGGCATCGTTAAATAGGACTGGACGCCCGGGACCGCCGCGGGGGAGTAAGTTTGCGGCACATTCACGTAGACGCGCAGGGTGTTGATGGCCGCCACATGAAACAATTCCTTGGCGCCGCTGCCGCTTCCAGAACCAATGAGCTGTCCGATATCGGTATTGCGCGCCGTGAGCACCCCGTCGAAAGGCGCATAAACCTTTTCAAAGGATTGTAGTTGTTCCAGACGCTTCACGTTGTCCGCGGCGGAGTCCACCATGGCCTTTTTGGCGTGAGCGTCACCCACAGCGTTATCAACATCCTGCTTGGCCACGGAATCGCTCTTCAGCAGGAACTCATAGCGGGCGGCGGTGGTCTGCGCCAGATCGTAGTTGGCCTTGGCCGTTGCCAGTTCTGCCCGCGCCTGCTGGAGTTGCTGATCCAGTTCGGGCGTATCGATGTCCGCCAGAAGCTGGCCGTCCTTTACCCTGCCGCCGATGTCCACGTACCAGCGCTTCAGATAGCCGCTCGTACGCGCATAAATCGGCGCGTCGATGAAGGCCTGGATGTTCCCTGGCAATACGATTTCTTCCCGCGGCGCGCCTCGCTTGGATTGAGCCAGCGAAACCGCGGGCACGGCGAGATCGCGCGTGTCGGCTTTCACGTCGGCAGCGGCGCGGGCACGAGTGGTAATGCCCCTGTAAACGACGGCGCCCGCGACAATTAAGAGAACCGCCAGCCCGAAGATGACTTTGCCCGCCCCGGATGACGGGGGCCTTTGGCCCGGCAGGCCAGGACCCGCGTTCTGCCCGTCGGGGCTCTCAATGTCGAAACTTTCCTCAACGCTCATTACGTCCTCCAGGATCGGGTGATCGGAAGATCGGGAGATCGGGCGAACAAAAACCTACGCGTCTGCAAGATGTTTCCTGCTCGTCCGATCACTCGGCCAACCGATCTCCCGATCATCCGATCTGTTCACCCGATCTTCCGATCACCCGATCCTTCTTCTGCCGTGCACAACGCTGAACACGGTGGGAACAAAGAACAGCGTCGCCACCGTGGCAAACAGCAGGCCGCCGATCACCGCCCGGCCCAGTGGGGCATTTTGCTCGCCGCCCTCACCCAGGCTCAGAGCCATGGGTACCATACCGATAATCATGGCCAGCGCCGTCATGATGACGGGGCGAAAACGAGTGAACCCGGCGTCCAGTGCCGCCCCCGTGGCATTGACGCCTTCTTGCAATTTTTCCTTGGCAAAACTCACCACCAGAATGCTGTTGGACGTGGCGACACCCACGCACATGATGGCGCCGATCATGGCCGGCACGCTGAAGGTGGTGTGAGTGGCGAACAGGAACCAGAGGATCCCCGCCAGCCCCGCCGGCAAGGCGGAAATAATGATCAGCGGGTCCAGCCAGGATTGGAAATTCACCACGATCAAGAGATAAACCAGCACAATCGAGAAGACTAGCCCGGCCAGCAGTCCCGAGAAGGACGAGCGCATGGTCTCAATCTGCCCGCGCACAATGGTCCGCGAACCGCGCGGCAGATCCTTCTGGCTCTCACCCACCATGCGGTCGAGGTCGCGAGCCACACCGCCCAGGTCTCTTCCCTGCACGGCGCCATAAATATTGACCACGGGCTGAACGTTGTAATGCGAGACTGCGGCCAGCGATGCGCCGCGGCTGATGGAGGCGAGGTTCCCGAGGATTTGCGGGGGAGCGCCGGCGGAGCTCGTAATGGGAATGTTTTGCAGATCCTGGAGCGCTTCCACCCGGTATTGCGGCGTTTGAGTTGTGACACTGTAGCTGACGCCGGTCCGCGGGTCCAACCAGAAGGAGGGAGAAGTCTGGAAGCTCCCACTTAGGGAAACCAGAATGTCGCTGGCGACGTTGCTGGTCGTAAAGCCCACCTGCGCCGACCGGGTACGGTCAATGTCAACCTGGAGCCGGGGCAGGTTGAAAGGTTCCTGAATGCGCAAGTCAACCGCGCCGGGAATGTATTTGAGTTTACGCATCAGCCCCTCGGCGAATCGCCGATTGGCGGTCAGGTCTTGGCCCACCACCTGGACATTGATGGGCGCCGGGAGGCCGAAATTCAGAATCTGGCTGACCATGTCCGAGGGCAGGACGTAAAACGTCACGCCAGGGTATTCCTGAGCCAATTTGAGCCGCAGCCTGCGGAGGTACTCCGCCGTGGGGTGATGGTCTTCCGACAGCGCGACCATAATGTCAGCATCCCCGGTGCCGATGGGAGCCGAGTTGCTGTAAACGAGATTCACGCCGCTGTAGGGCAACCCGATGTTATCGATAATGCTGGTGACTTCCTGGGGAGGGATCTCTTGCCGAATTGAATTCTCGACGAAATCGCAAAGCCGCGCCGTCTCCTCGATGCGCGTGCCGGTGGGAGCCCGCAGGTGCAGGGTGAACTGACCACTGTCAACCTTGGGGAAAAAGTCCTGGCCAATCAAGGGAATCAGCAAAAACGAAGCCGCGGCGGCGCCTAAGACCCCCAGTGCGAGCCAGGCAGGATGGCGCAGGCAAGTCCCTAGCCAACCCTTGTACCTCCCCCGCAGCCCTTCGAAAAGGTGCTCAAATCTTATTTGCAGTCGCGCCAAAAAGTGGCGCTGGGCCTCGGCTTCCAGATTCTGGGCGTCGTGCTCGTGGCCGCGGAGCAGGTATCGCGCCATGGTCGGCACCAAGGTCCGGGACAGGAGGTAAGACGCCAACATGGCGAAGCTTACCGCTTCCGCCAGGGGGATAAAGAGGTGCCGGGCAACCCCGGTCAGGAAAAACATGGGCACGAAAACAATGCAGATGGCGAGGGTCGAGACAAAGGCCGGAACGGCAATCTGCGACGCGCCATCCAAAATCGCCACCAGGATTTGTTTATTCATGGCGATGTTGCGGTTGATGTTTTCGACTTCAACCGTGGCGTCGTCCACCAGAATCCCCACCGCCAAAGCGAAGCCTCCTAGCGTCATGATGTTGATGGTTTCCCCGAGCGCACTGAGCACGACCAGGGAGGTTAGGATGGAAAGCGGGATGGAGACCGCGATAATGATGGTGCTCCGCCAGCTCCCTAAGAACAGCAGAATCATCGCCGCGGTAAGGAGAGCGGCAATAAGCGCCTCCCTCACTACACCTTTAATGGCGGCCCGCACAAAGATGGACTGGTCATTGAGGTAGTGGAGTTGCAATTGCGGCGGCAAACCCTTCTGAATGACCGGCAGCTCCGCTTTGATTCGGGAGATGATATCCAGAGTCGAGGCATTCCCGGTTTTCATCGCCGTCATCAATGCCGCCCGTTGGCCGTTAACGCGCACGATGTTGGTCTGGGGCGGGAAGCCATCGCGCACATAGGCGACGTCGCGAACATAAATGACCGTGCCACCGGAGGTTTTTACCGGCAAATCGTTGAGTTCTGCCGTCGTCCGCGGGCTGGCGTTGGTCTCAACGTCATACTCATAGCGGCCGATTTTGGAAGTCCCGGAAGGAAGAATCAGGTTCTGGGCGCTGATGGCATTCACGACGTCGACGGGCGAAAGTCCCTTGGATTGCATGGCGGCAGTGTTAAGGTCCACCTGCACTTGACGTTGCTTTCCCCCGTAGGGCCATGGTATGGCGGCGCCTTCCACGTCGGCCAGTTGGACGCGGATGAAGTTCGCGCCCAAGTCAAACAACCGCTGCTCAGAAAGCCCTTGCCCGGAAAGTCCCAATTGCAGAATGGGCACCGTGGATGCACTGTACTGCATAATAAACGGAGGGGTGGTGCCGGGCGGGAATTGCCGAAGCTGTGTCTGCGACATTGCCGTCACCTGGCTCATCGCCATGGCAATGTTGGCGCCCGGCTGGAAGAAAATCTTGATGACGGCGATGCCATTCAGCGATTCGGACTCGATGTGCTCAATGTCATTCACCGTCAAGGTCAGGGAACGTTGATTGATAACCGCGATTCGGTTCGCCATCTGGTCAGCAGAGAGGCCCGTGTAGCCCCACAGGACGGTTACAACCGGGATGTTGATGTTGGGAAAAATATCCTTGGGGGTGCGAATGATCGACAGGTCGCCCAAAATCATGATGACTATAGCCATCACTATGAAAGTGTATGGCCGTCGCAATGCTAATCGGACTATCCACATAAAGCGAGAATTGCTCCCAACTGATCTGTCTAGCTACTGAACCTCAGCCGGACTTATTTCACCAGGGCACTTTGATGTGCCGTTTCGCGAACCACCTGAAGGAACGCTTGCAAAACCTCGGATTGGTCATCCCGGCGCCAAGCAATGGCAATTTCCATAGTGGGCGCAGGCTCGGGTAGGCACTTGAAAACTACACCACGGTCGCCCATTTGGGTAACGGACTCCGCAACCAGGGTGACGCCCATTCCGGCCGCCACCAAGTTGAGAATCGTCTGGAGCTGGCTCGCTTCCGCGCCTACGCGGAGGCTGAATCCGGCCCTCCTGCAAAGCCCAGCCACTTGATCATAAAAGCCGGGGGCGAGCTGACGCGGGGGCAACAGAAAGGCCTCCCCAGACAGATCGCCAAAGGTAATCTGATGTTTGTCGGCGAGAGGATGGTGCTCCGGAAGCGCTACAACTAACCTTTCTTCCAGGATCGGCTCAAAGGAGAGCATATCGTCACGGACCGGCAACCGCAACAGGCCCACATGGACTCGCCTCTGCCGCAGGTTTTGGATGAGTTCGGAAGTTTTCATCTCGTGGAGCTCAATTTCCACGCCCGGAAAGCGGTCGCGAAAGACTTTGAGGAAGGCAGGCAACAAGCTATAGGTTGCAGCACCCAGAAATCCGATGGCCAGCCTCCCAAACTCCCCGCGGCTCGCCCGCTGGGCCACCTCGACAGCGTGATTCAGTTGGGTGAGGGTCACGCGAGCTTCGTCAAGGAAGGCCCGACCGGGTTCGGTAAGCTGGACGCGCCGTTTGGTGCGCTGTAAGAGCTGAACGCCTAGTTCTCCCTCCAGTCGGCGGATTTGCTGGCTCAAGGGCGGTTGGGCAATGCCCAGCCTCTGGGCCGCTCGGCCAAAATGTAACTCTTCTGCGACCGCAACAAAATAGCGCAAATGCCGGAGTTCCATGTGTAATACCTGCAAGGTCTTAATATACAACGACTATTATTTCATTCATACTTAAAATTTCGCGCCCAGACTGCCACCCGGTGCGCCAGGAGTGCCTTGCGGCTTCATTCGGCATTGGTGGAAGCCAAAGAGAATCTACCTCTTGCGGAAGGCCCTTACTCAGCGGGATCGGAAACATCCTCTGCCTTTCCCAGGGTTCGCGGCAAACACGGCGGGGTGCGCATGATGGAAAAAGTCAGACTCTGCGCCTGGCAGGACTACGGTGGAAAACCCTTACGAACTGCCGATCAGGATTCCAGTGAGAAACACCAGCACTCCACCCACAACAACTTGGAACGCAGCGGCAAGGAAGGGGGTATCCATGTAGCGGTGACGCACGAAGCTTATGGCCGCCAGCTCAGCGGCCACGATCGCAACAGCCACGCTGGTGGCAACCCTGAAATCAGAAATAAGAAAAGGCAGCGTGTGCCCGATCCCTCCGGCGGTGGTCATCAGCCCGCAGATAAGTCCCCGCACCCAAGGGCGGCCGCGCCCGGTAAGGGAGCCATCGTCCGAGAGAGCCTCGGCGAAACCCATGGAAATCCCTGCCCCAACGGAGGCGGCGAGGCCGACCAGAAAAGCGTCCCAGCTCTTGTGCGTGGCGAAGGCGGCGGCGAACAGGGGCGCCAGAGTGGAAACGGAGCCGTCCATTAAACCCGCCAGACCCGGCTGGACAATCTGGAGCATGAACAGGCGGCGTTGCGCAGCTTCCTCCTGCGCGCGGGTCTCCGGCGTGAGGTGCTTCATCTCGAGTGATTCAGCAAGGGCAGAGTGTTTGCGCTCGGCCTCCGCCAGGTCGCCCAGCAGCTTCCGGGTGGAGGCGTCCGTCACTCTCTGCATGGCACGCTCGTAAAACCGCCGGGTCTCCAGTTCCATGATCTCCGCTTGCTTCCTCACCACATCAATGCGCAGCGGCCGAATGAGCCAGACGGGACGGCGATCCACAAACCCTTTCACGTCCTGGCGGCGGATCAGGGGAATATGCTCGCCGAAGCGCTGCCGGTAAGTCTCAATCAGGCTCCGGCGATGCCCGGATTCCTCCTCCTGCATCTCCTCAAACATCTGCGCCGTGGCAGGGTAACTCTCGCGCAGGCCATCGACGAAGTCGCCATAGATGCGACCGTCTTCCTCTTCCAGGGCAATGGCCAAGGCGAGGATTTCCCGCTCGGAAAGGTCTTTGAAATTTCGCGCCATGAACGTGCCCCCAACGTAGCGCGGACCTTCGGTTTTGAAGTCCGCGGCTCTTCTCTAGTGATGCGTTCGCCGTTTTGTATTCTAGCACTTGTAGCGCGGGCGTCTCGCCCGCAGTCGCGCTTCCATACGCGGAGTGTCGCAGGCATTAAGAATTGGCGTATACTTTCCCCACTTCATGGTAGCGGGGCAGTTTGACGTAGAGGCGGCTTTACGCCGCCATTTGGTGATCCCGCCTTGCGGGATCGCCGCTACCACTTCATCAAGGAGGAATCATTCATGGCTGAGAGTACTGGTTCTGGCTCGGTAAGTCGTAGAAGTTTTCTTGCCACCACGGGCAGCATGATCGCGGCGACCCCGCTCGCTGGCACCCTGGCTTCAAAGGCAGTGGAAGCGCCGGAGGCTTTTCCGGCCGCTCCCGCCGCCGAAAAGGCAGTTCCCAAAATTCCCATCGGCGTCTTCGATCCTGTTTACGGCGACCTATCACTCGACGAGATGCTCGAGAAGATCAGCGCCCTGGGGATTGAAGCAGTCGAGATCGGCACGGGCGGATATCCGGGCGCCAAGCATTGCCCCGTCGCCGATCTCCTGGCGGACCCTGCCAAGGCCAAAGCCTGGAAAAAGAAATTCGAGGACCGCAACATTCTCGTGGCCACACTGAGTTGCCACGGAAATCCTGTTCATCCCAACCCCGAGATCGCCAAGCAGTACGACGACTCGTTCCGCGGCACCGTCCTGCTGGCAGAACGATTGGAAGTTCCGGTGATCGTCACCTTTTCGGGCTGCCCGGGCGATTCACCGACAGCGAAACATCCCAACTGGGTTACGTACCGGTGGCCGCCCGACTATGAGGAAGTCGTCAACTGGCAGTGGGAGAAGGTGGTAATCCCTTACTGGCGGGAAACGGTGAAATTTGCGCGCCAGCACGGCGTCAAACGGATCGCGCTCGAAATGCATCCGGGCTTTGTGGTTTACAACCCGTTCACGCTGCTGAAGCTGCGCGAGGCGGTGGGAGAGGAAATCGGAGCGAATTGCGATCTTAGCCACCTCTTCTGGCAGGGCTGCGATCCGGTGGTGGTCATCCACTTTCTTGGCAAACAAGGCGCTATCTACCACGCCCACATGAAGGATACGGTAGTCTTCAAGGACAATGCCGCCACGACCGGCGTCCTCAATTTCTCCGCCGACCCAGCCAAATTCGCGCAAGGTTCGGTCATCTTCCGCGCGGTTGGATATGGTCATGGCGCGCAACTCTGGAAGGATGTCGTAAAAGCTTACATGGACATCGGCTTCCAGGGCATCATGAGCATCGAAAACGAGGACCCGATACTGCCGGGCGAGGTTGGGGTCGAGCGCGCAGCCTTTGTGCTCAAAAACGTTCGCGCCGAACTGTTGGAAGGAAAGTGACAGGGAGTAAGAAGAAGGCAGAGGTCGGCAGTCAGGGCCGGCGAGCCTCCCCTTTTCTTGCGCCAGAAGTCTGAGCGTTGTAGAGATGCTCAAAGAGGAGGCTACTCTGCACGGCGAAATCGACCGTCCCAGTCGACAAAGAACTGGTTTCCCATTTTTCCCTTGCGTGTCATTTTTCTTGAGATGTTCTGTCTCAGCAGAACATTATCCCAATGATTTTCAAGGGATTGGAAGGGTTAAATGATATATATGTATTGACACATATGTGTATCGTTTTGACACACTCGGCGGCCCGCGCCCTTGATGATAGGCTACACTTCTAGACAGTCTGAGCTTCCGCTGCGGCCTGATGCAATTTCTCCGGGAATTTCGGCAGGACGGGCTTTCTGCTGATCGCACAGTCGCAGAGTTTCGCTCTGCGCCGGCCGGCGATAGCTGCGTGTGGTACACTCCGCAAATCTGGAATGTTGCCGGTCACCGGGAGGTGCGCGTTTGGAAGATCAGGTTCTGATGATGCTTCGCGGCCAAGTCAGCGGCATCATCCTGGGTACCGTTTTTCTGTTCATCGGTCTGGCTGCCTGCGGCATCGCTGTGGTTCGTGGTGGCGGCAGAATTCGCATCCTTATATGGTTTGGGATCTTCAGTGCGATGTATGGCGCCCGCATACTGGCGCAGATGCCCGCAGCGTTTAGTCTACTGCCACGGTCAACCTGGGCCAGTCGCCATTACGTGATAGCGATTATCACGTACCTGATCCTTATTCCCGCGCTACTTTTCTGGCTGGAGCTAAGCCTCGGAAAGCTGCGTCGCTTTTTGCAGATCACGGTTATCGCGGCGTCGGTGATCGGCATTGCCGGCGTTTGCTCAGCCTTCATTACCGAATCGCCCTACAAATTCATGCCCTATAACAATCTACTGGCGATCTGGTGCTTTCTGACACTCGCGGTGGTAAACGCTGTTCCAAGTTTGGCCAAGAGATTCATGGTCATCCGAAGCCGGATTGCCGCAATCGGCACGCTGGTCCTGGCGGTTGCAGTCCTCTACGCCAATTTGCAGTTCCTTTTCCACCTCCCTTACTATCCTTTCTTCGAGCCGCTGGCGTTCGCGGTGTTTGTCTTCTCGCTCGGATACGTAGCCGCAGAGAAGATCTTCGCCGACGAGCGCCGCCTGCTCTCCATTGAAAACGAACTCGAGATCGCCCGCGAGATACAGAGTTCGATTCTTCCGGGCTGCGCTCCCGAACTCAAGAGCCTTCGTATCAATGCCGCTTATCGTCCTATGACCGCCGTCGCCGGCGATTTCTACGAGTTTGTTCCCGTCGACCAGAACCGGGTTGGCTTCCTCGTGGCTGACGTCTCCGGACACGGTGTCCCAGCCGCGCTCATCGCAGCGATGATCAAGGTGGCGATGCAATCGGTCGTGTCTTCCGCACATGACCCGCCAGAAGTACTGCGCGGGTTGAATCGTATCCTCTCTGGCCAACTGCGGGGCCAGTTAATTTCCGCCGCCTATTTGTGGCTCGATACGGAGATTCGCAAGGCGTCGTACTCGGCCGCGGGACATCCACCGCTTCTGTGCTGGCGGGAGGGTAAGCTGGAGCGTATCGAAAGCAACGGTCTACTGTTTGGAGTCAGGTCGGATTCCGACTATCCCGTTTGTGAGATGCCGCTCCACTCAGGCGACCGCTTCCTGCTTTACACCGACGGTGTCGTTGAGCCCGAGAATGCCGTCGGCGAACCTTTTGGCGATCGCAAGCTTGAACAAGTCGTTCGCAACAATCACTCGCTCCCGCCTTCTGAGTTGTCGGAGCAACTGCTCTCAGAGATACGCCACTGGCAACCTGCTTCCGTGACCCAGCAGGATGACATCACGCTCATTATCATAGACGTCGTTTAGTCACGCTGGAATGCCAATACTGGCGACGCTAAAGCAAGTCTGGCGTGAATCCGACGATTCTGGGCGACTGGTCGCCCACTCGGAAAGAATGCTCCGCGCCCGGGGCCGGCATCGTTTAGCCTGGGGGGCCATGACCCAACGGCGCGGTGTTGCCAATCATCCCTCCATCGCCGGCGCGAATACGTGAGCGCAGTTATGCAACCCCGTGCTTGTGTCACTTCGCGAGCGTCACGGCGTCGCCTCAGCCGGCGCAGGGTTTGTATCGCCCTCTGGAACTGGCGCTTTCGCAGCAGCGCTGGCTCCGGGCCTCGTCAAGAGAAACAGGGCACGCCCGCTGATTTCCTCGTCGAATTCGCCACCGCGTCCCTCGAATGCCAGCCTTATTCCTTCCACTTGGTGTTCGGGAGGCACTTTGCCGAGGGCGCAGTTCACTTGCAGCGTCGCGTTTTTCGCTAACCCCAACACCGGAAGCAGGCGGATGCGCAGCACGGCCAGGCCGCCTGCGGGCATGGGGCCAGAGAACATCTCCGAACGCCTGGGGCCGAACTGTGGGGGGCCTAATGCCCGGCCCTCGCGCATGAGCGCACCCGGCGCGATACCGTAGGAATCAAAACTGACGAGTTCGCTCGCCACCCAGACACCTGTCTCAAGCACATCTCCACTCGAGGACTTCCGGGTGTAAGTCCCCGCCGCCGTCACCGACTTGCTTTGCGGAGCGAGCGTGCCTGCGCCGCTCAGCTCGTAACTCGCGCCATCGGCGGACTTGACCACCGCCGGACAGGCGGAAGAGTCACCGGAATCGCAAAGAAACCCCGAGCCGACCAGGAGGGTGTAATCACTATTGCTGGTTTGGGCTATCGCCGGAACAACCGCCAGAAATATAGTCAGGCTCGGCAGTGCCACCCACGCGATGACCCGGTTCAGAAATACCCGTTGGCATGACATAATCTCCTCCCGTCGTCGGCGCAAGCTAAACGGAAGCCGCAAGCCTTTGACCCTCGGTAGCGGGGGAATAGTGCGGCCCACAGGGAAAGCAATAGGCCGCTGGTCGCGCGCACAATGAACCGTCCCGCCCTGTTAGAGGCGGATGAGCATGCTTAGGATAACGCAGATCTACACTCTGCCACTCCCGCTCGCAAGTTTCTGAGCGGTTGGGTGCGGGCTGCGCGTCGCGAACCCGCGCAGTCGCACAGAGCATCAGCGTGAGCAAGAAAAGTCGTTGTGTGTTACCTCATGACTAAAAACGCGTACGGCATTGCGGGCCGCAGGAAGCCGTGAGACACACCGCTCGCGTCAATGTAGTATCCCGTGATCGCCCCCACTGGGTTGATAGTCAAGGGAAAAGTGCCCTGGTCGGTGCCTGTGCCTGCACCCGGAACATCGAACTTGGTGATTATGCCGTCAGGAGCGCGCACGAAGCCGTGAGACACATCGTCCCCGTCCACATAGAAACTCGTGATCGCTCCCGCCGGGTTCATGATCATGTACCCTATGAGGCCCTGCCAGGCGCCTGTGCCCGCCCCAGGGACATCGAAACTTCTGACTGTGCCGTCGGGAGCGCGCAGACAGCCATGCCACACATTGTTCGCATCTCCGTAGGTACATGAGATCGTCCCCTCCGGGCTGATGCTGTAGCCCTGGGTGCCCTGCCAGGCGCCTGTGCCTGCGTGCGGATCGTCGAAGGTAACAAACCTGCCATCCCAAGTGCGCAGGTAGCCGTGAAACACACTGTTCGCATCTTGGTAACTTCCCGTGCTCGCCCCGTCCGGGATGATGGCGTTGAATACGCCGGGGTCAGTGCCCTCGCCGGCGATCGGAGCCATGCCCGGAGGATCAAATGTGGTCAAGGTGCCGTCAGGGGCGCGCAGGAGGCCGTGCCACACCCCGCTCGCATCTTCGTAGGTCCCCAGGATCAACCCCGCCGGGGTGATGCTGAGACCTGCGGTGCCTTGCCAGGCGCCTGTGCCCGCCCACGGAGCCTCGAAGGTCGTGAACTTGCCGTCAGGTGCGCGCAGGTAGCCGTGATACACGTTGTTCGAGTCTACGAAGCACCCCGTGACCGCCCCCTCCCGGTTCATGCCCCGGGCCTCGATAGTACCCTGGCCGGGGCCTTTGCCCGCGCCCGGAGGATCGAACTTGGTGATTTTGCCGTCAGGGGCGCGCACGAAGCCGTGATACACATTGCCCGCGTCAATGTACCACCCCGAGATCGCCCCGTCCAGGATGACGCCGAATGGAAAAGTACCCTGGCCGGCGCCTGTGCCCGCCCAAGGAGCGTCGAATGTGATGATGGTGGGCCTGGGCTCGTGAGCGCTCCCGGAAAGGCCCAGCCCCAGCATGCACAGGGCCAGGCAAAGGGCGAGCGCTCCTTCCCGTCGCACTGCCGAACAGAATTGGTAAAAAGTAATATGGTTCGTCATCATTGGTTAATCTCCTTTTGGCTTATCTCTGCCAGGATTTCCGTGGTCAGAAATAGGGTTCGGTAGATTGCTCTCAACGTGAGGAGCTCACCTTCCGCGAGCACTTTCCGGCAGCCACGTGCAGGCATCAATGCCCTGGGTGTCATGCGATCGTCATCTCTAGGTCGCGAGCTAGCTCGCTGGGTAGAAACGGGTTGTAACCAGATGTACTCTCAGAAAAATGCCTTGACTGGGCTTATGCGAGTGGTAAACTCCTACCAATGCTGGGAGACGGCCTATGCCTGACCCGCCCCTCGTCTCGCATGTTGTCCACTTCGGGGTCTTCGAAGCTGACCTTCGCTCCGGAGAGCTGCGCAAGCACGGGCTCAAGGTCAAAATTCAGGAACAACCCTTTCGAGTTTTGGCCATGCTGCTGGAGCAGCCGGGCCAGATCGTCACGCGCGAGGAACTGCGCAAGAAGCTTTGGCCTACCGACACATTTGTGGACTTCGAGCACGGTCTGAACGCCGCCATCAACAAGCTCCGCGCGGCGCTGGGCGATCCCGCAGACAACCCGCGTTGTGTAGAAACCTTGCATCGCCGGGGTTATCGCTTTATCGCGCCGTTGGATGGAAGGGCAAGGCAAGAACTGCCCCTGCCGACAGCCGGCCCGAGGGCGGTTCACGAATCGGCCCTACGAAGACAATGGGATGTCGCGGTGGTGGGCAGGAAACTCTGGAAGGTTCTTGTTCCCGCTGCCCTGATCGTTGTCGCTGGCACCATCGGGAGAACGTTGTACTTCCGCTCGCGCCAAGCCGCGACTCGCCTGACCGACAAAGACACCATTGTTCTTTCCGATTTCATCAACAAGACGGGCGATGAGGTATTCGACGACACGCTGAAGCAGGGACTCTCGGTACAGCTTGAGCAATCGCCCTTTCTCGCCCTAGTTTCCGACCGCAAGGTGAATGAGACGTTGAAGCTGATGGGCCGTCCCGCCGGTGACCGGTTGACGCCGGAGGTCACCCGCGAAGTCTGCGAGCGCACGGGCAGCACGACGATGCTGACCGGCTCGATTGCGGGGCTGGGCAGCCAGTACGCGATTGGCCTGAAGGCAGAGAACTGCGAGACGGGCGACGTGCTGGCGGAAGCGCAGGAGCAGGCGGCGGGCAAGGAAGCGGTGCTCAAGGCTCTGGACGCCGCTGCGGTCAGTTTGCGCGGCAAGCTGGGCGAGTCGCTCAGCACGGTGCAGAAATACGCCACGCCGGTGGAGGAAGCGACCACGCCATCCCTGGAGGCGCTGAAAACCTACAGCCTGGGACTAAAGAGGTACTCTGCGAAAGGGGACATAGCCGCGCTGCCCTTCTTCCAACGGGCGGTGGACCTTGACCCGAATCTTGCCATGGCCTACGCCTTGATGTCGTCTGTCTACTGGGACCTAAACGAAGTGGGGCCGGCGGCCGAAAATGCACGCAAGGCTTACGACCTGCGGGAGAAGGTGAGCGAACGGGAGCGGTTCTGGATCGAGGGGAACTACTACCTCACCGCGACGAGAGAGCTGGAGAAGGCAGCACAGGTATACGAACTGTGGCAACAGACCTACCCGAGAGACCCCACGCCTTACAGGGGCCTGGGACTTACTGCCATCGCCCTGGGAAACTTGGAAAAGGCATTGGAGGAATTTCGAGAGGCGATGCGCCTGGAGCCAAATGATGCGAACAACTATATCTGCCTCGGCTACGCCTACACGACCCTCAACCGGCTGGACGAGGCGGAGGCGGTGTACAAGCAGGCGGAGGAGCGCAAGCTGGAGGGCGAGTACCTACTCCTGAACCACTACTTCGTGGCTTTTCTGAAGGGCAACGCGGCGCAGATGGCGCAGTTGGTCTCAGCCGCCATGGGCAAGCCGGGCGCGGAAGACATGCTGCTGGCCACGCAAGCGGACACGGAAGGTTGGTACGGCAAGCTGAAGAACGCGCACGAGCTGACCCGGCGGGCGATGGATTCAGCCCAGCACAACGACGCCAAAGAGAGTGCGGCAACCTATCAGGCAGGGGCAGCGCTGTGCGAGGTGGAATCGGGAAACCGGGAGCAGGCGCGTGCCGAAGCCAATGCGGCGTTGAAGCTGGCCCCAAACCGCGATGTGCGGGCCATGGCGGCCCTGGCCCTGGCGCGGGCAGGGGATACGGCAGTGGCGGAGAAGCTGGCGGCTGAACTCGACAAGACCTTCCCGCTGGATACGCTGGTCCAAAGATATTGGCTGCCCACGATCCGGGCGGGCGTCGCCCTGGAACACAAAGACCTGAACCGGGCAATCGAACTATTGAAGGCGGCGAGCACGGTCGAACTTAGCGAACCAACGAACCTCGCGATGTCCCTGTGCCCAGTCTATTTGCGTGGAGAAGCCTATCTCATGCTCCACGACGGCAACGCAGCCGCAGCGGAATTTCAGAAATTCATTGACCACCGAGGACTCGTGGTGAACTTTCCCTGGGGTGCGCTGGCACGCCTCGGACTGGCGCGTGCCTACGCTGTAGAGGCGGGTTTATCCCGCCACGGCGAAAATGGCGGCATAAAGCCGCCGCTACAGCCGGATGCCCTCGCCAAAGCCCGCGCCGCCTATCAGGATTTTCTCGCCCTTTGGAAAGACGCCGACCCCGACATCCCCATCCTGAAGGAAGCCAAGGCGGAATACGCAAAGCTGAAATAATCCCGGCGCTCCGGCCCTCGCTTTCAGGACCTCCTGCGCCGCATGAATTTCCCGTCGTAGTTGCGTATTGTAGTTGCGCATTGACTTGCCCGTGGTTGCGGCCTAAGATGCACCTCGAAGGCGGTTCCCTCCCTATGATCGGCACGACCGTCTCGCACTACCGCATCCTGGAGAAGCTGGGCGGCGGGGGCATGGGTGTGGTCTACAAGGCCCAAGACACCAAGCTCAAGCGCACCGTCGCCTTGAAATTCCTGCCTGAAGAACTCTCCAAGGACCGGGAAGCCCTGGAACGATTTCGGCGCGAAGCCCAGGCTGCCTCCGCGCTCAACCATCCCAACATCTGCACTATTCACGCTATTGAGGAGCACGAGGGCCAGCCCTTCATTGACATGGAATATCTGGAGGGGCAAACCCTGGAGCATTTGGTGGATGTAGGGGCGCGCGGCGCGCGCCCAACGGGGCAGGGCGAACGCCGTTCGCCCCTACCAATCGATACCCTGCTCGACTTGGCCATTCAGATTGCGGATGCGCTGGACGCGGCCCACTCGAAGGGGATCATCCATCGGGACATCAAGCCAGCGAACATTTTCGTGATCCCGCGAGGCGGGACGGCCCAAGCGAAGGTCCTGGACTTTGGTTTGGCCAAGCTGGCGCGGGAAAAACGGGGGCTGGGTGCTAGGGGCTGGGGGCTGGGGAAAGAAGCCCTGCAAGAGGTGCCAACCGCGACTTACGGAACCGTGGAGGAGCAATTAACCAGCCCGGGCGCGGTGATGGGAACGGTCGCCTACATGTCGCCGGAGCAGGCGCGTGGAGAAGAAGTCGACGCCCGCACAGACCTCTTCAGCTTCGGGGTGGTGCTCTACGAGATGGCGACAGGTCACCCGGCCTTTTCCGGGACAACTCCCGTGCTCATTTTTGATGCGATTCTGAACCGCCCGCCCACCTCGCCAGTGCGGCTGAATCCCGACTGTCCTGCCGAGTTGGAACGCATCATCAACAGGGCGCTGGAGAAACAGCGCTCAATGCGCTACCAGAGCGCCACCGACCTGCTAGCCGACCTCAAGCGTTTCCGGCAGCGGATCATTTCGCGTCCGTCAGCCGCCGGGGCCGTCGCTCAGTGGCTCCGAAAGCCGCAAGTGGCGATTCCGGCGCTTCTTGTTCTTCTCGTCCTGGCCGTCGGAGCAGGATGGTGGATTCATCGAAGTGCCCGGGTCCGCTGGGCCAGGGAAGAAGCTCTTCCGGAGATCGAGCGGCGTATTGGAAACAACGATGTTTGGCGGAATTTGACTGATGCGTACAGCCTTGCGGGGAAAGCGGAAGAATACATTCCGCATGATCCCAAGCTGGCCGAACTCTTCTCAAAGTGTTCCTTGAACATCAACATCACGACTGAACCTTCCGGGGCAAAGATCTATATGAAGGAATATAAGGCTCCAGATAGCGAATGGAAGTATCTGGGTGTCTCTCCGATCAAAAAGATCAGAGTGCCTGTCGGAATCTTCAGATGGAAACTGGAAAAGGATGGCTATGAGACAGTGATGGCAGCATCCTCGACCTGGGACATTGATAGAGAGGCGAAATTAAGTCCAGGTGATCTCCTAAGAGTACTGGACAAGAAAGGCAGCATTCCGCCGGGCATGGTGCGGGTACCAGGAGCGGAAACCGAGGTGGGGAAATTGAGTGATTTCTTCATCGACAAGTATGAGGTAACCAACAAACAATACAAGGAATTCATCAACAGCGGTGGATACAGAAACAGGAAGTACTGGAAACAGAAATTCACGAAAGAAGGAAGGGAACTGCCTTGGGAACAGGCGGTCAAGGGATTCATAGACCAAACGGGTCAACCGGGCCCTGCGACTTGGCAGGCGGGAGATTACCCGGAGGGGCAGGGTGATTATCCGGTATCAGGAATTAGCTGGTACGAGGCGGCAGCGTATGCGGAATTTGTCGGGAAGAACCTGCCAACTGCGTACCATTGGAATATGGCGAGGGGTGGATATACCACACTGATTCAGGTACCTCAACTCGGAGGTTACGCCATATTCGCGCCCTTTAGTAACTTTAGAGGCAAAGGTCCCGTCCCGGCGGGGAGTCTTGCGGGAATAACGTCCTACGGCGCCTTTGACATGGCGGGGAATGTAAGAGAGTGGTGCTGGAACGAGACCCCGAAGGGAAGATTGATCAGGGGAGGCGCCTGGGACGACAACACCTATATGTTCAGTGCGTTGAGTCAAGCTCCGCCCATGGATCGTTCCGCCAGGAACGGGTTTCGGTGCGTTCTCTATCCTGATCTCGGGAAGATCCCCGCGTCAGCGTTTCAGATGGCAAAATCAACGGGCGATCCGTTTTTCGGTGAAACAGTAGATTTTTACAAAAACAAACCGGTCCCGGATTCAATTTTCCAGATTTACAAGGAGCAGTTTTCCTACGACAAGACTGATTTGAAGGCCCGCGTGGAATCGAGGCAAGAAACCTCGGAGTGGATTCAAGAGAGAATAACCCTTGATGCCGCCTATGGCAGTGAACGGGTCATTGCCTATCTTTTTCTCCCCAAGAATACAGTGCCTCCCTATCAAACGGTCATCTATTTTCCCGGCTCTGCTTCCTGTTATCAAAAATCCAGCGAGCACCTCGAAAGTTATTATGAATTCCCGATGTTCCTTTCTTTTATCGTGAAAAACGGTCGGGCGGTCCTCTATCCTGTCTATAAAGGGACCTTCGAGCGCGGAAATGATAGGCTGGCTGCCCTCCTCGAGGGGGACGGGAGTTCTCATCAATACACCGAGTTGCTCATTCAAGATGTCAAAGATTTCAAAAGATGCGTCGACTATCTGGAGACCCGTCAGGATATCGACAGTAAAAAGCTCGCCTATTACGGAATGAGTTGGGGAGGGCAGCTAGGAGCGATCATCCCCGCCGTGGAGGAACGCCTCAAAGCCAGTGTGTTGTTGGCAGGAGGCTTCGGGCAACTTCCGCGCCCTGAAGCAAATCAATTCAACTATGTGACCCGAGTGAAGACGCCAACCCTGATGTTAAACGGCAAATACGACACGCTTTTGCCACTCGAGACATCATCAAAGCCCATGTTTGAACTTTTGGGAACTCCGGCTCCCGACAAGCAGCAGAAAGTGTACGACACTGACCACATCCCCCCCAGAAATGAGTTCATCAAGGAAACTCTGGCCTGGCTCGACCGCTACCTCGGTCCAGTAGAGAAGAGTGCGGGGCCTTGATCGTCACTCCCCACGACCCAGGACATGTCGCGATTTCTGACGCTCCGACCCGTAGCTTTCAGGATTTGTTGCGCCGCATGAACTTCCCGCCGTAGTGCTACATATGCCTGAGTATGCGATTTCGGCGCGAGTTGAAACACTAGGGGGCACGCCAGAGAATCACTTGGTTACAGGCCATCTTCCAGTTGTTCCCTTGGCACGCGCCAGCGAAGCTGCAACCGCCACCTCAAGTCCAGGTAACGCCGCGTTTCGAAAGCAGGCTGATTACTGTTGATACGATCCCCTTCACCCCTCCATCGCCCGCGCGAATAGGTGAGCGCAGTTATGCAACCCGTGCTTGTATCACTTCGCGAGCGTCACGGCGGCAACTCCGAATCCGCCCAGCTTGAAGGTTGATCCCGCGATCGAGCTTGAGGCTGGCGGGTTCGAGCCGGTCGTCAGGTCGATCATTTCGATCTTCCCTCCCCCAGCCTCGGGCAGGCTGATCTCGAATTCTCGATCGCGCTTGTTCACCAGCAGCAGCTTTCGTTCTCCACTGGGACTCACAAACGCCTGCGCCATCACGTACCCCGAGTCGCTGGAAGCCTCCACAATCTTGTCGCCGGGCCGGAAGTTGTCGAGGATTAACTTCAGGACCCAGTATCGCGGGTTGGGTTGAGCAGTGTCCCAATCAAGCATGGCGATGCTCGGCCACAATCCGGGACCACAGGGTATGCCCGATTCGCCGGCCGCATCGATTCCGAGCCGCGCCAGTCCCGCGAAAACATAAGCGTAGGTCGCCGCCGAGAGACTCCAATAGGAGGGCCGGATGGGTTTGAAGACGTAATCGGGGCTCGTCTGCGACCAGTCGTCAGGAAGCATCGTTCCGATCTCATTGACCATGGTGCCCGTCTTCGGTGATAGCATCTTTCGGATGGTTTCAATGTAACCGACGATCTCCAGGAACTTGTCAGCTTGGTTGAAATACGTGAACTGTTGAGCTTCCGGAGGTTCGTCCGCGTTCGGCACGGCGTAGAAATGGCAGGAGATCATATCGAGTGGAATCCCAGGTTGGTGATGCTGGGGATTGAGAAAATAGGTAAGGTACTCCGGATGTCCGACGATATAGGAATGTGAGATGCCTACAAACTTCGTCTGCGGTGAGACTTTATGAATGGCTTGCACCACGGCGTCGTAAAGCTTGGTGTAGGTTTCGGCGCTAAACCCGTGCTCGAGGTCGGGTTCATTGAACACTTCCCAATAGTCCACCTTGTAGTGATGTCCTGATGGGTGCCATTTCCCCAGCTCATCCGTAAAGCCGCCTTTCACATGCCAGGCGACAAGGCGCTCAAAGTAATCGGCAACCTCGCGAAAAGTGGGATCGCGGAGCTCCGTACCCTGCCCGTAATGCCACGCTTCTTTCCTCGGATCCGCAGGGTAACGGACCGGTTCGGCCGTCTTGAACATCCATGCCGGGATGGTGGTGAAGTTCAGCACCACGGGATGCCCCTCGAGCGCTTTCATGACATCCTCGGTCACCGGATCGATGAGAGAGAAGTCCCATGACGTTGTGGTGGCAGTGGGGGGGTCCAGTTCTGCGACGCCGAGGTGGGGATAAACGTACCCCGCTCCTGTGTACCGCACATCGTCAGCACCAAGATCCCTGACCCTCTGAAGTATTTGATCGTGAAGCGGGGCGCCGCGCATCAAAGCTGGCGACGCGCCTACCAATAGAGTCGGCGTTGTCTGCGAAACACGGATGACCCGGTCCCAGTGAACCTGAACCTTGACGGGCTGTTCTCCCGCCCAAATAGTGGAAATGCCGAAGAACAGAACGAGCACGAAAGCGGAGGTTACACGTGCAGCACTCAGGAGGCCCTGCAGGAGCCGAAGCCGTCGCTTTCCCAGATGTCCCAACTGCCGGCGGTGGAACTCCTCGATGGGCCCATCGAGTTCGGCGAGGATTCGCAAACCTTCGGGGGCGATCCGCACCGTGATTATGCGCCGGTCTTTGCTCTCGCGCGCCCGCACGATAAGGCCACGCTTTTCCAGGCGATCCAGCAGGCGAGTGATATCCGGGTCGTGGGTGATCATGCGCTCCGCCACCTCTCCGCAGCACAGGCCGCCGGGTGCGGCGCCGCGAAGAATCCGCAGCACGTTGTATTGGGTGCCGGAAAGCCCCGAGCGCTTAATCGCCTCCTCTGCGCCGCGCGCCAGGAGGTCCGCCGTCCGCTGGAGGCTGAGATACGCTTCCTGCTCCAGGCTGCGTGAAGCCCTGTGTGACTCGGTGGTGCTTTCTCTTTTTGCCATGCTTCAACTATATGCGTTATAACAACTATTGTCAAGAGGAATAGTCAATCCCGTGAGTCTTGGTCTGGTCTACGCTTTTTCCGAGACTCCGCTCGGAAAAGGTGGCTGGCGCGAAGCGCTTTGGAGTGCGGCAGCTTGCTGCCGCTTTTGCGGCCCGAGCTTGCTCGAGCCGCTGCCGGAAGCAAGCTGCCGCACTCCAGAACTCGCTGGGTGTTGCTCGCCAACGAAATCCCACAATTAGTTCAGGAAGTACGTGCGGTAGAGGGTGTCCCGTTTGACGGGACGGAAACCTGCCTCCTCGATGAGGCGGCGGAGCTGGTCCTCGCTGGAAGTGCGGCTGACGCCGGCGGCGCGAACCACGTTCTCCTCGATGAGGATGCTACCCACATCGTTGCCGCCGAAGCGCAGAGCAATCTGGCAGATCTTGTGGCCCGGGGTAAGCCACGAGGCCTGGACGTTGAGGATGTTGTCCAGATAGATGCGGGAGACGGCAAGCGTTTTCAGGTAATCGACGGCGCTGGCTTCCTCCTTTACGAAGTTGCCGAGCGAGGTGTTCTCGCGCTGGAAGAGCCAGGGGATGAAGGCCGTGAAGCCGCCGGTTTCCTCTTGCAGTTGGCGGATGCGCGCGAAGTGGTTAATGCGATGCTCGAGCCTTTCTCCGCAGCCGAACATCATGGTGGCGGTGGTGCGCATACCGAGCTGGTGCGCGGTGCGATGCACCAGGAGCCACTCCTCAGTGGTGCACTTCAGCCGCGCGATGCGCTGCCGCACCTCGTCGTCCAGGATTTCCGCCCCGCCGCCGGGGATGGAATCGAGGCCGGCATCCATGAGACGCATAATCGCGTCACGAACATTCATGCCGGAGACTTCGGCGATGTTCAGAATCTCCGGAGCGGAGAAGCAATGCAAATGAAGGACGGGGTAACGCTGCCGGATGCTGGAGAGTAGGTTCTCGTAATAATCGATCTTGAGGTCAGGGTGAAGGCCGCCTTGCATGAGGATTCCCGTGCCACCCGTGGCGAGCGTTTCATCGATCTTCTCGAAGATCGACTCGAGCGGTTGGATGTATCCCTCAGGCGAGCCCACCGGCCGGTAGAAGGCGCAAAACGAGCAGTACTCCGTGCAAACATTGGTGTAGTTAATGTTGCGGTCAATGATGTACGTGACCACACCTTCAGGATGGAGCCGCTTGCGCACGGCGTCAGCCTCAAATCCGATGCCGAGCAAATCATCGGACTTCAGCATGTCGAGAGCTTGCGCAGGAGTTAAAGCCATTGCCAAAGTCCCTCTCCGTCGGGTGAATTTCCGCAGGGCTGGTGGAGTGACCAATAATTGGGTGGACGCTGTAGCGCCGCCGTCCCGGCGGCATTTGCCGGTCCCGCCGCGCGGAACCGGTGCTGCGCCGGACTTCAGACGAAGTACATTTCCTTTTCGACCAGTATGATGCCCGCCTCGCGCGCCAGCTTGAAAAAGAGGCGCAAGCCCTTGCAGTTCTCCTCATCCAGAGAATAATCGATATTCTCGGTCAAGTAAACCTTAACATCCGCAGGTTCCATATTGAGCTTCAGCGCGTATTCAGCGGCGATGTCATCAATGTGAGCAAGGCCGAACTCTCGGGACTCCTCGAAGTCTCCCCGGTACTTGGAGAGGTTCTTGTCTTCATGGCCCGCCCAGAAGGCGAAGACGAACGGCAATCCCGTAAACTTTTTCCATTCCGCGGCAAGGTCATAAACCTTCGCCGAGCCGCGATAGGTGAGCGCCGGATCGCCGATCACGAGTGCCGAATCAGCGCGCTTCAACATCTCGTGCGGTCGCGGGGCGGAGGGAATGAGGTTGACCGTGCGCGAGTAAAACTTGCCCAGCAGGATGCGAAGAAACGCTACGGAAGTTCGCGAGGAGGTGTCCACTGCAACGCTTTGGATTTTTTCGATAGGGACTTTGCTCAAAAGAAGTACACTACGGACGCGCGATTTCGAAGCGATGGAGATGCCGGCGATAATTTGCATGCGGTCCATGCGCTGGTACTCGATGACGGGGATGATGCCGATATCTGCATTCCCGTCCCGCACCGCGTCCGCGCAATGGGCCGGAGTGGCGAACTGGAGTTCGTACTTGCCCTGCTGCTGGCCATGGAGCATGCCCCAAATCAGCGGCACGGAATTAAGGTACTGAACGACGGAGATTCTGAGCGTAGACATATAGATCACAGCCAAATGGAAAACACAATTCTATCCCAACGTGCGCTTCTGTCAAACTCCACGCGGGCGGATATGACCCGAATTAGTAAATTGGACTTGTGGCCGTGCTGCGCGGACGCCTCGGACGTCCATGACTGTCATCCTGAGTCCGTCGGCTGACGGACGAAGGATCTCGGCAGTTCGCGAGAAGAATCCACTGGCCGGAGGTACAAGCAAACTGCGGGGATTCTTCGGCCCCCAAAGAACGGGGTCCTCAGCATGACACGGGGCATGGCCGGATTCCGAGCCGGCGCTTCGAGGCAAAACTTTTCTTCTTGCTTCCGCATCTCATGTTCTGCGATTTTAGAGGAGCGCCAGCACCGATGGCGAAGGGTTGGGTCGGCGGTCCGGAGCCGTGGCGTGTGTGTAGAAAAGGCGCAAGCTTGGAAAACAACTCTGCGCAAGGTGGTAAGGAAACTTGAGCGACGAGAACACCCAATTCTGGCTGGGGCTGACGAAGCTCGAAGGTCTGGGCGTACGCGGCGCGCACAGGCTGGTGGAGCATTTCGGTTCGCCGCAGGCCGCCTACATGGCCTCGCTGACGGAGCTTGAAAGCTGCGGAATTCCGGCGCGCGTGGCGCAGTCGATCTTTGCTCAGGCGGGATTGAAGGAAGCCGCCAGAGACCTCGAAGCCTCCGCCAAAGCGGCTTGCCAAGTTGTGGCGTACTCCAGCGACGATTATCCTCCGCGGCTCAAACAAATCCCGGACCCGCCGTTGGTCCTCTATGTTCGTGGGGATGTCAAGGTACTTTCGCGTTATGCGCTGGCGATCGTCGGCACGCGGCGGCCGACGGCTTATGGCGGCCAGGTGGCGCAGCGGCTGGCGCACGACCTCGCGCAGAGGCAGTTGGTAATCGTGAGCGGGTTAGCTCGGGGTATCGATTCTGCGGCGCATCGCGGCGCCCTCGAAGCAGCGGGAAAGACCGTGGCGGTTCTGGGCTCGGGGATTGACGTGATTTATCCCCGCGAAAATAAGCGGCTGGCTGAACAAGTCACCGAGTGCGGCGCATTGATTTCGGAATTTCCGCCCGGCACTTCACCCGCTCCCGAGAACTTTCCCATTCGAAACCGCACGATCAGCGGACTTGCGCTAGGCGTAGTGGTTGTGGAGGCGGCGGAATACAGCGGCTCCCTGATTACGGCGCGCCTGGCCCTGGAGCAGAACCGTGAGGTGTTCGCCGTGCCGGGCAACATAACTTCGGCGCAGAGCTTCGGCCCCAATCACCTGATAAAGCAGGGCGCCAAGCTCGTGGATGAATGGATGGATGTCATCGAAGAGTTCCCTGCGGAAATTCGCATGCAACTTCTCCCTCCCGTGGAAGCATCGGATGAAGCTGCAGCTCAACCTCAGACGGGGTCGCTTTTTGAACAGTCCTTGACGCCGGACCAGAAAGCGGTGTTTGATGTGTTGCGCGCCGACCAGCCCCTGTTTGTGGATGCGGTACTGACTTCGGCGTCGATCCCACAGCCGCGGGTGATGACAGCTCTCCTGGAGCTTGAAATGGCGGGAGTGATCCGGCAGTTGCCGGGGAAGAATTTTATCCGGAAACTCTAGGAAAGTTTTTCTATGGGTAAATCGCTGGTCATTGTCGAATCGCCGGCCAAGGCAAGAACGATCAACAAATACCTTGGATCGAACTATCTGGTGAAGGCCTCGCTGGGGCACGTGTTGGACTTGCCCAAAAAGGACCTGGGCGTGGACCTCGCCAACAATTTCAAACCAACCTACATTACGATTCCCGGCCGGAAGGCTATCATCTCGGAGTTGAAGTCCGCGGCAGCAAAATCAGATGCCATTTACCTGGCTGCCGACCCGGACCGGGAAGGCGAAGCCATCTGCGCCCACTTGCGCGAGTTGCTGAACGGCAAGAAGCGAAAATTCTTTCGCGTACTCTTCAACGAGATCACTCGCGACGCCATCCTCGAAGCTTTCAAGATTCCGGGAGAGATTGACTCCAAGCTGGTGGACGCGCAGCAGGCGCGGCGCATTCTGGACCGTCTGGTAGGCTACCAGGTGAGCCCGCTGCTTTGGGACAAGGTGAAGCGGGGAATCTCGGCGGGGCGTGTCCAAACCGTGGCCTTGCGCTTGATCGTCGAGCGCGAGCGGGAAATTCAGGCCTTCCAGAAGAAGGAATACTGGACCATCAGCGCCCGCGTGGAAGGCAAGAACCCTCCGCCCTTCGACGCGCGCCTGGTGAAGTTCCGGGGCAAAGACCTGGAGATTCCCGACCAGGCGACAGCCGACCGAATCGTCAACGCGATTAAGGCTGCGAATCTGGTGGTGGAGTCGGTGACCACCACGGAGAAGCGGAAGTATCCGGTGCCGCCGTTCATCACCAGCAAGCTCCAGCAGGAAGCCGTCCGCAAGCTCCACTTCCCTGCCAGAAGAACCATGTTGCTGGCCCAGCGTCTTTACGAGGGCCTGGAGATTGGTGACGAAGGCTCGGTCGGCCTCATTACCTACATGCGGACAGACTCCACTCGTGTGGCGGAAGGCGCCCTGAGTGCCGTGCGCGGTTACATCCTGACCACTTTCGGGAAAGATTATCTTCCCCCTGCACCCATACACTATAAGAGCAAGAAAGGCGCCCAGGATGCCCACGAAGCCATCCGGCCAACCGACGCGACCCGAAACCCCGACTCCATCAAGAGGTACCTCAGCCCGGACGAGTTCAAATTGTATAAGCTCATCTGGCAGCGTTTTGTGGCCTCGCAAATGACTCCGGCGGTCTTTGACCAGACCACGATCGACATCTCTGCCGGCGACTACTTGCTGCGCGCTACAGGCTCGGTGGAGAAGTTCAATGGCTTCCGCGCCGTTTACGAAGAAAGCAAGGACGAGAAGGCGGAAATGGAGGAAGATGAGGAACTGAAACTCCGCCTGCCGCAGGTTGAGCAGGGCGAAAGGGTCAAGCTGCGGAAGATTCTACCGGAACAGCACTTCACCGAACCTCCCCCACGATTCAACGAAGCCACACTAGTGAAAGCGTTGGAGGAAAAAGGCATCGGCAGGCCCTCCACCTACGCCACCATCCTCTCCATCATCCAGAACCGCGAGTACGTGGAGAAACTTCAGGGCCGTTTTTATCCCTCAGAACTCGGGATGGTGGTGAGCGATCTGTTGGTGAAGAACTTCAGCGACATCTTCGAGGTAGCTTACACCGCCCGCATGGAAGAAGAGCTGGACGAAGTCGAAGAAGGGAAACTCACCTGGACGGAAGCTCTCAGTGAGTTCTACAAGAAGTTCAAGAAAGATTTGCGGGTCGCCGAACGCGAGATGGTGGACATCAAGGGAGAAGGCATCCCGACCGAGGTGAAGTGTGAGAAGTGCGGCAAGCCCATGGTGATCCGGCTGGGACGCAACGGCCAATTCCTCTCCTGCACGGGCTATCCCGAGTGCGATGGAACCAGCGACCTGCCGCCTGAAATGGCTGCGAAATACGCCAGTGGCGGGCCTCCGGCGCCCGAACTCCCAGAACAAGCCTGCGAAAAATGCGGCAAGCCCATGGCCGTCAAGCGCGGCCGCTTCGGATTCTTCCTGGCTTGCACGGGTTATCCCGAATGCCGGAACACCAAGAAAATCGTGATGAAGGAAGGCGCCGCGACGGCCGTCAGCGACACGCTGCTGGAGGAGAAGTGTCCTGAATGCGGCAGCCACCTGGTGCTCAAGCACGGCCGCTACGGGCAATTCACCGCCTGCAGCAACTATCCGCAATGCAAATACGTGAAGCGACAGACCCTCGGTATTCCCTGTCCCGAAAAAGGCTGCACGGGTGAACTGGTCGCGCGCCGCACGCGCAAAGGCAAGACCTTTTACGGCTGCAGCCGCTACCCCAACTGCAAGTTCACCGCCTGGGACAAACCCGTCAACGAACCCTGCCCCCATTGCGGCTATCCCCTCCTGCTCGAGAAGCATAAGAAGGACGGCCCCCCCATCCGCTACTGCCCGAATGAAGCCTGTAAATTCCAGCGGGCGGTGGCGTAAAAATAAGTTGAGAGTCGACAGTCGAGGGTCGAGAGTCCGTTGAGACCTTGGACCTCAACTGTTGACTGCCGACAGGCATACTCCCTTCCGCGCTGCTATAATCACTGGCAGGAAGGGTTCTTGATGAGGGCGGTCACGATCGCCGGAGGCGGGCTGGCAGGCAGTGAAGCCGCCTGGCAACTCGCTGTCCGGGACATTTCCGTTACGCTGTATGAGATGCGGCCGGCGCGCTCGACGCCCGCCCACAAGACGGACCGTTTAGCGGAGCTGGTTTGCAGCAACTCGCTGAAGTCGAACACGCCGGGCGCAGCCTCGTGGCTCCTGAAGGAAGAGTTGCGCCGCTCCGGGTCGCTCCTGTTAAAGCTTGCTAGTGAGTGCGCCGTTCCAGGTGGCGCGGCATTGGCGGTTGACCGAGAGCGATTCTCGGCCTCCGTCACTCAGGCGCTCGCCGAGCACCCACTCGTCACCATACGCCGGGAAGAGCTGCGGGAAATTCCCTCGGACGGTCTTGTGGTAATCGCCACTGGCCCCCTCACCTCGGACGCCTTGACGCGCTGCCTTCAGGCGCTCACGGGCTCCGAAAACCTGGCATTCTACGATTCCATCAGTCCCATCGTCGATGCCGAAACGCTGAACCATGAACGCCTCTTCCCTGCCTCACGCTACGGAAAGGGCGGCCGTGATGACTACCTGAACTGCCCCCTGAACGAAGCGGAATACTGCGCCTTCTATGACGCGCTGCGAGGCGCGGAGACAGTGCCGGCGCATGAATTCGAAGACCTGAATTACTTCGAGGCCTGCCTGCCCATCGAAGAACTGGCGCGGCGAGGGTACGACACGCTTCGCTTCGGCCCCATGAAGCCTGTGGGCTTGCTCGACCCGCGGACCGGCAAGCAGCCCTTCGCCGTGGTGCAGCTCCGGGCCGAAAACCTGCGCTTTTCAAGCTACAACCTGGTGGGGTTCCAGAACCACCTCAAGTTTCCCGAGCAGGAGCGCATCCTGCGCATGATCCCCGGGCTCGAAAATGCCGAGTTCTTGCGCTTCGGGCAGATGCATCGCAACACTTATATCAATGCGCCAAGGCTGCTCGAGGCCGACCTCAGCCTTCGTGCCGCGCCCAACGTCTTCATCGCAGGCCAGCTTTGCGGAGTGGAAGGATACGTGGAGTGCATCGCCACCGGGTTCCTTGCCGGAGTGGCGTTGGCTCAGCAGGTGGCAGGGGCTGCCTTCACGCCGCCCCCGCGCACGACGGCGCTCGGGTCGCTGCTCCACTATACTTCGCACGCCGACCCCGGCAACTATCAGCCTGCCAACATTTCTTTCGATTTGCTTCCCCCCCCGGAGAACCTGCCCAGGCTCATCGCGCGTGACCGTGGCGCCCGGCGCGCGCGACAATGTGAGAGAGCGTTGGCCGACTTGCAGGAGTGGCTCCACGAGCTTAATAACGTTGTCATTCCGAGCGAAGCGAGGAATCTCGCTCTGAGCCCTTCTTCGACAGACCAGAGCGAGATTCCTCGCTTCGCTCGGAATGACAGGCCAGAAACGGATCCTTGGCATGGATGAACTCATCGAGCGCTACGTCAACTACCTCCGGTACGAGCGGAACGCCTCCCCGCACACGGTGCGCAACTACCGCAGCGACCTCCTACAGTTCCGGGATTACCTGGCGGAGGGCTGCGCCGCCGCCGCTGTTGATGTCAGATCGGTCGACGCTTTGCGCATCCGCGGCTTTCTCAGCATTCTTTTCTCTAGGCAAGAAAAGAAGTCGTCCATCGCCCGGAAACTCTCGGCGGTGAGGGCATTCTTTAAGTTCTTGAAGCGCGAGGGGGTGCTCGCCGAGAATCCTTCCACGCTTGTCTCGACTCCCAAGCAGGACAAAACCCTTCCCAGGATCATGACTGAGGAAGAAATGAACGCTTTCCTCGACGCTGTGGCCGAAGCCACCAAAACCGGAGAGCCCGCCATGCGGCGCGACCGCGCGCTGCTGGAAATGCTTTACGCCTCGGGCCTGCGCGTGAGTGAATTGGTGGGCCTGGATCTCCGCAGCGTGAACTTCGGAGACTGCATGGTGCTCGTCCGCGGCAAGGGACGAAAGGAGAGGATCGTGCCCTTCGGCTCCAAGGCTAAGCAGGCCCTCGAGGACTACCTCCCGGTCCGGCAAAGAATCCTCCAGGAAAGGAAGAAGTCCGGCCAGCAGGCCCTGTTTTTGAATGTGTGGGGGGAGCGGCTCACCACACGCTCCGTGGACCGGTTGGTGAAGAAATACGTCCGGCACTACGGGCCGGCTGTAAAGGTCAGCCCACATTCGCTCCGCCATGCTTTTGCCTCTCACCTCCTCACGGAGGGAGCTGACCTGAGGGCAATCCAGGAAATGCTGGGGCACACCAGCCTGGCAACTACGCAGAAATACACGCAGGTCTCAATCAAACAGTTAATCGAGGTCTACGACAAAACCCACCCCAAGGCGTGAGGCTAGAAGAGCAGGTGTCAGGGGCCAGGTCCCAGGGGTCAGGCGCCAGGGGGCAGGTGACAGGTGCTAGCCCGCATTTCTCACCACGGGTCTGGAAGGGCGCACACTTCCGCTCTTTCGTTGCCAATCTTCATCCATCTTGAGCTCCACAGACTCGCCTGGGTCTCTTTCATTTCGCGACCACCTGCAAGGGAACGCTGCTCGTTTGGTCGGAACTCGGTCCGACCATGATGTCGAAGACCCCAGGCTCGACCACCCAATGCATATCCTGATTCAGCATCTGAAGGTCGCGCGGCGTGAGCTTGAATTCCACCGTCCTCATCTCTCCGGGTTTCAGGCCGAGGCGCTGGAAACCTCGGAGTTCCATCACCGGACGCGTCACCGAGGCCACGCGCTGGTGAATATACAGCTCCACGACCTCATCCCCTTCCCTGCTGCCGCTATTGGTCACGTCCACTCTGACTGTAGTCTCTCCGCCCGTGCCGATCGCCGCGGGATCGACGCGCAGGTGGTCGAGCCGGAAGGTGGTGTAACTCAGCCCCCAGCCGAACGGGAATAGCGGCTCTCGGCCGTTGAACAGGTAGCTGCGGTTCAGGGAAGGTTTATGGTCATAATAATCGGGAAGTTGGCCGACATTGCGCGGAAAGCTGATGGGCAGTTTCCCTCCCGGATTGACATCACCAAAAAGCACGTTGGCCGCGGCGGTTCCGCCTTCCTGGCCCAGGTACCAACCTTCCAGAATTGCCGGGACGTGTCCCACGGCGTAGTTGATAGAGAGCGGGCGGCCATTGATCAGGAACACCACGGTGGGCGTGCCGGTCTCCACGATCGACTTGACTAACTGATCCTGGTAGCCGATCAGATCGAGCGAGTCCCGATCCCCCAGGTGATTCTCCGCCCAGGCTTCACGATTAGTGCTTTCGTTCTCACCCACCACGACAATGGCAACATCCGCCTTCCGCGCGACCTCGGTGGCGGCTTGAATGCTCTTCAACTGGGACTCGGGATCCGGGAGTTTGACTTCATTCTGGTACCACGCTGACCAGCCCTGCGTCCCTTCCGTGATTTTGCAGCCCTCGGAGTAAACCACCGTAGCGGCCGTGCCCACGCGTTCACGGATGCCCTCCAGAATGCTCACGCTGTGCGCCGGCTCCCGGCTGTAGCCACCCAGGTGGACATCCGCCGCGTTGGGACCGATCACCGCGATGGTCTTCAACTTCGCCAGGTTCAGGGGCAGCAGATTGCCCTGGTTTTTGAGAAGCACGATGGCTTCCTGCGCGGCCTTCAGCGCCAATTGCCGATGCTCGGGACTGTTCGTAATCCGCTGCGCGTAGTCAGGATCAACATAAGGGTTTTCAAAGAGCCCCAGGCGAAACTTCGCGGCCAGGACCCTCGCCACGGCCCGGTCCACTTCACTTTCGGGAATCCTTCCTTCGCGCACCTGATCGATCAGCGTGCCAAAGACCGAACCGTCCGAGAGATCGTAATCCACTCCGGCCGCCAGGGCCTGACGGGCCGCGTCCGCATTATCGGCAGCGATGTGATGCATCGTCACCAGCATCTGGAGCCCGCCGCCGTCGGAAGTCACGTAGCCGCGGAATCCCCATTCCTGGCGGAGGACTTTGTCCAGCAACCAGGAGTTGACATGCGAGGGAATGCCATCGATCTCGTTGTACGAGGCCATCACGCTGCCGACCTGGGCCTCCTGCACCGCAGCGCGGAAAGCCGCCAGAAAGGATTCGCGGATGACCCGCTCGGAGTAGTTAGCAGGCGCCATGTTGGTTCCCCCTTCCGGTTCTCCATGCACCGCGAAGTGCTTGGCGGTGGCCAGAACGTGGTGCCGGTCGATGAGGAAATTCGGGCCCTGCAATCCTTCAATGGCAGCGACGCCGAGGCGCGAACCCAGGTAGGGGTCCTCTCCGTAGGTTTCTTCGGTCCGGCCCCACCGCGGGTCCCGCGCCAGATCCAGCACGGGCGTGAACGCCTGATTATCACCAGCGGAAGCCATTTCGTCGGCAGCGGCCGTGAACACCTGCCGCACCAGTTCCGGGTCCCAAGTACTGGCCAAGCCCAGCGCCTGAGGGAAACTCGTGCTCCCGTTTTCCATGAAGCCATGCAGGGCTTCGCCCTGGAAAATCGCCGGGATGCCCAGGCGCGTTTTCTCAACCTGGTATCTCTGCATGGCGTTGCGCAGAATTGCCGCGTCGCGCGGGCTTATCTTCGAGTCAACGCTGAACATCTTGCGAAAGATCTCGCGCGCGTTGGCGTCAGTGAACTTGCCCGTCGTGTCCAGGATGCCGGAGCTGGCCCCGCGCCGGGGCGCCAATTGCCAGACTTTCTCCTCCAGCGTCATGCGCTTCAACAAATCAGCACCACGCTGCTCAATGGGGAAATTGGGGTTGCGGTAATCAGGAACCGGCGTCTGAGCGAGGGCATTCCCGAGAAATGCAAACAGCAGGAGGAAGCCAAATAGGTAACGCATAGTGTTCTCCTTCGGTAGTTCTGGACGGTCTCTCAATCTGTTTCGGATTGTTTCAGCGTTGGACGGTGACCGCCGTGCCGTTGTAGGAAACCGTTTTATCGACTGTCCCCGACGGGCTCACGCCAATGCCGTGACCCGGCCCCACCCAGACAATATTGAACGTGCGGTGCTCGAGCATGCCTGGGAGGCTGCCTTGGCGCGAGCCGATTGTGAGCGTGTGCTTGGCGTCATCCCAGCGAATGGGAATCGTCTCATACGCGCCCTTCTCGTAGTCGTAAGTAAGGCCATCGTCTTCGTAGAGTGTGAAGTCCGCATCCGCTCCCGGATAGATGCGCAATTCGACGGGGTCCTCCGGTTTTTGACTGCTGTACTCCATCGCTGGCCCCAGGGGCAAAATCGAACCGGCACGCGCGAACAGCGGCAGGGTTTCGAGCGGCGCCGCCGCCATGATGAACTTGCCCCCGGAGAAACTTTCGCCGCTCCAGAAGTTGGTCCAGGTGGTGTTCGGCAGGTAGACGCGCCGCCCGTCCACTCCGGGGTCGGTGACAGGACTGACCATCAGCGCCGGCCCGAACAGAAACTGATCGCCGATGTTGCGCGCCGTCACATCCTCGCGATAATCCATCACCAGCGGGCGCATCAGGGTGTAGCCCGCGTGCGTCACCTGCCACGCCAGCGAGTAGATATAGGGCATCAGGCGGTAACGAAGCGTGTCGTACCGGGTCAGAATCTCCTGCGCGTCGGCGCCGTAGGACCACAGCTCGTTCTGGTTGGTGGCGCGCGTTCCGTGCACGCGCAAGATGGGGCAGAACGCTCCGTATTCGAACCAGCGCAGGAACAGCTCCCGGTAGGCGGGACTGTCGGGGTTGCCATCCGTAAAACCACCAATATCGGTCGTCCAGTAGGGAATTCCGGAAAGCATCAAGTTCAATCCAGCGGGAATCTGCCGTTTGAAGGTTTCCCAATCGGAATTAATATCACCCGACCAGGCCGCCGTGCTGTTGCGCTGGATGCCCGCATACGCCGACCGCGAGAGAATGAAAACGCGCTTCTGGTCGGTCACACTGCGCTGGCCGTCATAGACGGCGGAGGTGGTCATCAGTGGATAGAGGTTGGCGTAACGGGCGCCGCTACCTGCGGCCACCTTGTCACTCACCAGAATGTTGGTTTCACGCCCCTCCGTTTCCGGTTCCGTCGTGTCGAGCCACCAGGCATCCGCGCCAATCTTGAACAGCACGTTGTCCATCAACTGCCAGTAGAACTTGCGGGCAGCGGGATTGAAAGCGTCATACAGGGCCATTCCTGCAGGATGAAAGGCGGCTGCCTTGGTGCGGTCGATAAAGTAACCGCGCTTGTCCATCTCCTCATAGACTTTCGAGCCGGGATCGAAATAGGGCCATACCGAAATCATCAGATGGAAATGGTTGCGGTGCAAGTCGTCGATCATACCCCTGGGGTCGGGATAGTGGTCGTTGAATTCGAAGTCTCCTTTGATTTTCCACCAGAACCAATCCTGCACGAGGTTATCGACGGGGATGTGCAATTCGCGGTACTTGTGCGCCACTTCCAGCAGCTCTTTCTGCGACTGATAGCGGTTCTTGCACTGCCAGAAGCCGTACGCCCATTTGCCGAACATGGGAGCCGCGCCGGTCAGCTCGCGGTAAGCGGCGACGATCTTGTCGAATTCCGGGCCGTAAATGAAGTAGTAATCGATCTGGTCGGCGACTTCCGAGCTGATATAGAGCGACTGCATGAAGCGGTTGTTGAAGCGGCTGCGGGAAGGGTTGTCCCAGAACAGGCCGTAGCCGTTGGTTGACAGCAGCATGGGGAGGGAAATGTTGGAGTTGTCCTGCGCGATGTCCACCGATTCTCCCCGGTAGTTCCACACCCCGGCCTGATGCTGCCCCAGGCCGTAGAAGCCTTCCGGCGAGCCCCACAGCGCCACGAACTCTTCGGCGCGGTAAGTCTTCTCGCCGTTGACCACGACGGGAGTCATCGCCCGGCCGCTGTCCTGCATCAGCCTTTTGCCCGCCGCGTCACTGAAGACAATCACTCCGTCCTTGCGGGCCACGGTGACTCGAAGTTGCGCGGTGCTCAGCGTCACCTCTTTGTCGGTCGATTCCACCAAGAAGTGCGCTCGAGGCCAATTCGTTTTGATCACAGCAAGATGCTTCACCTCCGGGAAAGAAGGTGTGGGCGTATAGAGAACGCGGACGATGGAATCCGAGCAGACCTCCAGCCGCATTAGGCCGGTCTGCATGGTGAAGAGCACGCCGTCGGATTGCCTCTCGATACCCTTGTCGGGATTCAAGGGATTCCATTGCGAAACGGCGTTCGGCGCCAACAACAGCAGTGATAGTAGAAGGGCGTATTGTTTTATTCGTGTGATCATTCGTCTCCTGAGTTCACGGAACGGCGGATGCCGGATCCGTGTTTGATCCTGGACTCTTCTTCCGGCAGCTGCGGCAGGTGGTTGGCATGGAACCCGTATCATACGCCAGGTTCGTCCAACCCGGACAGGCTACCAGAACAAATAATCGAACCTCGGTCAAGGAGCATCCCATAGACAGGTTTTGGGCTTAAACTTATGGGTGCAGTGTTACGAGGTCCAAAACATAGGGAGGCGCTCTTGCGTTGCCAGATTTGCCGATTGGGGAGGGCCCCGCACCCTGCGGCATTAATGTTTTCCTCATTGCGTTCTTCGATCGCGGGACTTGGTCTTTTCGGGGCGCTATCCATCCTGACCTTCGCCCTCGTCACCTTTGCGCAGGGACCTGATCCCGCCCAGCTCTTCCAGGATGCGTACGCGGCCCAGCAGCGCGGAGAGACGACGGTGGCCATACGCAAGTATGAGGAACTCATTCGACTTCATCCGGACATGACCGCGGCGCGCGCGAACCTGGGTGTCGTACTCGCCTCTCTGGGTCGCTTCGACGAGGCTATCGTCCAGTATCGTGCCGCACTCGAGCAAGTCCCCGGCAATCCGGCCCTCCGCCTCAACCTGGCGCTCGCTTACTACAAGAAAGGTGATTTTCCCCTTGCGGCTGGCGAGTTCAGCTCTCTGCACGAAGCTGAGCCCGGCGACGTGCGGGTCGCCACGTTGCTAGGCCAATGCTATGTGCGGCTGGGCCGCGACGCGGAGGTCATCTCCCTTCTGATGCCCTTCGAGAAGGCTAACCCCGGCAATCTCGACCTCGAGTGGGCACTGGGATCGGCGCTGATTCGCTCCGACCGCACCGAAGAGGGCGCGGAGCGAGTCGAAAAGGTCGCCGAGCAGGGACACAACGCCGAGGCGTACATGCTGGCTGCGCAGTCGTATCTCAAGCTCGCTGCCTTCGACAAGGCGCGCCGCAACTTCGACGCGGCAATGCGTCTCAACCCGCATCTGCCCGGCCTTTACACCCTGGGCGGCATGATCATGGACAATTCCGGCGATTCCCAGGGGGCGGCGGGCGCCTTTCAAAAGGCGCTCGAAGCCAACCCCAATGATTTTGAGGCGCGGCTGCGTCTTGGCGCAGTTCTCTACGACCAGCGCCAGTTGGATGCCGCCAAAAAGCAACTCGAGCGGGCGGTCGAGCTCGACCTCGCATCGGGGGTCGCTCGCTATGAGTTGGCGCGGGTCGAACGCGCGCAGGGTCAGCTCGACGCTGCCGTGAAAGACCTTGAAAAGGTCGTGCGAGCCGAGCCGGACTGGCTGCCACCGCACATTGAGCTCGTCGCCCTTTATTACCGCCTGAAACGGCCGGAAGATGGTGCGAGGGAGAAGCGGATCGTTGACCGACTCAGCGCCGAGGAGCAGCAGCGCACCTCCAAGTCCCGCATTATCGCCCCGACGATTCCTTCACATTGAGCACGCGGTCGGCGGCCACGTCCCGGAGTGTCTGCACGATGCCCGACGGCCAGCGGATCTCGACTTGTTCGGCCTGGTCCTCCGCGCCAAGCCCGAAGTGCACCGGTCCGTGGCTGGACGAGGCGTAGCCGACGCTGGTGGTCATGTGATTGTACTGCGCCCCCGCCCTCGTCACGACTTTGACCACGGCGCCGATCCCGTCGCGGTTGCTCTTGGTTCCCTCAAGCTGAATGTCTAGCCAGTGCCCGGCGCCCTCGGTTCGATTCATCCAGATCTCAGCCTCCCTTCCCAGCGCGGTGACCACCACATCGACCCGGCCGTCGCCGTCGAAGTCGCCGAAGGCGCAGCCGCGGTGGCGCGCGGGGGGAGAGGCGTTCAGCCCCGCTTCCTCGGTCAAAGCCTGCCATTTCCCGCCCGCACCCAGGTTCCGAAAGACGGTGTTGTACTGCTCGATCTCCGTGCCGGGTTTCGGCAGCGCCTCGACATGTCCGCGCGTCACGAACAGGTCCTTCCATCCGTCGTTATCAAAATCGAAGAGGCCCGGGCCGTAGCCGCTCATCGACCGGCTGAGCTCTCGCATCCCGCTTTCGTAGGTAATTTCCTCAAACCCGCGTCCGCCCATGTTGCGAAAAATAGGAAAAGTCTGATTATTCAGGGCCACGGTCACGATATCCGGGTAACCGTCGTTATTGAAGTCCCGAAAATCCAAACCCATCCCCGAGATGAACGCCCCGTCTTCGGCTAAGGCAACGCCTTCCTGAAGCGCCACTTCCTCGAATTTCTGCCCGGTGTTATGAAACAGGAAGTTGTAGTACGCGTCGTTGGTCACGAACAGGTCAGGCCGTCCGTCCAGGTCGTAGTCGGCCATGCCCACGCCCATGCCCTTGCCCACGTGAGCGCGAATGCCCCATTCCTCCGATACATCTTGAAAGGTTCCATCGCCCTTATTCAAAAATAGCTGATTGGGCTGGCCCTTGTAAAACCTCGGGCTGCAATAATCATAGGTATCGGCGAAGCCGCAGAGGGGTTCCTTCTGGCAATCCCATTGCAGGTAGTTGAGCACGAACAGGTCGAGCAGGCCGTCATTGTTGACGTCCACCCAGGCTGCGGTGATGGTCCAGAGCGGGCCGTACTCGGGGTCGTTCCAGCGGTCCAAACCCGCCTTGGCGGTGACATCGGTGAACGTTCCGTCGCCGTTGTTGTGATAAAGGGTGTTGCGGTGGACGCCCGCCACGAAGAGGTCGGGATATCCATCGTTGTCGTAGTCGCCGACGGCCACGCCGTTGTCATATCCGCTGCCCGCCAAGCCCGCCTGCTGGGTGACGTCGGTGAACACCCCGTGACCGTCATTGCGGAAAAGCCGGTTCGAGAACTTCGGCGAGTCTTTCTTCAACGTCGTGATATTCGCGCCATTGGTGAAGAAGATGTCGGGGCGGCCGTCCTTATTGTAATCAAAAACGGCGACCCCGCCCGCCATCGTGGCGGGAGCGTGGGGAGTAGCGAGGGTTTCATCACTCTCGTGGTGGAAAGGCGCCCTTTGCAGTGAGAATCGAATCCGGGGAGACGAGCCGCTGAGAGCACGCTGAAAAGCGCGGCTCCGGGCACGCGGCATCCAGAATGCCCCCAACAGCGCCAACATCTCACGCCGCGTGAAGGTGCGCCGAATTGTGGGCAAGGTGAAGCCGTAGTTGCCGATAATCAAGGTAAATCCTCTATTTCAGATGGTGTTGGTGGCACAAGTGTTGACCTGAATCCGGCGTGAAAGAAACTGCTAAGAATGCGGTTTCGCGCCCCGCGGGGCATTGTGCTGAAACCCCACTCTTCGTGGGGTCTCAGCGTAAGGCGCAGCATACCTGTTTTGCCGGCTTTCAGCAAGCCTTCGGCGAGTTCTTATTTAGCTGGTGATGCCGGATTCAGATTAAGTCGTCCGCCTTCGGGCAGGGCCTAGGGGACATCGTCCGGGTGCACCGGTGTGGGTCACTCCCGTCAAGGCTTGCTGGTGGAACTGGCCCTCACTTCCGGCTCGGCGCTGGTCACGCCGCCACTCCGCAAAACCTCCGAGATCTTCTTAGCGCTAGTAGCGTACGGCCCTTGCGGGCTTAGGCGCAGGTAGGTGTCAACCTCGGCCAGAGCCTTCCCGTATTCGCCCGTCTTCAGGTATGTGTTGGCAAGCTTGGCGTGAAACTCCGCCGGCATATCAGGATGGAGTGACTGCGCGGTAAGAAAATCCTGCGAGGCCTTTTGGTATTCCCCCCTGGCAAAATGGACCGTTCCGAGCTGATAGTGAGAGAGCCAAGCATTCGGCGACAGCCGCAGCACCTCGCGAAGAATGGTCTCGCTGTCTTGGGGCTTGTTCTCAGTCATATAAAGCCGCGCCAACGAGTAAAAGGCATCCAAGTAGGTGCCGTCACAGTGGATGGCTTGCTTGTACCTGTCCTCGGCCCTATCCGGTTTGTGGTCGGCAAGATCAAGTTCCGCGAGAGCGGCCTGCGCTCGCGCGAAGCAGGGGTATTCTTCGACTGCTTTTTCGAGGTGGTTCCGCGCTTCTGTCAGCTTGTTCTCCCGCCAGGCGTGCGTTCCCTTCTCAAACTCCTTGCGGGCGTTTTTCGGAGCCGCCTGATCGGTCAGCGAGGGCAGAGCACTGAGGTTGACTTTGGATTTGTCAAGGGGCAAAAGGACAATCCTGACGCTGTGAAAGGTGATCCAGCCATCGCTAAGGTCGAGAGACTGCTGGTAAGGTTGAAAGTCGCCATCCTTCACGGATAGGCTGTAGTTCCCGGCGAGGAGCCCAGCAAACTCAAAGTTCCCGCTCGAATCCACCGGACGGCTCATTATGGGCGTGCCCTCCTGCGTCTCAAGCGTAACGGTCACCCCCACAGGGATCACCTGCCCGTCCCTGGTTTGGACCTGACCACGCAAGGTGATGTTGTGCAGGAAGGCACCCTGCTGCCCGGGGGAGGCGGACGCTGCAGAGAAGAGCACCGCGCCGCAGACCATTGCTGTCCAAGAAAAAGAACAACTCCGCACCATGGCACATCTCCTTGGCTGGGATTTAGTCTTGTCTACCCTGACTTGGTCAACTTAGCACGAAACGGAACGCAAATCAACTGTCCCCAGTCTGTGGTGCCTGGCTGCTCGCGCTCGTCAATCAGCAACTCGGTGCGAGGTGTGGCGCCGGCGAAGGTCCACGGGTGCTTCTCCGCCCCGCCTCTCGGCCGGAACACATGACAAAAAAAAGGGGGGATGGCCGAAGCCATCCCCCGCTTGCCGTGCTAGTCGTTCCGGTCGCCTCAGAAGTAGTACTTGAGACTGAGTTCCATTACGCGGCGACCCGTCGTGTACAGGGGCTTGCCCGTGAAGTTAGTGTTCACGTTGGTCGGGCTGAGCGTCCCGCTCTTGTTAAAGCTCAAATCCACGTCGCTGTTATTCAGGGTGAAATCCGGCAGAGGATGGTTCAGGAAGTTGAAAGCCTGGACGCGGAATTGGATACTCTGCCGCTCGGTGATCTTGAAGTTCTTGTACAGACCAAGGTCACTGTCGAAGTAGGCAGGGCCTTTGATGTACGGCCAGATGATATTCCCATTCTGCCCCTGCGTGGTGGGTGGGGTAAAGCAGTTGGGATTGAAATACTGGCCGGACGACAAACCCTTCCGAGGATCGCAGGTCAGAACAGGAACGAGGCTGTCAGCGGTAGTGCCCAGAATTTGTGTGGTGCCTTCGTTGCCCGCATACGCCACGTTCAGAGTGCCGCCGGTGTTCGGCTGTATGGGTGAGCCGCTCTGGAGTTGGGTCAGGCCGGAGATCTCCCATCCGTTGACGAACCCCTTGGCAATCTTCTCGCCATATGATTCGCCATGGACCGGCCCGGGGAGGCGGAATACGTACGCGATATTAAAGATGTTCGTGTGGTCGTAGGCAAGCACGCCGTAGTTATTCTTCAGGTTGTACCAGTCGAGGAGGGCGCCATTGCCATTGCCACCGTTGTCGGTTTGGCCGTCGCGGATGCCGAGTACTTTGCTCCACGTGTAGTTCATCATCACCGTGACCCGTCCGGCCCGCTTGTTCCACGAAATCTGGAGGGCATTGTAGTTCGCGTAACTGCCGTGCCCATTGACATTGATGCTCTTGTCGGCGTAATTGTACGGGTCGTAGTCCACCACCGCGCTGCCGGGGACGCCACCTGTCTTACAGCCCGTGGGTGTGTAGAAGGGTGCATTGCAGTAAGCGATCCCCGTCACGGGATCGGGTTTGAAGTACGCGCCCAGCGGCATCTTGTTGGCGACCGACGCGTTGGCGGCGATCAGCTCGTTGCGGCTGGCGTTGCCAGTATATCCGACCTCGAACAGCGAGTTCCATGGCCCGCGCTGGTCAATGAGGAAGTCCCAGTTCGCCGTATAGGGGGTTTTGTTATCGCCGAACGCCATCGCGCCCTCGGAGAGGCCGCTGCTCGATGCGGGAATTGCCCCTGTCGGCGTAGTTGGCAGGCAGGCGCTAGACGAAGTGAGCGTGGCCCACCCCCGAGCACCGCAGGTGGTCGAGAAAATCTGAACGCCCAGCGGAACCTCGGTTCCGTTAACGTCGTTGTACGCGACCTGGTAACGGTAAACGCCGAAGCCGCCGCGCAGGATGGTCTTACCATTTCCGAACAGATCGTACGCAGCGCCCACGCGCGGGTCGTAGTAGAAAGTCGGCGAACTCCAACCCGAAAGGGGAATTTTGGAGTTGATGCCATGCCAGGTGAAACCTGGCAGGTTATTCCCAATGCACGTAGGCCCTACGGACGCGCTTGCGCATAGTGCCGGATCGAACACCGCCACTCCTTCAGTACCCCCAGGAGACCACTGGCCTAGGTGGTCGAGACGGAGGCCGAAGTCCAGTGTCAGCCGGCGGCTTGCTTTCCAATGATCCTGCGCGTAACCCGCCAGCGTGGTGAACCAGAGGTTGTGGACCGGATCCAAGCTATACTGATTGAAGTTCACGGCGTTGCCAAGCAGCATGTCCGCCAGGGGATTCCCGGTTGTAGTGTAAGCCCAAGGATCCCATTCGAAGCTCCCCTGCGGGAAGCCGTTATTGCCCTCCCAAGTACCGTCAGTTTGCTGGTTGCCCCACCGGGCCCAGTAGAAGCCGAATTTGATCGTGTGCTTGCGCACTACCCAGGCCAGGTTATCCGAGAGCGAAGGCACACGCTTGAGAGCGCCGAAAGCGCCGTTCTGAAAACCAGCGGCAAACCCCGGAGCCCAGAACATGGGCATGTAGCCAGGGCCCCAGCCGTCGTCGCTAAAGACGTTCGGGATCATCGGCGCGGTGCCAGCGTTGTAGGGGAGCTTAAGGTTGGCCAACGCTCCAAGATTGGCGGGATTAGCCTTCGCGGGGTCCGCGTCTTTTACGGGGTTAATGAACGAGGTGTAGTTAAACGTCGTTTCGTTGGTCAGCGTGGGTGTGAACACGTGCGTCAGGCTGGTAGACCAGAGGTTGGAGATTTCGATGGCCGGGAAGGCCGAGGGGTAGGGGACGGTGCCGGACGGTATCCACCAGACGCCCAGGTTGTTTTGGTCTATTTCGTGCTGGCGGTTGTAGGAGACGTACAGCCTCGTATTCTGGGTGATGTTGTAGTCGCCGCGCACCTTAATCTCATAGCGATCAACCGGGGGAGCGTTTATGAACTGGTAATCGTACCCGCCATGAGTGGCTGGACTGACGTCGGGCGCCGGGAAGAGGCTCATATAGGCCTGCCCAATCGGGTCGATCAGGTTCGAGGGAATCTGCCCGCCGCTGGATACGATCGACGCCGCGGCGGGAGTTCCGCAGAAATTGGGCCAAGATCCATTGCCGTAAGTTCCGGGCTTGCCTGCTACGGGACCATAGGCGCTGAGATTGCAGGGAGTAGTCGCCGTAGTCCAACCGGTGCTCGCGGGGGGAAGCTGGCTTTGAGTGAAGTTGCCGTTCAGCATGTCCGCAGTGGGCGTAAAACTGTTTAGCAGCGAGCCCTCTGGGTGCTGGATCATGTATTCGAAGCCGCCAAAGAAGAACAGCTTGTCACGACCCTTGTTGAAGTCGGTGAAAGGCAAAAGCACAGGGCCGCCAACAGTGAAGCCGGGATACCAATAATGGTCGATCGGCTTCTTCGCGCCTTGAGACTTGAAGTAGGAGTCCTCGGCGTTCAGGTCTCCGTTACGCATGTATCCGTAAATGTCGCCATGGAGTTGTGATCCCCCACTCTTGCCGGTTGCGTTGACGGTGACAGGTCCGTTAGCGAATTCGGCGTCGAAGGCGGAGGTGCGGACCGTCAGCTCAGCGGTCTGATCCTGGTTGATGTTCGCCGTCTGCGTACCCGTGTTTCCCGTATCGACGATAACTCCGCCGTCCACGGTCAACTGCAAGCCGCCGTAAGGCTGAGTCCCGCTCGCCGAAAACGTGCCGACGGGACCGCTGTTGGTTTCCGTGGTTAGACTGTTCCATGGAGTCTGGCCCAAGCCGTTGGCATACCCCATGCCAGGCAAGATCTTGATGAGCTCCGCCGCATCGCGGCCCTCGATCGCCAGTTCGCTCACCATGTTCTGGTTCAGGGACGTGCTGTTCTCGCCAGTGTCCACCGGCGCCAAGGCAACGGCAGCGGCCACGACTTCGACGGTCGTCGTCGCCCCGGCCACCTTCAGGGCGATGTTCGGCAGCGTTCTGCTGTCGTAGGCGTTTAACACAATGTTCCTTTGCTCCCAAGTGGTGAACCCCTTCGACGAAATCGTCACTGTGTATGAGCCCACCTGAAGTAGCGGGAAGCTGAAGAAACCAACGCTGTTCGAAACGATGTTCTGAGTCGCGTTGGTGGCCTCATTCTTTAACGCCACGTTGGCGCCGGGAATAACCGCGCCTGTTACGTCAACAATGGTGCCGCTCAATGAAGCGGTCGCCACCTGACCGAACGCGGGCAGTTGTAAAGTACTTAGGACTGCAATAAACAGGGCTGCAAAGGCTGCCCCGCATTGCTGCAGATAATGCTTCTTCATGAATTTCTTCTCCCTTCTTCTCTGGTAGGACCCAAGACCGACAAGACTTACACACGCAACCTTCCCTCCCGCCTATACCAAACAGGTGCGCAGTAACACAAGGTTAAACCTGTTAATTTTCCGTCTACTGCTAGTTACTCCAATAACTGGCTTGTTTTCAATACGACGGGGCTGCGGTTTCAACTGTAACGGGTGACGCCGTGTCAAGCTATTTAAGAATGTAATTTTCGCATGAGCCGCCAATCCATCTAAAGTCTTACCCAAGGTCCATGCCTTCTCCGTGTCGTTCAACGGTCAGGGAGGGTTGAGGGCTAGCTAGGACGCGAGGCTCGCGATGGACTGAGCCTCCGCTGCGCCAACTCGTAGATGGCCTCCCGTTTCTCCTCGATGCGGCAGTTCAACTCAAACGCATCCCTACTTGCCAAGATCCTCTGCTTCCCCCGCCGCTCGGCCCGTCGATAACGGACGTAAACGGCTCGGAGGTACTCCCATTTGCTTTGCCGCCCCATGCCAACCCCCGCCTCGAAACTGCTCTCCTGGGTTACCTTGCGGACGGCTTGACGGGTTACATTCTTAAGTGGCTTGGCGGCGCCTCACCAGTAACATTTAACGTGACTCGATGTCTACACTTTACAACCCATGGCGCTCGGTGATATCTTTGTCCCAGCTTTTTGCCTCTGGTCTACGGATATGGCGATGCTGGTTCACAACGACGACGAGAGGGGCGAACTCGAGAATGTTCTCAGTTCGGGCATCTTCGCCAAAGCTCCTGGGCAGGCCAAGCTGCTCAAATACATTTGCGACGAGTACTTCCTGGGTAGGGCCGACCGAATCAAGGAATACAATCTCGCCACGGAAGCCCTGGGAAGAGCAGCGGATTTCGACCAGAACCGAGACGCCATCGTACGGGTTGAAGTCCACCGGCTTCGGAGGAAGCTGAAGGAGTATTACGAAGGCGAGGGAGCAGGGCACGCCCTCCGCATTGTGATTGACCCCGGGCACTATGCGCCGCGATTTGTTCCTCGAGACGAAATGCCTTCGACTGAGCTGGAGGCTGATTCGGGAACTTCCGAAGTCCGCGAAAGCCAGAACTTCGAATTCCCGCAGCAGATGGGCCAGGGAGTTACAGCCGATACCAAGCCGTCGGGTCTTCATGCCTTGCCTATTGCCGTGGGAGGGCTTGTTCTTGCCGTTGTCATGGCGGGAATCCTTCTTGAATGGCGGAAGCACACGGGGGCCTTGGTAAAGGCATCGCCGGCGGCCAGTCCCTCCTCGTTGGCGGGCTCCCCGGTGGTGGCAGGAGCGTTGGACTCCGTGCGCATCCTGTGCGGTTATCCCAAGGACAAGTATATCGACCGCGCGGGAAATTCCTGGCTGGGTGACCGGTATTATTCCGGGGGCGGGACGGCCAGCCAGCCGCCGCAATTTGTGGCGCGCGCGCCGGATATGACGCTGTACCAGACCTTCCGCTCGGGGAATTTCTCCTACCATATTCCGCTCAAACCCGGCAACTACGAGCTGCATCTGTACTTTGTGGAGACGCACTATGGGCCCGGAAGCCTCTCCGGCGGCGGGGAAGCCAGCCGCCTGTTCGATGTTCTGCTGAACGGGAAGCCCTTACTCCGGATCTTCGACATCATCAAAGACGCCGGGGGGAATAACATCGGGGATGAGCGAGTTTTCAAAGACGTGACCCCGGCTGCGGACGGCTATCTGCATTTGAGCTTTCAGGCGCTCATCGACTCGCCGATTCTGAATGCGATCGAAATCGAGCCGGCGCCAGCGGGGGAAATCAATCCCATACGCATCGTGGCTCAGAATAATTCCTACACCGACCACGCGGGCAACATCTGGAGTCCCGACCGCTATTACAGCGGCGGGCAACTGGCCGTGCATATTACTGCTAAGCCGGTCAGCCGAACCTCGGATCCCAGCCTTTACTCCGCTGAGCGGTACGGCCATTTCAGTTACGCGATTCCGGTCGCCCCGGGCAAATACAGAGTCACGCTACGATTTGCGGAGACTTATTGGGGTGTCGAGAACCGGATTCCCAGTTTGCCTGACCAGAATGGTTCGCTGGAGGGTGGAGCCGGGAGTCGGGTCTTCGATGTCTACTGCAACGGGGTGGTCCTGCTTCGCAACTTCGACATCTTCAACGCGGCGGGTGGGCCCTTCATCGCAGTGGAGAAGACGTTTGATAACCTCGAGCCCAATGCTGAAGGCAAGCTTATGCTGGCTTTCGTTCCTGTGAAGGATTATGCGAGCGTGACTGCTTTGGAAGTCGTCAATGAACCCCATTAAAGCCCGTCAATGCCAATCGGTGCACCAATTAGCGCACCTTCAGATCGTCGTCGCGCGTAGGATATGGCCGCCCTTGCTGGGAAGAGTGCTCACCTGGTTTGGAAAGAAGCGGGCGGCTATCTGGGGAGGCCCCAAGTCCTCGACCTCAGAGTACCCGAGTGCCATGAGTTTGGCTCGGAGCTCGTCCGCTTCGAAGTAGTTCAGCCAGGCTTCGCCCAACTCGGCGACGTGCGTCGCGCGCCTCTCGTGGCTGATGCGCGCTTCCGCCGACAATGAAGCCGGAGGATCGCTGTAGTCGAAAACGACGTGTGCGCCATTCGGAAGACTCGCGATGAAGCGGAGGGTCGACCATACAGCTTCCTCGGTCAGGTAAGGCACGACGCCCAGCCAAGTGAAGAAGGTCTGCTGCGCCGAATCAAAACCAGCGGCCGCTAAGCCCTCGGCCAAAGTCTGGTGTTCGAAATCGATGGGAGCGAAGGTCAGCGAGCTCGGTATGGGGATAGCGGCATCTGCGAGGCGTTGGCGTTTCCAGGCCTGCGTAGTTGGATGGTCAACTTCGAAGATGCGCAGCCGGTCCCGCAATGTGGTGCGATAGGCATAAGTGTCCAGTCCCGCGCCGAGCGCTACAACTTGACGCACACCGCGTTCAACAGCAGCCGCTAAAGCATCCTCCGCGAAGCGCGTTCTCACGGCGATGAAAATTCGCATCCTTCGTCCAGAGGGTCGCTCCTCAACCTTGCGCACTACGGTCTCGGCGTCTTCGCCCAGGATACGCAGAGCAAGTGGATCGGCGAAGATGCGACCCTGTTCTAGGACCTGATGAGCGGCACGGTGAGCGGCTGCGGCCCAGGCCGTCCGGCTTGGCTTTCCCAATTGCACGAATAAAGCTTACTACATCTCAGAAGTTATCTTGCGTGGTCGCTCAAATCCCATTGCCATTGCGCCTGCACAACGTGCAGGGTTGCCGGATACGAATCGGGTCTTGTCATTATTGAGTGTTGCACAATAGAGTGACACAGGAAGACGAGCGTCACTCGTTATTGAGTAGCCTGACTGGGCTTCGCTTCGAGATCCAAAATCAGCAATGACATCGGGTTTTGCCACACGCGGCAGATTGGGTCCGCTGACCGCTGGAGCGGCGGATTGCTTATTTTGGACTTAGTCGAATAGAAAAAAGTACCGTCTGCGTAACGGTATTCGTATAGAGGGGTTATACCCGAGGTTTTCTTCCATGTCACACCCGACTGGTCAGCCTTGCCCTCCCAGGTCCCGCTCTTACCCGTGTTTATCTCCGTCCAATCACCGATGAGCTTTCCACCCCGGAGACGGCCAACGATGCGGTAGCGGTCATCCCCTTGTTTTAGCCGGAACTCAATTCGGCCTTCCCGGTATGTCCCTTCCGTAATCTCATCTTGATCGAGATGCCCCCGAACGATCTCGCCTTCCACTCTGATCTCCAAGGTGAATGGAAACTCGGAACCTTCTGAGTCGCGGGCCGTGCAGTTCCAAGTTCCCGCAATCATTTCGCCGGATTCCTCCTGTTTCGCCGACAATGCATAAAAGAGCGGTTGACCGTACGTGGTTTTTGCCGGTGGCTCAAGGCTCAGGATCATGCCGCGCCTACTCATGGTCGCGAATACAGGAACGAGCCCCTCGCGCTGTCGGTCCGGCGACAGCGCAAAAAAGCCGATCTCCTTGATGTTCTGCCACTCGTTCCGGGATTCAACGCCTTCGCGCAACAGATAACGCGTAAGTCCGTCGGCGCTGGTGACCTGATAAACCGGCACGGGAAGGAACAGACGCGGGTCGTCGAGCGCAAGCCGGTACATGATCTGGTTGTAGTTGTACCGTGGCGTCTTCACCGGCGTGTTGGAGAAGAAGTCCGTGTACGTCGCTTCAAAATAAATGAGCCTTCCGTTTTGCTGGGCAAAGAACGGATGCTGTACTGGCAAGTAAAATGCGTAGCGGTCATGCATCACAACCTTCGCCGAGTAGACCCACGGGCCAAGCGGAGTGTCGCCCTCGGCGTACCAGATTTCTCCAACGTGCCCCTGCACCAGCATGATCCAGCGCTTCCGGTAGCTGTTCCACTCCACCGTGGCGCCGAAAGGCGCAATCGGAGCTCCGGTCTCGAAGTCGCGGAGCTGGATCAATCCCTCTTGCGCCTTCATCTTCCCGGCTGCGATGAGCGCTTGTTGCTGTTTGTAATTCAGAGGAGGGGTGTCGCGCTTCCAGCCGCAAACCAAGCGGCCATCGGGGCCGCGCTCCAGGCTGGCATCGTTCTTGTCCACGCGCGTGCCTTGCACCAGGCAGGTGTACCCTTCGTACTCAGACGGATGCATCAGGTGCGCGAGGTCCGCCTGGACACGCGCTCCCGGAGCAGACTCGGAAGGAAAATACTGATAGTCGTGGCCGCCGCTTCTGACACGGAACGGGCGGCCTTCCAGACGCAACTGCGCATTGAGATCCAATTGCAGAATCGGCTCAAATCTCTGCGTGTCGTCATTGAATAGCACCAGCGTGCGCTCCAGCTCTTCGCCCAGATTCTTCATCCTCCGGCACTCACCGGCCAGGCGTTCCCGGCCGTTTGCATCGTTGACCAGCCCCGCCCAGAAGAGCCACTCCAGGCCATCCCCGGTTGTCGGACACATGGCTCTGCTGAATCCTGTGCTGTCGACGAAATACCGCAGATTCACGCCCCGGCTCGGATCCAGTCCTCCGCGACCCGGCAGTTCTGAGACCGCGCCCGACTCCGCAAAATTTCCGAGAGGATAGGAGACCTTACTTGTGTCCCCGAAGAACCAATACAACTTGCCGTGGTAGGGAACGGCCTGCGCGCCGTCCTGCCCCGCGATCTGGGCATTCAGCATAGGCTGCTGAATGGGAACCCGCTCGCCCACTAGGACGCTGTCGCGATAGATGCCTTCGCCGGTGAGGCGATAGAGCCGCTCCGCCACATTGAGGCGCTTGATCTTGAGCACAGCCGTTCCGCCCGGAGTGGTCTGCAGGCTTACTCCGCGATTTCCCAGCCAGTCCTGCGGGTACTCATATCCGTGGCTCTGAATGGAAAACCACACAGCCTGGTTCATCAAACCCGGTTCATAAAAGGCGACGATACCGTTGCTGTCGGTGTAGTAGGAGATTTCACTCGTCGTGCGAAGCTCAACCAGTGGTACGCCGCGCCCTGTGTCCTGATCAACTACGACGATCTTGAAGTAGTCGGCGAGCTGCTGGGCAGCACTTGCCTGAAAAACCAGCGCAAGCAAAATCGAAAACAAAAGGCACTCAGTCCCTGCTCTCCGCCAACGGGAGGCTGGTTCCTTACTCGGGCTCTGCGCTCTGTCCATGGACTCAGGTCTCTGTGATCTTACCAACAGACCGGGACTCCTGCCCCGTCGTTCCAGCTTCGGAAGAAATCTTTACCCAACCGCCCTCTGCCAAAGAAGCGCCGGGAACTGAAGAGTCTTCGACAATGCCTTGCTTTTGTCAACTTTCTCACCGCTCACGGATAGTTGGAACTCAAACCGGAGGGGTTCCCTGGGTCCCATCATCGGTTGACCGGTTCTTATGTCTACCACTGTTTTGGCTGCGAAGCGCTGGGGAGTCACCGGAGAGTGGACGGGGATTCATGGCCGACCGGTCCACCTCCAGACAGGGGCGCTTGTGATCCTGGTCGCGGCGTTGTTCACCCTAGGCTCAGGGAGCAGGTTGTGATGCTTTTTGATTCTTCGTAAAGGAATCGTACTCTGCCACGGACTCCTGGAACAATGAAGTGAAGAATGTAGGTCTACAGAGCTGGTTGCTCGGAGAAAGCGAGTGGCCAATTCCCCTCACGGTACCCCGAATCATTCAGGGCGCCGGATGCAAATCGTCACACGAGGAAGCGGGAGCGGATACTTTCCTGCACGGTGGGACTGCGACGCATAAGCCATTCCCCAACCTCAGCAGAGGCCTCAAGAAGCATGTTGAAAACAGCCCCTGCAAACCGGAGGCAGGCGGCGAGAACCTTCACACCCAGCCAGACCACCAAATGCTGCACCGCCCTTGCGGGGTCTCGAAGTTCGAAACTGAGGCGGTAGTGTGGCCTGTCCGTACGATACCTCATCAGGACCATCCCCGCATAAATGGCTCCGGCTGCAACAGCCACCCACTTCAACAAGTGGCCAAACACGAGGCTCAAATACGTAACCATTTTCTCGTTTACCTTTCCTTTCTTCAAGACCACTTCTACTAACTTAGATTCGAGTTGGCCGAAAAGGATTCATTGTCTTATCGAACAATAGTTGGTTGTTTTTCATATGGTTAGATCCGCCTCCTCCGACTCGTGGCATGTGGTTTGCTTGCTGGACGGCGACGCGCCTCCGAAATCCAATCTGAACGATAAAGTGTTCGCCACACTTCCGCGCCGAGTGTCGGCTGCCGCATTGGAAAAGACAGTCGAGAGGGCGTTCGAGAATCTGCGCTCACGGGAAGAAAGCCGTAAGACACGGCAGGAACTGCGGCCTGTCGCCTCCGATCCTGGGACCTTGAACAAAATCGGCGTGGCGCTGTCCCGACCGCTTGACGATGGGGCTATTGCAGGGTATATTTGTCCCTATCCCAAACAAAACGGGAATCCCAGCTAAACAAGGAGGAGGACTATGCTCGGAGAACTGATTTCTGAGTCGCGCGGAAAGCGGACGGCAAGGCGAGTGCTTTCGGCGAGCCCTGGATTCAAGGTTGAAGTGTCATTCGAGGCCGACGGAAAGCTCCTGGGGATGGGTGCCCGCACTATCGCAACCTACTGGTCAGAAGCGAGGCCTGACGGAAGCCTGTACGGAGAGGGACAAGCGGTCGTCATCACGCAGGATGGCGAGACCGCCACCTGGAAGGGCCAGGGCGTGGGGAAGTTCCTGGACGGCGGCGCCGTCAGTTATCGGGGCGCGGTTTACTACAGCACCGCATCTCCGAAGTTGGCGCGCCTGAACACCGTCGCCGGTGTGTTCGAGTTTGAAGTGGATGCCGACGGAAGCACTACCTCGAAGGTGTGGGAGTGGAAATAGCTGAAACTCGGTGACAGGCGAAAAGCGCGAAAGGGCCAGAGGCTTTGAGGGGAAGGGGATAAAACCGGACCTGCCTGGTGGAACCCTTTGAATCTCGGTCCCTTTCGCTTTTCACCCTTTTCCTTCTTTTTCCCCTCATGGGCGGCTTGTGACTTCTGCTCGTCGCTACTCGTCACTGCGCTCAGGCTCTGCTGATTTCATCCAGAAGCTGGCGCAGCCGCGCTATGGGCACTTGCGCCTGACCGAAACGGAGCAGGTTGTAGAGGTGAGTAAATTCCCAGACGCCTGATCCGAGGGGCGTCCCCAACAACGATTGAGCGAACTCCCAGGGTGTTAGCGCGGCAGGCTTTCGATAGCCTTTCTTGCGCAGCGTGTTCAGCAGCCTTTGATAAGTCATGGTGGCTTGGTGCGGGCTCAGTGCGAGCTCCCGGCGTCCAAACTTCCACACCCAGAAAAACCGGATGTCGGCCAGCGAAATGCCCTTTTCGCCAGTCACCAAGGCTGCCAGGATGATCACCATTAATAAGAGCATGAAAAGCTTGTGCGACATCAGCCACGCTTCGACGACGTAGGCCACCCGCACCCCCTGATGTCTAAGCTTGTCGGTGCGATCCCGGAATTCCTGCTGGAAATCCCTGGAGGTTTGTTCCACCTGCCGCGCCAGCCGGACTTGATGGCTGAAATCGTAGTTGACAATCCACTCGCTCCAGAAAAGGTTCAAAGCATCGAGGTAATCGTCCCATGCTCCGGCGCGGATGGGATTGGGGTCCGCAGGGGTAGGATCAAACGCAATCCAGCCGTAATTCGGAAAATACACTTCCACCCAGCTATGGGCATCACGAGCGCGGACCACAAAATCCTTGCCGATACGGTTATAAGAACCCGTCTGAAAGCCATTCACCAGCCGCGAGGGGATGTTGAGCGTTCGAAGCATCACGGCCATCGAGGCGGCAAAGTATTCGCAGTATCCTGATTTGGATTTGAACAAGAAACTGACGAGGGGGTCTCCGGGCTCAATGGCTGACGGGTCGAGCGTGTACCGGAAATTGTCTCGCAGGTAATTCTCAATCGCGGTGGCGCGGTCGTAATTGTTCGTGGCAGTCGATGCGACCCTCCGGGCAAGCTCCGAAATCTTCGGGTTCAGATTGGGGAGCCGGAGATACACCAGGCGGACATCATCGGGGTATTTCGTGGAGGCGCGCTGCAACTCCCGGGCCGAAGGAAGCCCTGTCTCCGAAACCACATCGTAAGCCAGAGGCGAGAAGGCATATTGAGGGCTATGCAGGGAGCCTGTCTCATCGACATTCACCAAGTGAAACCGACCCATAACCTCCTGGGGAATAGGGGCGGCGAAAAGCACGTCGGTGGAGAGCGCCGAGCGCAACACATGGTAGCGGAGCAGTCGCCGTGAACGGCTCTGCCAGCCCTCGAGCTGGGGCAGAACAAAGCGCTGTTCGGTGGCCTGCGTAATGGGTATTTGCTCCGTGTTGTCATTAAACCAGTGCGTGCCGTCAAAACTCGTCAAACCCACACCCCGCCATTTCACACCCTGGAATTGCCTGGGATCTCCTTCTAAGGTGACGCGCATGACAACCATAGGGGAACGCAGGATCTTCCGGATGTCTCCCATGTTAACGGAGTCTGAGAAGCCGGTGATGTTCTGCGCCTGTGAGGAGAGCGCGGTCAAGTAGCCTGTCCGGTATCTCGGAATGACGAAAAAGAGAACCGTTGCCAAGAGAAAAATGCCGGCAGCTAAACCCACGGCCGCCCTCATCAGCGCCCCTTCGACGGCTGTCCGGTTCTGTCCAGGTTTTCGGAAAGGGCCTTCCGGCGCACGGGACGCCGACTCCATTCCTTGCTTGATTTCGTAGCTGATGAAGGTCGAGATGGCGAAGATGACGTACAGGGTGAAGAAGATCAAATAAGTGGTGCTGACCGTCAGGATAGCGCTTGCCAGCATCATCATGAAAGATAGGGTGGCGAGGTAACCGTAGTCGCGATAGGTTCGTGCCGAGAAGATTTTGACGACGGTGGTGAACAGAATAAGGTGAACGGTCGCGGCCAGCATCCTGTCCAAAGCGCTCAGGCCCGGCGCGAAGATCAAGAAGTCGAGGGCGTAAAAGAAGATGTAAAAGATGGAAATCCGCGTGACCGTGCGCGGCGAGAGGGAATAGTCTGCCTCGCGAGAGTAGCTCCAGAGCTTCACGGCCAGCGCGCTGGAAACCACCACGATCGAGAGCGTGTCCAACTTGCCCGTCATCGTGAGGGTGATGAATCCCGTAGCCAGGGTCAGCAGCAGCGAAATCTCAAAGTAACGCTGCACGCTAATGTTGGATTGAAGCCTTACCAGCTTGGCGGAATCGAGTTGTGCTGTCTTTGCCATGAGCAACGTTTTGCTAGCGGATTACATTTTAGCGCAAGGCGCATTTCCGACAATTAAAACACCTGCTGCGCGATTTTGCGAGCCAGTTGCGAAATCGCGGCCTGCCGCAGTCTCGAAATAGGAAACCATCGAAGTCCTCTTTTGCGGGGAGTGTGCGAAACCTCCGCCGGGTAAGCATGGACGCGAATGGAGCGGTAAGTAATGCCGTGACGGAGCTCGGCGATGGAGTCCTGGATGGCGACGGAAGCGCTCCCGCCAGCCCCGAGCTTATTGCGTAAGCTCGCCAGCGCCTCGGGGCGGGAGCGGCCGAAGGCGGAGGGGAAATTCCACAGGTCATCTAACAGGCCGTCATCAAGGCCGCGCACCATGGCCACTCGGGCTCCGCGCCGGAGGATAGCAGCAGCAAGGTAATGGGATTCCGCCGCGCGCCTGGGACGCGGCTGGGGGTAGAGTTGGGGCTGGCCGGATTTGTATCCCCGGCACCAGCTTCGCACTGGGCAGGCGGTACATCGGGGAGCGCGAGGCAGGCAAAGGGTTTGCCCCAGTTCCATTAACGACTGGTTGAAGTCACCGGAGCTTCGAGGCGCAAGCAGAAGTTCGAGTTGGGCTTCTGCCGCGCGCCGGAAGTCCAACTGGTGAAGATTACCCTGGAGAGCCGCCAGACGCGAGAGGACTCTGGCAACGTTCCCGTCCAGCAGGGTGTGGACCTGATCGAAGGCAATGCTCAGAACTGCCCGCGCCGTGTAATCCCCAATTCCAGGCAGCGAACGAATTTGCTCGTACTGCTGGGGGAACGCTCCGCCAAAGCGGCGAACCATTTCCTTGGCGGCCTGGTGCAGGTGACGGGCGCGGCGATAGTAGCCCAGTCCTGACCATAGTTGCAGGACTCGCTCGAGTGGGGCGCGCGCCAGGTCGGCTAATGTGGGAAACGCCGCGAGAAAGCGTTGGTAGTACGGGACCACCGTCGCCACCTGGGTCTGCTGAAGCATTACCTCAGAAACCCAGACGGCATACGGATCACCACTCTTCCGCCACGGGAGGGGGCGCGCGTTTCGACGAAACCACTCCAGCAGCGCACTTCGAATCGCATCTCTGTCCTGGCCCGAAAACTTCATCCGTTTGATGCTATCGTTGTCTGCGTTCTGATTGAGCCGAGCTTTTCTGCCGCACGCAGACGAAACGCTCATTCGAGAACGAAGTCCGCCGTGCGTATGGGGCTCGCCCCACCCGCGGAATTCCGGGCCCTTACCTCCAGCCGGTATTCTCCTGCCTGAAGGCTGTCCGTGGGAATCTCCCGTGCCAGGGGGATCAGCGGATTCCCCGAGCGCGCGAGCGCGTTCACAAGTATGGTGTTCGAGGAATACACTTGCTGGTTGGTCTTGCGATTGACGATATTGAAGAGCACCCCCACACGGGGTACCAGACTCGATTGCATCAGGGGTTCAAAAACCTCGACGTAGAACGCGACCTTGTCGCCGCGCTGGAAACGATTGCCCGGCTGGATGAATACTTCCATACCCTGGAAGAGCAGCGGAGTTTGATCCTCGAGGAGTTGTGAATCCAGGCTGGCAACGAGCTGGTCCACGGGACGAAAAGCGTTGCTGAGGGCGGGTCCGCTGAGCTCGAGGTGTTGGCCGTCAAAGGGGGCAATGCTCAACGCTGTTTCGTACTTCCCAAATTTCTCCCCGCCGGTGCTCAGAACCAGTTTCAGCGTGTATTTTCCCGGTGCAACATTGAAGGTGTGCTGATAATTGAATGGCCCTTTGGAAAACTCCTTCAGGTCTTTCTTTTCCATGTCCAGCTTCACCGTATCGCTGAATCGAGCGGCCACCGATCCGTCCTCCCGGTAGGCAATACCCAGCACTTGCACATTGGAATGAAGCTCCTTCTTCCCTTTTTCGAAGTCGATCGCCGAAGCCGGGACCTGAAGCGAAATGTTCACGCGCGCCACGCCCGGCGAACTGTAGAAGTAAGGCGTACTGAGTGAAACAGGGACTTGTCCGGGCTGAGAACTTGCCGCCAGCGCTTCCAGGGTTTTCCCCTCGAGTTTTCCGGCCAGCAGGTCGGGAGACTTCAAGTCGTAGTAACCATTACGGTGGCGGAGTTGCACTCCGCCGCGGGTCACCTTCACTGTGATCTTGTGGTAACTCCCGTCGTGCGCTTGGCTGGGTGGGACATAACCTAGAATGTAGTACTCGTCCAATTCGTTGGCGATCTTATTCAAGCCGGCAAGGAAATCGTTGGTGTTGAATATGGTAAAGCCGCCTGTCCCTCGAGCCAACGCGTCGAGAACCTGCTGGTTGGCGGAAACGCTTTGATCAATCAAGCCCCGGAGGCGGTTCTGCGGGCAAAGAGGATTCGATAGGGCAACCGTCGAGTTGTTACACTGAGAAGTGCCGCCGGGATAATTCGCGTAAGAACCTCCCGAGCCACCGGCATTGCCTCCTCCTCCGCCACCCTTCGTGCCGCCACCACCTCCTGTCCCGCCGCCACCCTTCGTGCCGCCACCACTGCCGCCGCCACCTCCTGTCCCGCCGCCACCCTTGGTGCCGCCGCCAGTGCCACCGCCACCTCCTGTCCCACCTCCACCCCCACGTGCACCGCCAAGTCCTCCGCCTCCGGTCCCACCGCCCCCACCGCCAACTCCTCCGCCTCCTCCGGTCCCGCCGGTACCGCCGCCACCGCTATGCTGCGGCCAGGGGTCGGGCGAACCCGCTAAGGAAGCGAGCAATCCTGGTTCGTGCGGGAATGGCGAATCGAGGAGAAATGGATTTGGCGGCAGCCCTGGCAGGGACGTGAGTGGTGCCTGCAAGCCTCGCACGTCCACCGGGTAGATCGCCACATTGGCTCGACTAGCAGCATCGATCGTGGCATCGAGCTCAAATTGGTGTTCCGAGGTGAGTGGAAAGCCTGCGGAGAAAAGAATCAACGTCTTGCGGCCAGGGACGGCCCCCAGTGTTTTCGCCAAGTCGCGGATGGCCAGAAGGAACGATCGGGCGCCGAAATCGGCTTCAGCCAGGGAAATCTGCCCCATCGACGCAATTCCGGCAGTCGGCGCACCCATGGACGCAATATCGACTGTCGACGTGGATATATTCGGCGAAACCGCAGAGTATTTCACCTCTGCCGTCGCACGCCTCAGCTTCTCTCCGTCCGGGGTGAAATTCTGGACCACTTGGGTTGTCCCTCCAAAGTCCACCACCGCCATCAGGCGTTCCGGCGACGCAGTCTTCTCCACAAACTGGTTTGCGGCCCGCCGTGCCACCATTTGGTCTCCGGCGCTCATGGTGGAGTCATCGAAAAAGAGCACGATATAGCGAGGCTGGCTCGGCCCTTTAGGACCCCGACCCTCCCCGGCGCGCGAAAAGCTGGCAATCACTTGGGGCTGGTTATCCTCGAGGACCTCGAATTCCTTCACCTCCAGATCTTTGATGTATTCCCCTTTCTTGTTGGTGGCAATGACGTCCACCAGAACAAGATTCGCTTCGGCTCTTATGATTTGAGGGGAAGTGGCGGCCACCTGGGGAGGAGCATTCGGCGCTCCCCCGCTCTGGGCAAGAGTGAGAACCAGCCGCGCTCCCAAAATTCCGAGGGCAGCCGGTAGGAGAATATACAAACCAAAGTTGGTTCTTCGACGCATACGCCACCCCCTAATAAGGTATCTCCACCGTACGGTTCAGCCCCGATAATTGCCCAGCCTCGGAGTCCCGGACAATCTGGCGAACCAGGTACGTCCCGGGCTTCAAGTCGAATTCCATCTTTAGCGTTATTCCGGTTTGGTTCAACCTCGCAAGTGTAGCATCGCGAAGTCGAAACTCTACCACTTTCTCTTTTCCCTCCACGTACTTTCCATCCCGGTCGAACAGGACGGTTAAAAAGGTGAGTTTGTTCAGATGGCGATCCTGTTCCTTGCGGAAACGCACGGAACTCAAATCCAAATGAGTAAGCACAGCAAGCCGCGCCTCGGCTTCGTTGACTTTATAAAACTGCGTGTGCACATTGATCGGAAGTTCCTTCAATTCGTCTTGGGAGTAAACTGCCTGTTCGATTTCTTCCTTGGCCTTGGTGGCCACATCCACCGACGCTTTGGGCGCAAAATAGCCACGGCGCGCCTGAATCGTGAAGCCGGCGGGGTTCACCAGGTTGACCTTCAGCTTGTGGAATCGGCCATCAAACTTGAGGTTGCGGGGAGAAAAGGCCAGAACGTAATAAACGTCCGAAAGTGTCCCCACCTGTCGGAAGCCCCTGTCCAAATCGTTGCTATTGTGGAAGAACTGGCCACCCGTATCCCCCGCAAGGTCGGAAAGAACCTCCTCGGCCAGGGAGAATCCCGCATCGATGATCTGTTGTTTCCTCCCCATCAAATCCGGACGGCCGGGGAGACTAATGGTTTGGCGGCTGGCATCACCGCCGGGAATGATGACATACAGGCCCCTGGGGTCCAGGGCGCTGATGACCACGCTGGAGCGCAGCGCTCGGTCCGCGATCTCCGCGATCTGGGACTCCAGGTTGTAGAGGAGAAAACCGGGCGAAAGGAAAATGACGCTGTGTTGCCCGGGCAGCAGCGCGGTGCGGCGAATGACTTGTTCAAGGCCTCGCAACACCGCCTCGGACTGCGTCTCCCAATCATTCAACACCCGCGTTGCCTCCGCCTGCACGATGTTTGCCGCTGTGCTGCTGCACGTTTGCAGCGCGGCGCTGTCGCCGACTTCGCAATCGCACTGGATAACCTCTTGTGTCGCAATATCAGTGGCAGAGGGGTCGTGCTGTTGCACGATTAAGTAAGCCTGATAGTCACCAATATCAGGACAGGAATTTGTATCTGTTGAGATATTGGGCCTCGGTCGGAGCTTGAAAAGGGCTTCGTGGAGCTTGCTGCGGTCGTCCGTGAAGTCCAGGTTGCCCTGGCCTGAGGAGGTGAAGATGCCCGCCCTGTCCGCAGCAGTAAGCGTGGTCGCCAGATACCGGTCGGCGGCATCGCGGGCGTGAGCGATATCTTCAAACGTCATTTGGAGATCATCGAAGTAAAGCGCCTGGAAGTTCCGCGCCGTCGCATTCGCCGCTCCCGCCTCTGAAGCGGCTTCCTCATCCGACTCCTTGCCGGGGGCCGGGCGCGCCACGGCCGAGGTGCGGCTGGAGGATTCGAGGGCGAACTGGTCAATCTCCTGCGGCTTGCCGTTGTCCAATAATCGAAAGTCTTCTTTCCGCAGGCGGGGCACGGGACGACCATTCGAGTCGCGCACGATCGCACGCACCACCACCATGTTGCGCTGCACTTGCACCTTGAACGGGGATTGAACGTCCTGGGTGGCAATTTCCTGTTCACCCGAGCCCTGGCCGGCGGCAGCCGCCGGCACGCCACTGAAAAGCCCCGCCCCCAATAGGCCCACAAATAGTAGCAGTAAGGTGACCCCTATCCCGCCCTGCCAGATGGGTTCCCAGGCACGCACGGAAGCTGGCCCCAAAGGAGTCGGGCCAAGCCCACGGTAGCGCCGCTCGAAAGCGAAGTCCATTTTCGCCCCGTATTTCGCAGACCAACCAAGCTAAGTATCTGGCGGGCCTGTGGCAAAGTCAAGTCAAGGCCCGGTAGTGACTCATTTTGAATTTTGTAGAGCGGAATTCGGTGTTAAACTCTTCTTAAAATCAGAGGGAGATGCGGCTATAATCTGCTCCTATGGATATAGTTCTCTCCCTTCTGGAAAGTCCACTCTCGGCGCTCGTCCTTTGCTTGTTATTGGGGGCGGTGGCCATGAGCGGTAAACTTAGTCAACTGGCCGCGAACTTGTGTTTGGTTGGAGTGTGTATTGTGGGAGGAATTGGAATTCTCAGGGGCGCTGCGCGCCAACCGCGCCTGGCTTTTGGTGCAATTCTGGTGTTGATAGGATTTTGTCTGGTGATAAGTCATTGGATAAGGCCCGAAAAAGAAAATAAGCTGCCGGAGCAGCCACCCCGAAGAGGCACTGAAGCCAAGCCGCAAACAGATTTTAAAGTCGAGTGGGCACTCCCCATTGTTTCCGATACGACAGTGACTGAAGGAAAAATCCGGAGAAAGTGGACAACTTTCTTTTTGCAGGTAGCCGTCTTGAACAAGGGGACTCCAAGTGTCATAGGAAACATTGAACTCATTGTAAAATTCAGAGATGGAAGGCAGTTTAAGGGAATTCTGTTTGTCCCTGACCAGGAAATTCTTACCTTCCCGACACCCGATGGCGGCTCTACTTCTTTTCACCGGACCTCCGCATTTATTACGAGAGCTACGACAGTCCCTATAGCCACTAATGCTCGCGTGTCTGGCTTTGTGATGTACAAGTTCCCCGCAGAGATAAGACCGCAAATGACTCAAGTGGGAACTGTGTATATTTTCACGGTTTGGGATGCAGAAGGAAAAGAGTATAAGACTTACATTCCATGGGTCAACGAACTGGCAACGGAAATAGGAAGAATGCCCGGAGTGGATTAAATGAACTTAGCCTGCATTCGGTGGAAGCGGGTAGCGCAGAGTCTCGCCTTTTGAGACTCTGCGGCTCTTGGTGGGCAATCGCGCGTATAATGCGGGGTCATGTCCCGCTTGCGACGCCTGGTCGTGTCCGACCGATTTTTCTTCGTCACTTGCCGGCTCCTGCCGCGCCGAGGGAAGCTTCTGGGATCGGAATTCGAGCGCCTGGCCCGTGTGGTGCGAGAACGGCGAGAGAAATACCATTTTCTCCTGACGGCCTGGGTTTTCTTGCCGGACCACTGGCATGCGATCATCTTCCCGCGTTATCCGCTCACCATCTCGCGGGTCATGGAATCCATCAAGGTGGGCTCAACGCATCGCATCAACTCCGGCAGAAGAGAGTCGGGCCTTCTCTGGCAGCCGCGATTTTTCGACCGGGCGGTGCGGACGGTTCAGGAATACTACGAGAAGGTGGAATACATTCACCTGAACCCGGTGCGGGCGGGGCTTGTGGAGCGAGCAGAGGACTGGCCGTGGTCGAGCATGAGGGACTACGCCGGGAATTTGAGCGCGGTGGCCAGCGGGCATCGCATTCTGCCCATCGATCGGATACTGCTGCCAGCCGATGCCCGGACACGGATCTGAACGAAAAGCCGCAGAGTCCCAACATCAGGGACTCTGCGCTACCTGCTCCGATGCGCGAAGTACCTTGGCCAAATCCTTGGAGGTCGCCCCTAATCGCTTAGCTCGTCCCTCACGCGCGAAAACAGCCAGTCCGCCCAATCCTTGTACTCTTGTGCTTCTGAATTTCCCGCGGTGACTCTTTCAAAAGTGGCCCGCATAGTGATCTGGAATTCGTATGTTTCGCATCGTGCAGCTAACTCCGGAGCCAGTCTGACGCCGGGCGGGAGCCACCCGATTGGCGGTTCCCCCGTCCCGGTGGTTACAATAGGCTCGACCACAAAGTCCATCTCGAAAAATAAGGGCTTCTTAAGTCTTAAGATGAATTTTTCCGGCCCGCTGGCAGGGGATGAGGCCACGTGGATAAGAGTCACCCTTGTACCCTTGGGTAAGGGGAGGTGACCGTGCTCCCATTTAAATCGTTCAAGGTCGCTGTCAGAAAACCGGTTGACGGCGACAATGCCTAAAAAGGTCTTGCCCGGGTAGTCTTGAAGCCTGGATAACCTCATGGGCTTGCTCACCGTTGTTATTTGAGCACCAGATACCCAGTGCACCCACCAGCCGCCCCGCTGGAGTTCCTCAACGGTACGAAGGAGTTGGTACTGGAGGAGCTCTCCGCAGAACGCGAATCTGTCACCAGCATTGGTCGGCTTTTCTATAGTGGATACCCACTTGCCGTCACGATTGGTTTTCGGACGCCCCAAACCAAAAGATTCAGACAGGCGAGACGTAATCTTGGGGCTACTGGGATCGAAATTCACCCAGGCCGGAGCTCCGTCGACCGTGTCGAACACAACAGAGCTTGCGAACGCAGATTCGACCGTCGACTCTTTCAATGAGACGAGCACTGCTGCTAGCGTGGTCGCAGTGCCAACCAGCAGAATTGAAAGAACCGGAGCAAGGGTCTTCTCGCTCCAGTTCAACACAACCAAGGTAATGGTAGCTGCAAGTAATAAAAAAAACCGACAACAGCGGGAACAAGAATTATCTTCGTCATGTCCACCTCTCTCGGGGGAAGTAGCGCATCAATATCCCATAATTTAACCACGGTTTTCTCTAGAGCGAAGATTTTTGTTGGAGATCACTCGCGGCTTGGCGCAGAACGCTAGCTCTGCGGTCGGTGCCCCAGAGTCGAGCTCCTGCTGACGGTGGGGTCGTCATGGAAAGCGCATCAAACGCCTGTCTCAGCCACCGGCACGACACCCAAAGGGCAAGTCGCCCCGAGGGTTTCTCGCTCCTCGAGATGATGATGGTGGTCACGGTGATCCTGATCGTGGCTTCCATCTCTGTCCCTATCTACACGACCGCCGTGGTGCGCGCGCGTGAGGCCGTTCTCCGCGACCACCTCTTTGAAGCTGTCGGCTCTCAGCGGTCAGCTTTCAGCGAGCATGCCGATAGCTGAGAGCTGAGGGCTGAAAGCGTGCCCTGGCAGGAGGAGAAGGAAGACGCGACGCTCTCACCAAAGCAAACGGCGCTGGGGATTGTGGACGTCCACAGCGGCTCGAACCTCGTTTCACTCGAAGGCACTCCGTACAGCAGTTGGTAACTAAAGGATTCAGGATTCAGGATTCAGAAGTCAGGAACGGGTAGCGCGCCGGCTGACGCAGACTGCACCTCTGTGCTTCAGCGGTTCGTAGCCTCCAGCGCCTATCCTCGCGCCAAGCTCTTTGGTAGTCACCGCTTCCGCTGCGGCCTGATGAAAGTTCTCCGGCAATTTCGGCGGCACGGGCTTTCTGCTGATCGTATAGTCGCAGAGCTTTAGTCTGCGCCAGCCTGCGGGGTGACTCACGGGTTATAGGCTAGATAAGTAACCGACAAAGAGGGCCACCCGCCGCCCCGTGTGGCAAGATGACACACATATGCGCTTGCCAGCATATATCCCGCGATTGCCCCAACCCCTTGAAAAACATTGGGATAAGCGGCCGCGGAGGTGGAACACTCCACGAAAAATGAGACGAATGGAGAAAATGGAAATCTCGCCCCTGGGCACGGCTACTCATCTTTAACCCCTTCGGGGTTCAGCCGCACTCGTCAATTCTCACCGCTTGATTTGCGTTCACAGGCAGCCTAAAATGTCTCTCAACAAGGATGCTGCCCTTGCGCCGCAGCGGGCTTTTATGGGCGACCTGAATTGACCTCGCGTCCTTGCCAAACAGGCTCGGACCATGCAGCGCGCTTCTTCTCAATCAGGGAGCCTCCGCGACAACGACTGCGTTGCCATCGTGGGTGGTGGACCCGCCGGTTCCTTCTTCGCCATCCATCTTCTTCGCGAAGCCAAGCGTCTGAATCGACACCTCGAAGTGGTCATCGTCGAGAAGCGTGGTCTGACGGACTTGGGCGCCGATAGCTTTCAGTGCAGGGGATGCAACTTCTGCGCGGGCGGCATCTCCCCCAGGTTGAATGAGATACTTGAGGAGCAGGGTCTGGTGGTTCCGGAGGAGATCATCCAGGGGCGCATCGATCACGTGTGGATACAGGGCCAGTGGAAGAACTTCCGGCTTCGAGTTCCCAAAGGCATGCGGATGTACTCCGTATTCAGGGGCTCGTTACCCAGCCGGCGGAGCGGCAGACCCGGAGGGTTCGATGCCTTTCTGCTGGGTGAGGCGGTCAAAAAAGGCGCGCGCGTCTTGTATGGCAAAGTGGAGGGCATTGATTATGCCGCGTCCGGGATGCCCCGCTTGACGGTGCGCACGAAATCCGGAGAGGGGGTCCTGCTGGAGGCCGGCTTCGTGACCATCGCTATCGGAATCAATACACACGGTGGCCTCGACTACCGTGACGATGCCCTGATCGCCTCGCTTCAGCGTTTGAATCCGGGGTTCGTTCCCGGCAAGTCCCGCAAGGCCTTCATCTTCGAGCTGGAGGTGGGCGAGGACTATCTGGCGCGCCAAATGCACCGCGAGATCTACTTCATCGAGTACGCCTCCAAGCACCTCGCCCTCGAGCATACCGCGCTCATTCCCAAGGGCAGGTTCTTGACCGTCGCCATGATCGGCAAGTGTATCGACGAGGCGTTGTTGCCACAAGACAGCCAGCAGATCGTGCGCGATTTTCTGGCGCTGCCTCAGATCGAGCGCATCTTACCAGGCCTCGAGGCGGCTCCCATCGCCTGTGCCTGTGCTCCCAGAATGACCGTGACCACCGCCAAGTGCCCCTTCGGCGACCGCTTTGCCATCATCGGCGACGCGGTCGGGTCGCGGTTGAACAAAGACGGCCTGTTCTCGGCCCACGTGACGGCGAGCCGGCTGGCGCAGACCGTGCTCCAGGACGGAATCGACAAGCAGGCCCTCGCCAAAGGATACGGGAAGGCCATCAAGTGGCTGGCCGC
>DLMI01000129.1:68219-107968 GCA_002478145.1 Acidobacteria bacterium UBA7540
GCCGGTGCTCAGCCGCATCACGTACCAGGCGTTTGCCACCGAGTGCAAGGTGCGAGATGAGCGCAGCCGGCCTTTGAGCGTGGTGCTGTGGAAGATCGCCAGCGGCACGGCCGACTATCGGGAAGTGTTATGGGAGATGTGCGGCTACGGCGTGCTGCGCTCCGTTCTCGCAGGTGCGGCGGTCACGCTAAGGAACGTGGCGTTCGAGGCACTCTTGGGTCTGAAATGGGGGGAGTACGGACGCTACCCGACGGTGGTGCTCAAGGAGAAGCGGGAAGCGCTCAAGGAAGTCCTGGCCTCGAGCCTGGGAATGGAGCTTGACGAGTCGCCCGACTTCGAACGGATGTATGCGATCAAGATCCGTGGCTCCGAGCAAGAGATCATGCAGGAGCTGGCCAAGTTCGGCCAACCCAATGCGAGGTTCCTCAAGTTGCGATGGGTGGAAGTTCGACAGATCCAAGGGGTGCCGAACCAGGTCGGCTCGGTGATTCGATACAGGATACCACTCCTCGGGTTGGGCGCGGAACTGCGGCTGACCAAAAGAGTTGGCTTCGAAACCTTGCTGTACCAGCTCGAGGAGCGGCTGGCGGACCACGGGAAACTCATCTTCAACGTCGCACCGACCAGGGACGGAAACAGCCGGTTGTCCATTTACGCGGCCTTTGACTACAAGAGAGGCAAGGGCTTCGCAAGTCGGGTTCTATGGGGCGGTGTCAGGGTGCTGTTTCCAGAATTCGTGCATGACGTGGCGTGGAACCATGCCCTGTGCATCATCAAGGAAGAGGTCGAGCGGAAGCGCGACTATACCCCCAGACCCTAGCCGGCCTCTCGCAGCCCACTCCATCGTAGTGTGGGTGTCGCAAGGCGCAACTTCGGCTGCCCGCAGATTCTCCAGCCTCGGGTGCTCAGCCGCCGGGTAGTGTCCCAATTCACAGGTGGCTTGCGTGCTCGCTGAGGCGCTCAACAGCCAAAGCCCGACCGGACGATTGCATTCAGAGACGGTCGGGTGTAAGTTATCGGTCCGGCGAAAACTAAAAACGAAAATTCCGGTTGACACCTCAACATCGCGAAGGAGGATGAAATGATCAGCCTGAAACTCGACCGACGCGAATTCCTGCTGTCGGCTTCGCTCCTCTCGGCGGGCGCCTTAGCCGCAGGGCAGGGCAACGAGGACTTCAGTAAAGTCCAGATCAAAGTCACGCGTGTATCCGGCAGCGTTTACATGCTGCAAGGCGAGGGCGGCAACATCGCGGCGTCCGTGGGTGACGACGGGATCGCCATCGTGGACGACCAGTTCGCTCCCTTGGCCGAAAAGATTCGCGCCGCCCTGAAAGACATCACGGGCACAGACAAGCCGGTACGTTTCGTCATCAACACGCACTATCACGGCGACCATACAGGCGGGAATCCGAATTTTAGCGCGACCTCGACGATCATCGCCCAGGACAACGTGCGCAAGCGCTTGGCGGCGGGTGGCCCGGCGGGCAACGGCGCTTCAATTCAGATGGAGAACAAACCTGCGGTAAAAGCCGCACTGCCGATTATTACCTTCGAGCGCGACGTTACCGTTCACCTGAACGGCGAGGACATTCACGCGCTTCACTTTCCTGCCGGTCATACGGACGGAGATTCCATCATCTTTTATCCGCAGTCCAACGTGGTCCACATGGGCGATGACTTCGTCCGCTACGGCTTCCCGTTTATCGACATCGACAGCGGCGGCAGCGTGCAGGGCATGATCGCCGCTTGCGAGAACGTCATCCCACAGCTTCCGCGGGACGTGAAGGTGATTCCCGGACACGGCGAGCTGGGGAGCCTCGATGACGTTCGTGCCTACCTCGGAATGCTTCACGAGACCACGGACGCCGTCCAGCAGGCCCTCAAGCAAGGGAAAACGCTCGAGGAAATGAAACAGCAGAAGATCCTGGCCCCCTGGCACAAGTTCGCCGGTCCGTTTGTCAATGAGGATACCCATCTCGAGACACTCTACAACTCGCTTACCGGCAAGAAGAACGGGAAGTTCTTGAAGCACAATTGACCGGCGGAGATTGATCCAGAGGGGGTGCCCGGGTCAGCGAAGCTTCCGCTCCAACTCGGCGACGGCCCGCTCGGCGAGCGCGATCTGGCGCGCCACCTGCCGCGGGGCCGTGCCGCCGGTTACATTGCGACGTACTACTTCCTGCCAGCGGTCTTGCTCCGCGAGCCGTCCTTCCGGGCACGTTTCTATAAACCACTGTGCGTCGCCTGACGCTTATTCATTAGAGGGCACAAAGCGTGAAATTATCTGGGCTCGGACCTTACCGGAAAGCGCATCAACATCCCGGAGCGTCAGCCCACCGGTGGGAATTGCAGGATGAACGATCATTTCCGTATGGCCGGCCCTGACGTGGTAAGTGTCCGGTTTCAGCACGGCCCGTGTCCCGTTCAAAGTTATAGGCACGACGGGCACGCCGGCCTGGATAGCAAGGTAAAAGCTGCCGGACTTGAACTGCCCCATCTTTCCGCTACGGCTCCGGTGACCTTCAGGAAACAGCATGACAGAGCTTCCAGCACGGATTCTCTTCGCTGCCTCGTCCAGGCTCCTGATCGCCTCCCTTGGGCGTTCCCGGTCCACGGGGATGTGTCCGGAGCGCTTCAAGTGCCAGCCCATAAAAGGCATTCTAAACAACGAACGCTTGGCGACAAAACGAAACTGGACAGGCAAATTCACGAAAAGGATGGGAATGTCCATCGCGCTTTGGTGATTCGCGCAATAGATGGCGGTCTTTCGGGGATTCAGGTTTTCAACACCCTCCACCCGAGTCCGGATGCCACTTGTGGTCAAAATCAGCCAGGACCAGAGTCGCGCGCAGGTGTGTTGCCATCGGCCGGTGTCATCAAGCAGGGAGGCGAAAAGCGAAAGGGTTCCACAGACCGCGGTGTAGAAGTAAATCAGAAGATTGGTGAACAGGAGGGAGCGCAGATAGCTCAGGTAATACAGGAGGCTATGGGGTTTGAGGGCATCTTGGGTTGGGTTTGTTCGGGTTGTCTCCATGGCCGGATCAGGCGAGTCCTACGGCGGTGGCAGGGCTGGAGTGGTTGGCAAGCTGAAGTTGACCTTCCAGGAGCGCTTTCTTGACGGCCCCCACCAAGAAAAGGGAACCAATAACCATCACCGCATCTTCGTTGGAGCTGGCTTGGCAGGCACGCGCCACCGCCCGGCAGGGCTCTGGCTCGATGACCAGCCGGCCGGGATGAAACCGCGCCGCCGCTAAGATCTCTTCCGCAGTGGCCGCGCGCGGGACCTGGGGACGTGTCAAATAGACCTCCTCAGCCAGGGGAAACAGGATTTCGCTGATCTCTCCTATCGCCTTGTCCCGCATCGATCCATAAACCAGTCGCAAGCGCCGACCCCCCAGCTCTTCCTGGATGAACTCCGCCAGCACTCGAGCCGCCGCCGGATTATGCGCGCCATCGAGCAAAACCAGCGGATGGTCCAGAACCTTTTCCAGCCGCCCCGGCCAAGCAGTGCCTTGCAATCCTTCGACGATTGCCGAGCGGGTTATTTGGAAACCATCATGGCTCAGCCGCCACGCCGCCGTCACCGCCGCCACCGCATTCTTCACCTGAAACTTCCCCAGCAAGGGAGAACTGAGGCTGGCGAAACAGTCCGCATCCAGGCAAAGATTGAACAGGTAACGCCCCTGCAAGCTTTGTAAACCCCACAGCCGGCCAAAATAGCCCGCCTCGAGTAATTCCGCCCCCAGTTCCGCGCAGCGCTGCCGGATCACCTCGGCAGCTTCCGCTTGTTCACAGCCCGACACCACCGGGGTCCCAGGTTTGATCACCCCCGCCTTCTCGCGCCCAATGGCGGCCAGAGTGGACCCGAGGAATTCCACGTGCTCAAGCCCTACGTTAGTGATCACCGCCACGCGGGGTTCCGTAACATTGGTGGCGTCCAGCCGACCCCCCATGCCCACCTCCAGCACCACGAAATTTGCTCCCACCTGGGCAAAATAATGAAAACCGGTGGCCGTCAGGAACTCGAAGAAGCTCGGTAACTGCCCCAGCCTCCTCTGCTCCAGCAAGCCTTCTACAACTTGCCGGACTTCGGTGAAGGCCCGCGCGAAATCGTCATCGCCGATCTCCCCTCCGTTCATCCGGATTCGTTCGTTGACCCTGACTAGATGCGGAGAAGTGTAAAGACCGGTGCGATAACCGGCCTCGCGCAGGATGCTGGCCAGCATGGCCGCCGTGGACCCCTTCCCATTCGTGCCCGCAACAATGGCGGTGGGATATTTCAGGTGGGGATTTCCCAGACCGGCAAGAACTTGGGTTATCGTTTCCAGCCCCCACTGCTGGCCATGCATTTCCTGGCCGAGGCTGTCCAGATATCTTAAGCAGTCGCCGTAATTCATCCGCGTCTCGTGTTTGCTGTAGAGTAGTAGGTGGTAGATGGTAGATGGGGAAGGAACTTCAGCCCCCAGCCTCTAGCCCCGCTTCTTCAACTGACCCGCCGCGGCGGCACCACTGACTACTGACAACTCCGCTCAGAACGGCACGCCAAAAGTTTCCTCCCGAATCGTGCTAGGCATCCCACGCCCGTAACAAGCGGAAGGCTCGCGCCAGAAAGCCTTTCAACTCCTTGCGAGGAACGATAGCGTCCAACATGCCGTGGGCGAGCAGGAACTCGGCGCGTTGAAATCCCTCCGGCAATTTCTGCCGGATCGTCTGTTCGATAACTCGCGGCCCCGCGAACCCGATGAGGGCGCCTGGTTCCGCAATGTTGAGGTCGCCCAGCATGGCGAAGCTGGCCGTTACGCCGCCGGTAGTCGGATCCGTCAGAACTGAGATGTAGGGCTTTCGCACTTCATCCAGCCGAGCCAGCGCCGCACTGATCTTCGACATCTGCATCAAGCTGATGGCCCCTTCCATCATGCGCGCGCCCCCGGAACAGGAAACAACCACCAGCGGCAGTTTTTTCGCGATGCACTGGTCTATCGCTCTCGTGACCTTCTCGCCCACCACCGCGCCCATGCTCCCGCCGATGAACTGAAATTCCATCGCACAGATGATGGCCGGCTGCCCCTCCAGTTGGCCCTCGCCGGTGATGATGGCATCTTTCAGTCCCGTGTTCCTTTCCGCTTGCCGCAGCCGGTCGCTGTAACTTTTGCTGTCCTTGAATTGAAGAGGGTCCGTGCTTGCCAGCCCGGTATCGTGCTCCTCGTACCGCCCTTCGTCGAAGAGCATTTCCAGGCGGGCGCGTGAGCCCATTTTGAAATGGTGGTTACATTTGGGGCAGCAGAGCAGGCTGCTCTCCAGATCCTTTTTCCAGAGAATCTGCTTGCAGTCGTCGCACTTCACCCAGAGCCCTTCGGTCTGGATGCGCTTCTGCTTGGGCGATTCAATCGGCTGCTTTTCTTTACGAAACCAAACCATGGTTGAATTGATCCATTGGGTCATTGAGTCATTGATTCATTGAAAAACGCCGAAAAACCGGCCAGGGTGGAAATGATTCAATCAATGGCTCAATGAATAAATTCTCAGTACTCGATTCCCCTCTGGGCCAAGATTCCCTTCTGGTAAGGATGCTTCACTTCCCGCATTTCGGTGACCAAGTCCGCCAGTTCCACGATCGAAGGATGCGCATTGCGCCCGGTCAGGATGACATGGACCATTTCAGGTTTTTTCCTTAGTGCGTCCGCCACCACCCCCGGATCAAGCATCTTGTAGCTGATGACGTAATTGATTTCGTCAAGGATGACCAAATCATATTGGCCACCCAAGATGTTCTGGCGAGCGAATTCCCACGCCTCTTGCGCCAACCGGATATCCTCGGGGTCAGGCTTTTCCACGCCCACCTTCACAAAGCCGCGCCCCATGGGCAAGATCTTGAAACGGTCCTCACCGAGCATGCGGGCCGCCTCGAGCTCCCCGTAATGCCAGGAGCCCTTTATAAATTGTACCATCAATACCTTCAGTCCCTGCCCTACGCAGCGTAGCGCAGTCCCGAGGGCCGCCGTAGTCTTTCCCCTGCCGGGTCCGGTGTTGACGATAACTAATCCCTTGCGAGTTTCCGGCAATCTCACCTCTTTTCTGTCTCTGAAGTGCGGCAGCTTGCTGCCGCTTTCTCCCGCCCCCCGCCTTCTCCCGCTGGGTGGGACCAACATACTGCCCGTGCACAGCCGCGAGCAAGCTCGCCGCACCAAAGCGGCAGCAAGCTGCCGCACTCCAGAGCTAGCGCGGGTACGGATATCCCCGCAGGATGGTGAATCCCCGATAGATTTGCTCTAGCAAAAGCGCCCGCGCCCAATCGTGCGTCAGCGTCATTCGCGAAAGAGCCAGAAGGACATCCGCTTCCTTTCGGAAGGCTGCGGAAAACCCTTCCGGCCCTCCAATCAGGAACACAAGTTCCCGGGTTCCTCGCAAAGCCTGTTGCCCAAGCCATTCGGCAAATTCTGCGGAACTCCACTCCCGGCCTCGTTCGTCCAAAAAAACCTTGGTGGACTCACGGATTTTTTCGAGCAGGTTCCGTTCGCTGGGGGAGAGCTTGACCCCGTTTCGCAGGCCTGCCTTACGAAGGGGCGGTATTTCCTCCACCGTTAATCCAGTGAAGTGTTCGATCCGGCTGACCAGATCAGACTGGAGAGCCCGCAAGTGTGCGTCTTTCGTCTTTCCTTCCCAGAGGACGCGAATTCGCATGTCCACGTCAGCCTTCCGGAATGGGTAGCCGCGGCGCGTTCTTCCACAAGCGTTCAAGATCATAAAAGTGTCTGGCACGCTCCAGGAAGATGTGGACAACAAAGTTCAAATAATCCATCAGGATCCACTCCGCCTGCGAATAACCTTCAATGTGGGCGGGAGTAAATCCTTTCTTCTCGAGCTTTTCAGCAATCGCGTCGCAGATTGCCTGTGCATGCCGCGTGGAGGTGCCGCTGCAAATCAAAAAATAGCTGGTGAACGAGCAAGTTCGCTCCAGGTCCAGGACGCTCAGGTCCAAAGCTTTCCGGTCTTGAGCGGCGTAGACCGCTTCCTGCAATTGCGGTGTCATCATCCTGGCTACTTCCCGCCACGGCGGGGACGGTAAAGACCCTCCTTCAAAATGTACTCTTCCACAAGCGGAGGAACAAGCCCAGTCACACTCCGGCCCGAGCCGACCGCCTTTCGTATATCGTGCGAGGCGACGGGCATGTGGACCCCCCGGAGGACGTGAAGGGTGCTGCCCCGCAATTGAAGAGTATCAGTTTTGTTCGGCGCGCCACCTGATGGAGTCATCGCTTCCGGCACCACTTTCCGAATCTCATTCGCATCAAAACCCGGTCGCGAGACAATGATGAAATCAACCAAGTCCAGTAGACGGTGATACTCTTTCCAATAGGGCAACTCCAGAAAAGCATCGACCCCGATCAGGAAGAAGAGGCGGTCCCTCTTATGAAGTGAGCGGCGCACCTTCCGGACAGTATCTATTGAGTAGCAGGGTTCCCCTTCCGGTGTCGGCGCTTCAAGGAGAGACGGGATCAACCGCTGATCCCCGGCGCACGCCAGGACCACCATGCAATAGCGCTGTGGGAACGGAGTCAGGCGATGGTGGTACTTGTGGGGCGGGTTTCCTGTTGGAATGAAGAGGACCCGGTCCAACCCGAACTTGCGCGTCGCCGCGCGAGCCGCCTGCACGTGTCCGGCATGTATAGGATCGAAGGTTCCGCCGAAAAGAGCGATATTCACCGCTTTGAGAACCCCTAAAAAGCGTTGGCGAAGGTTGTCATTCCGATGCCGCAGTCGATGATCGGGAGATCGGGTGAACAAAAACCATCTGTGAACTGCCTTTACTCACCCGATCCGTCCTTTACTCACCCGGTCACCCGATCACCCGATCAGAGGCCGCGATAGGAGCCTGGCTGTGCCGCGGTATTTGCTCCAGCATCGCCCAGGTTTGTCGCTTTAGTTGTTCCAACCCTTCCCCAGTTACACTGGAGATTTCAATAAGGACCATGCTGCGGGTACGGCAAAACTCACGTAGCGCTGTCAGCCGTTCACCTGAGCCGGCGGCATCGATCCGCGAGGCAACCAGCAACATCGGCTTGCCGGCAACCACCGGGCTGAAACTCTTCAACTCTTCCATGATCACTCGATAGTCTTCAACGGGGTCGCGGCCGGACTGCTCGGCGGTGTCGATCAGGTGAAGCAGCAAGCGGGTTCGCTCCACGTGCTTAAGGAACCGTGTCCCCAGCCCGCGTCCCAGATGGGCGCCCTCAATCAGGCCGGGAATGTCTGCCATGACGAACGAGCGTTCTTCATCGATAGCCACCACCCCAAGGCACGGCTCCAGGGTAGTGAAGGGATAATCAGCAATTCGCGGCCTTGCGGCGCTGAGCCTGGAAATCAAGGTGGATTTGCCCACGTTGGGGAAGCCCACCAGTCCAACATCCGCCAGAAGCTTGAGTTCGAGCTTTAAGTCTCGTTCCTCACCTGGTTTGCCCGGCTCCGCCCGGCGGGGGGCCTGATGCGTGGAGGTGGCAAATTGGGCGTTTCCCCTGCCGCCCCGTCCTCCTTTTGCAACCAGGATGCGCTGGCCGGGAGTGTCGAAATCCCAGAGCTTTTCCTCAGTGCCGGCGTCGTAGACCATGGTGCCGACAGGCACCGTTACGGTAAGATCCTCACCATCCTGACCGTGCCGGTTGGACCCTTCCCCGTGCCCTCCCCGGCCCGCGTGGAAAAGGCGGTTGTACCGGAACTTCAGCAGCGTATTCACGTTTTCGGAGCATTCGAAGGTGACATCGCCGCCCCGGCCACCGTCGCCCCCGCTGGGTCCGCCACGAGGCACGAACTTTTCGCGGCGGAAGGCCACACAACCATTTCCGCCCTGGCCGCCGGCAACATGAACCTTGGCTTCGTCAATGAACACGTTGAGTCACAGTCGGCAGGACAAATAGCCAAGCCCCAGGCGGTGGCGCCATCCCAAAGCTGCTTGGCCGTTTTGTGGGGAAATGGGTGCTCGTTAGCTTCCGCAAGAGACCTCTGAAGGTCTGGTTCGACGTAGCGCCCCGACTCGTCGGGGCACCTGCCGACCCCGCGCCTGCGGGGTCGGCGCTACACTCAATTCGTTGAGGGAACCAGAATACTCACGAACCGGCCGGAATGGCCCTTATCCTCAAATCGGACTACGCCTGAAACCTTAGCAAAGAGGGTGTCGTCCTTGCCGATGCCAACATTGTCTCCAGGCTGTAACCGAGTGCCACGCTGGCGAACAAGAATTGACCCGCCGGTAACAAATTGGCCGTCAAAGCGCTTGACCCCTAACCGCTGCGCATTGGAGTCGCGCCCGTTGCGCGAAGTTCCTTGTCCCTTCTTGTGTGCCATATGGGAATCCTCTTCCGAGCTGCTTGTCAGTTCGTCACGATATCCTGGATGAGCACCTCGCTGAAACCTTGCCGGTGGCCGATGGTGCGGCGGTATTGCTTCTTCCGCTTGTACTTCAATACCCGGATTTTGGGTGCTCGGGCATTTCTCAGGATTGTCCCCCTCACTTTCGCGTTTTCGACCAAAGGCGATCCCACGACAAGGCTCTCTTTTCGCACCGCAAAGACGTGGTTGAATTCGATCGTTGAACCCGATTCGGCCGCCACTTCCTCGATCCGGATCACATCACCCGGCGACACTTTGTATTGCTTCCCGCCTGTTCGCAAGATCGCGTACATAGATTAACCTCTCGTCTGATACTCGAATCGTTCATTATAGGGACGGCGCCTTATGTGTGTCAATCAAAGCGTTGGTTGGGTAGTGGTGCAGATTGAAAAATAAGTGGAAATGAAAGTGCCATGATAGGCGTTCGGAAGCCGAACATCTGGACAAGATTTCAAGGTATCTTAGGACTCTTCAGAATATCGTACCTCATACTCGGATGAGTCTTTTTGGGGGCGGCATATTCCTTGTTGTATACAAATCCGTTCTTCACGTACCATCCGATAGATTTCGGATATGCGTCGACCGTAATGAATCGACACCCGATATGCAGTTCTTGATTCAATCGAACGGTTAGACTGATGGCATATTTTAAGAGTTGGGTTCCAATGCGGTTCCCTTGTGATTCTTTCTGAATGCCGATTCTTCCAATCTTGAGGGCGGGAAATGTATAGATGGATTGGTGAAAATCAAAAAGACGCCTTTTCTCACCAGTCTTTAGGATGATGCAGTCGACCAGAAATGTAATGTAACCAACAATAGCACCGTTCAGAAAGGCCAACCGAGTGTGGGAAAGGTGCTCACCCTGGTACCTAGCAGCGTCATTCTTCAGGAATTCGTTTAGATCGGAATCGCCACAACCAAAACTGCTAACATTATGCGTCTTTGGATCAAAGGATACTATTTGCAGGTTGGCTAAAGAAACGGGCATATCCCGTGAGTAAGGAACCTACTTTTCCGCAGCTTTGCCTTCTTTGACGAGTGTTGCCAGCCAAAGCATACGTTCAACGGAGATAGGCTCCTTGATTTTGGTTTGCTCGAGAAACACCTTCGCGTCTTTACCCTTCAACACGGGTGTTGCTTCAATTGGACGTGCCATGATACTTCCCCACTGTTGCCTAGTCTGCTTTGGCGTCTTGGCTCATCTCAGTGCTTGAGCCACAATCTGCATGTATACAGCGTATATATGCTAAACCCACCCGTTGGGTTAAGTCAGTATAGAATATGGTGCGGTAAAGGGCAAAGCTGCTTCGCATGGGTGCGACTGCCAGAAAAATGAAAAGCCCCTGGCCGTGCGCTGACCGCATGACCAGGGGCCCGGGATACTGATTGGGTTTGGCTCTTCTCCGTAGCTCGTTCCGGAGAAAGGCGCCGCGCAGCGCCCTGCCACTCACCCTTTCTCGCTAGCGAAGGGTTCCCACAAAGGGGCACGTGCTTGACGCCTTAAGCCTCAGCACCCTCGCTAAGGTTACTTTCTATCGACATGGATCACCTCCTTTCTAGCGTTAAAGCGATAATAAAGTCCGGCTGAATTCGAGTCAAGAAAAATCGCACCGGCTGGCACGAATCTACATCAACCGCCCTTCTCTTTCGGGCCAGCCGCCTTTCCCGATGAGCGGCACAAACTGGCACGGGTCGAGCATGCGCGTCTTGATTTGTCCAGCCTGTTTGAGGTTGAGCAGGAGGTCTTGGTGCCGGAGGTCTCCCACAGGAATCACCAAGCGGCCTCCTTCTGCCAGTTGGTCGAGCAAGGCGGGGGGGACAAGCGGTGCGGCGGCGGTGACGAGGATGATCGCATAAGGCGCTGCGGGTGGATAGCCCTCGCTACCGTCACCCGCGATGACTTCCACTCCGTCGTACCCGAGGCGTGCAAGCCGCTCGCCTGCCGATTTGGCGAGCACGGCATTGCGTTCAACGGTGTAAACTCTTGCGCCCAGATAGGCAAGGATGGCTGCCTGATACCCGCTCCCTGTTCCCACCTCCAGCGCCTTGTCTCCTGGCTGCACATCGGCTGCTTCAGTCATGGCCGCCACAATATAGGGTTGGGAAATGGTCTCCGCTTCGCCGAGCGGCAAGGGCCGATCATCGTAAGCAGCCTTCACTAGAGGTGACGGGACAAATTCGTGGCGCGGTACCTGGAACATGGCATCCAGAACCCTTTCATCGCGGATGCCGCGATGCCGCAGTTGAACTTCGATCATAAATCGGCGTTCTTCTTCAAATGGCAATGGCTCGGTCATTTTGCAAGACACCTGGCAGGTGGTCGGGCCCGGACATCGAACCCGGGCAGGATACCTTGCCGCTGGACATTCGGTTGCCTTAATCATCGCTCTACGCCTTGCGCCCGTCCAGAATTTTTTTGATGCGAGAAAGCATCCAATCCTGCGTGCAGTTGTGTAGTGGGTCAATTTGATGTAGAGGCGGCTTTACGCCGCCATTTGGCGATCCCGCAGACGCGGGATCGCCGCTACAGCATCAAATTGACCCACTACCCGGAGTTCTAATATGTTGAGAAACCGACCCTGAGAATGCTAGCCTTCAGATTACACTCTTATACAAGGACGAAAGCCTGAGGGCCTCATATCAACGGCTCGAGTTGGAATGATGAACCGCGAAAAATATTCCCGTCAGATTCTATTTCCTCCGATCGGTGCGGATGGGCAGGAGAAGCTCCTCGAAAGCAAGGCGGTGATACTAGGTTGCGGGGCGCTTGGGACTGCCCAGGCTAACGCACTCGCCCGCGCGGGCGTGAGAACGCTGCGCATCGTGGACCGCGACTTTGTAGAGGAATCGAACCTCCAGCGTCAGATCCTCTACGACGAGGCGGACGCCCGGGAGCGCCTGCCGAAAGCCATCGCCGCGGCGCGCAAGCTGAAACAGATCAATTCCGACGTTCAAGTCGAGGGGGTGGTTGAAGACGTGGACAACCGGAATATCGAAAAACTCGTTGCCGGTTTCCAGGTGGTCCTGGACGCAACGGATAACTTCGAGGCGCGCTACCTGTTGAACGATGTCTCGGTGAAACTCGCCCTTCCCTGGATTTACGGCGCCGTGGTGGCCAGCTACGCCACCACCATGACCATCCTACCCGGCAGCACGGCCTGCTTGGCCTGCGTTTTCCCCAGTCCGCCCGAGGGCACCTATGACACGTGTGACACGGTGGGCGTGATCGGCCCGGCGGTTTCCTGGGCGGCGGCCATCCAGGTGACGGAGGCGCTCAAAATCCTTATGGGCCGCCAACAGGAACTGCACGGGGCAATGCTCGCTTATGACATCTGGACGAACCAGTTCCAGGTGGTCCGGCCTCGCAGAGACCCTCAGTGCCGAGTTTGCGGCGCCAGAGAGTTTGCCTACCTCAACCGCACCGGGCCGACACATACCGGCCTTTGCGGGCGCGATTCCGTGCAGATCCACCCAGCCACGTCGCGCCAATTGGACCTGGCGGAGTTGAAAACTCGCCTGGAGAAGTTTGGCCGCGTGCGCTCCAACGAATTCCTGCTGATTTTCTCAGTGGACGCCTACGAATTGACGATTTTCCCCGATGGCCGGGCAATCGTGAAAGGCACGCACGACCCGGCGGTGGCTCGAAGCGTCTATGCGAAATACATCGGGGCCTAGTCCTTCGTGACCGAAACCCACGCCTCGAAACGTAACCATCGCTGACCAAGCTTGGCCAAGCGGTCTCCGCTCGGCTGCATCCCTTTGTTGGGCCGTTCACAGCGTGCCCGGCCCAGGACCCGAGCCCCTCCATCCAAAGTCTTCACCACCAAGACGAGTAACAAAACTGCCTGCTTCTTGTTTGGCGCTTTCGTGGTTTACTGCTTGGGGGTGCTGAAATCAACCTTGGGTGCCTCGCGCGCAGCTACTGAGGCCGCGAAATAATCATTGTTCCTCTGGAACCCAGCCCATCGGGCAAAGATGTTATTGGGAAACAAGCCGATGTAGGTGTTGTAATCCTGGATGGCCTGGTTATACCGGCGGCGTTCGACGGCGATGCGGTTTTCGGTTCCGGCCAGCTCGTCCTGCAGGGCCAGGAAGTTCTGATTGGATTTGAGATTGGGGTAGTTCTCGACGATGGCCAGCAGCCTGCCCAGGGCGCCATCCAATTGGCCATTCGCAGCAATCTTGTCTGCCGGCGTCCGGGCATTCAACAAGGCCGCGCGGGCATTGGCGACGTCTCCGAACACTTTCACCTCCTGCTGCGCATAGCCTTTCACGGTAGCCACCAGGTTCGGAATCAGGTCCGCGCGCCGTTGCAGCACCACATCCACCTGCGACCAAGCTTGTTTGAGGGTTTCGTTCTTACGGACCATTTCGTTCCGGCTGCTGACGTAAGTTCCTCCCAGGATGAGGCCGATCAGCATCAACATTCCTAGCACAGCCAGCAGTATCTTCATGTTGTTCCTCCTCTATTCTCAGCGGCCAGAATATTTGGGCGCCTACCAGAATTGCCTTTTTATTCATCTGCCGGTACAAGTGCCAGCCGGCGGTCAACCTCTTCCGTGGCCTTGACGATCCCGTTCAGGTATTTGTCGAAGGTTGTTTGGGCATCCACATCACGTTCACGTTTGTGCCCTTCACGAATGTCGAGCAGGGTGTGAAAGGGAGAGGGATCGAATCCCAGCACAGACCCCAGACGGTCTACCGTAGCCCTCTTGGTGGGCGGTGGATCCTCTCCCAGAGCGATCAACGCGTGCCGGAAGAGCGCGACAAACGTGGAGATGGATGAGAGCATCAGTTCCAGGGTTTTGCGGGAATCCGCGGGATGCATCACGTAGCGTTGGCGCAAGCGCAAGGTATTGTTTCGCAACTCCCTTTCCACATGCACGCGGTGAAGATGCATGGGAACGTGGAGCGAGACAATTACATCCTCGCCATAAAGAATCCGGCGCGCCGCTTTGATGTCCACCAGTTCGATGGCGAAAACGTCGGCGGAACGGTGAAGCTCGCCCAGTGTGAAGAACAGCGGCGCGGGGTGTCCCTTTTTGGCCCACCAGGTCGAAGCGGCGTGCAACTTGCTTAATTCCTCCTTGCCAAGCTCCCGCATAATGCAAAGAACATTCAAGTCGGAATGCTTGGGCTGGAACTCATCCGTTACCGCGGACCCATAAAGTATTACGGATAGCAGATTGCTTCCCGCGGCATTCTTCAATCTGGTTACCAGGTCTGTCAGGCTTTGCTCTGCAATCATGGTTCTCGCTCCCCGACTCTGGAGTGCGGCTGCTTGCTGCCGCTTTTTTCCCGCGAGCTTGCTCGCACCGCACCTGTCCAAGTACCACGCTCCGGTGCACGGCCAGCAAGCTGTCCCGCAGAGCGGGAGAAAGCGGCAGCAAGCTGCCGCACTCCAGAGTGTGTTGTTACCAGCCTCCGCCGGCCCCACCCCCGCCCGAGGAACCTCCACCAAAACCCCCGAAGCCTCCGCCGCCTCCGCCAAACCCGCCACCACCCCACCCGCCCGAGCCTCCACGCCCTATGCCTCCAGTCAACAAGGACAATAAGAACCAAGGGCCAAGCAACCTGAGTAGGATGGGTGCCGCGACAATCAAAATGATGAGAAGAACAATAATCCCCCCGGGAGTCAGATGCAATTGTTGCCCCTGGCCTTCGCGGCCAGGAGGAGCCGCGGCACGGGATTGGGCCAGACTACCCAGGGAAACGTGACTGTCCTGCGCAATTACCTCGGCGATCTGGCTCGCCATTTGCAGGACGGCGCTGTTGTAGTCGCCCTGGCGCAACAGCGGAACCATATCGCGTCCGAAACCACCCACCTTGCCGTCAGGAAGGATGGGTTCGAGGCCGTAACCGACCTCCGTCCAGTACTTGTGATCACCGACCGCAAGCAGGACCATCACGCCACGGTCCGTCCCCTTGTACCCGACGCCCCACTTCTTAAAAAGGTGATTGGCGAAGTCTTCCACCGCGTCGCCATCCAAGGACTTGATGGTGACCAGTGCGATCTGGGCCCTGGCTTTTTGATCAACTTCCGTACACAGGCGCGTAAGTCCTTCCACCGTCGCCGGGTTGAGCACGCCGGCAAAATCGTTGACGTATCCCTGCACGGTGAGCTTTTGCCACTGTTCCGCGTGGGCTGACGTAGCGGGAATGACAGTGAGCAATAAAAGGATGAGTATCGCAAAGGGACTGAAACCGGAATGAAGTCTGAAGTGGGTGAGTAAGGGGCGCATTAATCCTCGAGGCGCTGAGGCCGTCGGGTGATTTGTCGAGGCCCCATCATTGTGCCGGTAACTCAAAGTCTCGGGTGCAGATAGTTTAAACTCAATCCCGCGCGGCGTCGAAGGTAAAGTAAACTTCTGAACTCTGCGGCCGCCTCCGGTTCTCGGGCCGCAAGCCGCAGAGTCCCGAGAGGCGCGAAAGCCTGCGCTAGCTGCTTACTGGCCCCGGGCCGCTGGCGGAGCAGTGTATTCTGGAAGCTTTGACTTTTGTATATCCTGGCGCTTTACTTCCAGCTCATCGAACAAGATTGAAGGAGTCACGATGCTGTGCGGAACATTCAGTACTCGGTTCTCGATGTTCAGGTCACTGCCGGCAGCGACCAGGTCATTGCGAAGTGCCCGCGCATCCAGGTCGCCGAACACTGCCCCGCGAACGAGTTCCTCATGCCCGTCTTTGACCCATATCTTATAGAGTAACCGAGGCGCGCGTACCCCAGCCATCGTTTCCACGTAATATCCATACGGGAGGTCCCGCTGTTCGCAAAGCTGGAGGAGTTTCTTCTTCAACTCTTCCCGCGGTACGGGCTCAGAGGAACTTACCAGCATGGTCCCCAGGCTGGGCCCCGGGGAGTTAGTCGGCATGCGGGCCCGTCCGTGACCATTGGAGGCAGGGAAATCCATAATGGGTTCACGACCCAGAAGATAGTTCACGAGTTTCCCCTTTTCGATGACCGGAACCCGCATCGCCCGCACTCCTTCATCATCCACTTCGTAGCTACCCAGTAAAGATTTGCCGTTGAGCGAGGCCAGCGTGGGATCATCGACCGCGGAGAGAAAATCAGGAAGTACCCGGCTCTTATAGCTGGAGGCGAAGGCGCCCCTGGTGCGAGCCGGCTGGCCCAAACCCGGCTTCAGACCGAGGATGTTCTCGCCCACTAGATCGGCAAAGACGGTGGAAGCCGCATCGGCCGAGAACAGGACCGGTCCGTGGTATTCTTCGTCGGCAACCGGTGCGGCGCGCAAGTCTTTCAAGGCACCTAGCAGTTTTGTGGCGCGCGCGAGAAACTCTTCGGCGGTAGGCAGTTCTTTGCTGTCGGGCACGGCGTACGTGGCCGAGCGCTGGAGTTGCATGCCATCGGCCGCCTGTGTACTCGCAGCGATGAACGCCTGGTACGACGCCTGGCCGCTGCGAACGACGGTTCCTTCCGAGTCAACGAAGAAGCGATTTACAGTCTGGAACTGGAGGGATGAATCAATGGACTCGAGTTGCGGGTCGGTCTTGTATAGCGCCGATGCGTCTTGCAGGGTTTTGAGCCATGGAGCGGGATCAACGTCGAGCTTGACCAGCGGCCCGATAAACTGCACCGGCTTAGCGTGCGCGAAATCATCGACCGGATGGTCAACAGTGAGTTGCTTCAGTTGTGCCTGCTTGGCGGCAAAAGCCTCGGTAGCCGCCTTGTAGGCTTTGTCCGTCGCGAGCCACAGGTGGTGACGCAGAGCGAGTTCATCGTCATCCAGCGGCATGTAATCACTCACACCCTCACCCTGTCCGAAGAAGCTGTCCTGCTTGTAGTCGCCCACCCTGACTACGACACGCACAAACCGGAAGTGCGCGTGGAGGTTGGTGCGCAGGGCGCCAAATGTCGCCTCCGCGATGTACCCCTCCATGTCTACGACCCGGTAATCGATGTAGTAGGGCGCCGCCATCTGCTCCAGCTTGAGTTGTGATTTCGAGCGTTCCAATTCCTTCTGCATCGCTCGGAGCACGGGATCGTCAGTCGTCGATGGCCGGGACCCCTTAGGTTGTGCGAGTGTGGAGGCAAGAAACAAAATGAACCACACCATCAAGGCCCATGCCAGCCTTATCAATCTGGCGCTCATTGCCGGCCTCCAATCTTCGCGGCGTCCTGGGATTCGCCCACCTCGAAGCCGGGTGGCGGCAGGATCGGCGGCCGGTTGAGAGAATGGGCGCGTTTCTGCACCTCGATGTCGGAGAAAAGCATCGCCGGGGCGGCGGCTGAAACGGGCACGCTGCCCGATTCCGCGCCGCAGATGCCGTTGAATACTTCAGTTTTCTCGCCAGTCAGCAGAACGCGGCTCATCGCTGCCAGCGGCGTACCGACGATATCTACGCCGCGCGTCAGTTCGTCCGGGCGACCATCCGGATAAACACGCCAGACGAGGATAGGCAACACCAGGAACGACTGGGGTAATGCTCGCTCGGTCAGCGTGAATCCTCCTTCGATGTCCTCGAAATACAGTCCATAGGGCTTGCCCTGTCTTTTCACCTCCTCGATCAGCTTATGGCGTAGCTCCGCATCCTTGACTGTGCGCGACGAAGTCACGATCAGGTTGCCCTGCCGTCCGGTGGGCATCAAACCCGGTTGCGCGCGCCCGTGTCCGTTTGATTTGCCAAAATCCTTGATGGGCATGCGCGACATCAAGAAACTCTTCAGCACGCCATTCTTGATGACTTCCACGCGGCGGGCAGGCACGCCTTCGTCGTCATACTCGTACCAGCCGGCGAGGTCCACGCCTTTCAAGGCACGTTGGGTGGGGTCGTCGATCACACTCAGAAACTCCGGCAGCACAGGCTCATTGACCTTTTTGGTGAAGGTTTGACCTTCATTCTCTCCCCGCTGGCGATGACCTTCCAATCGGTGTCCTAATACCTCATGGAAGAACACTGCCGCGGCACGGCCGGAAAGCAGTGCGGGTCCATCGTAGGGTTCAGCCAGGGGGGCCGAACGGAGGGCTTTGAGATCCGCAGCCATCTTATCCACGCGCGCCGCTATTTCAGTGTCGCCGGGCAAGTGGTCGGCAGTCTCCGCCTGAAAGGTCTCCACCCGCATCAGTTCCATGCCGTCGTCGGCCTGCGTCTCCGCCTCAATCGTCAGTCTGACCGAAGCGCTGGGAGCGACGACGCGAGTCCCCTCAGTGGAAACAAAATGCCAGCGAGCCCTTTCTACCATTAGCATCACGGTTGAACGATAAACGTACGAGTACTTCGCGAACCACGCCGAATAACGCCGGACCATCCCCTCCAGCACTCGTTGGTCCTGGGGAGCCGCGAGCTCGTTGTAATCCGTGTGGATCTGCGACGCCTCTTGCGAGAAGTCCGGCGAGGTGTCCTCTTCCTTGGCGTTAACCTCAGTAGCCGTCTTAACCTTCAAATAAGCCTGCGAGGCCTTGCGGTACTCGCCGTAAGTCAATTGCCACAGCACATGGGAAATGGCGTCGGCGTCGTCGGCCAGCGGAATCGTCCCTGAACTGATGCCGGAGGGCCGATTGTCCTCGTGGGTGTTGTCCAGCGCGGGAGAGCCCACACGCACGATGACATCGGCGGAACGCGTACGGGTGCTCATGGAATTGACCACACTGCCTTGGCTCCCAACTGCCAGCTCCAGGCTCTGATCGTGGATCGCATAGCTCATGAAGTAGGGGGCGGGATCTAGCTTTCCCAACTCACCTTGGGCCCGCTGAAGTTCCTGCTGCATGGCAGAGAGTAGGACGTCCTTCGAGTTCGCCACGGCGGCAGAGGCTGAACCAACGAAAGCAGCTCTCAAGCTAAGGGCGAGCAAGAAGGCTAGGGCAATTCCCTGAAAGAGTCTCTTCATCCGGGATTCTCCGTTCCCTGTCAGGTCCAGATTGCGCCTAAACGTGTGACTTCTCGACCGGAAAGGCAGAGCCTTTGCGCATAGTCCGCCACGGCGGAGCGAAGCCGCAGGAAGGCATTCTAATCCATAACGCGGAATTCGGGAAGAACGCTGACAGAGGAGGTGATGGAGTTTGAGACGAAGCAGTTGGCGTGAGCGCTCTCCATGATTTGGCGGGCGCGCTCGACGTCATCCTGCGATTTCAGGGCCACCTGCGGATGGACGGTGATTTCTGTGAAGCGGTATTTCCCGTCCTTGTACTCGAGCAGCGCATCGGCGGAGCTGTCGTAAGCCGCCAGCCCCAATCCTTTCTGCTCTGCGAAGGCCAGAAAGGTTTCCATGATGCAAGTGTTCAGGGCGCTCACCAACAAATCCTCAGGCGTCCAAATGCCCTGATCGCCTTTGAACTCCGGTGGGCTGGAGATTTCCAGGTCGGGCTTGCCAGCCGCCGAAGCCTTTATTCTGCGGGCTTGTTTCCACACGGCGTGGGTTTGGTAGCGGAAAGATTTTCGGGATTTCTTGGTTTCCATTTGCCCTCCATGTGTATCCCCGTCGCGTAAGCAGCAGGTCTGAGGTCACTTACCTGAACTAGGCCGGACCGCCAATTTCCGGCGGCGCACGGCGCGGCCGTAAGGGTTCGAGGCTTTGTCAGATCGTCGCGGCATGGCGCGTCCCCACCCCTGCCCCTCCCCACGTGGGGAGGGGAGTCCATCTTCGGCGCGAATCCGCTTCAGTGCCGTCGCCACTTCCTTTTTGCCAGGAAGCGAAATGCCCTTAGCTTTGCAGTTCTCGGCGCAACTGCGACAGCCTGGGATACAGTCAAAGGGGCGCGCAACCACGGGTTTGCCGGTGGCCGGGTCCCAATCAAAAACAGCAGCGGGGCAGAAGTTAAGGCACTCCAGGTCGGCGAGGCATACGTCGCCGTTGATGGTGGGAAACCAGGGAAACCGCTCTCTCTGCCTGCGTGGTATCGACACCAAATTCTCTCCTAATATGACGAGGAACCGGACCGGTTGCCCGCGCGAAGCGCTCAGTGGTGCTTTTCTTTGGCATGGACCCGTTCTGCTATTTTTCCCCGCAGCCGGTCGAGGATTCCGTCATTCGTCGTATTGCGAATATCTATCGCCACGAATTGGTCTTGATCGAAACCTGTCTTGCGGAACACTTTCTGAAATAGCTTTTGTTGTGCTTCCACCTCGCACGCGCCGACGATGACGAGGGTATCGGGGTCGTCTTCGGCGGAGCGGAGGACGTCCTCCAGGACCCTGCTTCCTCCCGCCCCGCAAAGTTGCGGATGCACAATGGCGTAATCCACATCGAGGTCGGATTCGATTTCGAAGGGAAGCGTATTCATATCCGAGTCTTTGAAAGACGGGGACAAGCCTTTGCAGTTGCAGATGAGCGTCTTGATTTTCACCGGACTCCTCCGAGGAATTCCTCTCCTTCGGCTTAGTGCGCGATACCCGGGGCTGGACCAGAGTCCTCACCTTCGTTGGCGTTGCTGCGGAGGCCCGCTGTAGGGCGCTCCGAATCAGAGAGGCGCGACGATCCTTCTGATTTCAACCTGCTATTTCCTTTGAGTTCCTGCGAGTTTTTCACATCCGCCTGAAGCTCCGGGAAGAAAGGAACAATCTCGCTCAGGAACTTGCGCAGAGGGTAGTTAAGGAACGGCGCGCGAGACAGGGAATAACAGACTCTGGCCCCCTGCCGCTGGGTACGGACCAAATTCGCTTCGCGCAAGATGGCGAGATGATGGGAAACGAGAGGTTGCGAAAGGCCCAGCACCTCTTGTAGGTCGCGAACGCAGAGGCTTTGAGCGTCCAAAAGGTTAACCATCCGCAGACGCGTGGGATCAGACAGGGCTTTCAATAAATGACTCAATTGTTTCAAAGGAAACAGCACATCCATTTTGTAGCATAAGTGCTGCCATATACACCATCCCACAAGCCAACAGTGGCGGGTGATTCTTCCCCGGGTCGGGCTTTATGTCGTAGGTGAGCCGGGCCTTCAATCCTTTGCCCCTACCTCTCAGAGTCATTTGCCGCAGCACCTGAGTTGATGGCCGCAACCTCCCCCCGCTACGCCGGCCCGGTGCCTCTCCGAAAAGGGCCATTTTTCAGCAGCCTGCCGGGAAGCTTTTGCCTTATACTGCTTCACTCCGCAGGGGTCGCGGAGCGGGGGGCTACGCATCGCGATGACGGATAACTCCACGCGCGCCGGCACAATTCGAACCGAGTCGGTCTGCCGGCACTATCCGATGGGCGACTCGGTGATCCGCGCTGTTGACGGAATCTCGCTCGAGGTAGGGGCAGGCGAATTCGTGGCGCTGCTCGGCAGTTCCGGCTCGGGGAAGTCGTCTTTGCTGAATCTGATTGCCGGACTTGACCGCCCGACCTCGGGGGCCGTCATCGTCAACGGGGGCAACCTGGCGGAGATGTCGAGCGAAGAACTCTCCCGCTACCGGCGGCACAGTGTAGGGATGGTCTTCCAGGCTTTTAACCTGGTCGGCACCATGACGCTCCTCGAGAATGTCGAGTTGCCCATGCGGTTTGCAGAAACGGAGCGTGGCCAGCGGCTGGCACTGGCGCGCGAAGCCTTGCAGCGCGTGGGCCTGGGAGGGCGTCTGACGCATCGCCCCAGCCAACTCTCCGGCGGTGAGCAGCAACGCGCGGCGCTCGCCCGGGCGCTGGCGAACCGCCCCAGCCTGCTCCTGGCCGATGAGCCCACCGGCAATCTGGACAGCCACACGGGAAACGAGATCCTGGACCTGCTCCATGAGTGCAACGAACGGCTCGGCATGACGCTGCTGCTGGTGACTCACGAGCGCTCGCTCGCGGAGCGCTACGCCGAACGCCTGGTCTTCCTGGCCGATGGCAAAGTGGTCGGTGAACAAGCCAATGTTCCCGCCTTCCAACGAGTCGCCGCGGGGGGATCAGGCAAGGGAACGGCGGGGACGCAAACGCAGGAAGGAGAGCGGCGGTGAAGGCGGACGACCTGGTTGATCTGGCGGCGCGCAACCTTCGCGAATCCATGTTCCGGAACTCGCTCACCACACTTGGCATCGGAGTGGGCGTAGCGTCCCTGGTTGCGATGCTCTCGCTCGGCATCGGGCTCCAGCAGTTAGCCGACCGCCGGCTCGCAAGGTCCGGGCTCTTCGACACAATCGTCGTCACCTCGCGCCGCAGTCTGCGGGGCTTCGACCGCGCCGAAAACCGGAACGGGGTGCCTCCTGCCGAGAGCCGGCCTCTTGACGAAAAGGCGCGAGCCGAAATGGCGCGTCTGCCCAACGTTCTCGAAGCGGTGCCCGACCTCCGCTTCATCAGCGAGGTGCGCTACGAAGGTAAGCCACACCTCGCTATGGTGGCTGGCCTTCCGCTCTCCGCCCGAGACAAAGATGCATTCGACAACATGCAGGGCCGTTTCTTCTCCTCGGATGCCGCCGAGGAAGCCATCTTGCAAATCCAGTTCGCGGACGAACTCCTAGGGATTCGCCAGAAGCTGGGGGAATCCAGTTCGAAGCTGAGCGGCCAGACACAGACCTTGATTGGGAAGGAACTGACGCTGCGCTACGCGGAGCGGGTACCGTCACCGGCGGCGCCAGAATCGAAGCCGGCGGAAGGCGGCGGCGCGGGCGATCGCTCCGGCGCCCTAAAGCATGCGCCCCAGCCTCCCGCGATGGCGGCCTTCTCGGTCGTACCGCGCGAGAGAAAGCTGCGCATCGTCGCCGTCACCGACCAGGACCCCGAGGGCATGCGCGGCGCCTCGGGTGCCCGGGTGTTCATCCCGCTTCCGATGGTGGAGAAACTCCATGTCATGCTACCCTCTGGGCTGCGCGGCAGTGAGCCAGACTTTTCAAATGTGCCCGCGTATCTCAGCCTCAGCGTGCGCGTGAAAAGTCCGGACAGAGTCGAGTCGGTGCAGGACGCCATCCGGAAGATGGGTTTCAGCACCTTCTCGACTCTCGACGCCGCGCGCAGCCTGCGGCGCTTTTTCGCCGTGCTCGACCTCTTCCTTGGGATCTTCGGCAGCCTCGCGCTGGCGGTTGCCGCGCTCGGGATCGTCAATACGCTGGTGATGGCCATCCTCGAGCGCCGCCGCGAAATCGGAATCATGAAGGCGATCGGCGCCAGCGACGGGGACGTCAAGAAACTTTTCCTTGCCGAGGCCGCGGTGATGGGCTTGGTGGGTGGGATGCTGGGAGTGGCACTGGGCTGGGCGATGGGCCGGCTGATCAACGCCGGCGCGAACGTCTACCTGCACCGTCAAAACCTGCCCTCTGAGGAACTTTGGGCGGTTCCGTGGTGGCTGGTTGCCGGAGCGATTGCTTTTGCCATCGTGATCAGCATGATCTCCGGGCTCTATCCGGCCGCGCGCGCCGCCAAGCTGGATCCCGTGCAGGCTCTTCGCTACGAATGATGGATTTGACAGGTCCCTATGCAAGAGGCCCACTCGGGCCGAGATGCTTGCCCCGTCCCGCAGAGCGGGATGAGGAAGATTTCGAGCAACCCGAAGAACCGCGTCTTCAACCAAAACCAGCTACTTTGACGCAATCGAAGCCAATGGCGACTTTAACTCTAGTGGCTACTGGTGGCGGAGGAGCTCACCGTCAGGGTGAAGGCAGCGGTGGCGGAAGAGACCCCGCTGCCGCTGGCGGTGATGGTGGTGGACCGGCTGCTGACCAGAGAGGCATTGCTGGCGGCCTTCAGACTGATAGTGCCGGAGTTCCCCTTGCTCGGCTGGGTGTACGTAGCGGTAACGCCGGTGGGCAGGCCGCTGGTCGAGAGCATGACGCTGCCGGTGAAGTTGCTGCGAGTGAGGTTGACGGTAAGGCTCGCGGCGCCACCCCGAGCGAGCGTGACCGAACTGGGGCTCACGCTGCTGATAGCGATGGTGGGGGTGGTCACCGTCAGGGTGAAGGTGGCGGTGGCGGAAGAGACCCCGCTGCCGCTGGCGGTGATGGTGGTGGACCGGCTGCTGACCAGAGAGGCATTGCTGGCGGCCTTCAGACTGATGGTGCCGGAGTTCCCCGTGCTCGGCTGGGTGTACGTAGCGGTAACGCCGGTGGGCAGGCCGCTGGTCGAGAGCGTGACGCTGCCGGTGAAGTTGCTGCGAGTGAGGTTGACGGTAAGGCTCGCGCTGCTACCCCGAGCGAGCGTGACCGAACTGGGGCTCACGCTGCTGATAGCGATGGTGGGGGTGGTCACCGTCAGGGTGAAGGTGGCGGTGGCAGAAACCCCGCTCCCACTGGCGGTGATGGTGACGGACTGGTTGCTGACCAGAGCGGCGTTGCTGGCGGCCTTGAGGCTGATGGTGCCGGAGATCCCAGTGCTCGGCTGGGTGTACGTAGCGGTAACGCCGGTGGGCAGGCTGCTGGTCGAAAGCGTGACGCTGCCGGGGAAGTTGCTGCGAGTGAGGTTAACGGTAAGGCCCTGCCCGCTGCCCCCCCGAGCAAGCGTGACCGAACCGGGGTTCACGCTGCTGATGGCGATGCTGGAGGGCGGGGTCACCACGCCCGAATTCCAGTTGGTCGCCAAGTTGTAGGCGTTGACAGTGCCGATTCCGGTGGCGAAGTCCCAGCCGGTGGTTGCGCCATAGGCTTTCGAGTATGAACTGCTGGAGCTGGAGAGCACGCCATTCGTGCCCGAAGGCCTGTAGCAATTGTTGGAGCCCGTGCAATTCACGTCCATGTCGCCCTGGGTCACGTCATAGAAAATGCAGGAGCTGGCAACGCTGTTGCCACTGGTGGAATTGCAGGAGGGGTTGCCACTCGAGCCATACTCGCTGGCGGCGAGTTGGTAGTACACGGGATTCGGGTTGCCCCACTTGGAGCCTGTCTCCTGGTTCACCAACGCCTGGATGCCGGCCATGATGGGCGAAGAGAACGACGTGCCTCCCGCGCCGGCCCAGCCGCTGGGAGCTCCTGAACAGGAAGCTCCACCATTGGCGGTGTCAGACCAGCAGAACACGTACCAGTGCCCCCAGACGCCGTTGGCAGCGAACAGCGAGACGTCCGGGATGTCTCGCACGCCGTCGCTCGGGTTGCCGACGATCGACTGCCACGAAGGCTTGCCGTACCCCTTGCACGTTCCACTGACGACGCCGCTGGTGGACGGGGTTCCGGTCGCGCAACCACTCGGGCCGCCGCTGCCGGAGACAACGGTCAGAAGATTCCCGCCGCTGCCGCTGTTGCAAACCCCACTCGAGCCATAGGTTGCGCCATAGCCTTCGTAGGAAGCAATCAGCGTACTGGCGCAAGAGTCGTTCCACGGAATTTCCGGAATATAAGACAGCGCCGAGCCGTAGGTGGACGTGTTGCTCGTGTTCCAATAAGAGTTGTTGGTGTTGGCGTACGAGTCGCCGAAGTCCGTCCCGCCCACCGCCACGTTGTAAGGACTGGAGGCAAACCCGCTGACGCCGATGCCGTGAGTTGCATTCGATTCGTCTGCATCACAACTGGCCGCGCCTTCGTCGCCCGAGGAAACAAAAACAGAGACTCCCTCTGACACGGCTTGCTGATACGCCGAGCTGTACGCCGCGTTGGCCGATGCGCCGTTATATGCCTCGCACTCGCCGTAGCTGATGCTTACGATGGCGGGCGGTGTACTGCTTTCGTTGAGGAGGTTCTGGAGGGCAATCAGACCGCCAAACGTAGTGTTGGTATCACTGCACGACACCAGCTCGATGGCCGCGCTAGGCGCCGCCGCGCTGGCCCATTCCGCATCCAGGATCGCTTCCCCATCGTCGCCGTTAACGCCAGGATTGCTACAGTTGTTGGTGCCACTGCCAGGCGCCGGGTGGACTTGCGTAAAGGAGCCCGCGGTATAGCCTGAAAGGCCGAACGCTGAACGGAAGGTGGTCCAGTCCGAAGTGCTGTAAACGTTGGTATCTTCGATCACTACGATGGTCTGGCCCTGGCCCGAATAACCTGCGCCAAAAAGCGGATTCAAATTGTAAATGGTGGCCAGGTCCGCGGGCACGACCACCTGATAGGCGTAGCCACCGGAAGTAACGGTGTAATTGGGCCGGAGCTTGTTCATCAGGTGGGGCCTGAAGTCGTGCAGGGAGACGACGCCCACCACGGCCGGCGCGAGCGCGGCTGGAATCTGCGGGTCGCTCATATTGGCCATGTGCTTCACGCCTCTTACCTCAAGGTCATGAATCTCAGTCCTGAAGGCCTCGCGCACCTGGCCTGCGGAGCCGGAAAAATCAATCAACATGCCGCTGGGATAGACCACGTTGACCTGAAAGCCGTGCGACTGGAGCCAAGAGGTGATCGTGTTAAGGTCGTCCTGCGCTAAACCGAACTTCTCTCCGAATTCCTGCGCGCTGAGCCATCGGTGGAAGTTCGGCGAGGCAGGGTCGTGGAGTTGATCGATGAATTCCTTGAGCGCCTGCTCCTGCTCGGGAGGGCGCTGCAACTGGAGCAGCACATGCTCGATTTGGAAGTCGTCAGCCACCGCGCCACGATCGTTCATCGCGTTCGCTTCGGGACGCGTGTTCCCCTTGAGCGTGACCAGCTTACTTTCGTCAATCTGCTGCGTGATGAGAGCACGCGTCCGCTGCCCGGCATTAACAGCAGCTTCTATATAGGAGGCAAAACTAAAGCTGGCAACAAATGCCAGCACAGCGACGGAGAAGGAGGCGAAACCGACTTTTCGAAACACGGGGGCTCCTTAAACCAAACCTTGACTATTGTCTACCATTGAATGCGCATAGCTGGTTGTCAGTGCACCAAAAGCGCTGCACCGCCCTATCGTTCCAATGGTCTTAACAATAACTCCAATCACGTGACACGTCTTATAGTTTGGAGGTACTGGTACGAAAGTGCCTGCTAGATTTTGCGTGGCCGGAGGCTGCCTGCGCAGCGACGCAGAATGCAGAAGTGGGAAAGGGCAGGTTCACTGGCGGGCGAACAGCACGTGATTGTGAGTCGCTAGTGTCATGAGTCAGAAGTTAGCTGACAAAGTCTCCCCCTTTCGGGTGGTCGTTCCACAGCCCCGGCAGGGGTCCCGCAAGGTGGGATTGAGTAGAGGACCATCACCGCCGGGCTGTTGAACATGCTCGGCACAAAAGAAAGGCCCGGACCAAATGATCCGGGCCAATCATTGCTCAAGTTTACCGGAGTGAGCACCGAAACATTACAATGTCACTATCTCTCGATGGTGAGAGAGACCTTCGTCGTATTCGTTTTGCCTCCGCCCTTGCCGGTTATGGTGATGGTGTAGGTTCCAGTGGTTCGCGAGCCCGTCTTGACCGTCATAGTCGATGTGCCTGAGCCCGGCGCGGCGATGGATGTGGGACTGAAGCTCACGGTCACGCCTGAGGGCTGGCCAGTCGCAGACAAGGCAATAGCCGAGTTGAAGCCGTTCAGCGCCGCCGTGGTGATCGTGGAGGTGCCCGAGCTGCCCCTGACCACGGTAATCGCGGTGGGCGACGCAGTGATGGTGAAGTTAGCACTCGCGGGGGCGGTTACCGTCAGAGTGACAGTGGACGTGTGCGTAACGCCTCCGCCCGTGCCTGTAACGGTGATCGGGTACGTGCCGGTCGCGGTGGTCGAGGCCACGGTCATGGTCATGGTTGAGGTCCCAGAGCCCGGCGCGGGGATGGGCGTGGTACTGAAGCTCACGGTCACGCCTGACGGTTGGCCAGTCGCAGACAAGGCAACAGCCGCGTCAAAGCCGTTCAAGACGGCGGTAGTGATCGTCGAGGTGCCATTGCTACCCCGTACCACTGAGACTGAAGTGGGTGAGGCAGAAATGGTGAAGTTAGGAGCCGAGGACGTTCCGGCAAGGGCGTTGATCAGGCCAGACCCATTCGGACTGCCCCAGCCGGTGTCCAAATCGTAGCCGGTTACTGCCGGATAGCCGTTGCTGCCGCTGGTGATGTCGTGGAAATCGGCAGCATAGCCTGACCCCAGACCCAGCGGATAAATGGTCGGATTAATGAAGCCGAGCAGCGCATTGCCGTTGAGAAGCGCCTGTTGATTGACCAGAGCCATGTAGCCGGCCCACATGGGCGCTGCAAAACTGGTCCCGCCATATTCGTTTGCCGTGCAGGTGGTTTGGTCGGCACAGACGTAAAAGGTAAAATTCGCGTTTGCCGAGACGTCTGGGCCGTTCCGATAGACCGTGGACCCCTTGTTGCTCGAGTTGATCACGCCCGAGAGCTGTTGCCAGGTGGGAATCGCAATGTTGTCCGGGGAAATCCCGCCGCCCCCGTCGACCCAACCGCTTTCCGAACTCCAGGGGCCGCCCGCGCTACTGGTCGTTAAATCCGTGCCGCCGACCGCAGTGACATTGGCATCCTCCGCCGGGTAAGGGTAATTGCCCTTCGTCCACTTGTCACTGTCACCGGCCGCCACAAAGAAGCTCTGGCCCTGTGCCGCCATCTTCTTGTAGTACGGGTCGTCAGTGCTGGGGTCCGCCGGGCTCCAGCCCCACGAACAGCTCAATTGCGCAGGCAACGGAGTGTGCGTAGTCATGGCACTGAGAATGGCGGAATCTGTGGACCCCACGTACACATACAGTGTGGTTATGCCCGGGGCCATGCCGAGCGCCTGAGTTATGTCGAGGATCTGTTCAGTATCATCACAGCTTGGATAGGTGCAGCTCAAGCTGGTTCCATCCGTGGAAATGCCAGTGACAGCGGCAGTTCTCGTTTGACCAGCGTTCGTGTAGTAAGTGTTCAAGTCGGATATATCATATCCGTAGTACTCCAGCAACCCGATGTTCTGGCCGGCGCCGGTAAGAGCCGTCCCCTCGTAGTAGGCTGCCCTCATGTCGCTGCCTAAAAAAGAGCTCGAAGGGCCGGAGCCCGTAGTGGCATTGGACTTCACAGTCAGATTTCTATGCTTGTAGAGGGGATGCGGGATCGAATAGTTGTCCAAACCCGAGATATGCCACAGCGGGAAGGGCAGGTACACCATGGGCTCCCGGTCCGGAGCATAGAAGGTGCGGTTTTCCGTGGGGTGCTGGTAGACACCCATGCTCACATTAAAGGCTGCCTCGATGCTCGTCACCGAGCCCTCGAGCTGCACGTCCATACCATCGCGGGAGCCGCCCACCACCTTGAAGCCGTTCGATGTGGCGTAATCAATCACGGCGTAATAATCTTCCTGGGTGGGACCAAACCGCGCGGTAAACTCTGGCACCGTGAGGAAGTGGCGGTAGGAGGGGCTGGAAGGATCGTAGACCTCTTGCAAGAATTTTTCCAACCCTGCCGGATCGCGCAGCGGCAGAACAATGTCGATGCGCAAGGTCTGAGTTTCGGGCAGCCGGTTCAAGAACGCCGCCTGACCGCTGATTACTTCTTGACGCACATGGCGCGTCAGCAGGGACTGTGCCTGCGCCTTGGCTCCCATGACGAAGAGGAGCATGGCCGAACACAGCACCACATACAGTCCTCGTAGGACTGCCACTCCATAGCCTTTTCCTGGTTGGTTCATCAGTTGGCTCCTTTGGCTCTCGAGAGCGCGGAATCTCTCCTTTTGGGAGACAGAGCTATAATAGTATTCCATTTGAATTGTGTGGCCAATAACCAGTCTTTTCCGTCAACCTGCTTCTGTGAACTGGGATTACCGTTCTCATTTTCCGCCCTAAGGGCAAGCTACACCCGACCGCCTCAGAACGCAATAGTACTTCCGTGTTTGCAGTGCGAGGTGCCTCAGCGATCACGGAAGGGGTCAGTGTTACCTCTCTTGTACCAACACCAGCCTCTACATCGGAAGCAAAATTGACGCTGAAAACAAATGCCAGCACGCTGACAGAGAAGGAGGCGAATCCAAATCTTCGAAACATGGGGGCTCCTTATGCCCACCCTCGACTCTTGCCTCCACATCGTATGCAATTAGCAACTTGTCTGTGCACCAAAAGCACTCCAATGCCCTGTCGTTCCAATGGCCTTAATATAAAGTCCAATCACGTGACAGGTCAAGCAAAAGAAGTGGGGCACAAGAAGTGGGGCAGCTTGATTTTTTTCATTCAACCGGGTCAAAGAGCGAGAATAGGGTGCCCAACATGCCCAGTGGCGCTACACTACGACTGTCAAACCTCTCCTGCTAAAAGGTTTACCGTACGGTCCGGGGGGTCAAGATAAATCTTAGTGCGGATCCTGAATCTTGAATTCTGCTCATCCCCATCCTGCACTTTGCCGCTTGACATACGGCTGGATTTACGATAGGCTATTCGAGTTGACCTATGGTAAACACGCCGAAAGAGCGCGCGAAGAGGGTTCGGACTCGGCCTGCCGGTGGCGGAAGATGGGCAGAGAAGGCGAAAAGATACTATTTAGACGGAACGAACCGAAGGTTCTACTGAAAACAAAGGGGTTAGCGTCTTTTGGGCTTCAAAACGAACTACATTTCCAGGGCAAAAAACGTCAATCAAAGCGAAGAATACGGCCAAAAATCGACGCTCTGTGAGGCACTGAATGAAACTGGAAATTGGAAAATAGAAACTGGAAAACAAGGCCGCCAGTTTCCATTTTCCAATTCCCAGTTTCCAATTCCCTCCCGGTACAAGCTGCTGGGGCCTTTTCTTATTTGAAAATCCAGATAGAATAAAGAGGATAGCGTGGGAGTGTTAGTGATTTCCGTGCCACCGCTTGTTGCGGCAGCGACTTCCTGCTCTGCCGTTGCAGGGGAAGTGTGGCGTTCACGTGGAGGACTTTGATGCAACCGTCGGATGTAGGCTCGAACACCGCGAACCTAACCGAGCTTTTCTGTGGACCGGACCACCCGCCGGCACAGACCCTGGAAGAGCGCGCGCGGCGAGAAGACCCTGCGCTGTTAAAGACCCTGCTTGAACAAATGCTTCTGATTCGCCGCTTCGAGGAAAAGGCGGCGGAACTCTACACGTTGGGAAAGATTGGCGGATTCTGCCACTTGTACATCGGCCAGGAGGCGGTGGGGGTGGGAGCAATTTCGACGCTCGAACCTGATGACTACATCCTGACGTCCTACCGCGAGCACGGGCACGCCCTGGTGAGGGGAATGGACCCGGGCGAGGTGATGGCGGAGTTGTGTGGGAAGCAGAGTGGCGTCTCGAAGGGTAAAGGCGGATCGATGCACCTTTTTGACAAACGCCGGCGCTTCCTGGGGGGACATGCCATCGTTGGAGGCCAGATCCCGCTTGCGGTTGGAGCTGCTTTTGCCTCCAAGTACCTTAAACAGTCGCGCGTCACGCTTGCTTTTTTCGGCGAGGCGGCAGTCAATATCGGATCGTTCCACGAGTCGCTGAACTTGGCGGCGCTGTGGAAGCTGCCGGTGGTGTTCATCTGTGAGAACAACCGCTTCGGGATGGGCACGCCGGTCGAGCGCGCTTCATCTCTCTACGACCTTTCGCAGAAAGCCTGTGCGTACAACATGGCGCGCACCTGGGTGGACGGGATGGACGTTCTGGCGGTTCGAGAAGTGCTCAAAGAGGCCGTCGAGCGAGCCCGGAAGGCGAGCGCCCCCACCCTCATCGAAGCCCGCACTTATCGCTTCATGGGCCATTCGATGTCAGATCCCGCCCACGGCCACTACCGCACCAAATCGGAAGTCGAAGAGCAGCGTCACCACGACCCCATCAAGAATCTGACAGCCGCTCTTGAAACGATCGCCCTAATCGACTCTGAGTTTCTGGAAGAGCTGGATCAGAAGATCCGCGATATCGTGGAGGAAGCCGTAGCCTTCGCCGAACGCAGCCCGGAGCCAGAACCGCAGGAGCTTTATACCGACGTTTACGTGGGCTGAAGCGGCCGGATTGTGAGGGGTTTTCTATGTCGATCCTGACTTACCGTGAGGCGTTGAATCAGGCCATGCGGGAAGAGATGAGGCGTGATGAGACTATCGTCCTGATGGGTGAAGAGGTTGGCTTCTACCAGGGGGCTTACAAGGTCAGCAAAGGGATGCTGGAGGAGTTCGGGCCGATGCGCGTGCTGGACACGCCCATCACCGAGCTTGGTTTTACGGGTCTTGGCGTTGGGGCCGCCATGGTGGGCCTGCGGCCGATCGTCGAGATGATGACGTTCAACTTTGCGCTCCTGGCGCTCGACCAGATCGTGAACGGCGCGGCCAAGATGCTCTACATGTCGGGAGGGCAATTCCCCGTCCCCCTGGTGATTCGCGGTCCAGGCGGCGCAGCGCACCAACTTGCCGCACAACATTCGCAGGCGCTGGAATCGTGGTTTTGCCACGTTCCGGGATTAAAGGTGGTCATGCCCTCGACACCCGCGGATGCCAAAGGACTGCTCAAGACGTCCATTCGTGACGACAATCCTGTGGTCTTTATTGAGTCTGAGGTGCTATACGGAACGCGCGGCGAAGTTCCCGAGGGCGAGTGTCTGATTCCATTGGGAGTCGCCGACATCAAACGGCGGGGCAAAGACGTTACTCTGATCGCCCATTCCAAGATGGTGTTCGTGGCCCTCGAGGCCGCCGCCGACCTGGAGAGAGAAGGTGTCGATGTTGAAGTGATTGACCCTAGAACGCTCCGCCCGCTCGACACCGTAACTCTTGTGCAATCGGTAAAGAAGACGAACCGAGCGGTCATTGTGGAGGAAGGTTGGCCGTTCTGCGGGGTGGGGGCGCAGATCGTCGACGTCCTCCAGTTCCGTGCTTTCGATTACCTCGATGCGCCGATCTTGAGGGTAACCGGCGCCGATGTGCCCACACCCTACGCGAAGAATCTGGAGCACTTGGCCTTTCCAGACAAACAGCATGTGAAGGATGCGGTGAACAAGGTGCTTTACCGGCGGCCCGTGAGTGCGAATTCCCATTGAAGTAGCGCAGGCATCTTGCCGGTCCCGCGCGGCGGGACCGCCGAGATGGCGGCGCTACGACGCGTTGGACGAAAGGACCCCAATGACGGTCAAGGTACTGATGCCGAAAGGCAGCGATACGATGACAGAGGGCAAGGTCCTCAAATGGCTCAAAAAGGAAGGGGACCAGGTCTCAACTGGAGAAAGCGTCGTCGAGATTGAGACCGACAAGGTCGATATGGAAGTCGAGGCGATGGGCAGCGGCGTGTTGCGCAAGATTCTTGTTCAGGCTGGCAAGGTGGTTCCCGTAGGAGAGTTGCTCGCTGTCATCGCCAAGCCGGATGAGGATATTTCCTCGTTGCTCAAAAGTGAAGGCTCGGCGGGCGCGCAACCCCCTGCCGGGAGTACTGTCCCGGCCCCAGCGCCCGTAGCGGCTGCGCCTCAGCGCCCCGCCACCAGTGCCTCGCCAGCGGCGACCGACGTAGCGCCGGTCCCGCATGCGGGACCGGCACATGCCCCGACGAGTCGGGGCGCTACACCTTCCGCTCACGAACCCGCAGATGGCGGACGGGTTTTGGCCTCGCCGCTCGCCCGAAGAATGGCTCAGGAAATGGGCCTTGATCTGAATCGTATCGCGGGCTCGGGTCCGGCAGGGAGGATTGTGCGCCAGGATGTGGAACGCGTTGCGGCCCTGGCAGTTGAAGCCAGGGCGGCGCGTGTTCCTGAGGCTGGAAGCGCTGGTGCGCACCTGCCCGCTCCGGCGCCCACGTTGCCAAGACGGCCCGCTCCTGCACCCACCGGTCCGGAGTTCTACGACGAACCCCTGAGCTCCATGCGAAAAGTCATCGCCACTCGTCTCGTGCAGAGTAAGGCTCCTGTCCCGCACTTCTACCTGACGATTGAAGTGGACATGGGCCGCGCGAAAGAGTTGCGTGAATCGGCGAAGGCTTTGAACCCGGAGTTGAGCCTTTCTTATAACGATATCATCCTCAAAGCCTGCGCCGCCGCGCTGCAGTTGCATCCGCAGGTGAACGCATCCTTCCAGGGCGAGGCGGTCCGCTACTACCGCCGCATTCATCTCGGCGTTGCCGTAGCCGTGGAGGAGGGGGGACTGATCACGCCGGTGATTCGCAATTGCGAGGGCAAGAGCCTGCAGGAGATCTCGCGGGAAGCGAAAGACCTCATCGCTCGGGCGCGCAGCCGCAAGCTGAATCCGGACGAGTACACCGGCGCCACGTTTTCCCTCTCCAACCTCGGCATGATGGGGATTGAAGAGTTCTCGGCTGTGATCAACCCGCCGGAGGGCGCAATCTTAGCCGTGGGCGCGGTGGCGGAGAAACCTGTGGTCGTGAAGGGCCAGGTCGAAGTGGGCCTCCGCTGCCGCATGACGCTCTCCTGCGACCATCGCGTGGTGGACGGCGCCACCGGGGCGAAGTTCCTCCAGACGCTCAAACAGATTCTCGAGAATCCGGTTTATCTGGCTTTTTAGCAATCCACAGATTTCGCAGATGGCACAGATGAAAAACGGAAAGGCCAAGCAGTAGGGAGCTGCTTGAACGTGAAGGATGGCAGGCCACGAGGCCCCCGCCTTGCCTGCTTTCTGTTCTTTCTGCAGCGCGTTTGTCTTCAGTTTTCCTGATCTGAGAAATCTGTGTAATCTGCGGATTACTTCACAACTTTGCCACCCGAGGCGTAGGGTATCCAAACTTCCATGGCGCCCGGAAGCCGATTGGCCCAAGCGTAATAGGGGATGAAAGTCAGGTTAACCTCCTTCTCCTCCCTTCGGGGCGTCCTCTCAATGGTCTGATACAGTGGTTCTTCGGAAAGCGGCTTAGGCGTTGCCATGCCTTTGTGCTTCAACACCACGATTCCCCCAAGCATGTCGGCGCGAAACTCAGACGTAAACCCCTGGCTCGGATCAGGGACCGCTGGTAGCACAACATCGAAGACAGAGCCTCGGTCCTCCTGGTCCACCTGTTCCAGGCAATACAGCAGGGGTCCACGCTGCACGGCAACTCGTCCGTAATCCTCACGCACGAGGGGATTAGCCGCCACCAGGTGCGGGGCCATGTCCAACTGCAAGCGAACGGTGCCGGCGGCCTTCCACTCCCGACGAATGGCGAAATAGTCGCCCGGTTTTGGCTTCCCGGGAGCGGGCTTGCCATCCAACGTAACCGTGGCCTTGCTCGCCCAGCCCGGAATCCTCAGATAGAGCGTGAACGTTGCGGCCTTAGCCGGGCTGATCTTCAAGGTGATGTCGCCATCCCAAGGGTACTTCGTTTGCTGGGCAAGCGTGAGCCCTGTGCCGTCCTCCAAATGCCAGTCGAGGGTGGAAGAGTGGTAGAGATGGACGTAAACGCCGGAGGAGTCCGTCGAGTAGAGATAGCCAGGAATCGAAGCGAAAGTCCGCTCGAGGTTCGGGGGGCAGCACGTGGTATCGTACCAGGGCTGGCGAATGTCTTCCTTGCCTCGGGACTCCAGGGGATTGCGATAACAATAGAGCGTCCCGGAAAGTGACATGCCGGAGTTGATTCCGTTGTAAAGCGCCTTTTCAATAACATCGGCGTAGGGGGCGCCGGCGCTGGCCGCCAGCATCCGCCAATTCCACATCATGTTGGCAATGGCCGCACAGCTTTCTGCATAGGCCCGCTCGTTCGGGAGGTCATAGGCCACGCCCACCGATTCCCCCTCCGCGTACGATCCCACTCCGCCGGTAATGTACATCTTCCGTTCGACCAAGTCTTTCCAAAGCCGGCCGAGGGTTTCGAGATATTCGGCATCGCCTGTCTCGAGGTAGTAGTCCGTGGCTCCGCTGCACGCGTAAAGAGCCCGCACCGCATGGCCTTCAAGTTCCATTCGTGAAGTGAAAGGTATCCCACTGAACAGGTACGTCACCTGCTCGTCCGTGAGTTGCAAGCGCAGCTTTTCGCCGGTAAACAAATAGTGGACGAAATCCAGATAGCGCTTGTCGCCGGTAGTGCGGTAAAGCTCCACCAGCGCCATTTCAAATTCCGGGTGTCCGGTCAAAGCGGGTTTCTTTTCGGGTCCAAGGGTGTGCAATACATAGTCGGCATACTTGATCCCGCCATCCAGGAGCTTCCTGTTCCCCGTGGCGCGGTAATAGGCGATGGCAGCCTGCAACAGATGACCCAGGCAGTACAACTCGTGGCTGCGGTACATCTCGGAAAATCGCAACTTGGCGCGATCCCCAACATAGTAAGTGTTCAGATATCCGGAGGGTTCCTGGGCGGCCAGCACATCGTCAATGAGCTTATCAAGCGTTTCGCGAAGCTGCGGCCGGTCACCCGATTGCAGAACGAATGCGACCGCTTCCATCCACTTGTAGAGATCGGAGTCGGTGTAAAGCGGCCCCCTGCGGCCTGCGTTCTTGCGGCCCGAAAGACGCCGAAAGTTGTCCACCACACCGTGTTCTTCCAGGAGTCCCAGCAAGGTGGGGATGCTTTTTTCCGCATTCGTCTGCATTCGCTCAGACCAGAATCCCTCACCCATGGTTACGGCGCGAATGGGCACCGAATGTAACTTTGCCTTGGGACTTGCGGATGTATTGATGATTCCCTGCGCATTCCAGGGTTCGTTCCCCATCTGGGCAGGCGCTGCGATCCCGAAAGCCAGACAGGCACCGAGCAGGAGCGAAATCCCGCCCAGAAAACGGATGACTGCAGAATTCATCGCCAAACCTCCTCGTCGAGAAGTCGAGGAGTCGAGAAGTCGAGAGTCGAAGGTCAAAACCACGTCTGGCTGTCATTCCGATCCCGCAGTCGCGGGAGAGGAATCTCGCTCTGGGATCCAGGGACACACGATAATCCTCCTCTCCTGTCCTCATCTAACAGGATGCTGGAAAGTAAGGTCCTTCACTCTTTGACCTTCGACTCTCGACTCCTCGACTTCTCGACTCCTCGACTCTTCAGGGCAGCAGCGGCTTGACCGCGCGTTCAAATTCCTCAAACGTCGTCGCACCCTGCCAGCTTTCAACCAGCCGTCCCTCGCGGTCGTAGAGAAAAGTGGCAGGTATGGCGCCGCCCCAGCGTGGATTGATGGAATTCACGAGCGCCTCAAAGTCCTTGAAATGCTGCCGGTAACTTCCGAAGTTCGCTCCCTGCGATTTCAAGAATTGTTCGATGGCGGGAACGGACTCCGGCTCATCCATGGAGATCGCCAATACAGAGAGCCCGTGGCTGCGGTAGGTATTGTGGAGGCGGACCAAGTTAGGGAATTCCTCCCGGCAGGGATCGCACCAGGTTGCCCAGAAATTGACCACCAAAACTCGGCCTCGCTGCTGAGCCCGCAGCCGGTCCCATCCGTTTTCATCCAGATCAACAATCCCCCTGGGCGGCGGTGGTTCGGAAGGAATCACGGAGTGCGAACAGGCTGCGCCGAGAAGCAGCGCGGCTATTCCGGAAGCCCGCAGCAGTCTTATTCTGCTATCCAAGGCGCGATCCACTCTAGTCCGCTCGGACACGTTTGATGGTGCAGCCGAACGCCTTTGTCTCAGTCACGCTGGCGGATTTCCCGGCTAGCACGGCGTCGAGTGCCGGGCGGATTTCATCATCCGTGGTCTTGTCAGGGTTGGTGGTGGGCTGGTGACTGTTCCCAAGCGCCCCGTGGTAACGCAGCGTCCATTGACTGTCCAACAGAAATACTTCGGGTGTTACGGAGGCGCCCAGCCGGTCGGCGATTTGGTTCCCCTCGTCTTTGAGAATAAGGAAGTCGAGGCCATGAGCGCGAGCGTGTTCCCCCACCTCCGTAACCGGTTCAGTCTTATTGGCATTGATTCCGATGAAGGCAACTCCCCGACTCTCGTACTCATGCGCCAGGTTGGCCATCACGTGATTGAAGGCATTTGAGTAAGGGCAGCGGGTGGCGATGAAGATGACCGCCACAGCCTTCTTTCCCTCAAATTCGTAGAGACTATGCGCCTTGCCGTTAACATCCTGAAGCGTGAAATCGGCCATCTTCTCTCCCACCTTGATCTTCGCGCCAGGTAGCTCGCCGCCTCTACAGGCAGTCCAGAGAAGGAACAACCCCAAGCCAAATGCAACCGCAATCCTGATTCTGCTCATGGGCACCCCGCCTACGGAAACTCTACTAACCGCATAATCTGGCATTATAACAGGCTGTTTGACTTTTAGGCACTTTTTGCAGCCTTCGTGGGTGCCGGACTGCGATGGCGCTTACTTCGCGTTTCGCTGTACCTGTGCTAGGATGGCGAATTGCGCAGATTGCGCGGGATGGGTGTGCGCGCAGCGCGCTATCTTCATGGGGGAATAAAAGGGCAAATCCATTGAGCCAGGCAAGCAACCGACGTCCTCGGATTTTGAGCGGCATGCGCCCCACAGGCAAACTGCACCTCGGCAACCTGGTGGGCGCGCTTCAGAATTGGGTCAAGTTGCAAGATGAGTATGAGAGCTACCACTTTGTGGCTGACTGGCACATGCTGACCACCGGCTACGAGAATACCCTCGACCTGCGCCAGGACACCTGGGAAATGGTTACCGACTGGCTGGCCTGCGGGCTGGATCCCAACAAGGCCACGTTTTTCGTCCAGTCGCGTCTGCCGGAACATGCGGAACTGCACCTGCTCTTTTCCATGGTGACACCACTCAGTTGGCTGGAGCGCGTGCCCACGTACAAAGAGCAACTCGAAAATATTCGCGACCATGACATCAACACCTATGGCTTTCTCGGTTATCCCCTGCTTCAGGCTGCCGACATCCTGATGTACAAGGCAAACTACGTGCCCGTGGGCGAAGACCAGGTGCCGCACGTCGAGTTTACTCGCGAAGTCGCTCGACGGTTCAACTTGGCATTTGGGGAGTTGGAAGAGGTTGCAGGCGTGAGCACTGATCCCGGACTCCCTGTGGGCGTGGTTGGCGATGTGGGTGGAGACCTGAAGCAGCTCGCCGCGCCCCATTTCCGCGAGGCTTCGCTCGAGCAACGGGCGGAGTACTTGAACAAAGGGCTCGCGAAGCTTCGCCGCATTTTCCCTGAGCCGGAAGCCCTCCTGACTTCCGCGCCGCGACTGCCGGGTACGGACGGCCGCAAGATGTCGAAGAGTTACGGCAACGCGATTTTCCTGACCGACGCACCAGATGTGGTTTCGAAAAAGCTCGCCACGATGGTGACCGATCCGGCTCGCAAGCGCCGCAACGACCCCGGCAATCCGGACGTCTGCCCGGTGTTCGACCTGCACAAGATTTTCTCCGCTCAGGGGACAATCGATCGTGTGAACCACGAGTGCCGCACGGCGGAGATCGGTTGTGTGGATTGCAAGAAGCTTGCGGCGGGGCATCTGAATGCGTTTCTCGCGCCCATTCAGGAACGCCGCAAACCTTATGAGCAGAACCCCCAGAAAGTGTGGGACGTGCTCGAGGAAGGAACGGCAAAAGCCCGCGCCGTGGCCCAGGCTACGATGAGGGAAGTGCGAGCGGCAGTGAAGTTGACTTGAATGAGTGACGATCCCCGCAACCCGAAAACCCGCTCCGACCAACCGGTCGTGAATCCGCCCGAGGGCGAGCTAAGCGCAGGACCTCTTGTGCCGGCCCCGAGCGAGGGGTCGGCCGAGGCGGAGCCCTGCACCGCACAGTGCAGGGCGGAGGAAGGGCCGCTTCCGCTCCCTGCTCCCAAGCGTCTCACGCACGGCGGAACACCGCCACCCCTGGTCAAGCTGGCGATGTACGAAGGGCCGCTGGACTTGCTCCTCGACCTCATTCGCAAGCAA